>JBOFBH010000013.1:0-40369 GCA_051645425.1 Actinomycetota bacterium | reverse complement strand
TCGTCGAAGTCGCCACCGACAAAGTCGACACCGAAATACCCTCCCCGTATGCCGGGATCGTCCTTAAACTTTTAGCTGCAGAGGACGACACCGTCCCCGTCGGTTCAGACCTCGCCGTCATCGGCGACAGCACAACCAGCACCCCGGCTGTTGCGCCACCTCCGATTCAAACAGCCCCAACAAGTCCTGCACTGACATCGCCCCCGACCACTCTGTCTCCTCCCCCCGCAGCCTCGGGAGACTCGGGGATAGCGCACACACCACCTCCAATTTCACCCGCTTCTGCTTCCGCGCCGCCCGCGAACCGTACTCAATCCCACTTCACGACGTCGCTTGATGCCGGCGGGTATGTCACACCTTTAGTACGCAAACTCGCCACTGAGCATGGGGTCGATCTGGCACGTGTCACAGGCACCGGGGTGGGCGGGCGAATCCGCAAGCAAGATGTCCTCGCTGCGGCTGAATCTCAACGACAACCACTCGACACTCCCACTACTGCCAGTGCCCTCACCGGATCACCGACAGGGGGTAACTCCAGTGCCATCACCAAACGGGGAACCACTGAACGAATGAGTCGCCTTCGCCGTTTGATTGCGACCCGATTAGTGGAGTCACTACATACGTCAGCTCAGCTCACGACGGTCGTCGAAGTGGATGTCACGAAGATCGCTCGCTTACGCGATCGCGCAAAAAAGGACTTCGCGGCACGCGAGGGCGTCAAACTGTCATTCCTGCCATTCTTCGCGCAGGCTGCAGTAGAAGCACTCAAAGTGCATCCGACGATTAACGCAAGCATCCACGGTGACGAGATCACGTACCACGCTGAGGAAAACCTGGGCATTGCGGTCGATACAGACAAGGGTCTGATCGTTCCAGTCATCCGAAACACCGGTGAACTCAACATCGCTGGCATTGCTCGCAAGGTCGCCGACTTAGCCGCACGCACTCGATCCGGCAGCATTGGGCCAGATGACCTTGGGGGTGGGACATTTACTTTGACGAACACTGGAAGTCGTGGCGCGTTGTTTGACACGCCCATTGTTGATCAGCCTCAGGTGGCCATCATGGGGACTGGGACTGTCGTCAAGCGCCCGGTCGTCATCGTAGACGCCGACGGTGGAGAAACAATAGCGATCCGCTCAATGGTGTACCTCGCATTGAGCTACGACCATCGCATTGTGGACGGAGCAGACGCGGCCCGCTTCCTCACCACCGTGAAGGTCCGCCTCGAAGAAGGAGCCTTCGAAGCGGACCTGGGCCTTTAGTTTCCCATGAAGATTATTGTTGCAGGAGCAAGTGGATTCATTGGCTCAGCGCTTGTCCCGCATCTTCGTGAAGTCGGGCACGAGGTCATGACGTTGGTGCGGCGCCCGCCCCGCGACAACAACGAAGTAGCGTGGAATCCTGCTGCCGGAAAGATCGATCGCGATGGCTTACAAGGGGTAGAAGCGGCGATTAACCTTTCTGGTGCCGGGGTAGGTGACCACCGCTGGACTGATGAGTATCGCGCCATCATCTTGAACTCACGGGTTGATTCCACCGCACTCCTTGCAAAAACCCTGACCAGTCTTAGCCCACAACCACGGGCGTTTCTTTCTGCTAGCGGACAGGACTATTACCTTCCGTCCGCGGCGCCGGTCACCGAAACGTCCGCTTCCGGAACGGATTTCTTGGCATCAGTGTGCCGTCGTTGGGAAGCCGCAACAGAACCAGCACAACAGGCAGGTATCCCCACCAGCTTTTTGCGGACCTCCATTGTTTTAGGCGCTCAGGGTGGTGCCTTGCGACGCCTCAGCCCGTTAGTGCGCTACGGGTTAGCTGGCCCACTTGGATCTGGCCGACAATGGTGGAGCTGGATCACTTTGGCTGATTACCTTGCCGCTATCGCGCTGATTGTTGACCGGGCCACTTCTGAAAGCATGATTGGCCCGGTCAACATGTGTTCACCAAATCCGGCTCCGCAACGTGATGTCACCCGGGCTCTCGCAGCTGCTGTTAACCGTCCAGCTGCAGTGCCAGCGCCAGCGTTCGCGTTACGCGCTGCTCTCGGCGAGTTCGCCGATACATTGATCGCTGACCGAAGACTCCTGCCGTCGCGGCTGCTGGATTGGGGTTTTAACTTCACCCACGCGGACTTAACAACGGCGGCTCCTTGGGCAATGTCTCGGTAAGGTTATCTCCTTGCCTTTGCTCTGATATGTGATCCAACGCTTGACTATCTGACTCATCGCTTGGTTGAGTCGCACTGGGCTCTGGCGCGACAGACATCACGCTAGCAACCTGCCATTGATGAGCACGGCGTTGAACAGTCATCCTTACCGGAACCCCGTTGTCTGCTGGAACTTTCCGTCTCACCGAAGAGCCTTCCATCACGTCATAAGACGATGTTTCCCACCGAACTATGACGACAACTTGGCTAGACGAAGCTGACACTGTGACTACGTCGCGGGGGACGAAACGTACACCTCGATAATGCAATCCAAGCTTTGCTAGCTGACGAAGATCGTCAGCACCCCAGGAAGAACCTTGAGCGCGAACTCCCTCAGTGGGGTTGCTGAGCGCGTAAGCGCGGTTGGCAGCTACTGCTATCAAGCTTTGGGTGACCGGATCTTCTGGAGAAGACGCTCCCGTTGATGATGTTTCATGGTGAGTCTTTGCTGAGTGTGGCATGCCAAAACCGACCATCTGATGCCAGCCCAATGACAGCACAGCCACGATAAGAGCGCTAACAGTAATAACGCCTGGGCGGCCATGAAAGCAGTGCCCCTTGCCAACAAAGCGTGGGACCGGAAAGCGGTAACGTCTCAGATTGCGTCGATGTCGAGGCTGGTAAACACCATCTGCCTCACGGGCAGCAGCACGAAGCCGATAGGTGAGCTCGCATCCGTTCGCAGGTGCGATCACTCTTGCCCCTTGACGCTGAGCGAAAGTCAGTGCTGCGACTAGATCCATGGTTGTCGGGCGTTCCGCTGGCGAGGAAGCGAGCGCAGCTTGGATCATCTGGATGATGCGTCGATCAGCTGATGGGACGAGTTGCGTCAGCGGAGGACGTTGAAATGGAACTGGAGGTGGGCGACCAGTCAACGCAAACCATCCGACAGCACCTAAGCCGTAGACATCGCTTGCCGCAGTAGGGATCTCACCCATCATCACCACTGGATCCATGAAACCTGGCGTTCCAAACTCCGCCGTTGTACGTGTGCCGCTGATCCGTGCCGTCCCGAAATCAGCGAGCACCGGCCTGCCCTCGCGGCTGATCAGGATGTTCCCTGGAGTGAGATCCGCATGAATGACTCCAAGCTGATGAACATCAGTGAGCGTCTCAGCGATGGCCCTCATAACCCCGCCCACTTCGATATCGGTGAGGTGCCCTCGAACTGCCACCAGATCAGCCAACGACCCGCCAGGGACAAGATCAGTCACTACGACCGTACGACCATCAGGTAGCAACACGGCGTCGACCATTCGGACAACACCTGGATGACGTATCGAACGGAGAAAAGCGAGTTCGTGTTGCGTGTCAGGGTCGGGGGAAATGACCTTGAGCGCAACTGGCTCCCCGCCGCCGTCTGGAATACCTGCCCATACCGTTGACGTAGCGCCGCGACCTAGTTGACGCCCCACGGTGTAGCCGGTGATCACTGGCGGCGTATTAGCTTGATCAAAGACGGAGTCAGGGAACACCACGTCATTGACGTCACGTCGAACGTGGAACGCAGGTGTCATTGCGCCACTGTGACGCATGTGGCGGTCAGAGCAACCGTGGTCATCCACAACCCCATCATTAGGCTGATCCCGTGAGTGGTTCCCTCCCCCAAAAAAGCGAGATCGTGATTGTTGGCGCGGGTCTTGCTGGCCTGTCCGCAGCAGTCACCCTGAGCCACGCTGGTCGATCCGTAATCCTCGTTGAAGCATCACCGGTCGTCGGTGGCCGAATGCGCACCGACTATCGCGACGGTTTGCGCCTTGATCACGGATTCCAATTGATTAATCCGGCTTACCCGGCTGTCCGTCGATTGATTGATGTGGATGCTCTCGCCCTGCGCCCTTTTGATGCTGGTGCGGTTATCTCAACAAATGGACGGAATATCGTGGTGGCTGACCCCCGCCGCGCGCCGCGGCACCTGTGGTCCACTCTCACTGGACCGGGGAGCGTCATCGAAAAAGCTAGCCTTGCCGCTTGGTTGATCCGGGCTGGTTACGCTCCGGTGAGTATGGTGCTAAGGAAACCAGATGAACCGTGGGGAGTCGCCGCTGACCGATACCGTATTACTGGCTCACTTCGCTCCATGGTGCTTGAACCTTTCCTCGCCGGAGTACTCGCCGAAGACACCCAACAAACGTCGCGGCAGTTCGTGGACCTTCTGCTCCGCTCCTTCATTCGCGGTGTTCCCGGATTGCCGTCCCATGGGATTCACGCGGTGCCGGAGCAGCTGGCATCTCGCCTGCCAAACGGGGTGCTGCATGTCGCGGTCCGCGTTAAACGGATCATTGGGGACGCTCCACGATTAGCTGTCGTGACCGATGAAGGCATCATTAACACCTCAGCTGTGATCGTAGCTACTAACCCCAGTCAAGCCAGCGAGTTATGTGGAGTTCCAGCTGTGCGAACCCGTGGTTTAACGACGTACTACTACACCTGCGCAGAACCTCCGACAGACTCGCGCATGCTACATCTTGATGGCACACGAAACGGGCCGATCATCAATAGCGCTGTGCTATCTAATGTGGCCCCCGAATATTCAACTCGGGCCACCTATGACCACGGCACTCCACCGGCGCTGATCGCTGGCACCGTCCTTGGCGCACCATCGGTAGGAAACACTGAGCCTCTAGTTCGCCGCCAGTTAGCACGGATGTACCGCACGTCAACGCAACACTGGGATTTGGTGGGGGTTTATCCCATTGCCGAAGCACTGCCCGTTGTCGATCCGCCACTACAACTCCGCTCTCACGTCGCCTTAGGTGGAGGAGTGTTTGTCGCGGGGGATCATCGAGATACGTCGTCTATTCAAGGTGCCTTGGTTTCAGGGCGCCGAGCAGCGCGCGCGGTTTTGCGTGCTTACAACATGCACAAGCAGAACTGAGGACTGAGTTGGATCACTAGTGAATGGCAGTGCAGTCTCTGGCCTCATATGGTGCTTATGTGACCGATCTGGCAATCGAGCACCCCGGTGATGCCCCACGTTTAATTCCATACACCGAAGGGTGGTCTCAGCAACGAGAATTCCACGCTGATGTGGTAGCTGGGCGGCGCCCGAACACCCTGGTCATACTGGAGCATGAGGCGGTGTATACGGCAGGAAAACGCACCGCCCGAACTGATCGTCCCACTAATGGTGACACTCCGGTTGTCGATGTGGATCGGGGTGGGCGGATTACCTGGCATGGGCCAGGGCAGCTCGTGGGGTACCCCATTCTTCGCCTTCCTGATCCGATAGACGTGGTTGCTTATGTCCGCTTGATCGAAGAAGTTTTGATTTCAGCGTGCGCAAGTTTAGGACTCAGCACACACCGCGTGCCTGGACGGAGCGGAGTGTGGGTTCCCAGTAAGCACCAAGGGCCGGACCGGAAAGTTGCCGCCATTGGAATCCGGGTAGCTCGATCAGTGACAATGCACGGTTTCGCGCTGAACTGTGATTGTGACTTGTCGTGGGCTGATCAGATTGTGCCCTGTGGAATCGACGATGCCGAGGTGACGTCATTATCGCAAGAATTGAGTCGTCGAGTTAGTGTCGCCGAAGCAACACCAATCGTTATTCGTTGTTTTCAGGATTCCTGGTCAGCGTATATCGAGGGAGCTCAGCGCCTCTGATGAATTGCCCCAAAAACTAAACCCGTAACAAGCCCCACCATGGACGACCATGCTGTTGCGCGCAATACCGGATGCTCAGCCGGTAAACCATTTGTCGTAGAAGACGCAGTTGAGCTGCGAGGCGACATCGTTGTTGTGCGTGCCTGCGCGACAATCGGCACAGAACCTCCTGAGATACTCATGCGGCCAGATATAGCGAACAATGGTGTGAGTATCGGCCAGTTCGACTGCACCCTTCAGCACCTGACACGTTTGACGAGGGAACTCTAGGTTGAGGTGAAGCGATGCCAAGACTTGAATAAATGGCATTTAAAGGCTCGGCGTACCGTAGGGGTATGACCATTGCCCCCGAGGGACGTCGAATGTTGCGCCTGGAGGCCCGAAACGCACAAACACCGATCGAACGAAAACCAGCGTGGATTCGCACCAAAGCCACCATGGGGCCAGAATTCACTCGCATTCAAGGATTAGTTCGCGAAGAAGGACTCCACACCGTCTGCCAGGAAGCGGGTTGCCCAAACATTTTTGAATGTTGGGAAGACCGCGAAGCTACTTTTCTTATCGGCGGTGAACAATGCACCCGGCGCTGCGATTTTTGCCAGATCGACACGGGAAAGCCGGCTCCACTCGATATCGACGAACCCCGTCGGGTCGCAGAGTCAGTGCATACCATGGGGTTGCGGTACGCCACGATCACCGGGGTCGCTCGCGACGATCTGCCTGACGGTGGAGCTTGGCTTTACGCTGAGACCATCCGTCAGGTGCACCACAGCAATCCGCAAACCGGTGTCGAGATTTTAGTCCCTGATTTCGACGGTCGCCCTGAATTGGTCGGCCTGGTGCTGGAAGCAGCACCAGAAGTATTCGCGCACAACATCGAGACGGTCCCACGAATTTTCAAACGTATTCGCCCCGCCTTCCAGTACGACCGGTCCCTCAACGTCATCATGATGGCTCGTGAGGCCGGCCTGGTCACTAAGTCGAATCTCATTCTTGGGCTAGGGGAAACTCACACTGAGGTTGAGCAGGCGCTATTCGATTTACGTGCCGCAGGGTGCGACATCATGACGATCACACAGTATTTGCGTCCCAGCCCGCGGCATCACCCTGTAGAGCGATGGGTTCCCCCCGAAGAGTTCGCTGAACTCGCTGCTCAAGCGGAACGGTTAGGCTTTAAGGCTGTGATGGCTGGTCCGTTAGTTCGTTCCTCATACCGAGCGGGCAGGCTTTACACGCAAGCATTACGACGACGCGGCGGCGAAGTGCCGGCGCATCTCACTCACTTGGAGGCTAAGGAACCAGCACGGCAAGAAGCGAAGACCTTAATCGCCCACCGCCTGACCTCAATGCCTGACGACCAGTAATCCCCACCCGACCTTCCACAACCAAGGAATCAAATGCCCCGCAAGTCCACCCCTGATGAAACAGCTCCAAAGAAGAAACGGTTCGCCTGGTTTCGGCAAATCACCATGGTTTTCCGGCAAACTCGGCAACTTGATCCTCGCGTGGTCTGGTGGATGCTCCTGGCATTCGTCGTCACGATGGTGGTTTTCATCGGGATCGGCTTCTTAATCGGGCACCCGATTTACTTGGGACTTTTGGGCGTCCCCACGGCTGTCATGGTGGCCGCTATTGTCATGGCGCGGCGGGCTGAGCGAGCCGCCTACCGTCAACTTGAAGGGCAACCTGGGGGCAGCGGCGCGGTGTTACAAGCGTTACGCCGAGGCTGGTATTACGACCAAGAACCTGTTGCAGTGGAGGCAACCCGCCCGGGTGATTTCACTGGCGCCGCGCTGGTGTTCCGAGCCATTAGTCGGTCAGGTGTCGTCCTCATTGTCGAGGGACCGCGCGGCCGAGCGGATAAACTTGGTGAGAAAGAACGGAAAAAGATTACCCGGCTCTTACCGAATGTCCCGGTCACGGTGCTGAGGGCCGGATCAGGCGATGGCGACGTCCCGGTTCGCAAGATTCCCAGCAAGATGCGCCGCATGCGTCCCGCACTGAGCAAAGCTGAAGCAGCGGCCGTGCATAAGCGTTTGACAGCGCTCGGTGGGATGAAACCGCCGGTTCCCCAAGGCATCGACCCCACGCGAGCCCGCCCCGACCGCAAAGGAATGCGCGGGCGCTAACGAAAGTTTTCTTTTCTCGTCTGTCGTGGATACGCGCCGGTAATGAAGGAAGCGTTCACTGAGGTCATGTGTTGAACGATCCTTCTCATTACCGGAGGCAACAATGTCCCACCCTGTCACCACCGGCCAAGCTGTTCGCATCATGGGTATCTGGCTACGTCGAGCTGATGCCCTCGTAGGGGAGGCTAGCTTCAGTGGGAAAAGCGAAGGAGCCCCCAACCCTCGACATCAACCTCAGGACAGCACCACCTCGGCCGCTTCACACGCGACGTAGTGCTGTACCAATGAAACGGTCGTGAAACCCGCGTTGATCGCGGTCCCACAATAATGCCGGAATTGCGAGCGCAAGTAGCGATGAGCGACCTAACGCGCGGGCTGGCCCGGCTGGGGAGCCGTCTAATCTGACGACCCGCATCCCACACACGAGGTGGCCAATGCTGCCACCGAGCGTGCTGATCATTGCCACCTGCATCACCGTAAAAACTCCAAGAGTGGCCCACTGGCCCAGCACCGGGTCACCGTCTAGAAGTCCATTCGCGATGACCAATGCGATCATCCAATCGACTAAGACAGCAAGGCAACGACGACCGAACCGAGCCATTGATCCTGAGCCCTCTTCAGGAAAACCCAGACGTCGGCCTGGGTAGTCATCGTCGGCAAGAGTGGAGGCCCCTGGCCCTTCTAACCAACTCCCCATAGTCTGCCGATCAATCATGTCTCTAGCCTAGGCGGTCAAGCGGGTTTAGTGGACCGCTAAGGTGATTCGCGGTGGCGTAACGTCCCGGAAATTCACTCGATACTGAAACGTCATGGCAGGTGCCTAACCTCAGGCACGCCAATCCCGGCTTCAAGGAGGACGGATGTTTAGCAGTGCCGACGAGGTCATGGCCTATATCAAAGAGCAGGGAGTCGAGTATGTCGACGTCCGCTTCTGTGACCTGCCAGGTGTGATGCAGCACTTCAATGTGCCGGCCGTTTCGGTCGACGCAAATTTCTTCACGGAAGGGCAGATGTTCGACGGGTCATCGATCCGTGGCTTCCAAGCCATCCACGAGTCCGACATGAAATTGATGCCGGATGTCACGACGGCTTACATTGACCCATTCCGCACCCGCAAAACGCTTAACCTCAATTTCGCCATCGTGGACCCACTGACCGATGAGCCTTACACCCGTGACCCACGCCAGATCGCCGCGAAGGCGGAGGCGTATTTGAAGTCCACGGGAATCGCAGATACCGCGTTCTTCGCGCCTGAAGCTGAGTTTTACGTCTTCGATGACGTGCGGTTCGAAACCAAAGCCAACGGTGGTTTCTACTCCATCGACTCTATCGAGGCTGCCTGGAATACCGGTCGGGTCGAAGAAGGTGGCAACCTCGGTCACAAGACCCCGTACAAGAGTGGGTACTTCCCGGTTCCTCCGGTGGACCACTTTGCTGACTTGCGGGATGAGATTGTCGCTGAGCTGAACGCGGTTGGGCTTGATGTTGAGCGCGCTCACCACGAGGTCGGCACCGCCGGACAAGCGGAGATCAATTACCGCTTTGACACTCTGGCTAAGTCTGCTGACAAGGTGATGTTGTTTAAGTACATCGTGAAGAATGTCGTGCACCGCAACGGTCGCACCGCAACCTTCATGCCGAAACCAATTTTTGGTGATAACGGTTCTGGGATGCACTGCCACCAGTCATTGTGGAAGAACGGCGAGCCGCTGTTCTTCGACGAGCGTGGGTATGGCGGCTTGTCAGACATGGCCCGCTGGTATATCGGTGGTCTTTTGAAGCACGCCCCGTCATTGCTCGCGTTCACCAACCCCACCGTGAACTCCTACCACCGTTTGGTGCCAGGATTCGAAGCTCCGGTGAATCTGGTGTACTCGGCGCGTAACCGCTCTGCCTGTGTTCGGATTCCGATCACCGGTTCGAACCCAAAAGCCAAGCGCATCGAGTTCCGCGTGCCGGACCCATCCAGCAATCCATACCTCGCGTTCTCCGCGATGTTGATGGCTGGGCTAGATGGCATCAAAAACCGGATCGAGCCACCACAGCCAGTCGACAAGGATCTCTACGAGCTTCCCCCCGAAGAGCACGCGAACATTGCTCAGGTGCCGGGCTCCTTGCCAGAGGTCTTGAACGCGCTAGAAGCCGACCACGATTACCTAACCGAAGGTGACGTCTTTACCCCTGACCTCATCTCAACTTGGATTGAATGGAAGCGGGAGAACGAGGTAGACCCGATCCGCCTCCGCCCCCACCCCCACGAGTTCGAGCTCTACTACGACATCTAAAAGTCGGTATGGGCACCCACGCCCGCCTGACAACGGTCTGAAACGACCCCTGACGTGAAACAGCGTCAGGGGTCGTTTCATGTTTAGTGCCGGGCTGAAACTATCTGCACCCTCATCATGTATGACCAGCAAAATCGATGACGGGTGCAATGAATTTTCTTCTACAAGTAGCATGTCCGTGTTACACGTTTTGTGATGCTTTGCAAACGTGCAGTTGCCTTGATTTCCCCTGGCATGTCTTTCTAGGAGGATTAGTGAAGTTCATCCATTCCCAGCGCAAGCCGGGAACGATAGTCATGTCCGTCGCCTTGGCAGTCACGACATCTTTCTTGGCGGGGTGCGGTAACTCCGATGAGGAGACGGCCGAGCAAAGCCCTTATCCCACTGCTGCTTTAGAGATCACTGTGCCCACTGATCCAGGGAGCACGACGGACCAACATGGCCGAACCATGCAAAGCGTTATAGAAGAGTCACGCTTCAGTGACTCAGGAGTGTCGATTAAGAACATCCCTGGCGCAGCCGGCACGATCGGACTGACCGAGTTCGTCAAATCACGAGACAAAAACTCACTCATGATGGTCGGAGAAACGGTAGTCGGTGGGGTGATCGTCAACGAAACAGATGCCAACCTTTCCTCCGTAACACCGATTGCCCGGTTGAGTACAGTCTCGGGTGTATTAGCCGTACCAGCTGATTCTCCTTACAAAACATTGGCTGATTTCCTCGCTGCGTTCAAAAAGAATCCGGGTCAGGTCCCTCTCGGAGGTGGATCTCTTGGCGGCGTTGATCACCTCTTCATCGCTGAGCTTGCCAAAAAGGTGGGCGTACCCCTTAAGGACATCAACTACTCGCCTTTCGCCGGCGGCGGCGAAACCATTAGCGCCCTGGCCTCTGGAGAACTTGTCGCTGGTATTAACCCAATTTCGGCTTACGGGGAATCCCTGGAAGCTGGCAAGCTTCGCGCGCTGGCGGTCACGTCCAAGGAGCGAGTGCCCACCTTTCAGGACGTGCCGACTTTTATCGAACAAGGAATAGACGTTCAATCCGATATTTGGTTTGGTGTTGTTGCGCCGAAGTCAATCTCAGCCCAAGAACGCAACGAGATCATCGAATTTGTCGACACCGTTCACGGTAGCGAAGGCTGGCGCAAGGAGAGCATCACCTACGGCTGGAAAGACAGCTACATCACCGGCGAAGAATTCGAGAAATTCCTCAGAGCTGAAGAAGTCAGCACGCGGAAAATCATCGATGAGTTGAACATCCCCAAACCCAAGGGCTGACCTGAGTACGAGTGGCGCTTGGCGGTTACGTTAAGGATGAGGGCATGTGCTGTTTCAGGGCACGTGCCCTGATCCTTAAGGCTAAGGTCTCGATCAAAATATTCACAGCATTCGATGATCAGATCGAGAGTGAATGACACGATGAATCTTGAGCCCGCGTCATCAAATCGTCGCAGACAGTGGATCGAGAAACTCACCCAACGTTTGGACTCCTTAACGGAGTCTCTAAAAGAGCACCCAGGCGCATTGGCCTTGTTGGGTGTCGGCTCCACAGGTAATGACAGCCTGAGGATGGACGAATACTCCGATCTCGACTTCTTTGTCATCGTCAAACAGGAAATCCAGCAATCCTTCTTACAAGATATTGGTTGGCTCAGAGCGGCAGCACCCATCGTTTACGACTTCGAGAACAGCAAACACGGACGCAAGGTTCTGTTCATAGACGGCGTGTTTGCTGAGTATGCGGTGTTAACCGAAGACGAACTCAGCTCCATAGCACAACCCACCATAAGGGTGGTGTGGTCACGTGACCACACCAAGGATTGGAGTGTGGTCCGGACGAATCCGGTTCCAGCAGCTGGAATGCATGAAGGGGCGGAATTCCACCTCAACGAAGCGGTGACCAACCTTTCATTGGTTTAATGCGCGACCAACGCGGGGAACGATTATCAGCGATGCGCTTCATTCAAGTACATGCTGTTGACCGCATACTCACTATGCAGGCGATGCGCGCCGAAGCAGACGAGCGACGTGACCCTTATGCGGTGGAGCGACGAGCGGAGCAGTGGGCGGCGCACGTCCCGATTGAGTCGTTCTGTTTAGGGTACGAACGCAACCGCGAAGCAGCCGAAACGATGCTGAAGTGGCTCGTAGAGCATGAACGACCTTCTGAAGTGATGGTTCAGGCTGTTCAGTCGTTGCTCACCGGGGAACATCCCAGCGGGTGGGTGACGGAGGGGAAAGTGGGATGAGAGGGCATAAGCTCAACGTGTTGGGGGTAGCCCTTGGAGAGATGGATCAAGGCGCTCCCCGGTCAGAAGGTAGGGCGCTTCGGACTCAAGCAGAAGCAAGCCTGGAAGATGGCTTGACCCTGCTGCTGTGGAAGCGAGCAAACCTCGCCGGGTGAGTATTTCTGCGCTAGCAGCAAGCTCCGCTAAGAGAGTCTCCTGATCGCTTGCCGGGAGATCATCCCACACCGACCGCAAATGAGTGATCCACGTGGCATTCACTTCACTCTGCGCCGCGCGCTCCGACTCTCGCCACTTTTGGAAGTCGCCATCGTGGTCGGCCAGGAGAGCGGGCGGGGCAAGCGTCCTGACGACCAGTGTTGCCGCAGCAATCACCCCGGTCACGAGAACCGCCGCGCCAGCGGCCCACCACCACACCAAAGCCCCTCCCTGAAAGCCCTCAAAACTGGACCTGAGTGCAAACCCGCTCAATGCGACGACTCCGAGGATGGCCGGAACAACGGCGGCGAAGAGTTGATTTTTGCGCGGGGGATGGCTTTTTCGAAGCGGCAGCACCGCTATCGCCGCCGCGGTCGCCCCAAGTGTTAAGAGCACCGCAACCCACGGTGCGATCACGTCCAGATCGAGGCGGGAGCGCGCCAGCACGAAGCCGATGGCGCCAGCCGGGGCGAAAACACCCCCCAGCTGGGCCAGGACGAACCGCGTCTGCGGCAACACTCGGCGGGCGCGATCTGGGTCGTCCGCTGCCATTTGCGACTCTCGCTGAGTGCGTTCCTGGTACGACGCGGCGCTATAGCCGCGAGAAAGCGCCAATACTTGATCCCGATAGGAAGGAACAGCAGTGAGGGTCTTGAGGTCGAGCTCTTGCGGCTGGCGCCGAAAGTCCGCCGCCGAGACTATCTCTGCCCATTCGACCGCCCCACTCATGGCACCAGCTTCCTTGATCACATGCACCGAAAGCCGCCACCATACTCAGCTGTAGGAATCCGCTCGAAACAGGCCCTAGATGCTGGACAGCCCGGGAAGCTAAACCCGTCTTTGGCGTCCCGTAGGCTCAGCTTGCTTGAGGAGTTGGAACCCGGTGCGAATCCGGGGCGGTTCCGCCACTGTGACGTCACCGATCACTGGGTGACGCAGCCAGATACAGCGCCCAGGCCTTATCCCACGACTGACGGGGCGAGAACCCCGGAGGAGGAACACCAGTGACCGAATCGCCGGCGCGTATTGCTTTTCTTTCCACCTCAGATACTGATCTTCTTTCTGCGCGCGCTAGTGGAGCGGATTATCTTTTAGCAAACCCGGCCCGGCATCAGCATCAAGATACTGGTGACCTGTTCGAATCATCAGATCTTTTGGTCGCCCGAATCCTTGGCTCACCGCACGATTTATGCCAAGGGTTTGCCCGCATCCGAGACACCGGGAAACCGATGATCGTCCTCGGGGGGGAACAACAACCCAGCGCCGAGTTGATGGAACTCTCAACAGTACCGATGGGTGTTGCCGCGGAAGCACATCGCTACCTCGCTGAGGGTGGGCCAGCGAACCTTGCGCAACTTCATGCCTTCCTTTCCGACACCGTATTGTTGACCGGTGAAGGATTCGAGCCACCCGCAAAGGTGCCCACCTGGGGTTACGCGCATCGACCACCGGTCACTGACATCGCCCTCCCCCGAGTCGGCATTCTTTACTACCGCGCGCATGAGATCAGCGGAAACAACGCGTTCGTCCATTCGATGGCCGATGCGGTGGATCTCACCGGCGAAGCGATCGGGGTGCCGATTTTCACTGGTTCACTGCGCTCCGCGCCGGACGAGTTGTACGACGCCCTCGGCACTCTCGACGCGCTGGTCGTGACGGTCCTCGCTGCTGGCGGGACGGTTCCGGCGAGCGCCAGCGGCGGTGGGGACGATGAATCCTGGGATGTCGCGCGACTCGCTGCGTTGGGAATCCCCGTGCTGCAAGGGTTATGCCTTACCAGTAGCCGGGCCGAATGGGAAGCATCAGATGATGGGGTCACCCCGCTTGACTCCGCGAATCAGATCGCGATCCCCGAATTCGATGGGCGGATCATCACAACGGCTTTCTCATTTAAGGAACTCGACCCGCAAGGTTTGCCACGCTACGTCGCTGACCCAGAACGCACTGCCCGTGTGGCAACCATCGCCATCAAACACGCCCGCCTCCGCCACACCCCTACCGCGCTGAAACGGCTGGCCATTGTTTTGTCGGCTTATCCGACGAAACACGCACGAATTGGTAACGCGGTCGGGCTAGACACGCCCGTTTCGGCTATCAGGTTACTCCGACGGTTGCGCGACGAAGGGTACGATCTCGGGCCCACCGCCGTTGCCCCGCAAGAGTTTTCGCTACATCGATTGTTGGACACGCGCGACGACACTGCCGCCGGAGATGCGCTCATCCATCAGCTCATCGCCGCCGGCGGGCAAGACGAAGAATGGCTCACCTCGGCGCAATTAACCGACGCGCACGTCCGCATCACCCCCACGGATTACCAGAGATGGACCACCCCTCTCCCCGATTCACTGCGCACCGCCATGGTTGGCGCGTGGGGTGAGGCACCAGGAACGTTATTCGTCAACGATGACGGTGAACTGGTGCTTGCCACCCTCACCGCAGGAAACATCGTCATTCTCATTCAGCCGCCCCGTGGTTTTGGGGAAAACCCAGTCGCGATTTACCACGATCCGGATCTGCCGCCCAGCCACCACTACCTTGCTGCCTACCGCTGGTTGGAAGACGGCTTCCGCGCGGACGCTGTCATCCACTTGGGTAAACACGGATCAATGGAATGGTTGCCCGGGAAGAATGCCGCCCTCTCCGCCGCCTGTGGACCAGACGCGGCGATCGGCAGCTTGCCTCTGATTTACCCGTTCCTAGTTAACGATCCCGGTGAAGGAGCACAAGCCAAACGGCGGTCACACGCCACCATCGTCGATCATCTTGTCCCTCCGATGGCCCGGGCTGAGGCGTACGGGGACATCGCTCGCCTAGAACAACTCCTCGACGAGCACGCCAATATTGCCGCGATGGACCCAGCGAAACTGCCGGCGGTACGCGGGGAGATCTGGCAACTCATGCGGTCCGCGGAAATGCACCGCGACCTTGGCTTGGCGGAACGCCCTGGCGATGAAGAGTTCGACGACTTCCTGCTCCACGTGGACGGCTGGCTATGTGAGATCAAAGACGCGCAAATCCGAGATGGCCTGCACGTGTTGGGCGCCGCACCCACTGGCGAAGCGCGCGTCAACCTGGTGCTGTCCATCCTGCGGGCGGCTCAAGTGTGGGGTGGCGTGGGGAATGCGGTCCCTGGCTTGCGGACCGCTCTTGGCCTGCGCGACGGAGATGAACTCAAACAAGTGGATCAGGTTGAAGAGCAAGCGCGCGCCTTGATCGAACACATGGAGGCAGCCAACTGGGACCGAGGTGCCGTCCCTAGTGCACACGAAAATGAAGACGTACGTCGCGTGTTGACATTTGCCGCGGAACAGATCATCCCCCGGCTTGCTGGAACCACTGCCGAACTCGACGCTATTGTCCATGCTCTCGCTGGCCGGTATGTCCCCCCGGGGCCGTCCGGATCGCCGCTACGTGGCCTAGTGAATGTGCTCCCAACGGGCCGAAATTTTTACACCGTAGACCCGCGCGCGGTGCCGTCTCGTCTGGCTTGGCAAACCGGGCAAGCGATGGCTGACTCACTTCTGCGGCGTTACCTTGATGACACCGGGGAATATCCCACCAGCGTAGGCCTGAGCGTCTGGGGAACATCCGCCATGCGGACGAGTGGCGATGACGTCGCGGAAGTGCTTGCGTTGCTGGGTGTTCGCCCGGAATGGGATGAAGCATCCCGTCGAGTGAACGAACTGACGGTAATCCCGCTCGGGGAATTGGGCCGACCACGCATTGACGTCACGGTACGGATCTCCGGATTTTTCCGGGATGCCTTCCCCCATGTGATCGCCATACTGGACGACGCCGTCCGGATGGTGGCGAACCTGGACGAGCCAGAGGACCAGAATTTCATCCGCGCCCACGCCAAAGCTGACCTGGCGGAGCACGGTGACGAGCGTCGCGCCACCACCCGAATTTTCGGGTCTAAACCTGGTTCTTACGGTGCGGGAATTCTGCAAGTCATCGAATCAGGATCATGGCGGGATGACCAGGACCTCGCCGAGGTGTACACCGTGTGGGGTGGTTTTGCTTACGGCCGGGACCTGGACGGGAAAAACGCCGCCGACGATATGCGTACCAACTACCGGCGCATCACCGTGGCAGCGAAGAACATTGACTCCGCTGAGCATGACATCGCTGACTCCGACGATTACTTTCAATATCACGGGGGGATGATCGCCACGGTTCGTGCGCTCACCGGCTCCGACCCGAAGGCGTACGTCGGGGATTCCAGTACCCCGGACGCGATTCGCACTCGAACGCTCAGCGAAGAAACGGCCCGCGTATTTCGGGCTCGGGTGATCAATCCACGGTGGATCCAGGCCATGCAGCGGCACGGATACAAAGGAGCGTTCGAGTTGGCTGCAACAGTCGACTACCTCTTTGGTTTCGATGCCACCACCGGCGTGGTCCATGACTGGATGTACACCAAACTGGCCGAGGAATACGTGCTAGATCCGACTAATCAGCAGTTCTTGCGGACCTCCAATCCGTGGGCTCTCCGGGCGATCGTCGAGAAATTGCACGAAGCAACTGAACGTGGACTGTGGGCCGAGCCAGACCCAGCCCTGCTCGCGGCCATGCAGGAGATTTACCTCGAAGTGGAAGGTGATATCGAGAGCAGCGCAGAATGACACCCGCCCCCACGAGCACCGTCCCTCGAGTTCGGATCCTGGGGATGGGGATGGGCCCACAGCACATCACCCCGGAAGTCGCGGCGGCATTGCGCACCAGCGACTATGTGATCGCGGCCGAAAAAACCGACCATGACGCCTTGTTAGATTTACGTCGCGAGATTGCAGGGCAGTACGGTCTCGACGTTGTTGCGGTTCCCGACCCGCCCCGTGAGCGCGCTTCAGCGGATTACCCCGGCGCCGTCACAGCCTGGCACAGTGCGCGAGCCGCGTCGTATGAGACGGTGCTGCGGGAGCGTGGTGGTATCGCGGTGTTTCTGGTCTGGGGCGACCCTTCGCTGTACGACTCCACGATCCGGGTCGTCGAAATGATCGCTCAACGGATCCCGATCACGTATGACGTACTCCCTGGGATCAGCGCACCTCAGCTGCTCGCAGCCAGACATCGGATCGTCCTGCACCCGGTTGGGCAGCCGGTGCACATCACGACAGCTCGACGATTGCGGCACGACATCGCTGGTGGCCACACCAACCTCATGGTGATGCTGACCGGCTCCCGCACTTTAAGTGACCTCGGACGCGCTGACCTCAAAGAGTGGTCGCTGTGGTGGGGGGCGAACTTAGGCAGCCCATCCGAGGAGTTAGTCGCCGGGCACGTTGGTGTCGTTCTGCCAAACATTCTTCATGCCCGCGACCGTGCCGGTGCGACAGCGGGATGGGTTATGGATCTTTTTCTTATGCGTGCACCATGAGCGGAATCCTCATTGCCGGAACAACCTCAGATGCTGGGAAGAGCGCCGTCACCACTGGGTTATGCCGAGCGTTTGCTCGTCAGGGTCTGCGAGTCGCGCCGTATAAGGCACAGAACATGTCGAACAACTCGATGGTCTGCGTCGCATCAGACGGTACAGCGGCGGAAATTGGTCGCGCGCAATGGATTCAAGCGTTAGCAGCGACCGTGTCACCTGAGCCAGCGATGAATCCGGTTTTACTCAAACCTGGCGGTGATCGCCGCAGTCATGTGGTGCTGATGGGCTCTCCCGCCGGTGAAGTGTCGTCGACGAATTGGCTCGATGGCCGCAGGCATCTTGCCGCAGCCGCACACGCCGCCTATGACCATCTCTCCACGCGTTTTGATGTCATCATCGCTGAAGGTGCTGGCAGCCCCACGGAGATCAATCTTCGTGGTGGTGATTACGTGAACATGGGTTTGGCCCAGCACGCCAACTTGCCGACTGTGATAGTCGGTGACATTGATCGGGGCGGCGTCTTCGCGGCACTTCATGGCACGGTCGCATTACTCGACGCCGCAGATCAGAAGCTCATTGCTGGGTTCATCATCAACAAATTTCGTGGCGAGCGCACCCTGCTCGCCCCCGGTATCACCACCCTGGAGCAGCTCACTGGTCGCCGCGTCTACGGCACCCTGCCATGGGATGCGGGGCTGTGGCTGGATTCAGAAGACACGGTGCATGTTCCGGACCGGCGCTCTCTGACAGCAACGTCGTTCCGAGTCGCGGTCATCCGGTTGCCCCGGATCAGCAATCTCACCGACGTGGACGCATTGGGTTTAGAACCGGATCTTGATGTCAGTTTCGTCACCACACCCCGAGATCTCACCGATGCGGACCTCATCATCGTGCCGGGCACCCGCTCCACCATCAGTGATCTGGCGTGGCTACGAGCTCGCGGGCTGGACAGCGCGTTGCTGAATTACGCACGGCAGGGTAAACCGCTGCTCGGGATTTGCGGCGGATTCCAAATGTTGGGTCACACCATTGTGGACGAGGCTGGCGTCGAAGGCCCTGCAGGTTCCCAGGTCGCTGGTCTAGGGCTCCTGGACGTCCGCACTGACTTTGGCGTGGAGAAAGTCTTGCGGCTACCTCACGGAAATGCGCTGGGCACCCCCGTATCGGGATACGAAATTCATCATGGTCGGATCACTCGGGGCGGTGACGGAGAGTTTCTCGGTGGTGCTCGCAAAGGCACCGTGCTCGGGACCATGTGGCATGGCAGCCTCGAAGGAGATGAATTCCGCGGGGCGCTGCTCGCTGACCTGTTGGGACGCACCCCTTCGGCTATCAGTTTTGCCGCAGCTCGGGAGGCCCGCTTGAACCAACTCGGGGATTTGATCGAAACTTGGGTCGATCTGGACGCTATCGCGAGTCTCCTGCGGTCTGGCATGCCATCGGTACCACTGCTCCCCCCGGGGGGAGCGCAGTGAATGTGCTCATCTTGGGGGGGACTAGCGAAGCACGCGCATTAGCGGCCCATTTGGTCACAGACCATGACATGAACGTCGTGTCCTCGTTGGCTGGCCGGGTATCGGCGCCGAAACTGCCGGTGGGAGCGGTCCGAATTGGTGGTTTCGGTGGCGTCGATGGACTTCGCGCAGCGCTGTCCGGCATTGACGTAGTGGTGGACGCCACCCACCCATACGCCACCACGATGAGCACGAATGCGACCACCGCATGCCGGCTCGTGCCGGCTATTCCGTTGCTCCGGCTACATCGTCCGGCGTGGACCATCGACCCGGCCTGGCACGAGGTGAGCAGTTATGAAGAAGCCGCTCGCCTCACCGCAAGCCTGGGCGAGCGCCCCTTCCTGACCGTCGGACGGCAAGAACTACCCCGGTTCATCCCGACGCTGGAAGATCACGCCGTGCTCGCGCGCTTGGTCGAAAACCCCACTTTGCCACTCCCTGAGCGCTGGAAAACGATCTTCAGTCGCGGGCCATACCTGCTAGACGACGAGCTCACTTTGATGCGAGCCCGTCGCATCGACGTCTTGGTCAGTAAGAACTCGGGTGGTACATACACCTGGCCCAAAATGGTGGCGGCGGCCAAACTTACGATTCCGGTGGTCGTCATTCGTCGCCCGCCGGGAACCCCGGATGTTCGCACTGTGGATACCGTAGAAGAGGCGATTACCTGGGTTCTTCGTCATGACCCAGACGTGCACTGATACGTTTCCGCTCGGTTGCCTATCGACGAGGAACCCGGCGCAATTCCGGGACGGTCGCGCCACTGTGAACGGGATTTCCGTGAGTCAGAAACTCGGGGCACCAACGCCATCATCGGGACGCGCCATCCCGGAAAGGTTTCGGTATGCATATTGCTGAGGGTTTTCTTCCGCCCGTCCATGCCGCAGCGTGGACGATCACCGCGGTTCCTTTTGTTCTGCATGGGGTCCGCCAGATTAAACGCATTATTGATGCTCACCCCGCTGCGACTTTATTACTCGGCGCGGTGGGGGCGTACTCCTTTGTGCTCTCGGCAATCAAACTTCCGTCGGTGACAGGAAGCTCATCCCACCCCACCGGCACAGGTGTGGGGGCGATCATTTTTCGACCCCCGGTGATGGCTGCTTTGGGATCGCTCGTGCTGCTGTTCCAAGCACTGCTGTTAGCTCATGGCGGGCTCACTACGCTAGGCGCCAACATCATGTCGATGGCAGTTATCGGCCCATGGCTTGGCTACGGAATGTACCGGTTACTGCGCCGAGCGCCATTCACTATCGCGGTGTTCTGCGCGGTAGCGGTCGCGAATCTCGCTACTTACTTGGTGACCGCGACTCAGCTCGCGCTCGCTTTTCCCAGTGGTGGGTTTATTGACGCTTGGGTAAGGTTCGGTGCTCTTTTCGGGGTGACGCAGGTGCCACTAGCTATCGTGGAGGGATTCCTCGGGGTGCTCTTGATCAATGCGCTGCGCATTTGGGCTGGCCCGGAGTTGAACGCGTTACATTTTGGCCCAGAACGCCGCGACTCTGACCTTTCGGATCAGCCGGTGGGGGCTTCTCGTGCGTAATCGTGCGTTGGTCATGGTGATACTCACGGCCTTAACCGTGGTGACCTGCACGGTGGCATACCTCGTTGGTTTTTCGCGGGGCGATTTCGGCGGCACTGATACCGCTGCGACAACCGTCATCACCTCGGAAAACCCGCACTATCGACCGTGGTTTTCGCCGCTTTGGAGCAACCCTGGCGGCTCTGTGGAATCGGGGCTTTTCGCGCTTCAGGCAGCCCTCGGCGCCGGTGTGGTCGGCTTCGTTTTAGGGAGTTTTCGGGAGCGACGACGGGCCCAAAAAGAAACTACCGAACTTAATGCCGGATGAGCCGGATCGCGATTGATGATGCCGCGTGGAACTCCACCTGGCGGCAGCGGTCCGTGGCGGAAAAGAGTGTCCTTGCGGGAGGTCTCCTCGTTGTTGCATTGACCTCAACCACTCTTGCTGTTGATGCGGCGGTGGTTGCCCTGTCATGCGCGGCACTGCTGGGACCAGCTCGGGTCGCGCCGCGTCTAGTGCTGCACGCCCTTAGAGGGCCGGCGAGTTTCATCGTGATCGGCCTAGTGGCCATGGTGGTTTCGGTCGGTTCCCCCAAACCGCAAGCCACGTGGTCTTGGGGGGTGTTCTCAATCAACGAAGCCGCACCCGAGCTGGCCATCGAGGTTGCTGGCCGTTCATTTGCTGCCCTATCGGCTCTGCTGATTCTTGCGCTCACCACGCCGATTAGTGATGTCCTTGGTGGGCTTCGCCGAGTAGGAATGCCAGCAGCATTTGTTGAGGTCGGTGTCGTCATGTACCGATTACTCTTCCTGCTCCTCGACGCACAAGCAGCTATTCGAGAAAGTCAATCCGCTCGTCTGGGATACGCCCGACGGGAGGTCGCGCTCCGCAGTATTGCTGGCCTTTTTTCTGCGGTTTTGCGGCGTTCGTGGACGCATGCCCAACGGTTAACCGATGGTCTTGTCGGGCGTGGGTATACCGGTCACTTGCACGTCACCACACCTAGTCATCCGATTTCTTTGCAGTTCGTGTTGAGTAGTGGCGCACTGATCGCCGTGCTATTGCTCGGCCCGGCCGTGGCCCGATGAAGCACCACGTGCGAAACCTTGCCTTACAGCACGTATCAGTGGGGTATCCTGCAACGTCTCCGGTGCTGCGAGACGTCAATATGACGATGACTCCTGGCCGGCGACTCGCACTGGTCGGCGCCAACGGTACTGGGAAAACAACCTTGCTCCGAACGTTGTCCGGTGCGCTTCGCCCCTTATCCGGGCAGGTACTCGTCGACACTGAACCGCTGAGATACACCCGGCGCTCCCTCGCTCAGTACCGGCAGGACGTGCAGCTTGTCCTACAGGACCCAGACGATCAGCTTTTCTCCGCAGATGTCTACGCGGATGTGTCCTTCGGCCCCAGCAACCTTGGTTTACCCAAACCTGAAGTACAACGCCGCGTGGAAAGCACGCTTGCGCTCTTAGAAATCAGTAACCTCACTACCCGGCCCATCCACCAGCTATCCGCCGGGGAACGCCAGCGAGTCGCCATTGCGGGCGCAGTCGCGATGGCGCCCCGATTTTTGTTGCTTGACGAACCAACCGCTGGCCTTGACTCAGCAGGGGTGGACGCCCTGCGGGCATGCCTGACAAAACTGGAGTCCACCGGGACAACCATTGTGATGGCCAGTCATGACCTCGCGCTGATCTGGGAATGGGCGGAGGACGTCGCGCTCATCGACGCTGAAGGGGTTCATCGTGATCAAACGGCGCGAGTGCTATGTGATTTTGACCGGCTTCACAAAGCGGGGCTCCGCCAACCCTGGCAAGCGGAAATCCTGACTCGTCTCCAGTACCCGTGGGCTACCACCCCGCCCCGGACGGCAGCTGAGATCGCTGACGTTATTCGGCTCCGCGACGACTACTCCCCCACGCAATGACCGCAGCAACCAGAACGGCTGCCCCACTGACGACGCGAGCCAATCGGATGGCGGCGGGAATGTCCTCTGCCATCGGCGGGCGACCGCAACCAAGCGTCCCTCGATGCTCGACTCGGTTGTTGTCGTAAGAGTTGACCCCGCCTAATTGAAGATCAAGCGCAGCAGCGAAAGCAGCCTCCACCACCCCGGCGTTGGGGCTTGGGTGACGGCGAGCATCACGGCGCCAGGCATTCATGATGGCCCGCGCCTGACGAGGCTTGGCCACCATGGCGAGGACGCCTGTCAACCGCGATCCGGGCAGGTTGACAACATCGTCGAGTCGAGCGGCCGCCCAACCGAATTTTTCGTACCGGGGATTGCGATACCCGATCATCGCGTCCAGCGTGTTGATCGCGCGATACCCCAAAAGCCCAACCGGCCCAAGGAAAGTGCCCCACAGTAATGGTGCGATCACCGCATCGGAGGTGTTCTCCGCGACCGACTCCACGACTGCGCGGGCGATTCCAGATTCGTCAAGACAATCGGTGTTCCGACCCACCAGTCGCGTGAGGTGAGTGCGCGCGGCCGGTACGTCACCGGCGACAAGCAGGTCATGCACTGCCGTCGCTTCCTTCGCCAAGGAGCGCCCTCCCAGGACAATCCACGTCGCGACCGCAACCGCCGCAGCATGGGCGGTCGGGCCACGCACGAGCCGGGTCAGCATCAAGCCGGTGCCAACCACCCCACCGACGAGAAGCACCTCGTGAAGACCGCCGACCGCGCGGGAATCACGATAGGTGACCCGTTCCAGATTCTTGGCCAGACGACCAAAACCTGCTACAGGGTGATACCGCTGCGGATCACCCAGAACGCAGTCCGCCAGGTACCCCACAAGGAGACCGCTCGCTCGCGCACCCACCCCCGAAACGCCCATTAAAGAACGCCGCGTGCCGGAGACATGGCTACTTCCCTGCCCGCAACCAGCACCGCATCCAAGGCGGTGAACAGGTGAGTGAGCCGAGCCGGTGGACGAACCGCGATCCGAACCCACGACGCATCCAAACCGGGGAACGTGTCCGCGCGGCGGACGGTAACGCCTTGATCCCGCAAAGAGTTGTACACACCCGGAGCGACCCGCACCAACATAAATGGGGCTGCGGACGGGATATACGCAATCCCTCGCTGCCGCAAACCCTGCTCTAATACGGTCCGCCACTGGGTGAGCATCATCGCGCGCTGGTGACTCTCCTGATGGGCCACCGGGGTGAGGCACGCCTGGATCGCGGCGATCGCTGGGGTCGACACCGACCAGGGTGGTTGCAACGCCGCCAGACCAGCCACCACCGCCCTGTCGCCGACAACATAACCTGCGCGGACACCGGGAATAGACCAGTGTTTGGTTAAACTTCGCACCACAAGCAGGCCCGGAATTCGTTCTGCGACAAAGCTTTCCGTCTCACCGGGGACTGCATCCATGAATGCTTCGTCTACGACCACCACGCGACCTGGGCGGCATAGCTGTCGGATCAGACGCGCGGGGTGCAACACCCCGGTCGGGTTAGTGGGATTCCCGATAACCACCAGATCGGCGTCCAGTGGGACAATCTCCGGGGAAAACGCGAAACCGCTCTCGGCAGCACAACGCGCACTCCCGACCCGATGTCCGGTGGTAGCTAACGCGGCGTGCGGTTCGGTGAACTGCGGATCGACGATGACTGGTCTGCGCCAGGGCCGCCACCGCGCAAGAAGCGAAAAAACCTCAGCGGCGCCGGCCGTCGGGAGCACTTCTGCTGGTTCCCGACCGTGCCACCGCGCAAGAGCACCCCGAGCCGGTTCAGGGTTGGGGTACTGGTCGAGGGAATTCACCGCCGCATGTAATGCGTCGTCCAGCCAACTAGGGCGCGGAGCGTCGAACACATTGACCGCGAAATCAACCATGCCGGCGGTGACTTCCCTGTCACCGTGGTGACGTAATGGGTCCTGCACCAAAGGAGGTGCTGATGCGTCCAGGTCGAATCCGGCGGAACCCAGTCGGAGATGCTGATCTTCGGTGGTCACGTGTGCTTGCGGACCACCCTGAGGGGCCGCGTCCGGGGATTCAGGTCGCGGACGACGCGCCCCAACTGCGTGCACCGCGTCCGCGAACCGTTGCGCGAGCTGGGGATAACCCGCCCAGTGCACGTGCAAGTAGGAAGCGTGCATCGTGTCAGTAACGAAACCCACTGCGCTTTCCCCCATCTGCCAGGCGGCGCGCTCACCGCGAGCTGGGGTCACCTGGGTGCGGTGAAATTCGTGGCCGGTGATCTGCTCGCCGGCTCGGGTGATGATGGAGTCATCAGCCGCGGACACCTTCGGGTAGCGAAGTGTGAGTTGAGAAGTCATCACCGCTTGAGCCGCTAACACCTTCGCCATTGGCACCTCATCAAGAGTGCGGGTCAGGTACAACAGCCCAGCGCACTCAGCCACCGTCGGGATGCCGTCGGCGATCGCGGCCCGTACGTCCGCCAACAAACTGGTGTTGGCGGCGAGGTCCGCCGCGTAGACCTCCGGGAACCCGCCACCGAGATAAATCCCCTGCGTGCCAGCCGGCAGCATCGGGTCAACCAGCGGATCAAAGGTGACCGGTTGACACCCAGCCGCTGCGAGAAGTTCCTCTGTTTCGGTGTAGCGGAAAGTAAAAGCACGCCCCCCAGCCATCGCGACCAGGGGGCGATTCGTACGTACTGGCGCGGTGACTTCATGGCGCGCCGCTGGCACGGTGACTTCATGGCGCGGATCCCACGCGGGAGTAGTGAGGTCGGGAGCAGTCCGGGCAGAGTCAACAATGGCGTCGAGGTCAACGTGACAGGCAATGTGCTGACCGAGGCGCTCGATCATGTGAACGGATCCAGCTCGCTCCGCCACGGGGACCAACCCAAGATGACGGGACGGAGTACTGAGCGTTTCATCGCGGGGCACCACACCTACCACCGGCACGCCGGTGCGCTCTAAAGCCCGCGCAATCTCAGTGGTGTTCCGCGCTGAACCAGCCCGATTGAGAATGACGCCTACGACGGTGACGTGCTCGTCGTACGCGACCAGCCCTGCCACGATGGCGGCGGCAGTCCTCGACATCGCCGCGATATCGAGGACCACCACGACCGGGGTTTTCGTGACCACCGCGACATGGGCGGTGGAAGAAAACCCGTCGGTACCAAGGCGACCGTCGTAAAGCCCCATCGCGCCTTCAATGATCGCGATGTCCGCGCCGCTCGCGCCGTGCAAAAGCAGCGGGACAAGACGTTCGGCTCCCACTAGGTGCGGATCAAGGTTGCGGGCCGGGCGGCCAGTCGCGAGTGAGTGGTAGCCCGGATCAATGTAATCGGGTCCTACCTTGTGCCCACTCACATCAAAACCAGCCATCCGCAACGCCGCCATCAGGCCGGTGGCAATGGTGGTCTTTCCTTGCCCGGTGGACGGTGCGGAAATCACAAGACGTGGTAGTGCTACCACTCGATACCCCGGCTTCCTTTCTGGCCCGCATCCATCGGGTGCTTCACCTTTGTCATCTCGGTCACCAGGTCGGCGACCTCGATGAGGCGGGGGTCGGCGTCCCGTCCAGTGATCACCACGTGCTGGTATCCAGGTCTATTCACGAGGGCGCCGATGACGTCATCGACGGTCACCCACCCCCACGTCATGGGATACGTGAACTCATCAAGAATCAGCAGGTCATAAGTGTGCGCGGTGAGCCTGCGCTTGATTTCAGCCCACCCTTCTCTCGCAGCTGCGGCGTGGTCCTCAGCATCACCTTGCGTTCGACTCCATGACCATCCTGATCCCATTTTGTGCCACTCCACTGGCCCCCCTTCACCAGTCTGCTGATGGAGCTCGCCCAAACGTTCCAACACTGTTTGCTCACCGATACGCCATTTAGCCGACTTCACGAATTGGAAAACCCCGATCCGCCAGCCCTGATTCCACCCGCGCAACGCCAGACCAAAAGCCGCTGTGGACTTCCCCTTCCCGGGACCGGTATGCACCAGGACTAACGGACGGTTGCGGCGCTGTCTCGTAGTAAGGCCATCATCGGGGACGCGAGACGGCTGCCCCTGCGGCATTAGGCCACCCTTGAGCGGGCATGCACGGCACCGGTCAACGCCTCAGCGGTCACATCCGTCACCCGAAGATACTCGGCTCGGAGATGATCTGCGAGAGTACGAGCGAGCCCCAACCGCAGTGGGCCAGACTCACTGTCCACGACCACCGTGGTGATCCCCAACGAGGCGATGTAGCCCGCCATGTGTTGGGACCGAGCCACCGCAGCCGGGCCAGCGTTCGCCCGCCCATCGGTCACCACGATCAACAGCGGGCGTAGTCGTGGGTCTCGGCGACGTTCCCGTTGAATGACAAGAGCCGCTTCCAGCATTCCCTCCGCCAATGGAGTCCGTCCACCAGCGGGAATCTCATCAAGGCGTACAGCCGCGATATCGACGGACTTCGTTGGCGGCAACACCAGCCGAGCGGAAGACCTCCCGAAGGTCACCAAACCTACTTTGTCTCGCCGTTGATAGGCATCTAAGAGCAGGGACAAAATCGCTGTCTTCACCTGGCTCATCCGCCGGCGAGCAGCCATCGACCCTGAGGCGTCAACACAGAACAACACGAGATTCGCTTCCCGACCTTCTCGGATCGCAGTCCGAAGATCACCTGGTCGCAGCACAATCCGCCCGGACGATCGGGTGGGCCGCCGGGACGCAGCGACGCGCAATGTTTCCGTGAGATGCAAGGAACCAGACCCGGTCGCAGCACCGGCTCCAATCCGACGCCCGGTGGTGGTGATCGCTCGACTACGCCGTCCAGCTAAACCGGCACCTACCCCATGCACTGTCAACAGCCGAGGTTGATACGGCGTGGTGGCGCGAGCCTGAACACCAGGACTCGCACTGGACCCCACGGCGGAATTCTCGGGCGCCTCATGCGGCTGAGTCGATGATTGGGTGGAAGCAGCCAGATCAAGATCATCGTCACGATCACCGGGGTTGTCCGGCGCCTCCCCCGGCTGAGGTTGGTGAGCTGAGTCGGCATGCTCTGCTCCCGGCGGCTCATGGTCACCGTTGCCCTGCGACTGCGCTCCAGACGAATGAGCAGCATGATCTGGCTGAGCGTCGTTGAACTCACTTGGGTTGCGCTGCTCGGACGGCGGCGGCGACCCGTCTGGGGAGTTGTCATCGTCCGGTGGCTCAGCATCGGCGAGAAGTTGATCCAGGAGGTCTTCGTCAAGACCCGGCGCATCGAAGGGGTTGCGGCGGCGGCGATGTGGTAACGCCAGCAACGCGGCTCGGCGAATATCCGCAACAGTGACTTCACCGCGTTGAAGCCACGTTGCGTGCGCGATCGCGGTCCGAGCAAGCACAATGTCCGCGCGCATACCGTCCACCTCGAAAGCAGCGCAGATCTTCGCGATTGTCAGTAACCTCGCCGGAGTAAGGCGGACGTGAGCGACACGTTCACGGCAGGCGACCAAACGCTCGGTGAGCTCGGCATCGGCAACTCGATAGCGCTCCACGAACGCAGCCGGGTCAGTGTCGTAAGCCATCCGCCGGCGCACCACTTCGACACGTTGGGTTGGGTCACGGGGCGCAGCAACATCGACTGTTAGACCAAACCGATCTAAAAGCTGAGGACGCAATTCACCCTCTTCGGGGTTCATCGTCCCAATAAGCACGAATCTCGACGCGTGCTCCACGGAGACCCCGTCCCGTTCTACGGTGGCCCGTCCCATCGCCGAAGCGTCAAGAAGCAAATCGACGAGATGGTCGTGCAGCAGGTTGACCTCATCGACGTACAGAATCCCGCGGTGTGCGCGAGCCAAAAGACCTGGCTCAAATTCTACTTTCCCGTGAGCGAGCGCCCGCTCCAAATGGAGAGATCCCAAAACGCGATCTTCCGTGGCGCCCACCGGTAACTCCACGAGGCGGACCGGACGAGTATGGACCGGAGCATCACGCGAAAATGGTCCATCCGGTGAAGTGGCAGTGGGATCAGCTGGGTCGGTCGCGAACCGATCATCGGCGTAAACCCGCAACGGGGGCAGGACTGCCGCCAACGCTCGAACTGCCGTGGACTTCGCGGTGCCCTTCTCTCCACGAATAAGCACCCCGCCAATCTCCGGTGAGATGGTGGTGAGGATAAGCGCCAAACCTAGGTCACCCATCGGGTCGGTGTCGCACCCAAGAATCGCGGAAAAAGGGTAATGCAGTGGCATGTGAGGCTCCCGCTCGCTCGCCAGCAGATTCGGATGGCGGGAGGCCGGTCTCCGGACTTGTCGCGCTCTCAGTCACCCAGGGCGCGTTCACCGTAGCGGGCCTGTGCCGGAATCTCACCGGCTTCCCAGATTCTCTTTGAGGGCCACTCTTTTCTTTTTCAGTGCAGACCTCGAAGCACCTCTCGCCTGGCGCTCAGGCTAGCGTGCGATGTTGTGCCACACCTCACCCCACCGTCGTTTCCGTTAACCGTGATCGGGATTGGCGCGGACGGATGGCGGGGGTTGCCTCGGCACCTGCGAGAGCTGGTCCTCGGTGCACGGGTCGTCTTCGGTGGGCCCCGGCAGCTCGCACTTTTACCGCCTATCGATAAGCATCCACTCCGACATCATGCTGGTCAGCGACGCGAACCTTGGCCAACATCATTGCGGGAGCAACTACCAACAGTGCTCGCTGAGCTCGGTGACGGGCCGGTCGTTGCGCTCGCCTCCGGTGACCCCCTGCTCTCTGGGATCGGCAGCACCCTGGTCGATTTGCTCGGTTCGGATCGTGTTGTCATCCATCCCGCGGTCTCGTCAGTAGCACTGGCACGGGCGGTACTGGGGTGGGCAGCTGAATCATGTGCGGTGGTTCGTGTCACTGGGGAGGACACCGCGCTCATCTTGCGCGAACTCGCCCCTGGCCGACGCGTACTGGTCTTGTCCGCGGATGAGCACACCCCGCGCCAGGTGGCAGATCTCCTCACGCGGCACGGGTACGGCGCGAGCGTTATGCACGTGCTCGGTAATCTCGGCGCCCTGGACGAGAGCCGGGTCGATGGCACCGCGGAACAGTGGTGTGTCACACCGGAAATACCGTGGCCTCGATTACACGTCCTCGGTCTTGAGCTCCGTGGACCTCGCGGTGGTTCCTGGGTGGCTGGCTTGCCCGACCATGCTTTTGCCCACGATGGTCAACTAAGCAAACGTGACGTCCGCGCATCAGCGTTAGCCCGGTTATCTCCTACCCCCGGGGAACACCTCTGGGATGTCGGTGCCGGCGCAGGGTCGGTCGGTATCGAATGGATGCGCGCACACCCGTCCTGCACGGCCACCGCGATCGAACGCGACTCGGAACGGGCTGACCGCATCATCGCGAACGCCACCCAATGGGGAGTACCCGATTTGCGGGTTGTGCGCGGCGCGGCCCCGGCCGCGCTCACTTCTTTGCGTCCCCCACAGGCAATTTTCATCGGTGGCGGTGCCACTACCCCCGGCGTCATCCAGGTGTGCCTGGATGCTTTGCCGCCGGAGGGGAGGCTGGTGATTCACGGGGTCACCCTTGACACTGAAATCATTCTCGCGGAGCTATACCGCACTCGCGGTGGTGAACTGATCCGACTGACCAGCCAAGCCGCTACTCCCCTTGGTGGTTATACCGGTTGGCAACCAGCCCGGACCGTGACTCAATGGACGTTCACCCGCCCTGTTGACTGACCAGTCATGAACCAGGGCGATCACGCCCGGCGTCATACAAAAAAGACTCTCCCCCGCGCTCTAGGGCAAGTGCCCAGCCAACAACAATCACCGCGGCGCGCGTCATACCCGCTACCGCATCAGCGGCGGTATCGATGGTGGCCAGCACGACACGTTCATCTGGTTGGCTGGCTCGGTAGACAACCGCGACCGGGCAGTCCGGGCCGTAATGCGGCTCAAGCTCAACCATCAGCTCCGCTATTTTCGTGATCGCCAAATGCAACACCAGAGTGGATCGGGTACCCGCGAACCCAGCCAACGATTCTGTCGCCGGCATTGCGGTGGAGCGAGCCTGGGTGCGGGTGAGTACCACCGACTGAGTCACTAAGGGGACCGTCAGCTCGCGTCCTATCCGCGCGGCCGCAGCGGCATAAGCCGGCACCCCCGGGGTGACATCCCATGGCACGCCAGCGGCGTCTAACCGCCGCGCTTGCTCTGTCAAAGCTGAGTAGAGAGACGGATCACCCGAAACAAAACGGACTACTTTTTTCCCCGCGCGATGGGCTCGCACCAGATGATCAATAATCTGATCGAGGTCAAGGTGCTGGGTATCAATGAGCTCGGTGTCCGCGGTGACGGTCGCAAGGACGTCCGGATCCAGGTAGGTGCCAGGGAAAAGAACAACGTTTGCTGCCGCAAGTAATCGGGTGGCCCGGACGGTGAGCAAATCAGCGGCCCCCGGACCAGCACCCACGAAGTGGACAGTCACGGCCGGGCCCTCGGCGTCCACACCCCGGCGGGGCTGACTTGAGTCTGAGCATTGCCGATAATGAGTAGGCAAGTCATGTCAATGGCGCTCGGATCGAACTCCCCCAGGGTTGTCACAGTGATGCTTTCACCTGCACGCCCGACCGCGCGACCAATAATCACCACCGTGCCAGGGTCGCGGACCTCCAACAGGATCTTTTGCGCCAAAGTGATCTGCTCAGTCCGGGAACGCGAAGCTGGGTTGTAGATCGCGATGACCAAATCAGCGTGAGCCATCAACCGCAACCGTTGCTCGATCAGCGACCACGGTTTGAGCCGATCAGACAAGCTGATCACACCAAAGTCGGCACCAACCGGAGCCCCCGCCCGAGCGGCAACAGCTTGCACCGCGCTGATACCAGGGAGCACTCGGATTGCGACGTTGGCGTACTCAGGGGAGGTAGCGGCTTCGAAAACAGCGGCGGCCATCCCAAAAACACCGGCATCACCGCCGGAGACCACCGCGACTTTCTCCCCGGCGAGCGCCAGGTCGAGCGCAAACCGCGCGCGGTCCAGTTCAACGGTGTTCCCGGAAACATGCCGGGTGAGACCTTCCCGCTGTGGCACCCGATCCACATATGGTCCATACCCCACGACGTGCTCTACGCCCGCGAGCGCGGTGACCACTTCAGGGGTAACCCAATCATCAGGCCCAGGCCCTAATCCGATGACAAGAAGTTCAGCCGCTGGCCTCGGTTGGGTTGTGACCGGTTGGGTTGTGACCGGTTGGGTTGTGATCGGCTGGGTTGTGACCGGCTGGGACGGCACGGTCGTTCGTGACCGCTGCCCGTGACGGGAATCACCGGTGACCACAATGAGCGAGAAGTACGGCACCGAGTGCGGATCTACTTGCGCCACCGGCAGCCAGCGTTCTTCCGCCATGGCGGCTCGCTCCACGTAGATGGCGTGTTCTAACCGGCCTGCGGCCGCCAACGCCCGGCGGACCGTAGGGAACGTCCGGCCCAATTTCATGATGATGGCACCATCGGTGTCGGCTAAACGGCGGGCGAGTTCGGCTTCCGGCAGGGTACCTGGGAGCACCGTAAGCACGTCCGTTTGCCGGACTAGCGGTGTTCGAGCAGCAGCGGTCGCGGCAGTGAACGCCGGCACCCCTGGGACGATCTCGGTGACATAGCTTTCCGCTAGCCGGTCGTACATATACATGGCAGAACCGTAGAAAAGAGGATCTCCTTCCGCCAGTAAAACAACGTCTCGACCTTGCTCAAGATGGTCAGCGATGCGGGAAGCTGAGTGCCGATAAAAATCTGCGAGCGCCCCTTCGTACCCCCCCGGGTGGTCAGTGGATCCAGTCGTTACGGGATAGGTGAGCTCCTCTTCGATCACGTCTACCGGGAATAGTTCGCTGGCCGTCCGCCGGGCGTTCGAGTGTTTACCTACTCCCACGTGGTAGGCGATGACTGCTGCACCTGCGATGAGCCTGGCGGCTTTGCGCGTCATCAGTTCTGGGTCACCCGGGCCCACCCCGACACAAAAAAATCGGCCTTGGGTGGAGGCAGGTGGCGTGCCCGTCATTCTTGGTCCGATGCGAGAGCGTTCAGCGCGGAGGCAGCGATGGCCGACCCGCCGCGACGCCCCGTCACGGCGAGGTACGGGATGTCAATCCCGCGTTGATCAGCAAAATCGATCAAGGCTTGTTTTGATTCTGCGGCACCAATGAAGCCGACTGGGCAGCCAAGGATAACCGCTGGCCGCGGGGCGCCGTCGATGAGCATTTCCAAAAGATGGAACAACGCGGTTGGGGCGTTCCCGAAGGCAACCACCGCACCGGAAAGATGCGGCTCCCAGAGTGACACCGCAGCTGCCGCGCGGGTGGTGCCGTAATCTTGGGCGAGCTGGGGCACCCGAGAGTCTTTGATGAAGCAGTGCACGTCGTTGTTTTGCGGCAATCGGCTCCGGGTGACACCCACCGCCACCATGGTGGAATCACACAGGATCGGTGCGCCTGCAAGCAGCGCGCGTTGAGCGGCAGCAACCAAATCGTGATGGACAACCAAATCATGCACCAGATCGACCTGCCCACTGCCGTGGATCATTCGGACGGCCAGTTTTTCTGCTGAACGAGGCAGGTGAGTGCAATCAGCTTCACGGCGGATGGTGGCGAAGCTGTTGAGATAAATATCCGCCCCATGATCCAGGTAGTCGTAATACCGCTGGGGGCGACGCACGTCAGTCATGCGCCGTAAACCCCCGTCCCCACGGGCGCCGGTGCGGTGGTTAACTCGGGGACCAACAGCCCCCCCCACGGCGTGACGACAAGGTCGCATTGATCGTCTAGAGCTGATTCGTCAGCGACTACCACCGTGGCGAGAGCTGACCGATCAAGACCCTCAGCGGGCACGGGCACATGCCGCCCGCCGGGCACCACCCCATAGGGAAGAGCGGCTAAAGGGGCAGGAACTCTCGGGTCAGGTGCCATGATCGGGGCGAGCGGGTTCGTGAGTTCGGTGACGTGCCACGGCGCGTGCGGCCCTGCCCCTCGTCGCGTGGTAAAGATTTTCGCCAGTGAGATCAGCATGGTCGCTGCTGAGTGCATGGGGATGATACCCCCCCAGTCTCGCCCCATTCGTATCTGACCGACCCCGCCCCCTAATGCCACAAATCCCACGTCCAGTGACCGGTGAATGAGGTCACCGCGACCATCGTCAAGGACGAATAGGAACTTCCCCGGGAGGTCCGCGAGCGTTGGATCAGCGCACAGAAGAGAGTCGAGGGCAGCGGCGACCGGGCGCAAATCCGCTCGCCCCCCGGCCAGACCGCTTTGCGGCGACACCATGATGTTGCGGACCAACTCGTGCGTCGGCGATGGCACTAGCCCTGTCGTTACCAGGGCAGTATGAGCCTCCGCTGTGAGCTGGCCGCGTTCACCGGAAAACCCGCGGAGCTGAAGGTTCGCGCGGGAAGTGACCCGAATCCGACCATCACCAAACCGTTCCGCACTGTTCATGAGCGATTGAAGAGACCGCCAAGGTAACCGCCCACCGATCAGGCGTAAGCGAATGAGCATGCCGTCAGTTGCCAGCCAAGGACGGCGGACGCCAGGGCATTGGTCGGAGCGCACACGGCTCAGTGTCACAGCTACTCACGCTCTCGTGGTCCGAGATCCGTTCGCGGGATCCGCAGGTCACCTAACCGCGGTTGCGGCAAGGGCCAGAGGTTTTCGGACTCGGGGTCATTCGGCGTGGAGCACCTTCCCAGACGATGTCCAGTGGCTGCCTTACGGCCTGCTCCACCCGTCACCCTCACCGCTGCGCGTCAGCCCCGGACTTACACCGGGTTCCCTGACTTCACGAATGAAGTACAACTGGCGACTTGTACCTTACCTCCGCTGCGCGCAGACCACCCAGCATGGCTGGGTGGTCTGGTGGCGCGGACTCGGACGTGTCAACCACAGGGGGTGCCTGAAGGATGTTCGGACGAATTGTCATCCGAAGAGGTTGCCTATGTGGTCTACCCGTTCTTCTCATCCGATGTACCGCTGTTCTCACTCCGCGCGGACCGTGCCGGTTCGGCGCTGAGCCAAACGGGTCATTGCAGCGCTGGTGACACAAGGCTGCGGGACTTAGTCAGGGCCATCGAAATCTGGCCACGCTGATGCCTTCAGACCGTGAACAAGCTAGCCCTTCCCTAGGGTTTACGTCCCTTCCCTTGCGGTTACGTCATGGGTGGCGATACAGGAGAGAACGCAACACTGACCGGGATGTTGTCGCCAACGGTCGCCGTGGTGACGTCATAGGGGACAGCACTTGCTCCGACAGGCAGGGCGTCGATGGTGGTAAAGACCGCTTCGGTTGCCAACGTCTCGCTTTGGATCATCGCGTGCTGCTCGATGAACTCGGTGGCACCCACCACCCCATCGGGTAGTCCCACCGTGAGCCGGATGCGGTCACTCACATGCAGGCCAGCATCGCGTCGAGCCTGCTGAACTACCCGAATAACATCACGCGCCAGCCCTTCAGCCGCCAACGCTGGCGTCACCTGGGTGTCAAGGACGACAAAACCACCGCCGGGGAGCACCGCGACCGCCCGATGCGCGTCCGCCGACGACACCACAGTGTCAAGGACGAACTCGCCGTCCTGTAACGGAATCCCTCCGCAGACAACTGTGTTGTCTGCGGTTTGCTGCCAGTCACCGGACTTACTCGCTTTGATCACCGTCTGCACCTGGCCGCCCAACCGGGGCCCCGCAACGCGGGCATTGACCGTCAACCTGCTGGACACACCAAAATTTGCCGCCGCAGCAGCGTCCAGCCCAATCAAGTGGACTTCACGAACATTCATTTCGTCAGCTATGAGTCCGGTGAATGAGGCGAGAGTTTCCACTCCATCACCGGCGATCGTCATTGACGTGAGGGGCAATCGCACCCGCAGACCTTCGGCTTTTCGTAACCTCAATCCGACAGAGCAAATTCCACGCACCCGATCCATCGCGAGAATGAGCTGATCGTCAGTGGGTAGTGATGTCGAGTCAGGCCAGTCAGTCACATGCACACTGCGGCCGCCGGTCAGACCACGCCACACGTGTTCGGTAAGCAAAGGCAGTAACGGCGCGGCGACTCGGCAGAGCATTTCTAAGGTCGTGTAGAGCGTGTCATAGGCTACTAAGTCCTCACCGCCAACGTCACCATTACCCCAGAAACGTTCTCGGGATCGGCGGATGTACCAATTCGTGAGGACATCGAGGAAATCGCGCACGCTCGCACATGCAGCACTGACATCAGAGGCATCAAGCTGCCCTTGCATGTCGTCAATGAGCACCCGGAGTTTGGCCAGAATATAGCGATCCAAAGCATCGGTGGATGCCGTCGAGGGGGATGCGTTGTACCCCTGACCTCCACCACATGCGTTGGCGTATAGCGCAAAGAAATACCAGACGTTCCACAACGGGATGAGTACTTGCCGCACGCCATCGCGGATAGCGCGTTCGGTCACGACGAGGTTCCCACCGCGTAACACCGAGGAGGACATCAGGAACCACCGCATCGCGTCAGCGCCATCACGGTCGAATACTTCTCGCACGTCTGGGTAATTCGCTAGGCTCTTAGACATTTTCCGGCCATCGTCACCGAGCAAAATGCCGTGACTGACGCAGGTCCGGAATGCTGGACGATCAAAAAGCGCCGTCGCGAGGACATGCATGGTGTAGAACCAGCCCCGGGTTTGCCCGATGTACTCGACGATGAAATCACCGGGGTAATGGTGCTCAAACCAATCGGCGTTCTCGAAGGGGTAATGCACCTGAGCGAACGGCATCGACCCAGATTCAAACCAACAATCCAACACTTCGGGAACTCGGCGCATTGTGGACTGACCAGTAGGGTCATCCGGGTTTGGTCGCGTCAGCTTGTCCACATGAGGACGGTGTAGATCCGCTGGCCGGGCCCCGAAGTCGCGTTCCAACTCAGCTAAGGAACCGTAAACATCAACCCGGGGATACGCCGGGTCATCACTGACCCAGACCGGGATTGGACTGCCCCAGTAGCGATTTCGGCTGATCGACCAGTCCCGAGCACCAGCCAACCAACTACCAAAAGAACCATCTTTCACGTGCCCTGGCACCCAGGTGATCTGCTCGTTCAATTCGAGCATCCGGTCTTTGATGGCGGTCACTTTTACGAACCAGCTGGACACCGCTCGGTAGATCAGCGGGTTGTTGCACCGCCAACAATGCGGGTACGGATGGTCGTACGTTTCCAGCCGGAGCAGCAAACCCGCGTCACGGAGATCCCGAGCGATCGTTTTGTTCGCGTCAAAAACATGCTGCCCGGCGTACGGCGGGACTTGGGCGGTGAATTCACCACGCCCATCCACCGGGACCACCGGCTCAATCCCAGCGGCATCGGTGACGAGTTTGTCGTCCTCACCGAACGCCGGAGCGAGATGCACAATTCCGGTGCCTTCATCTGTGGTGACGAAATCGGCCGGGAGCACCTGGTGCGCGTTTTCTTGACCAGGAAAGAAATCAAACGGCGGGTCGTACCGCACCCCCACCAAATCCGCACCACGCAGTTCTCGAACGAGGCGCCCCTCGGTGCGAGCCTGGGTCACATCCCGCAAACCCAGTTCTCGCTCGTAATGGCCCAATCGATCCGCGGCTAACAGCAACCGGCGCCCGGTGAATGGCCCGTCCGCCGGACCGGTAACGACCACATACGCGATGTCAGGGTGAACCGCAGCGGCAAGGTTCGCCGGGAGGGTCCATGGGGTGGTCGTCCAGATCAGTGCGTCTTCGCCGGTTTCCAAGCGAAGCGCCACGGTGACTGCCGGGTCCTGCCGTTGCCGGTACACATCATCCATGCGGGTTTCAGTGTTGGATAGTGGAGTCTCGCAACGCCAGCAGTACGCCAACACCCGAAAACCTTCGTACACTAAACCCTTGTCCCACAACGATTTGAACGCCCACATCACCGACTCCATGTAGTCGGTATCCAAGGTTTTATAGTCGTTGTCGAAGTCCACCCATCGGGCTTGCCGGGTGATGTACTCACGCCACGCGTCGGTGTATCTCAGAACAGACGTCCGACATGCCTCATTGAAAACCTCGATCCCCATCGCCTCGATCTGCGATTTGTGGTCAATCCCAAGCTGTTTCTCTGCTTCCACCTCGGCGGGGAGCCCGTGGCAATCCCAGCCAAAGCGCCGCTCCACTCGTCGCCCACGCATCGTCTGATATCGCGGAATGACATCTTTGACATACCCGGTGAGCAGGTGCCCGTAATGCGGCAAGCCATTCGCGAACGGCGGGCCGTCATAAAAGACGAACTCGTTACTCCCCCGTTCCCCCGCGTCTCGCTGGTCGATGCTCGCTTGGAAGGTGTCGTCGACTTTCCAATATCGCCCAACCGCCTCTTCGATCGCAGGGAACGACGGACTTGCGGGAAGCTGATTTCCGGTGGAGTCAGGATCGCTGGTGACTTGGGGGTACGTCATAGGGGTGAACCTCTCGCGGGTGTCGTCGTTACCTGCACGAGGACGACAAGCCCGGGCCTTACCGGGCACACCGCGGTACCACCTCGCTTGCGCCGCAACAAAACGACGCCGCTCGTTGCCCGGCGAGGGTGCGGGCCGGTCCGCCCGGTTCTACTAAAGCACTGACACGAACACACCTGGGCTAATAGATCTCACAACCCGGGTGGGTACGGACATGCTGGTTCTTCCGGAGGCTCCCCGGTGATGGCCGGATCAACACCCACTAGGTCAGAGTAAGCCATTCGCTGCGGCGAACGAGCCATCACATCCCGTTCGCCGCAGCGTGGCCTTAGTGCGTTTCGCGGCGTCGGCGCGTCCCCACCACTAGCATCACTCCCACAGCGAGTAGCACCACTGCGCCCATGCCAATGCCCACGATCTCCATACCAGTGCGCGGCAGCGAACCGCCCTGCTGCTCAGGTTTCGATGGGTCCGGGCGCCCTATCGCCACTTCGAGCACCGTTACTTCGATCTTTGCCGTAGCAACTCTGCCTTCGACATCCTCGATGGAGTAGATGATTGGGGTGACCTTTCCCTCGAAGCCTTCTTCAGGAAGGAAGACGACAACGCCGTTCTCCCGATCAACCGTCCACACTCCTTCACCCGGCACCACCACTGTGGTGACGAGTTCACCAGTCCGAGGATCGACGAGCCGTAGCGTGTCTGGGTCCAAGGGCACACCCGGCACGATGGTGTCGTTACCAAGAACATTAATGACGATTGGCTCACCGGCGCGACCTTCTTGAGAGTCGTTGCGAGCCAACCGGTTTGGCTCCACTGTAATGGTCAGCGTGGACTCCACCGACCGACCCAAATCGTCCTCCACCACGTAGCTCACCGGACTGGCCTTTCCAGTGAACGTCGGATCCGGATCAAACGTGATCTTGCCGGTCGTTGGATCCACCCTGTAGGTACCCTCACCTGGGATCGTGAGGGTGGTCACCAGATCACCAGTCGTAGGGTCCTTGAGTTTGACGGTCGCTGGGTCAAGGGGGATTCCATCTGCTGACGTGTCATTTGCCAACACGTCAAGAGTGACTGGCAACCCCTGTGCGGTTGTCCCGGTGTTTGGTGTAGCTACCGGAAGTTCCTCATCAACCCCAATGGTGATGGTGGATGTGGTAGTCAAGCCGTCCTCGTCAGTCACTTGGTAGGTGAGCGGCGTGGTCGTCCCAGTGAAGCTAGGCTCCGGATCAAAGGTCGCTTTGCCGGTCACTGGATCCACCGTGTAGATGCCTTCACCCGGGATCGTCACGGATGTTTTGTACACACCATCCGCCGGGTCTTTGAGTTTGACCGTCGTGGGATCTAAGGGTGCACCACCAGGAACATCATTAGCCAACGGGTTGACCACCACATTCTGGTTTTGCCCTGTGGTTGCGGTGTCTGCGTTCGCAGTTGGTGGCGGAGATGTGGTCACCGTGATGGTGGCCGTAGCCGTGGCACCGTTTCCATCCGCTACCTGGTAGGTCAGCGGTGGCGCAGTGCCCGTAAACCCAGGCTCCGGAGTGAAGGTGACTTTGCCCGTTGCTGGGTCCACCACATAAGTGCCGACACCCGGAACGGTTACCGACGTCTTATACGTACCGTCTGCTGGATCGAGCAACTTCACCGACGCTGGGTCCAATGGGGCCGACGGATCACCCGGCGCGTCGTTACCAAGGATGTCAATGACCACCGGCAAACCATTCGGCGTGCTAGCAATGTCGTTCGCTGGATCGGGCACAATCGGCGTCACGGTGATGGTGATGGTGGACTCCCCCGTGACACCATCTTCATCCGCGACCTGATACGTCACCGGGGTCGCTTCACCGGTGAACGTAGGCTCAGGATCAAACGTCACTTTCCCCGTCACCAGGTCCACCGTGTACGTCCCCT
>JBOFBH010000012.1:0-408567 GCA_051645425.1 Actinomycetota bacterium | reverse complement strand
TTCACATTCCCCTCCGCCTTACCATCCCTCAACAACGAACCACCAGCGCTATACACCAACGGACCAAACGCATACGTCATAAACTCACCCACCCCATAATTCTCCTTCACATCCAACGACTTCTTATCCGCGTGCGGGACGGAGCTTTGCGACCCCGTCCCGCACGGCATGACTGTCAACTCTTTGCTGCATCCTTGGCTCCGAATTTAACCCGGAAGCGAGAATTTCAGCCCAACAGTGATGTAGTCGGGGTTGGCTCCAATGACGTTGCGGTTTTTGAACCACAACGCCTGCCACCCACCTTTGAGGTCCTCGCGGGCGGCGATTTTGCTAAGCGAATCACCTGGCTTGACTTGGTAAGAGCCAGTGGTCTGCTTGGCGTACTTCTTGGCCAAGGAAGAAACTTCCTGCGTGGTCACTGTGGCCGGAACTGGTTTGGGAGCAACGCGTGGGGCAGTATCTTCGCGCGGGGCAGCGTCTCGTTTTTCGCTACGGCTGGACCTTATCGTGCGCTCATTACTCCGGGATTCTCCCGCTGAGACGTTGGGCGCCTCGCCGCCACGGGTCAGGCCAGCACGTTTGCTGCACACTGGCCAAGCATTGGGTCCTTGCACAGCTAACACTTTTTCAGCAATCAAAATCTGCTGGCCGCGAGTGGCCAGATGTGCTTGCGGGGCGTACTTCGTGCCACCAAAACCTCGCCAGGTGCTAGGCGAAAATTGCAAGCCACCGTAGTAACCATTGCCGGTGTTGATGTTCCACCGCTGGCCACTTTCGCATTCGGCGACACGGTCCCACGTATTGGAGCTAGCGGCGTGAGCAGTGCCGGAAAAAACCACCGGGCTTGCCATAGCGGCACCGGCGGCCGTCAAACCGACCAGGGTGGCCGTCTTGCGATTGGGAGTTATAGGGGTGCGATGAGTCCCGGAATATCGGGGCATGGCAGTGCTACCTCTCACGTCGAGCGCCTTCGAGGTGAGCTGTCGGGTTCGGGTCCGTGAGCACCCGGCCCATCGATGCCAAGAGGCCGCGATGAGCTTCACCCCAAGACCGCTCTAAGAGCGGCCGCTTACCTGGGTCCCCCGTTTCCACTCGTCGTGCAGTGTGAGGATGGTCCGGGCCCCGCCGAGTGGAATTCGGCGCCGCGGGGCCGCGGTCGTCACAGGCTGACTGATATCGACTGTAAGCAGGCTAGGCGCAGAAAAACAAATCGAATCACTACTAAAAGTAGATTATCGACTACTTTTAGTAGAGGATTCCGTGGCAAACCTGGCAAATCGCCTCTCAAATTCTGCTCTAAAGTGAATCATGTGACTCGTTCTCTTAGCTCCCTTATCGACCCTGAATGGGCTAAAGCCTTAGAGCCAGTGGATAACCAACTGAAGGTGATGGGGGGATTTTTACGTGCCGAGATCGCTGCCGGGCGCTCCTACCTCCCTGCCGGAGATAGCATCCTGCGCGCGTTCACTCGACCGCTATCTCAAGCGCGGGTTCTTATCGTTGGGCAAGATCCATACCCCACCCCTGGACACGCGGTGGGCTTGTCCTTCTCGGTAGGACGAATCGTTCGACCTATTCCGCGGAGCCTGCAAAACATCTTTAGGGAACTCGCTGACGACCTTGATGTGCCTCAACCCTCACATGGGGATCTTTCCGCTTGGGCCGATCGCGGGGTCCTGCTCCTCAATCGCGTCCTTACCGTGGCCCCCGGGAAGCCTGGAAGTCATCGCGGGCAAGGGTGGGAACAGATCACAGAGCAAGCCATTCGGGCGTTAGTAAATCGCGGCGGGCCGCTCGTCACAATCCTTTGGGGCCGTGACGCGCAGAACCTACAGCCGCTCCTTGGTGCAATCCCTTATATCGCTAGCGCACACCCAAGTCCGATGTCAGCGGATCGTGGCTTCTTTGGCTCTCGACCTTTCAGCCGCGCAAACACTCTTTTACAGGAACAGGGCGCGGACCCTATTGATTGGACGTTGCCCGAGGAAACCCATGCCTAGTAGCAAAAAGACGAAACCTATCCTCAGTGCCGTCGTCCTTTCCGCCACAGCTCTGAGTCGCTCTGTTATTCGGGTCGTCTTGCATGAAGGCGACCTCTCCGCTTTCACCCCGCACAAGATGACTGACTCATACGTGAAGCTGCTCTTTCCTGAACCCAGGATGAGCATGACCGGCATCGGTGACTTGTCCGCAATTCCCGCAGCCGCACGGCCCCGACGACGTGCCTACACCGTCCGGGACTGGGACGCCCAGGGGGGCCGTCTCACTCTGGACATCGTGACCCACGGAGCAACGGGACTGGGTGGGACGTGGGCTCAACAGGCCCAACCAGGGGACGTGGTTTACCTCGCTGGACCAGGCGGCGATTGGGAACCCTGGGCAGATGCTGATTGGCACCTCTTAGCAGGTGACCTCAGCGCCATGCCTGCCATCGCAGTGGGTTTACCAAGACTGCCTGCCGGGCGTTGGGCACGAGTGTTTATCGAAGTGGAGCACCCCGCGGACGAGATCCCATTGGAAGCACCTGATGGTGTCGGCGTGACTTGGCTGCACCGTAACGTCGCCAACAGTGAGCCCATTGGTCAACCCCTGATCAAAGCAATCACAGCACTGACCCGGCCACATGGTTCCGGAACCGCGTTTATTCACGGCGAAGCCGGGATGGTACGGACGATTCGCAAACTTTTACGGACTGAATGGGCGGTACCAACTGAACGGCTATCGGCATCCGGATACTGGCGGGTTGGAGCAAATGATGAGGACTGGCGAGCGAGCAAAGCTCGCTGGCTGGAGCTAGTCGAAACAGATGAGCAAGGTTCAGCTAGGTAAGCTCGCCCATCTGCCTCTAATGAGTCACCACACACCGGGCTAATAGCTAGCCCTCAGGACGGAATCACCAGAGTGAGCCGGATTACCGTTCGCTTTTTGCCAACTGATATCTACCATGTGGTACTTCTCGATCACTTTACTGTTCATGTCGAGACGAGTCTCCCCGTTAGGGTTGAGAACACCAAGAGGCACCATTTTCTTAGTTTCCGGGTCAAGTAACCACACATAGAAAAAACCGTCTTTCTCAGGTGCGGCAAGGTTTTTAGTGGAAATCGTCATCGACGTTATTGTCGGCCCATCAAGGTTAGCCATGCTGACTTGACCCGCCCCTGAACCGGTCAGCGGCTGCAATGAAACAGAACGCCCAACTGGCTCTGGGCTCGGGGTGACATTAGGGCCCGCAACAGGCGGGACGGAAGTGCTATCGCGTGAAGCATTCCAGCCGTAACCTGCACCAAAAAACAGAACAGCGGCGGCACTTGCAGCAAGTACGCTCGCACCGACACGAGAACGTCTGGTGTGCATACGAAGCGGCGGCAAATCCACTGCTGCCGCCAAAGGACTTACCAGAGCCCTCTTTTCAGGCGTTTCGTGCCGCATGCCGCGCCCGATAGCAGTGAGCGAGCTATGCATCTCAGCAATATCGACGAGATCAAAGCGGCACTGTTCACACTGGCGTAAGTGTTCAGTTACCTCGGTACTCGAGGCGCGGTCCAAATCACCACGCAAAAATGGAACCCAGCTTTCACTGGTATCGTGACTCATCTGAGCTCACCCCCTCGAATACGGGTCCCATCGGCTGCGCGCGCTCCGGCTGGGGCATTGTCATGGAGTAAATCGGCGAGCGCCCGCGTCCCGCGAGCCATGCGAGCTTTCACGGTGCCGACCGGAACATCCAGCTCGTGAGCAATTTCCTTTTGAGTTCGATCTTCGAAGTACGCCATCTCCAGCGCTTGACGCTGGGCCTGAGGTAGTCGGCTCATCGCAGTTCGCAGGTCCGCTGACCAAGCGTATTTTTCGGCGATGTCTCGCCCATCATCACCGACTACTTCACGGAGCACGTCAACGGATACTACCGTCGTACGGCGCGACCGTAAGGTATCAACTGCCCGCCGGCGAGCTATAGTGAAAATCCAACCGCCCAAACTCTGCGCCGGATCATACCTAGCAGCCCCTCGCCACACATCCAAAAAGGTGCGTTGCAAGACATCTTCAGCTTCGTCGTGACCGACATACCGGCGTAAGTACGACAAGACTGTGGGCCCGTACATCGCATAACACTCCTGAAGAGCGCTGTCATCGCCGGCGCGCAGTTGACGGCCGATGACTTCTTCGCTGGAGGGGCTCACATCACATCCTTCGGTGGAAGGGAACCCAGCGGTTGCATCCTGAGGGGAATAACCTTCCGTTAACTTTTTTGACAATTCGTGTGCGGGATGCAACCAAATCCGCTTGAGTAGCGAAGTGACTACTGTCAGATATCACGATTCAGGGAGATGTTCATGAAGAAGACTCGCCGTACAGTTACCACGATCGCCGCCACCATTGTCGGACTCTCAGCCGCTGTTGCTACTGGTCCAGCCGCTCAAGCGGAAGTGATCACACCACCTAGTCTTGCAGATATCCTCGCAGCTGATGGCCAGGCATTCGACTCAAACTCCAACGACTTCGATGTCGTCGATGCCGCCATCCAAGCAGTATTGACGGCGAAACCCGAAAGCCCAGTTGCTGTCCTCGCAGACGGTTCCACGTCAGTTACCGCCCTCCTCCCCACCGACGGAGCTTTCCGGGCGCTCATCCGCGACGTGCTCAACCGAAACCATAAAAATGAGGCGTTGATCTTTCGAGACACTGCTTCGCTCGGGATCGACACGGTAGAAGCAGTCTTGCTATATCACGTTGTTCCCGGCGCAACCATTACCAGTAAGCAAGCACTGATGGCCGATGGCGTCACGCTGACTACCGCAAGCGAGGAGACAATCACAGTCAGCGTGGTTAACCCTGCTAAACCCGCGATCGTGCTCCGAGACGCTGATACCAGCGATCAAGACCCGCGCGTGCAACCCTCATTGGCTGATATCAACCGGGGTAAACCGCAGATTGCCCACGGCCTTAACCGCGTTTTACGTCCCATCGATCTCCCCTGAGCAACATCTGCCAGCTACCGAAAATTTCCCCTCAGCTCCGACCAGGTACGCCGGTCGGGGCTGAGGGCATGACGAGGAGGACGCGGTATGTCAGCATCTCAAAAGACGGTTGGAGCAGCGCTCGCTATTGCGGCAATCCTCAGCGGGCCGTCCGCGCACGCCGTGGAGCCACCACAACCACGAAGCTTGCTAGAAACCCTCGCCGGAGATGGGCAAGCGTTCGATTCCTATTCCTTGGATTACGACATCGTGGAAGCCGCAGCTCTCGCGGTTCTTGGCGAGAAACCAGAAAGCTCCTTGGCGCTTCTTGCCGACTCGGGAAACTACGCCACCGCATTGCTCCCCACTGATGGAGCATTCCGGGCACTGGTGAGGGATGTCATGAACCGAAACCACGTCAGCGAAGCACTGATCTATCGGGACGTAGCCGCGCTCGGAACTGACACCGTCGAACAAATTCTGCTCGGACATGTCGTCACCACCCAATTTTTCGCATCGCAGTTTCCCGCGAATGACGGTCGGGCCCTCACCACCCTGGGCGGCAGCACCATAACTATTGACATTGTTGACCCGATCAAAAAATCTACGGTCCTACGAGACAGCGACCCCAACGACCAGGATCCCCGCGTCCTTCCATCTTCCATAGATATCAACAGCAGCCCTTATAACTACCAAGTAGCGCACGGTATTAACCGCGTTATTCGACCCTTCGATTTGCCGTAACACCATTCACTTGGGTGGGACGCGCTCATTTCGGCGCGTCCGACCCAAGTACGAGCGAATGTCCGTACACCACGTCATGATGACGTGGTGCGTGACCAAGCGCAGATCCTGCACATGGATCTGGATTGTTTCTTCGCCGCTGTAGAACAACGCGACAAACCCTCCCTGCAGGGAAAGCCCGTGATTGTGGGCGGCATCGGCGGGCGAGGGGTTGTTGCCACTGCGTCCTATGAGGCACGTGCCTTTGGGGTGAAGTCTGCGATGTCCGTGGCGGAAGCACGAAGACGATGCCCGAACGCGGCGTACCTTGCAGGTCGGTTCCCCGCATACCGGGCGGCGAGTATCGCTGTGATGGCTCAACTTCACACCATCAGTGGTCTTGTTGAACACCTGGGGCTGGACGAAGCGTACGCCGATCTCAGCGTCCCACCCATGGACCCATCGCCGCCCGCAAGAAGTCACTCATCGACAACTCTTGACTATCAGACTAGGACGCCAACACCCGAAGAAAGCGCAGTTCTCTTACGGCAACTCATCCGAAGTACCACGAGGCTTACCGCCTCGGTCGGAATCGGACCTTCGCGCAGTATCGCGAAACTCGCCAGCGAAGCAGCGAAACCCGATGGGATCTGCGTGATCAGGCCCGACGAGGTCCGCGCCTTTCTTGACCCGCTGCCCGTGACCGCACTTTCTGGTGTTGGCCCGGCGACTGCCGCGCGGCTCCACAATGCGGGGATCCGCACCGTCGCAGACCTCGCCGCGATAGACGACACCGCCGCTGCGCGCCTGCTCGGCAAAGCTCACGGTCAAAGCACCGTAGCGTTGGCGCGCGGGATCGATCATCGGCCCATCGTCGCGGCCCGAGAAACTAAATCTATCTCCGCGGAAGAAACCTTCCCGCGGGACTTACGCGACCCGGAAGCCATGAATACCGAACTCATCGCGCTAACCGAACGCGTCGTCCGGCGCCTACAAGACCATGGATGGGCAGGGCGGACGGTCACGCTGAAAGTAAGGTTCGCCGACTTCAGCACTCGCACTCGGTCCCGCACCGAACGCGAACCGCTTGATGACGTCACCACCATCACCCGGGTGGCCCGCAGGCTTCTCGCGGACATCAGTGCACTCGAATGGTCATTAGCGGGTGGGGTTCGCCTACTCGGGGTTGGCATCTCCGGTTTGTCGGACTGGGTGCAGCCCAACCTGCTCGTGTGGCCCCCAGAATCTAAACCAGACCAGGCATCGGGAACGGCAATAGCTGAACAAGAGAAAGTCGGACCGGCTCCGAGTAGTACCTCTCTGAGTGCCTCTGAGATGGCCGTACCACGTTGGGTTCCTGGAGCAGATGTTCACCATGAACGCTACGGCCTAGGTTGGATTTGGGGGAGCGGATTGGGCCGCGTTACCATTCGCTTTGAAGGCCCCAATACCCCACCTGGCCCGGTGCGCACCTTCTCCGCGGACGACCCCGCCCTTACGCCCGCCGCGCCACCTCTGACGGGAACCACGGAGTTCACCGAGTAATCACAGAGTGCAGTTACCCCGAACACACACCGCTGTAGTGGAGCAACTTTCGGCTGGTTCTATCCACGCTGGGCTGACTTAAGGTTGGATAGTCCTGAAAGCGATTCCACGTCCTATTAGTAGACCGTCTCACTGACGGGACTCATACGCTTGGAGGCCACTGATGCCAGGTGCTCCAGAAACCGCCCACGCTTCGGCACGCGAAACTCTTGGTGTTCTTCCTGCGTACCGGACTGAAACTTTCATCCGCCGGCTGGACCGTTGGTGGGACGAACTCAGCAGCGGTTTGCGCGGGGTGTACTCAGCGGACACTGCGGATGCACTGGCGCTACGGCTCGTCCGGCTCATGGCGACCAGCTACGCGGAGCGCGATGACGACCTCACGTCCCTCGACGAAGACCGCGTGCTGCGCCCGGATTGGTTTCAACAGCCTACGATGCTTGGCTACGCCGCCTACACAGATCGGTTCGCTGGTGACCTCCCTGCCGTCGCCGACCACTTGCCCTACCTACGCGAACTCGGCGTCACCTACCTGCACCTCATGCCACTACTCACCCCTCGCCCCGGGGATAGTGACGGTGGGTACGCCGTCGCTGACTACCGCACGGTTCGGCCTGACCTGGGCACCATGGATGATCTGCGCGCTCTCGCTAAAACGTTGCGCGGCAACGGAATTAGCCTTGTTCTAGACCTGGTCTTAAACCATGTGGCTCAAGAACACGCCTGGGCCGAAGCGGCCCGAGCTGGGGATTCCCATTACCGCGATTACTTTTACACTTACTCCGACTGAACCGAACCAGACGCTTATGAGCGCTCCCTCCCCGAGGTTTTCCCGGACACCGCGCCAGGAAACTTCACCTGGGACGATCACCTCGCCGCGTGGGTCTGGACAACTTTTAACACCTGGCAATGGGATGTCAACTGGTCCAACCCGGACGTCTTTGCCGAATACGCAGACATCGTGTTGTTCCTGGCAAACGCCGGGGTTGAAGTATTTCGACTCGACGCCTTTGCTTTCACGTGGAAGCGCCTTGGCACCAACTGCCAAAATCAGCCAGAGGTGCATGCGCTCACTCAGGCGCTACGCGCAGTAGCCCGAATCGCCTGTCCCGCAGTGATTTTCAAAGCCGAAGCAATCGTTGGCCCAACCGATCTCATGGCGTACTTCGGCGAACGTCAGCACTATGGACTCGTCAGTGACCTCGCGTATCACAACAGCCTGATGGTGCAGATTTGGTCGATGTTGGCTTCACGGGACGTGCGGCTCGCCGTGCACGCACTGCGCCGCCTCAGCTCCACGCCACCAAACACCGCCTGGATCACCTACGTGCGCTGCCACGACGACATTGGTTGGGCCATCGACGACGGGGACGCCGCCGCCGTCGGCCTCACCGGCGCGCCGCACCGAGCGTTCCTCTCCGACTGGTACGCCGGGCTTTTTCCGGGCACCCCACTGGCCCGTTAGTAGAGCTGGCCAACGTCACCGCGGACTGGCGCCCGTGGCCAGTGCACCGACTTCGTGAGGTCGGACTCACACTTGGCGAGGATCGCACCATCGATGCCCTCACCGGCGACTCCCTCATGCTCGGGGACGACGGCAACGTCTGGCTCCCCCCGTACGCTGTGCGCTGGTTCGTTACCCGCTAGTGCACCACCTCGGTGGTTCGCGGTGACATAACTCCCCGAAGATCATCCCTCGTTCCCGACAGAGCGCTGGCTCCTGCTCACCTGAGCTGCTCGTGATCCAGGAGCCAGCGTTTCATTGCGATCCCTTCCGAATGCGGGCCACCGTAACCAGTGAGCGCACCGGACGAACCAACGACACGATGGCAGGGCACCACCACGGGGAGCGGGTTACGTCCGTTAGCGCCGCCAACAGCCCGAGCCGCACCAGGGCGGCCAACCTCAACGGCCACTTCCGCGTATGTTGCTTTCTGACCGTAGGGAATCCGGTTCAGCGCCTGCCATACCTGACGCTGAAATGGACTCCCTACGGGGTCGAGCGGCAGGTCAAACGTGTCTCGCGCACCGGTGAAGTACTCGTGCAGTTGCTTTATCGCATCATCCAAGACCGGGTGCGCCCCAGGTCCAGCTAACGGCGTAGGAGCTCGCAAGGGTAGTGGCAACCGAATCATCCGCAGCCCTGCATCACCACCGAACAACGTGAGTACACCGATCGGGCTTGTCGTTTCGACGCGGTACAACATCATGAGTCCTCCTCAGATTTCCACAAATGGTGCGCGGCGTATGCTCGCCACGGCCGCCAGCGTTGCGCCGTTTCCGCGAGCGCCGTCGGGGCGGTGATCCCGGAGTGTCGGTGCCATGCTCGTCGGAGCACTAAGTCCCCGGCAGGAAAAGCATCTGGATCATTTAAGGCCCGCATGGCCACGTACTCAGCGGTCCACTCACCAATGCCTGGGATCTTTCGGAGGTCCTGGCGCAACTCTTCCCAACTGACCCCCGGGTTGAGCCGCACCCGACCTTCAACGATGGCAGCGCAGACTTCCCGCAGGGTTTCTCGGCGCCGTACAGGCATCGGGAAAACCTCATCCGGCGCAGCTAGTAACGCTGCGGCCGAAGGAAAAAGGTGCCGGACGGTACCGTCCCATTTAATAGACTCTCCTACTGCGGCAACGATTTTTCCCAAGACAGTCCGTGCACCTGCCACCGATACTTGCTGCCCAACAATGGCGCGAACCACCATTTCCGTCCCATCCACCGCACCGGGGGAACGCAAGCCCGGTCGCCGAGACACCAGCGGTTGGAGCACGAGGTCCCCAGCAAAAGCATCGCTAATAGCTGCTGGGTCGGTGTCTACATCTAACAAACGACGGTACCGAGCCACTGCGGGAGCCACGTCGGCGATGTGGGTCAGCCTCAGTTGGCACCACAGGTGGCCAGCCCGGGCCTGGAGGACCACCAGGCCCGGGCCACCGGGCAGCCGGAGTGTGCGCATGAAGGAATGACCATCCCAGTGCTCCACACCCGGAATAGCCAGGGCCGCAAGAAAACCGAAGACGGCGCCGGCATCGAATGGTTGGCGGACTGCGATTCGCAGCTGGACGGTGCTGGGGATCTGAGGCGTCACGTGAGATGTTCCAAAGTCGGTCATGACTGCTGCTTGGCGAGTAGCACCGCGGCCACGAAGCATGCTCGGTGTGGTAGCGAAGACATCCCGGACTGTGTCATTGAACTGCCGAACACTGGTAAACCCCGCGGCGAATGCGACATCCGCAAATGGCAGAGAAGTAGTCTCAATCAGAATTCGAGCGGTCTGCGCGCGTTGGGCCCGCGCTAACGCCAATGGCGGAGCGCCCACCTCCGCGAGTAACAACCGGTGCAAATGTCGAGGTGACACCGCAAGGTGATGCGCGACCCCAGAAACGCCGGTGCGATCGATTTCCCCATCGGCGATCAGTCTCATCGCCCGCCCGACAAGGTCTGCGCGGTGGCTCCACTCTGGTGATCCGGGAGACGCATCCGGACGGCACCGTTTGCAGGCCCGAAAGCCGGCCCGTTGGGCAGCGGCGGCAGTCGGAAAGAATCGCATGTTGTGGGGTTTGGGCCGAATTGGTGTGGAACACGACGGGCGGCAGTAGATGTTGGTCGTGATCACTCCCAGGATGAACCAGCCGTCAAACCGTTCGTCTCGGCTTTGACAGGCCAGTACGCAGGCATCCGGCGAAGGCATCACCTGCCCATCATGACGCCTACCAGATGATGGACGCTGGCGGAAATCAGACCACTAAACCTTTATTGGGCAACCACGACGGTACAGGGGGAATGACGTACGACTTGGTCGGCGACCGACCCTAACCGCAATCCCAAAAAACCGCCATGGCCCCGACGACCCACCACTAATAAGTCAGCGTGCGCTGCTGCTGCGAGCAATGTTTGCGCTACCGGACCGTGCACGATGTGTTGGTGGATCGCTCGCCCATCCCCTAAACCAGCGACCGCAGCGCTCACCCGAGCGGCGACCGCTTCAGCGCATTCTGGATAGGAGGGGACGCTGCCGAACGGCACGTCTGTTTCCGCGATGGCGCTCGTCAGCGTCCAGGCACGAATGACATGAACTGGGCAATCTCGGTAGTCCGCTTCGGCGACGGCCCACTTCAAAGCTCGGTCAGCCAATTCCGAACCGTCCCACCCGACCACAATCCCACCAGTGATTGAGGGCTCAAACTCCATACCGTCAACAGTCATTGCTCAACTGTGCCAAAGTCAGCGCAGGGCCGGTTGACCCCCCTGTCACGAGATCGCAGGCAATCAACACTGACTCGGACCGTTCACCATGTAGATGAGTAATGAGCATTTCAACTCCCACCCCGCTCATCGCCGCTGCCGGGGTGACCACCGTAGTCATCGTGGGGGTAGACAACGCCGCCACCTCACGCGAACTGAAAACCGAGACTACCGAGACGTCTTTCGGGACGGACTTGCCTTGCTGGATGAGTTCAGCAACGAACCCGGTTGCCGCTAACTCGTCCAGGACGACCGCGGCGCTCGCAGTCGGGAACTGAGACAGGAACTGGCCAGCAACGAGTCGACCATCTGTGACATCAGGCCCACAGGTCAGTACGTGCGGCGCCATACCGGAGCTGGCCGCAAGGTCGCAGTAAGCAGCTTCGGAACGAACGTATGGCCCAAAACCTGACCGGCCGGGCCGACTTTGATCGCCGTTTACCAAAACAATGTTCCGGTGGCCCAATCCCTGAAGATGCTCGAACGTCACCCGCATCGATGAAGCGAAGTCAATGTCTACAAAAGGAACATTCACAGCAGTATTGGTGCGTCCGATAAGCACAAACGGCACCTGCATGTCAGCGAGCACTTTTGCCCGCGCATCTTCAATCTGAACGCCCATCACCACCACCCCCTCAACAAGCCCCTGTTCGGCCAGCCGGGAGAGTTCAACACCATCGTCCCCTGGCCACACAATGAGGTTGTAATCAAGATTAGCGGCAGCCCGCACCGCGCCAACAATGACTTGCTGAGTCGTCAGTGCGGCATGTTCCGCAGCCATCGGGCAGGCTAAAGCAATAATTCGTGACCGTCGCCGGGCAAGAGCGCGAGCAACAAGGTTGGGACGGTATTGAAGGTCCGTCATGGCGGCTTCAATCCGAGATTTGGTGCCCGCGGTGAGCTGCTTGGTGTTGTTGAGGTAGTAAGAGACCGTGGCCGATGACACTCCCGCAGCTCGTGCCACATCGCGAATAGTCGGCGGCACAGCACTCCCGTCTAGCAATCACCAGAATGGACGGAACAATAAAGGACGATCATGTACTTCACCAACTCTCAGTAGAGGAAACTCATGATTCTGTTGTACGGAGCGACTGGTTTCACTGGATCACTTATTGCCCAGCACCTAGCGAAGCTCAGTTGGGCGAAAGTGATTCTCGGCGGACGAAGCGCAGGGCCGTTAGTTGAATTTGCTGGCGCGCTCGGACTTCCCACACGGGTGGGATCACTGAGTGATCTTGACCTCACTGAGGTGACTGTGGTGGTCAACTGTGCTGGACCTTTCTCGGTGACCGCCCGGCCATTGATCGAGCAATGCCTTGCGTCAGGGGTGCACTATCTCGACTTGGCAGGTGAAGTGCCCGAGCATCGCATCGCTGCTGAATACGACGCGGCTGCCCGGAAAGCCGGCGTACTCCTTCTTCCTGGCGCCGGTTTCGGCATTGTGCCCAGTGACATCCTGGCCACTCGCGTCACCCAAGCCCTTACCCAACCAGTCCACCTGGACCTTGCTTTAAAAACTGTCGGAGGCGTATCTCGGGGCACCGCAAGCGTCGTTCTCGGTGGCCTGCGCGCGCCTGGCGTGTATCGCCATGGTGGCGCACTTCAGGTACGGTCTGCCGGAGCTCGCCGACTACACGTAGATTTTGGTGATGGTGACGGTGTGACCACCGTGGTGACGAACCCCTGGCGCGCCGATCTTTTGTCAGTGGTCCCGCAAGTGGACAGTGTCGAGGCTTTCATGGCTTTTCCGGCGCCGATTCGCGGTTTGATGCGCATTCCGCATGGTCGCCTTGTACACCGCTTAACCCGCTTTCTTCCAGCGGGGCCGTCCGAAGCTGCCCTTACTCGCGGACGGTCCGCGATCTGGGCTCGCGCAACGGACGCGGATGGTTCAACCGCGACCGCTACGCTCACCGGCCCCGACGCTTATCTCTTCACTGCGTTCACCGTCGCCGAATGCCTACGCGCGATCTATTCGGGAGCTCCGTCTGGCTACCACACACCGGTGGCCGCGTTCGGCACCGAACTGCTTGACAACAGCGATGGCGTCACTCTTTCCGATGTTGCGACCCACACACCCTGACCTTCGGCGCCGCGAACGGTGCACTTCGCTCAGTCCTGATCGGTGAATAGCCGGTCAGTGTTTGCCAGCTGGCGCGGAGGGCCGGCCTTGCGCCCAGGGCCGGGAGCTAACTTGCCACTACATCAATCCCGTCCCAGCCGGTACTTACCGCGACTCGGCCTGCGAAGCTACCGGATCCGTTGCCCCGGTAACGCCATAAGGTGCCGGTGCGGTTTTCAACCGCCAACACATCGGGTTTGCCGTCACCGTCGAAATCACCTGGCCCAGTTAGACGTGAGTACTCGGTCCACCCAGACCCAATCTGCACCCGCCCGAGCCAGCCACCCCGCCCATTACCACGATACAAAAACAACAACCCCGACGACGCCCGCGCGACCACATCCGCGAACCCATCCCCATCCCAATCCACCGCCGTCAACTCACCGTAAGTACCCCACCCAGACCCAATCTGCACCCGGGCGCCGAACTCACCGTTGCCGGTACCCTTCATCATCACTAACGCACCAGAAGAGTCTTCGCGGGCTAACAGGTCTGCCTTGCCATCGCCGCTGAAGTCCGGACTGATCATCACCTGACTAAGACCATTACCGGAACCGACAAGCCGACGCGCATTGAGAGCGCCACTTCCGTTGCCAGAGTAAAGATACAGAGACTGAGAATACGCCTCTCGCCCGATCAAGTCGGCTATGCCGTCACCAGTCAGATCATGATTCCAAGAGACCGAATTCCTCGCCGGCATGACAACATCAAACCAAGATGACCGTAGCCCGAAGATTCCAGCGAATGAAGGCCCCGTGGTCCGAACCGACGATTTACTCCCTATGAGCATCAGGTCGCCAACCCGACCTCCGAACGCGCCACGACCGTTCCGAGTGAGAACTTGGATCTGAGTCAACGCACCCAACTGGGGATACCGAGCCACCACCTCACTCACCGGCACGGTGACCTTCCACGTAGCTGCCGGAGTCGGGAACACGCTGTCGTACGGGTCAGCTTTGGCTACCTGGTAAGGAACAGTGCTGGAGGTAGTCCAGCCGCCGTTATACGCCGAAAATTCAGTCAACGCCAACGAACTCCCGTACCGCAACACCACCGACCGCGTAGCGGCGATTGCCGCGTCAGATGCTGCAACCTCACGCGCTACACCGCTATAAACTTGGCAGGCAGTGGTGTCACAGATGTCGTAACTACTGGACGACCGAAGCCGGCGGGCCGCATAAGTACGGGCCGCCACAGCTTGAGCGCGTACTGCTTCCGTTGCCCATGACGCCGGCATTTCGCTAGGTACCACACTGCGTAAATAATCCTCTAACGCAACGACGTTGATCGTCATTTGGGCCGTACTGGACGAAACATCCGGAACAGCGCGCACCCAACCGCGGTAACTGCGCAAACTCCCACTTGGCAGCACCACCCGGACCACACTGCTGCTCATCGACGTACTGGTAGCAAAGGTCCATTCCGCAGTCTTGGGCACCGCCGTGCAACTACTGCTGACATTCGGTGACCAAGTTCGCCAGCTCCGTGTCGATGCACTGTAATACTCCAGTCCGACCGCTACCGGAGACGTTCGACGCACCCGCCAAGACGTGATCGACGACGACGTTGGCAACACCAATCGACATGTTTTACCGGCTACTGACCCACTGGTTACCGTCAAACCGGTGCTGGCAGCAACCGTACTAGCGCCCTTTCCTACTGCGTCCAGACGAACCCGTAACCCGGCATTAGATTGGCTCGCCGCAACGGTTCCCGGGTAGTAAAAAGCGAGGATTTGCCGCCAAGTTAACCGGGCCGGTCCCGCAGCTGCACCGTAAGCCCCCCACTGCGACATCCCCCGGCCATGACCATAACCACGACCAGAGATAGTCAGCATCGGTTCCGTTTTCGTGGCTTTCGCCGGAGCTGTGACGGCCGCCGTTGTGATCCTTGCTGCGGTAGGCGTATTGACAGCCGCCTGAGCGGAGTCGGCACCGAAACCCACCAGAGCACCGAGAGTGGACACCGTCAGAAAGGATGACTTGAGCTTGAGCATGCGACGCACCGAAGAACCTCCATCACCGTGGTCGGCGAGCCATGGGGACGTCGCCTCGGTTCTTCATCGGCAGCCAAACGGGTGAACCTGAGGGGCAAAGATTTAACCGCCCGTTAGGTTCCCGCCTCGTCAACCATCCAGCCAGCCGGACTTAGCTGAGAGCGCGCAGCCCGGCAAGATTGGTCGACAGATTGGTGCGTGCCCAGCGGCCGTTCTCGTCCAGTCGGTAGAGCACCAGAGTTCCGTCGGAGCGGCGGGCGTATAGGTCTGTCCGACCGTTACCGTCGGTGTCACCAGCCCCGAGAATCGCCGTCATATTTTGCCAGCCAGGGCCGGTCGCTCTCCCGGATAAGAACCCGTATCCACCAGAACCTCGGTAGAGATACAGCAAACCATTTGCCTTGCCCCGAGACACCAGATCGACTCGGCCATCACCGTCCCAATCACCGACCCCGGTAATCAGGTTCATCCCGGACCAGCCGGTGCCAATTTGGCGGGTGAAAGCGAAACTTCCTTTCCCGTTACCGCCATACAAGATAAGCGCACCGGTCTGGGACTGGCGGGCAACGATGTCCGGGTGACCATCCCCATTCCAATCACCGACCCCGGTAATCAAGTCAACGGAATTCCAGCCGGTACCGATCCGGACACCGGACCGAAAGCCGTCAGCCCCAGTGCCCGCGTAAAGGTATAGGGAACCGCTATTTCGGTTGCGCCCTAGTACGTCGACCGCGCCGTCACCGTTCCAATCACCGGACACCACGAGCCGATCTATGTCATCCCAGTTAGTCCCGATTGAACGGGGTGCATTCAAGCCACCAGTCCCGTTGCCAGCCAACCGTTGCAACGCGCCAGCATCGTTGATCCCAACGACATCAGGATGCTCAGCGCTGTCCAAATCTCGGTTCAATGTCAGCGCGGGCAGCTTTCCCATCAGTGAGCGAGCGCCCGACCCAATCGTGGGCACCTGTTGGTAAAGGTATTTGCCAGGGCAAGCGGTTTGGCCAACATCTCTGTGCCCAGAGACCGCCCGGATCACCTCTCCACCTATATATGCAGGCTTGCTGGGGTCAAATTGATGCACGGTGGCCTTCCAAGCAAAAAGTCGCTGATAGGCGCTAATCACCGCCGCTGGCGGGCGCTCTAGATCGAAATCACCAATGGTTGCCGCGCCAAAAGCTTCGCCGTTGAACCCTCTGGCATGTGCCCCGGTAACCGCCCGGTCCATTCCGCCGTAACGACCTTCCCAGATACCACCAAAGCGATCAATGACAAAGTTGTATCCGATGTCGCTCCAGCCCCGACCTTGGACGTGATATGCATAAATGCCGCGTATCAGACCAGGGACCTGAGATTTCGAATAACTATTGCTGTTAACGGTGTGGTGAACGAGAGCAGCTTTAACCGCCCCGTAACTTGGCGTGCCGGTTCGGAGTGACTCATCCGCGCCCCACTGGCTCCGGGTCGATATCGCTGGTTTTGCTGCCCCAACAGCGATTAGTCCGGCTGCTTTTGCCGCAGTTGAAACTCCTTCAGCCGATTTAGCTGATGCCGTTCCAGAACTGGAGCCGGGATCGATAATGTCTAACGTTATTTCACTTGGCGCTGACCCACCGACCACTCGTGCTTGAACAGCGTCAGAGCCGTCAACAACAACTGGCTCAGTACCGGCTCGTGACCGTTTTCCCTCTGCACTATCCGGGTCCGGTCCCTCTTGCGGGTCATTGTGCACAGACTCCCAGTTACCCCATCGGCCGTCTTGCCGCTGGCGGATCTGGACATCAAAATTACTTTCCTTTTGCAGCGGCCAGGTCACTCCTAGCACCGAAAGGGCGGGCAACTCAGTTACCTCAGGTGTCATTTTGGGCAATGTATTCGATGTCAACGGTGGTGCTGGGTTGGATGTCGATCTTTGGTCGGGACGGATTTTCGCTAAAGGCAAAGACTGGCCCCCAGTGAACTGCACCCTGCGGATAGCAGGTTGCTTTGCCTTCTCTGATTTTAACGTGGCGGCGGCCGCAGCAGTGATAGTCCCAGCGCCAGCAGACACATTAACCACCGCGGCTTTAGCGGTGACACCGTGAGCTGCTGGGAATATCACCGTACCCACGACGAGAGCTGACCCGATGAGCATTTGTAATGCGACTTTTGTGACCTCTGATAGCGACCTATCGAGGACCAAAGAACATGATCGAGTTATCCCAGTCCAATGCATAAAAACCAGAATTACACACTAAGAGTATTTGAGTATGCACTTAAGGTTACCGAATTTTTTTATGATCTCATCGGAGTTGATGCTTATGACCGAGGAGAGTTTCACTCGGGAGATGCGACACCAATCACCAGATGAGCTACCCCGACCCATTGGGCAGGATCAGTTACTCGACGTCCGTCGACAATAGCTTTGATTCCTGGCAACTGATCGGGAGCGAGTGCCCTATACACCTCATGATCGGCTTGGATGATCGCTCCTGTCACCGCGTCGCCGTAGTGGTAAGGGGTAAAACCCAAAGCGACTAATTCCTCATCGGCGTACATCGGATCGTGCACCATTGGTACCGCACCGCGAGCCGTAAGCGCAGCAATCAACGGGAAAACTCCAGAGAAAGCTGTTTCTTTTACTCCACCACGGTAGGAAGCACCAAGTACCGCGACTCGCACCCCAGCCAAATTCCCTAACGAATGCTCTAGGAGATTAACGGCATGCTCCGGCATCGCCGCATTAGTTTCCCGTGCCGACCGGACTACGGTGGCGTCCGGATCATTGAATAAATAAAGCCGCGGATAAACTGGGATACAGTGACCTCCCACCGCTACGCCGGGCCGGTGAATATGGCTGTAAGGCTGGGAATTTGATGCATCAATGACCTGGTGGATGTCAATGCCGTGTAGCTCAGCGAACCGTGCGAATTGGTTCGCTAAGCCGATATTAACGTCACGGTAAGTCGTCTCAGCGAGTTTTGCGAGCTCTGCAGCTTCGGCGCTGCCTAAGTCCCATACCCCGTTGCCTGATTCCAAATCAGGACGGTCATCAAAGTCCAACACCGCCCGATAAAAGTCGCCAGCTCGTTGAGCGCCCATACGGTCAAGCCCCCCGACGAGTTTAGGGTAGCGACGTAGGTCAGCGAAGACCCGCCCGGTCAGCACTCGTTCCGGAGAAAAGACTAACCAAAAATCTTGCCCTTCAACGAGCCCAGATCCGTTTTCGAGCAATGGTTTCCACCGAGTGCGGGTAGTCCCGACTGGCAGCGTTGTCTCGTACGAGACAAGCGTTCCTGGGGTCAGATGCTCAGCGATGGATTGAGTTGCGCTGTCCATCCAGCCAAAGTCCGGCTGCCACGTTTCGTCATTCACGAACAACGGGACTACCACTACCACCGCGTCGGCACCAGGCACGGCCTCGGCGTAGCTGGTGGTCGCTCGCAGCTTTCCAGTAGGAACAAGTTCACGGAGCCGATCGTCAAGTTCTGCCTCGCCGGGGAACGGTTCGCGGCCGGTGTTGATGGTTTCAACTAAGGCGGTGTTGATGTCGACGCCGACCACATCATGACCCTTGGTCGCGAATTGGACTGCAAGCGGCAAACCAATTTTACCTAAAGCGATGACAGCAATCTTCACGGAACGGGCCTCTCGGGTCCTCAAAGTTGCGGGATGGGAATTGGCAGGACCAGCAATTCAGCCTACCGGCTCCTTAGCTTACCGAGGTGGACCCCTAAACTTTCCGGGGATCCCGCCATCCCCTGCGGAATGGGATTACCGCAGATTCCAAGCCCGTCGTATCCAGGTCAATAGACGTAAGGAGTAACCGAATGAAGGTCCTGTCGATCGTCGGTGCTCGCCCCCAGTTCGTCAAACTGGCACCGATCGCGACGGCTTTGAGGACTGCCGGGCATGACCATGTCATCGTGCACACTGGCCAGCATTACGACCCTCTTATGTCGGATGTGTTTTTCACAGACCTTCAGATCCCCGCACCTGACGTCCATTTGGGTGTCGGGAGCGGTAGTCACGGCATCCAAACCGGAGCCATGCTGTCGGCAATGGATGAGGTGCTACTCGCGCACTCCCCGGACTGGGTTTTAGTGTATGGCGACACCAATTCCACGTTGGCTGGCGCGCTGTCCGCAGTAAAACTTCATCTGCCGCTAGCGCATTTAGAAGCAGGTTTGCGGTCGTTTAATCGACGGATGCCCGAAGAACACAATCGGGTTCTCACTGACCACGCAGCTGATCTATGCCTGGCACCTACCGAGGTGGCCATGGGACACCTCGCTCACGAGGGGCTGGCGGAAAGAGCCGTCAAGGTTGGTGACGTCATGACAGACGTCTGCTTAATGGTGCGCGATACCGTCGCTCATGAAACTCCTTTAGTGCCTACTGGGGTTGATCCGTCCGCGCCTTACTTGGTCGCGACTATCCACCGAGCCGAGAACACCGACGACCCACAACGGCTTCATGCAGTGGTCACTGCTCTCGCCGGTTTGGATACCCCAGTGGTGCTGATGGCGCATCCACGGCTCATCGACCGCGCCCAAACAGCTGGTGTTGACCTGACGATAGGTGCTTTGCATCCAATAGACCCGTTGCCGTACCCGCAGATGGTGAATGCGGTGCTACATGCACGAGGGGTGGTTACCGATTCTGGTGGACTGCAAAAGGAAGCCTTCTTACTAGGCACCCCTTGCACAACTCTGCGCACTGAAACCGAATGGACCGAAACCATTAATGAAGGCTGGAACGTGCTTGACCCCGACCTGACCAAGGTGGCGGCAATGGCTCACCGGGAACCACCCAAGACCTCAACCTCAGCTCCCTACGGTGACGGTCACGCCGCAGAAACCGCAGTGACGCTGTTAGGAAATCGGCGAATTAAACCCCATTGAGTTCCAGATTCCTGGTCGCACCCGTAAGAGCAGAATCAATAATTGCTTCCGCCACTCCGACTGTTGCTAGGCCCTGGCGCATCGTGACAATATCTGCTTCTTTACCGAGAACTGCGTTTCGAAAAGCTTCATGCTCTACCCGTAACGGCTCGGGCTTAGCAAGGGCGTACCGCACTACATCTCCTTCAGTCACTCCACGGAACTGCGCGATGTCATCCCATGTGGTAGCAATCAGCCCATTAGCAAAAAACGTGAGGTCAGCAGTTAGCGTGTCAGCGACAAAGGCACCCTTATCTCCGGTGACAATGGTGACTCGCTCTTTAAGAGGCGACAACCAGTTCACTAAATGATTCGTTACCGTTCCGTCAGCCAGCTGCCCAACCACAGCTACCAGGTCTTCGTGGTCGCGGCCGCTCTTGAATGCCGTCCGAGCTGAGACGGAAGTAAAAGGCTGTTGAGTGACCCAAGCTGTTAAATCAATATCGTGGGTAGCGAGGTCCTTGACTACCCCGACGTCAGCGATACGTGCTGGGAACGGGCCCTGCCGTCGTGTCACCACCTGATACACGTTGCCGAGCTCGCCAGCTTCCAGGCGAGTGCGCAAGCTCTGTAACGCCGGGTTATACCGCTCAATATGACCGACCGCCCCCACCAATGCGGCGGTTTCAAAAGCATCAGCTAAGCGTCTGGCCGCGGGGGTGTCCTGCGCTAGGGGCTTCTCAATCATCGCGTGCACACCCGCAGCAGCAAGAGCCAACCCGACCTGCTCGTGGTAAACCGTTGGCACCGCAACCACGCAATAGTCCAAGCCGACCGCGATGAGCTCCTCGATTGAGGACTTCAGCGGAGTTTTGCCGGCGACAGCGTGTGGGTCACCACCTGGGTCGGCAACCGCAACAAGGTCGACCCCGTCCAAACCAGCAAGCACCCGGGCATGATGACGACCCATCATGCCCAACCCGATCAGCCCTGCCCGCAACGTAGGCATCAGGAACCAGCCTTAGCGAGAATGTTGGTGGCGGTAACGATGCGATCCAAGTCATCTTGAGACAGCGAGGGATGCACCGGGAGTGACAGCGCTTCACGAGCTGCCAGCTCGGTCTGCGGCAAATCCACATCCACCATGAAAGAGGGAAGCCGATGGTTAGGGATCGGATAAAACATTCCGGAGCCAATATTGTGCTCCTCACGTAGAGCTGCCGCAAAACCGTCTCGGTCCTGCGGCACCCGTATCGTGTACTGGTGGTAAACATGCACGGCCCCGTCAGCGACTGGTGGCACCGTTACCCCTTCAAGGTGCGCAGATAAAAACGCCGCGTTGTCTTGCCTCTGCTTTGTCCAGCCATCGATTTTAGTTAACTGCACGCGACCGATCGCCGCATGAATATCGGTCATCCGATTATTTAAACCTACGACCTCGTTCTGGTACTGCTTCGCCATTCCCTGGTTACGGTAAAGCCGCATCAAGTGCTCGATCTCATCGTTGGCAACCGAGACCATCCCCCCTTCACCGGAAGTCATATTTTTGGTTGGGTATAGCGAAAACATGGCGAAGGCGCCAAAGGCACCAACTGGAATGCCACTGTGCGATGCGCCATGTGCTTGAGCTGCGTCTTCAAAAATTTTCAGTTCGTGCCGATCAGCGATTGCTTGCAGAGCAGGCATATTCGCCGGGTGCCCATACAAATGCACAGGCATGATCCCGACTGTTCGATCGGTGATAGCAGCTTCAACAGCTAGTGGGTTGAGGCAAAAATCCTCGGCACTGATATCCGCGAAAATCGGGGTGGCGCCGGTCAGCGCTACCGAGTTAGCGGTCGCCGCGAAAGTAAATGACGGCACGATAACCTCGTCGCCTGCTTTTACTCCCGCCGCAAGCAAACCCAAATGTTGACCACTGGTACCAGAATTAACCGCGACACAAGCTCGGCCTATACCGAAATGCTCACTGAACTCCTTTTCAAACGCGGCAACCTCTGGCCCCTGAGCGAGCATTCCACTTTGCAGCACCCGGTCGACAGCCGCCCGCTCCTCATCGCCAATCAGCGGTCGAGCCGGGGGGATGAAGTCAGTCATGATGCGGTGGCCTCCGTCAAGTGATTGTCATGTTCGTCATACAGCTCACCCGTTTGCGGGCAACGCCAGCGGTGATCGCCAGCGGGCTCCAAAGGGACGCCAGCTCGACCGATCCATCGTATCCAGCGGGCCGGCACTCCGGCCACAAGGGCAAAATCGGGAACATCCTTCGTCACCACCGCACCCGCTGCCACCATCGCCCACCTGCCGATAGTGACCGGTGCCACACAAACAGCTCGAGCCCCAATAGACGAACCTCTTTGACAAGTGACACCCACAGCCTGCCAGTCGTCGCCCCGCTTTAACGCACCCTGGGGATCGATTGACCGCGGGAAATGATCGTTGGTGAACACCGCCGCCGGGCCAACGAATACTCCTTCTTCCAGAAAAGCTGGCTCGTACACCAGTGCGTAGTTTTGTAACTTACAATTGTCGCCCATACGTACCCCAGAACCAACGTAGGCACCCCGACCGACAATGCAATTCCTTCCTAGAGTGGCTCCCTCTCGCACTTGGGCCAGATGCCAAACCGACGTTCCTGCGCCTAATACTGCATCAGGTGAAACATCAGCTGATGGCTCGATACGGATCGGCACGATCATCCTTCGCAGTAGGTGTGACTTCTAACCCCTTGAAAGAGTAGCCGAACAGTAAGGCGAATTGTTTTGCTCAATAGGTCGCGGCCTAGACTTGATGACGGCCATGCCTTGAGCGGATTGCCCACGATTATTTCTCTAGGGACAGCAAACGTCACGTCACAACTTCTGTGAATTCCTTTCTACGCCGCGCCCCGAAAGGATCTCAGCTTCACGTGATGCAGCATCTAAGCCGTGGAGAGCTGGAGCGGTGGTGTTGTATTTCCTAGCTGCCTTCCACACTGTGTACGTCGCATAACGATCTAAAGCCACTATCAGGTCGGCCTTAAGGGCTTGGTCGCGAAACCAGGGATCTGCGTGTGCTAAGTGCCAAGTACGACGAGTCACATTCATCAAAGCGAGCACTCGTCGCCCCAATCGGCGCCACACTACTTGATAAAAAACATTTCGGATGACTACCCACAACCAAGCCGGAGTCCATCGAGCTGGTTTAGGGCCTTTGAGCCACGGCCTCGCGAGGTCGAGAACGTGTTCTTGAGCTGGAGCTACCTGAGGCAGCGCAGGGCCAAAATTCCTTGGCAGGGCGAGTGAAATTTGATAACCCGCGTTCGACAATTTTTCGATCGCAGGTAGAAGAGCTAGCTCCGAAGGTAAAACCGCTGAAACCAACAAGATGCGTCTCATTGTGATCCCCTTACCGCCGCAACTGAATTGTATTTCTCGGTGAACTGTCTGATAAACGGCTCCATCAACCGGAATCGTTCGAATCGTTCGGCATGTTCTTGAGCTGCCGCATGCATTTCGGGAGTCTTTTCTCGCATTAATTGAGAAGCCTTAAGAAATGCCTGAGCCATATCATCGGCCGATGTCGATCGGGTAGGAATCCATAACGGGTATCCCGTTAATACTTCTGCCGCTGCGTGGGTGCCAACGTGAGCAGAAACAATCGGTAAACCGGTTGCCATATATTCGTACACTTTGCCCGATGTAACGTATTCACCACCAGTCAATACCAGAACCAATACATCCCATTCAGCAAGGACCCCGGCTACGTCCTTCTTTGCTACCGGACCTAAATAACTCACACCATCATTGCTGTATTGCGAAATCAGCCGGGCGTGTGCATTAGCTGCCTTTGCGATCCCGGCACCCATATGGCCGCGAAACTCCAGAGTGGAACGCGACATAGCTGGATCATTTTGTCTAGATATGCACCACCCATTCATGAGATCTTTGAGTTGCGCTAAAGAAAAGGTGACTGTACCCAGATAGCCAAAGCGCATCCCCTCATGAGAGGCTGAAGGCCCACTCTTCGGGCTGAACTGCGGAAGAAAATCTCGGTCAAAACCATTACGAACAATTTTTATTCGCTCCGCGATGGCGGGATAACGCCTGCGATAAAAGTTAGCTATAGGAGAATTCACACACCAGAGTTGTTGTGAATTTTCGACAAGTTTACGCTCCCATCGACCCCGCCGACTGCGAGTACTAAAAGCTTCTTTTCCGCCAATAACATCTAATGACCATGCGTCGCGATAATCAATCACATAGGGCACACCTTGAGCGTCGTAAAGCTTCCATGCCGCCGAAAGAAGCGTGTAGGGAGCCGGTGAAACTAGTAGTAAGTCAGCAGGGTTTTTGGCATGGATATCCATTACAGCTTTTTCAAGGGGACGTCGCCAAGAGCCAAATATCCGTTCCGGAAATGTTTTTTGATCTAATCGGCGCCGCCACTTCACCCATGTTTGTGGATAGCGCGCTCTCAGCCATGAATAGGAGCGGATATTAGGATCAAGATCTTTTCTGGCGAGTGGGAGGTTCGCCACCCGAATGCGTGGGTCGATCTGATCGGCCAAAGTTGGATCGATTCCATATTCGCGTGCCCAGGATTCCGGTTCCAGCGTGACAACTGTGACATCCCACCCTTGCTCGGAAAAGAGATTTGCCGTCGCAAGCATCCGATAGGCGCAACTCTTGGCCGCCGGCGGAAAGCCAATAGCAAGGTAGATCAGGTGTGGCATCTACATCCCTCATGACAGTTGAATCTTGATGATGACGGTACAAATCGTGGCCCGAGCGATAGCACTTGTGATACTCCACGTCAGGAAGCGACTTGCGTACTCATTATCGGCCAAACAAAAGCTCTTCATAGTGACTACGACTCGTTGACCAGTCGAATAGTTTCACCACGTGATCAGAAGCGGCCTGGCCGCGAGACTTCCAAAATTGCTCAGTGTGGGTACTGGACTGAACCGTAGAAACTGCATCGTCCACACTGGACACTATCCAGTCGTCTGGGAAAAGAGATCTAGCGCCACCCCCAAAATCAGTAAACATTGGCCAAGCCCGAATGATTGGAACCGCACCACTAGCCGCACCCTCTACCAGACCAAAATGAAATGATTCACGGACACTAGAACTAAGAATCACTCCGATCCGCTGTAAGGCAGCTGGTATGTCCATGGTGTGCGGAAAGTGCTCGACTGCGTCGACAACATCAGATTGGGCGATTCGGGCTTTAAAACGTTGACGGTAAACTTGGGAAGCATTGGAACCCTCTTTTGGGAAATCATCCCCAACGAGAACTAACCGCCATCGCTTATCGAAGGCTCGCAATCCAGCAAGCACCTCAATAGCCCACAACGGGTCTTTTGCGACGTTACCCCACCCAATAAGGCCAAGGACAAAACGGGCCTCAGGGGGTTTCTCCCTCCGAAATTTTTCTAATTTTGCATAATTCGACAGAACCTTTAACCGCGGACCACTGAAGGCGTCAACACTAGGAATGACACTCTTCACAAACTCCCGCACATGGGGAGCCACAAAGATCAGATCGTCGACTCGCGACCAATCAACTAAATGCGGGAAAGGAGAAAAAGCCTCAAAACTGTGCAATCTCACGATAACTCTCGCGGTGCCTGGATCGAGAGTGCTGACTAGTACCGCAGCGCGTTGGCACCACTCAACCCAAATGGTGTCAGCCCAGTCGAGACTTTGTTGAATTTGTGCAGCCCATGGCTGCGCCATCAAATCGGGCGGCTCACATAACCTCAACCGGGTAAGCTGACTGGGTGACAATGGAATCGCCCCCGGGGTGACAGAGGCGATATCGAGCCGCCGAACCTCCACATTCGGGCGGTCGGAAAGTTCGTTAAGCAGCCCATTAAGAAAATTCCAGTTCTTCAACGAAACAAACAATAAGCGGTGAGGACGATCAGTCGATGGTCTCAAATAAGAGTGGGATCGCCCCCGCTGACGCGACAGGTGGCGGAAGACCGTTGAATCTCGCAACGGTTGAAGATAGTTGTCGGTATTGGTGGCTAACGGCGAATCATTACCGTCAAAGTGAATTGTTCGATGAAACGCTATTTCGAGTGCTCTGCTCAACCACGGCGCAGCAGCAGCTGGTCGGCCGGCGGTGAACTCCCGCTCAGCCTCGTCAACGACTAAACCTAGGACCTGACTAAGGTCATCAGGAATAACACCTGCGGCCAATGCAGATTGCGTTGCTGTCCCCGCTAGATCTGCTTTAGCGGTCGGGGTGTGAATGCGCTCAGCTGCCACTTTCAGTAGCGACCGGGCGGCAGTGGCGTTACCCAGGGCAGTTAAACGCCCTGCGGTTACCCTTGCCAATTGAGCGCGGATCCCGTCAGGTAACCGCCGCCCGCCCAAGATGTGTTCCCACAGCCAAATCCCCGCTTGTTGCCGAAGAACCCGGTCAGCGGTCAGAGCACGGAGCGCCTGACGGGCCGGGCGATGAAGAAACCGACGGCTAGCAGCCCGCACGAAGCGTAACCTCATCACCCGGTCACACCCAACGGGATTCCCTTCTGCTGGCCGCCTGATGCCGAGTCTGCAATAAGTTGAGAGTAAAGCTGAGAAAGGACATCAGCTTGCTGTTGCCATGACCAAGCATTCAAAATTTCATCGGTATAAGTAGCCCGATAAGATTGATGGGAATCAAGAACGGTGTGAACGGCTTTGACGAAAGATGTGACATCTTCGGCAATGAAAACTTCACCATTACCTAATTTTTGAGTAGCTTCGGCCATGGCGCGAACGTCACTAACAACGATAGGCAACTTCGCTTGGGCGTATTCAAAGTATTTAGTAATCAAAGCGATTTCATGGTTCGGGAAATGCAGAATGGGAATAACACCAATATCGGCACTCCTGAGGAACTGCACCACCTGATCATGAGCGACATAGCTTAGGACGTGAAGCCGGTCCATAACACCTAGCTGAACTGCCCGGCGTTCAAGCCCCTTAATATGATCACTTCGAGAAGACACCACTAGGGCAACATGAACATCATTTGACAGAAGGGGCAACCCCTCAATCATGATCGCCAGACCTCGCTGCGGTGCCGCTGAACCGGAGTAGACCAGCAAACGTTCAGAATCGGTGAGCCCACATTGTGTGCGTATATCCGGGTCGGTATGGTATCGACCGGCTGATTCTTCGAGAAAACCTCTACTAGTTTTTACGGTGTTTGTGGTCATTTCCGGGGCGTTAAGCACCACCAGCGGAGTCATGGCAAGTTTATGTCGATCCTTCAACATATCCGCCAAGGTGGCAGAGACTGTCACCACCGCATCAGCTTGGCAGGCATAACTCAGCTCCTGAGATTCATTCCCTAATTTCCAGCGTAGTGAATGCTGCCGAACCCCAGGGAGGAATTCATGTGCATCGTAAATGACCTTTATCTTCCGGCCAGCACCACGCGATCGAATTGCCGCGCGCACAGCAAGTCCCACCATCCGAAAGTCGTGAGCGTGGATGATATCGGGCCGAAGTGAATCAACAACTGGCCCGTAAATAATTTCATAATCTGAAAGTAAAGGCTCCAACTTACGCCAAGAATGACGGCCTAAAAGAAAATGCCAAGAACGCGCGATAAAATTATCAAGTGGCGCCGTGGGAGCCTTACGATGATTAATCCCCCGGCGTAATTCATAATTTCGCAGTAAATACCAGCTCCGGATTATTTTCCCTTGAACTCTGCCGATCAGCAACATCAACCCGGGTAGCCCCCACACCACCGGTGACGTACCTTTTTTGCGCAGAATAGAGAGCTTGGCTCGTCGGGTGCGGAGATACCTCATCCTGGCCTCGACGCAAGCACGTCGATGGATTGCTACTTCAGTGCTGCGGTACGCCAGCGGCCAACGCAAACTGCGGCCAGGAGCACGCCGGCGGTATCCGTGCAGGGCGTAAGGCATAGGGAGTTTGATCACTGCTGCCCGCCCAAGGGTTGAATCTTGCCGTCGCCCCGTTGCGGAGCGACCAATCAGCGTCACATCCCAACCAGCATCAGCGATAGAAACGGCTGTCTTCTGAACTCGGGAATCACCGTCAATGACGTTATCGACAATCATGACCACCCGACCCAGTCGGTGGTTTGGTTGCTCAGATGGCACAAGGTCATGCACTGCTAGTCCCTTCGGGGATCTCTGATGGGCACCACAAATCGTAGTCGCTTTAAAGTGAACCGATGAACGAGCCGGCGAGGCGATACGTCTCCAGCGCTCCCAATCGGGGTAGATCGATTCTTTATCGGGTTTGATCCTTTTTGCCCTGACGAGAGAGGGAAACTCGGTTACCCTATGTTTTATCCCAAAGTACGATTTTCCCCGGGAAAAGGCACTTGATGGAAACCTCTCATAGACAGCCACCAATGCTTGGCGTATCAGAAGCCATCGCATATTGGGATCAACGTCACCAAAAACTCGACGAACTACGGTCCGGTGGAGACACCGGGTTCGACTTCGCGTCAAACGAAATTTTTTACGCTCTACGGCTCGGTAGGCTCATCGACGCCATAGGAGATCAGAACAGCCTGACCGAACCTCGGTTCATCCTAGACGCAGGATGCGGCAAGGGATACTTCAGCGAAGCCATGGCGAAATTTGGTCATCAGATAACCGGAATTGACTCCAGCGCTCAAGCAATTAAAGAATGCCAGCGCACCGGAAAAGCAAAATATAGTCAATCTCTATTGTCAGAGTGGAAATCGCTCCTCCCCTACGATGTCGTGTATAGCGTTGATGTTCTTTTTCATTTACTTGATGAGGAAGTTTGGCAAAAATCAGTTCTTAATCTCGCTTCTCTAGTGCGCCTGGCGGGAACACTAATACTCGCCGATTGGTCACGGGAAGAACGTCGTCAGTTTGGCAATCATCAGTTAGTGAGACCCCCTTCAGCCTATTTGAAGTTGCTTTCTGCGCATGGATTTAGGTTCGACCGATTTCTTCCCTACGATTTCCGTGATTCACCTGTCGGGTTCCACATTTTCACGAGGGTTTACTAATGCGACTGCACGATCTCGTCCACCGTCACCTCGATGGCGCTAACTCGGTCACAGAATTCAACGCCGGTGATGAGACCGAAAAGGTACTGCGCCTTCCCCCATCAGTCAGCTATCAGCGAGGAAACCTCACTGACCCCAAATGTTTTGCCGCTACGACACTTAGTCTTCTTAAGCTTGGCACAAACCCAGAGCCGGCCCCCGAGATCGATGCTTTAGGGGCCGCGTTGGCATCAGCGCAAGTCAATGCAACAGTAATCTTTTTGCTGAGCTGGTCATACCAGGACCTCCCTGCGAATCATCTGTTACCAGCGCTAATAAGTCACAGTTTTCAAATAAGAGAGATACATTCTTTGGCTTCACCGCTCGCTCGCAGCGGTTTGGTGGCACAACGTGTCGATGACCTGCAACCCTTAAATTCATACCTGGGAAAATATGACGGTGCACCAATTGATCAGCTCAAATCGCAGCTTCGCCTAGTCAACGAATACCTCGTTGCTGATTTTTATATTCGCAGCCTACGCGATCAGTCAAAAGCCGATCTAAAAAAACCTGTGGCGGCAACTAGTAACCCTAAAATTAAACAATTAGAAAACAGAATAGTGTTGCTAGAAGAATCAACTACTATGCGTGCCGGTCGGGCTTTGGTGGCTGCCGCTAAACAACCAGTGCGCGGAATTTACCAGCTTCCCCGCGATTTAATTAAACTAAAGAGGCGTTCATCATCTTGACTGGGGCCCAGGCCAACTCCGCGGGAGAAATGAATTCAGCCGCGATTCGCAATTCAGGAAATGGCTCTTGATAGACGCCGAGTAACTGCTCTTGTTGGCCCTGCCAGGAATATTTCTTCCGTAGGTTTGTGGTGTCCGGGTGCGGTGGGTCAGCGAGAACCTCCCGGAGGGCGCGAGCAAGATCGGCGGTGTCTTCGGCGCGGAAAACGGAACCCAAGCCGTGTTCGATGACAAAATCTGCCACCGCCCGGCAATCACTGACCACCATCGGCAACCCAGCGTGCAGAAACTCGAACAACTTATTTGGTAATGCCATATCGTAACTCACTGAATCACCGATGATTGGGCTCACGGCGATATCAGCCTCCCGTAAATACGCTGGCACCTCATGCGACGGCACTGGCGGCACAAGATGCAACCGGTCAGCGGCGCCCACCCTGGCCGCAACTTCAGTGAGCTTCGCGGCCATTGGGTGCGGGAACGGTACCGCCACCACCGCCAGGTGCAGATCTGGGATCAGTCCAAGCACCTCCACCGCAGTATTAACTCCGCGAGCAGCGCTCAACGCCCCTGAATAAACGGCCAATGGCACCTGAGACCCGATCCCACACTCGTCCCGCAATGAATGAGAAGCTTGCAGTAGTTCATGACCTGGCCCCCCAAGGGCGACCGGCGCGTTATGGACGACCGTAGGACGCCTGGATAACCCTTGCGCTGACTGCAAACGATCCGCCAACCCATCCGCTACGGTAATTACCCGATCCGCAACGGAAATGAACTCCCGCTCTAACACCGACCACCCATCGACCGACCGTTGCGTCCTTGCCCCACTTACGGCTAGTCCAGCAACATATTCGTGAGCGTCGTACACCACAAATGGGCGAAGCGAGCCACTGTCGGCGGCACCTGCCGCGTACTCTGCGACCACCCCCAGCAAGTGAACGTCATGCACATGGATAGCGTCGGGTGCGACCTTCCGCAGCGCCGGAAGGAACGCCCGTCGATAGTACGCCGTCACCGGTAAGGATCGCCGCCACCGGTCCGCTGAACCTCCCCGCCCCCAACGGCGAGCCAGGGCCCACCGCAGATACCTCATGGTAAGACCACGTGGCGGTAACACCGGAAGTCGAACATAGGTTACTGGTCCCGATGTAGCCCAATCGGAAACACTTGAACTATTTACCCCCAACACCCACACATCGGCACCGGCCATGCCCAACGTAGTCGCTGTCTTAATCACCCGCGCATCATGAGCGATCGCGTTGTTGACCACCATCGCGATCAGTGGCCTGCGCTCCCCCCTGTGCTGAATATTTAGCTGCGGGTCAATCATTTAGATCCCTTTCAGTGGGTGCAGCACACAGTTCCCGAACAGCGGCAGCTAGTAAGTCATATCCTTCGCCGCGACCTGCTTGAGCCGCCCAAGTGCGTCCCGCCGACGAAAAAGTCAGCCAAGCCGTGGGGTCGTCCGCGAGTCCAGTCAAGGCCGCCGCCGCCGCCGCCGCGTCTGCCACCACCACGCCACTACCGGCCCGTCGCACCAACTCATTCTGCCGAGGTAGATCACTGACAATCGGCACGATTCCCATCGCGAGGTACTCATACAGTTTGCTGGGCACCGCATCTTTGAACGCAGGAGTTGGCTCCAACAGGCAAAACCCCACCCAGGCGCCTGCTGCGATCTTCCAGGCGCGGCTTGGTGGTAATCGCCCATGCCAGCGAACTCGGTCCGCCAGCTGCGGTGATGCCTCCAACCGCTGCACTAACCATTGCTGATCCGCGTTGGCCACCGGGCCAATGACGTCCAACATCCAAGACGATGCCGCCTCAACTGCGTCTAGCATGGTGGCCAACCCTCGGGATCGTCGTACATCGCCGACGTACACCGCCCTAGGGAATTCACTGGGTAGGGTATCGGCAGGCACCATTCGGTGATCAGGCTCATTACGGACCACGAGCCGACGCTTAGCCCGCAGCGGTGGCACATGGTCATCAGCGACGACGCACAGGTGAGATCGGCGGGCTGCTGCGGTCGCTGCTTTTATCAGTAACTGGGCCAGTAAAGCCGCCCCAGGGAGCTTCCACTGCCGATCCTGCGCTAACGCCAGGTAATCCTCATGCACGTCGGCAACTAAGCGTCGGCGATCTGAACGCCGCAGTCGCACTGCCGGCCAAGCAGCAATGAGAGCATCCGGATCAAGAAGGAACAACACCGACCCACGAGCCTGCCACGGCAATCGAAGTGCCAGCACCATACGCCCGATCAGCCCAGGCCGGGGACATACTTGGACATGAACACCTTCAGGGGCATCATCGGCAATCCCTAACCCGAGGACTTCCACAACCAAGCCAGCCCGCAGAAAACCGGCACTGATCCGATGTAATCGGGCGTCGGCAACGTCATGACCAGAGGTAATAATCGACACATCAACGGTCGTTACCTCAGTGGGACTCACCCCAATCAAAGCTAAATCACATATCCTCTAAAGCAAATTTATCTTCACCGATTTCCAAGAAATTAGTGTAAGCGGCGATAACCTCTGCGGGATTCCCTTCCATTTTTAGCTCCCCTTTGTGTAACCAAATCGCCCTGTTGCACATTTCTTTAATGCTCGGCATTGCATGACTGACAAGAAACATCGCCCGTGCAGATCCCATGAGTTCGTGCATTTTAGCGGCAGCCTTTTTCTTAAACTTTGCGTCACCAGCAGAGAGCGCCTCGTCAACCATAAGAATGTCGGGATCCATATGAACCGATACTGCGAACGCTAATCTGCTGCGCATTCCAGAAGAATAAGTGCGAATCGGGAGCTCCATGAAATCACCGAGCTCAGCAAAATCTTCGATCTCCTCGGCCCTTTGCTTAATTTGCTTGCGTGTTAAACCGGCCGCAAGACCACCAAGCATGACATTTTCCTTACCCGACAAATTGGGGTTAAATCCCACCCCAAGAGCCAGGAGCGCACTGATTCGCCCGTGAACTTCGATTCGCCCTGAAGTTGGCGGAAGAATTCCCCCTAAAGCTCGGATTAAGGTGGATTTACCCGCACCGTTACTACCAACAATACCTAAGGCCGTGCCGTCGGGAACATCAAAAGTGACGTTCTTGAGAGCCTGCACCTCACGAACTGCCCGCTCCCCACGGCCAAGCCGCACGATAGCGGTCTTGAAGGTGGGTGTTCGCTCGAATGTCGTCCGATAAATTACCGAAACATTTTGCACCCGAACCGCCGGACGCGGAACCGTATTCTGATCGGATGGCCCAACAAGAGAATTAGAGGCGGACAGCGAACTCACGCTCCCTGGACATAAAAAACACTGAACCTAAAACAAAAGAGCAGATCGCCCATATTAATGAAGTCAGCCAAACTGATAATTCGGGATTTTCACTGCGCACCAATAGATCCGACCATCCACCTAAGATGCTATATAGCGGGTTGAAACCCATAAAAGGAGCCAATTTCTCGGGGACCTGGTCGGTAAACCAAATCACCGGCGATAAATAGAGCCAGATCCGCAAAAAGTACGGCAAGAAGCTCGTGGTGTCCCGAAAATAGACTTGTAGAGTGGCGAAAATAGCTGCTAATCCAGCAGAAAAAACAATCATCATCGCCAGGAAATAAAGCGACAATAACATTGTCCATGACCACGGATTACCTGAGACAACATGAATGATTAGATAAACTGGGACAGTGGGAAGAAACCGAAAGAATGCAGTTCGGATTGCGGATAGGGGCATCAGGAGCCGCGGGAAAGCCATGTTAGAAATCAAGGCACCGCTACCGACCACTGAAGACGCCCCAGTTGAAATAGATCCGGACACTAAATAATAGGCGAAAAGCCCAGCCACTAAATGACTGAGGAACCCAAACCCACTGCGGCTGGAAAGGATATTCACAAAGACGTAGTACACCCCGGCTAACAGGAGGGGATTAATGACGAGCCAGACTTGCCCGAAAAAAGTTCTCGTGTTTGCCGCCCGCATTGTCGTCCGGGACAACTCAGCGGCGAACTGCCGCCGCCGCCACAACTCCGTGAGATAGGGCCGGATCGGAGGCAGCCCCACCCGGTGGGGTTCGTAAACTTGATATTCGGTGAGGAAACCCGAATCCGTGTGTGTATGACCGCTCATCGTCCACTTCTTCATCGGGGCCACGACCGCTTCGGTCGCAACCGGGCGACCCGTAACCATTGGACTTGTTACTAACGTCCCGGCTGGCGAGTCCTACCCGCCGCGGAGCTTAGAGTTTTAATCCGGATCAGCATAGAGGCAGCAAAAAATGAGCTATCACTTGGACACAGATAGATCGCGGTATACCTGCTTCAGCACCTGTGCGTCTACCTCCCACCCAAGGGCATCGCTGGCTTGCCGGACCTGGTCGGATAATTGCTGATACCGAGCGATAGCCCTCTCAATAGCCTGACCCATGCCCACCGAATCCCCAGGTGAGTACAGTTCCCCAAGGTCATATTCACGGACGGTTCTGGCTAGTTCTCCAACATCGGTAGCGATGACAGGCACCCCGACCCGGACGGCCTGGAACAGTTTGTTCGGCAAAGCAAGCCGGTGGTTTTCCCATCGATCAGAGTGGGTCACCAAAGCTAATCCTTGCTCAGTGAGTAGCTGATCAACCTGATCAGAGGTGCAGCTGGCCCGAATTTGCGCCAGGCCCGGATCGAATTGGGTGAGGTAATCAGCGTCAGCCGGCCCGACCAAGGTAATTGGCACATCAATGGTACGGCTAGCGGCAGCAATGACCTCAAGTTCACGGTAGGGGGCGATCCGACCGGCGTACACCGCGCCGATCGGCTTTACCATTGGCTCAGCTAATGCGGCCGATACGTGGTCGCGTTTCGGAAAGGTGTTTCGGACCACGCGGATATCAGGCCAGCGATACCGCTCACTTAAGGCGTCAGCGATTCCCGCCCCGACGGTGAGGACGACATCAGCCCGGTCACCTAAGCGCTGTTCGCGGCGAGTCTCCCGACGGGACTGGACCGGGGTAGGGCGGCCCGCTCGGGGGCGGCCACACCACAGTTCATGACTGTCGTAGACCAATGGAACCCCCCATGTATCAGCGAGCGCGGCCCCGACCGGTAGGGCCGAAAAATCGTGGGCATGCACGATGTCTGCGCTGTGTTCCAACCCGATGGCTAGTGCGGCTCGTTGCCAGGCTCTTAGTCGGCTGGAGACATGCTCGGGTAGTAAGATCCACCGGCCCGTTCGTTCTAGTTGGCTAAGCTGTCGGGTTCGGGTGGTAGATGCAGGTGGCGCTCCTACGCTTGACGTCGAAATTCCTTGCGGTGCAACGAAATCGGCAGGGATGGCTCGGCCAATGATGTGCACGTGCCACCCAGCCTCGACGAGAGTCTGAGCTTCACGGAGTACTCGAGTGTCGGTGTGGACGCTGGTCCAGACCAACATGAGAACGCTGCCGGTCGAGTCTGGTGCGGGATTCACCGGACCCGCTCGGGAGTAAACTGGACGCGGCCAATCGGACGGGCGAGCTGGGCTGGGCTAGTCAGGAACCCCACCCCCCAACTGAGGTGCATCGTGGCTAGTACCAGTGGCACCCTGAGCTTGGCGGCCCAAGATAATCCGCGTCCAACAAAGGGACCGCTCGCCCCTACAGCGACGAGGTAACTGGCGGGCAGCAGCGCCATCCACGGTATCCACCAGGTAGCAAGCAAGCTAACGATGATCGAGACAACTAATGCTGGCGGAGTGAGGTATCGAACGGTAACTGTTCCATGTCTTCGAGTAACTACACGGCGCCACCGACCGTATTGGAAGTACTGCCGAGCTAACGCTGAAATCGTGCTGCGAGGTCGGTACGTGACGGCGAGGTCGGGAGTAAACCAAACAGTGCCGCCAGTAGCTCGGATCCGGTGGTTCATTTCCCAGTCTTGAGCCCGAGCGAAATGTGGATCATAGCCACCGACACGTCGTAGCGCGGATCGGCGGAACACTCCTAAATAGACGGTGTCAGCGGGGCCTTCGTCGCCGCCGGTGTGGAAGCTGGCGTTCCCGACGCCGATCGTGCTGCGCATCGCGGCGGCGACGGCTTGTTCGAATTCAGTGGAGCCACGGGCATCCATGATGCCGCCGACGTTGTCAGCACCCGTGCGCAATAACACCGTTACGGCAGTGCGGACGTAGTGCTTCGGGATGATGGCATGGCCATCAACCCGAACCACAACCGGGAAAGTGCTGGCGGCGATCGCGAGATTTAGGGCGTCCGGGGTGCGTCCGCTGGGGTTGATGACACAGGTGATTCGGGGGTCGGTCGCGGCAAGGTCAGCAGCGACGTCGCTGGTGCGGTCAGTGGACGGCCCGAGGGCAAGGATGAGTTCCAGGTCACCAGGGTGATCTTGGCTGAGGATCATCGCGACGGCGTCGGGTAAGTGCTGTTCCTCGTTGAGGATGGGCATGACGACGCTGACGGAAACGTCAGCGACATTAGATGGCAACTGGTGGGGGGACGGTTCGTTCATCGTGGCCTGATGATAGCGGCTCAAGTATGGAATCAGCTCAGTATGAGATATCCATCAATTGCACCCTGCAAGAGATGGGCGGCCTGGTCATCTGATTCGGTCTCATCAGGTGAGGTTACGGCGGGCCGCCCCTGATGGAAAGAATTTGTAGTAGGGATTGCGGAAGACTTCTGCGGCTTCTTTATCGTAGGGGGGTGGCAACAAGCTCCCCGAATAAGATCCCTGCATCTCGGGGCGAAGCCCGCGAGATTCGCGCTTTGATCCAGCCTCACCTTCGAACCGAAGAACCGTACGGCGCCCCCCAACTTCCGGTTGCCATACTCCTGAACACGAATGAGAACTCCTTCCCGCTCCCGGATGTTGTCGTGCGTGAGATCAGCCACACACTCGCTCACTACGCAGCGGGGCTGAACCGTTATCCCGATCGCGAGTTCACCGGATTACGACACGACCTTGCGGCTTACCTCACCCGAATCACCGGGGTCACTGTGGCGGCGGAGCAAATTTGGGCCGGGAATGGGTCCAATGAAGTCCTCACCCATGTAGTGCAAGCGTTCGGTGGGCCACGTGGCGCACTCGGTTTCGCACCCACCTACGCGATGTATCCGAAATATTGCCTGGTGAATAACACGCCGTGGACGAATGCCCGGCGCGTTAAGGCTGCGGGGTCCAGCATTGACGCCCTTACCCCAGACGAAGCAGTAGCTGAAGTCGCCCAACACAACCCAGGGATAATCTTCATCGCCTCGCCTAACAACCCGACCGGCACTGCAGTCGACTTAACGGTGGTCGAAGCCGTGTACGCCGCTACCCCCCATGCGATTGTGGTGGTCGATGAGGCGTACGAGGAATTTGCTCGGACTGGCACCCCCTCCGCACTTACCCTGCTCACTGGGCGGCCAAGGCTCGTGGTGAGCCGGACCATGAGCAAAGCTTTCTGCCTTGCTGGTGGCCGGGTCGGTTACCTCGCCGCCGACCCGGAAGTGATCGACGCCCTTCGGCTCGTCCGACTCCCCTACCACCTCAGCACCCCCACCCAACTCATTGCTCGGGCAGCGCTGCGTCATGCGGACGCGATGCTTGCTGAAGTGGAAACTCTACGAACGCAACGGGACCGAATCGTCACCGAGATCAATGCCTTGGGGTTACATGCCATACCCAGCGACGCGAATTTCGTGCTCTTCGGCGGTCTCACAGATGAGAAAACCACCTGGCAAGCTCTCCTTGATCGCGGTGTTTTGGTGCGCGACCTTGGCATTGCTGGGCACTTACGTGTCACCGCAGGAACCCCCACCGAAACCACGGCTTTTATCACCGCCTTACGCGAGATCACTCAAGGCTGACAAGAGCCCCACTCGCACGCGAGGACGCTCTGCCAGAATTTAACTATGCCCGTCCGCCCCATTGTCATTGCTGGCGAACCCGTCTTACATCGAATGGCTGAGCCAGTGTCAGTGATCGATGACGCCATTCGCTGCCTCGTCGAGGACATGTTCGACACGATGGATGCAGCCCGTGGTGTCGGTATTGCCGCTCCCCAGATCGGGGTAGGGTTGCGCATTTTTACGTGGCAACTCGCGAACGACGACGGCATCCCAGATCGCGGCGTGGTGATCAACCCATTCCTCAAAGCAAGCAAGCCATCAGCAGGAAACCCGGATCCAGACGAAGAAACTGAAGGCTGCCTGTCCGCCCCGGGGGAATCATTCCCGTTGCGGCGCGGGGAAACTGCCACTCTCACCGGCCTCGACCTGGATGGCCATCAACTCCGGTTCGATGCCACGGGCTGGTTCGCCCGGATGCTTCAACACGAATTCGACCACCTTAATGGATATCTTTATCTTGATCGCCTCACCGACCGGTGGGCCCGCAAATCCCGCAGAGCCATCAAATCCCACGGCTGGGGAGTTCCCGGCCTTAGTTGGCTGCCTGGCGTAGACCCCGACCCTTTCGGTCACGACAACCCCACCGATGAGGAATGAAGCGTCTCACTTCATGTCGTTGACCGGGTCTCCGACGCGCGCTCCCGCTTGTTCACGACGAGTTTACGGAACTGCTTTCTCCGAAGGTTCTTTGTGTGGCTCGCCTATTGGATAAGAACGTGAGCCAGTTGACCAAGTAGCAATAAACGTCAGATGACAACGATGGCGACTGGCTGAATTCCTCAGTGCAACGGAAGCCATCGAGTTGAGGACGGGTGAGCTGTCATCATCGCAACAAATTGGAGCCGCCTGAGGGAATCGAACCCTCGACCTACGCATTACGAGTGCGTCGCTCTGGCCGACTGAGCTAAGGCGGCAAGTGCCGCGGGCGGCACGCCCCCCGAGTATAGGGGGCCCTTCATGCATAGACTGATTAGGCGGTGCACTTGCAGGCCGTCAACAACGCAAACCGTCCGTAGGGGCAACGCCACGGAGCAAATGCGCATCCACCGCATCATCAATGCACCGACTGCCGCGTTGGTATGCGGTGTGACCGTCGCCGTCGTAGCTCACCAACCGGCCCTCCACGAGCTGATCGGTTAAAGACTCGGCCCACTCGTACGGGGTGGCCGGGTCACGAGTCGTGCCGATGACCGTAATGGGGGAGCTACCCACCGCACGCAAAGCCCGCGGCTTAGTGTCCGACTGCACCGGCCAGTACGCACAGGACAACCCACCCCACGCGAGAAACCGACCCCACGTGGGTGATGCTTGCGTGAACTCAGGCAATAGCTTGCGTGCCCCAGCTACCCCAGAACGGTCTGGACGGTCCAAACAATTAACCGCGAGGATCGCCACATTGCTGTTGGTTTTGTAGCGCCCATCGCCACCACGTTCGGTGTAGAGATCAGCCAGCTCTAACAAGGCCGTTCCGTCCCCGCCGAACGCTTCGTCCAGAGCCTGCTGGAGCACCGGCCACGCTGTTTCGTCATACATCGCGACGACGATTCCCAAAACGCCGAGTGCTTCTGTGAGTGGTCGCTGTGACTCGTCCGTCGGCAAGGGTTGCTGATCTAGGCTCGCAACGAAATCTTGGATCCTACTCAGGCCACGGGCCGGATCAGACCCAACCGGGCACTGAACGGACTGGACACAATCGGCCACAAACGCCTGGGTGGCCTGTTCGAAACCACGAGCTTGGCCCAAGCTGACCTCTTCTCCTGAGAGCGCCGGATCAAGAGCACCGTCTAAGACCATCCGCCCCACATTGGTGGGAAAAAGATCCGCGTATGTGGCCCCTAAAAAAGTGCCGTATGACTTTCCCAAATAGGACAATCGACGATCCCCCACCGCAGCTCGTAGGACATCCATGTCACGAGCTGCAGACTCAGTGTCCACGTGGGCGAGTAGACCTTGGTCGCGGTCACGGCAACCGTCAGCTAATTGCTGGAGCAATTTCACCGTGGCGGTAACCTCAGCGGCGTCATCTGGGGTGGGATCAGCGGCGACAAACTCATCAGTTTGCTCATCGGTAAGGCACTGAATAGGTGCGCTATCACCCACCCCTCGCGGGTCAAAACCGACGATGTCATATGCGTCTCGGACGGGGCGGCTGATGACCGCCCGGGCGGAGCGAGCATATTCGACCCCAGACCCACCAGGGCCGCCTGGATTCATGAGCAAAGAACCAAGCCGGTCATCACCCTGCCCCGCGGGCAGCCGGATCAACGCGAGCTGGATGGTAGCGCCGGCGGGCTCGGCGTAATCAATAGGAACGGTGAGCTTCGCGCACTGAAAGTCACCGCCACACCCCGACCACTGCAACCGCTGGGTGTAGAAACGCTCCAAACCGGCGGGAACAGACGGGGCAGATAATTCTTCCTGGGCTGGCGGTGGGGAATCGATACTAGACACTGTGCGGTCCGATCCAGTGCATGCCGCCAACGCCAGGGCAGTGATGACCATCGGGACACACCAACGGAACATCTTCCGTGCTGATTGAGTCCTCACTCATGCTCCTTCGTCGCGATCATGCCACTCCAGCAGTGAGTGCCCGGACGTCAATCCGCAAAGTGACCATCATGGCTTCCAGCGCTAAGAGTGGAGCCACATTGGCGGAGATCCTGTCCCGAGCTTGACGAATCGCATCAACACACATCAACGCATGCACAGGGCTCAGATGGCGGGCCAACTCCATCACATCATCGTCAATCTCAGCGTTAATGACCTCAGCGGCAGGGTCACCATGGCGCACTAAGACATCTCGATATACCGACATGAGATCGATCAGCGACCGGTCAATCATGTCGCGGACGAATCGGGTGGCCCGCCTTTTTTGATTTTCACCCAATTCCCGGAGTTGACTTCGGATGTAGGGCGGTTGCACCCTAGCTTGCGCATCCCCCCCAAGGGCCCGCACTAGTTCGACTCGTTCCTTCTCGTCACGCTGCTCAGTCGCAGCAGCAGCTTCTGCCTTTGCGGTATTTAGGACTTCCCCCGCAAGCCGGACCGCAGACGAGACGCTCACGACCTGCCGAGGAATCGCCAGAATCCGCGACCGGCGCAGCCGCGCCCCTTCATCGGTTGCGAGACGACGAGCGATCCCCACATGACACTGCGCGGCACGTGCCGCGACTTCCGCCCTGGCAGGATCGACGCCATCCCGGCGTACCAGTAAGGCGGCTACGGAAGCCACCGATGGCGTGCGCAATCTGATGTGCCGGCATCGGCTGCGAATGGTGACCAGAATGTCATCCAGGCTTGGTGCACAGAGCAACCACACTGTTCGGGGAGTCGGTTCTTCGAGGGCTTTCAGGAGCGCGTTGCCCGAATAATCATTCAGCCGATCGGCGTCTTCAATGATGACTGGCCGCCACCGACCCATGGTTGGGCTGCGCCCGGCGATAGGAAGAACTTCCATCACCTGCCCGCGGCTGATGATGATGCCTTCGGTGCGGAGCGTCGTCACGTCCGGATGCGTGTCGGTCAGCACCATCCGGCAGGACTGGCAAGCCCCACACCCCGGAGGCGCTTGTTGACACAACAAAGCCGCGGCAAAAGCACGCGCCGCAACAGATCGACCTGACCCGGGAGGGCCAGTGAACAGCCAAGCGTGGGTCATTAAAGGGTGGTTCGGTTGAGACTGAGCGGACGGCGAAAGTACGTCAACCGCTGCTGGCTGACCGACCACGTTGTCCCATACGCTCACGTTAATCTCGCCAGCCCAAACCAAAAATTTCATCGTCAAGAGAGAGATCGCGAGTACCACGGTCTTCGGAATTTTGGTTTTCTTTCTTTACATCGGCACGTACTGGTTCATCGGGAAGGAAGACCTCGTTAACAGATTTCAGCTCGGGATTAACGAGCGGAAGCTGAGCTGTGTGCTCACCCTGGCGAGAAATATCATCACGGATTACGGGAAGCACTTCAGTAGCAGCCTCCGAAGAAGCATCTACTTCACTGACGGCGATCGGCAGCACTTCAGAGGGAGCCCCCGCTGATTGCCCACTCGCGTCAAAAGGACGCTGCGGGCTTACCGTTAGCCGATCCATAGGGAGCTCTTCCGATAAATCGGTGACCGGCAAAATCATCGCCGGTAAGGCTGGAGCCACCGGAAGTGGCTTTTCCACGCTCGGGGCAGGGGGAGGCATTGACGCGCTGCCTGCTGGGACCTCTCTCACGACAGGAATGACATCGGTGGGGGCATCCGAACGCGACGGGGATCCCGGCTCGGAAACCGCACTAGAAACTACGCGATGCTCCATGGATTCATGCCTGGCCCGTTCTCGGGCCAGGTTTTCGTCCCGCCGCGCCCGCTCCTGCTTCGCATCTTCCTCAACACGTGATCGACGAAGATTCTCGGCCTCCCGAGCGACCCGGGCTTCCTCGGCGGCCCGGCGGGCTGCCTCCCGCGCTGCTCGTTCAGCTTCCGCCGCAGCCTGTTGGCGCTGCTGATCAGCTTCTGCAGCTGCCTCCCGTACTTCTCGTTCGGCGCGTGCTACTGGAGATTCAGGCAGAAGCTGACTGACCCGATCCACAATCTGACGGTGCACCTCTTGTGGACCAAGCGCAGCATCCACGACGTGGTATCGGAAGGGTGCTCGGCGGACCTGTTTGAGGAACCGTCGATGAACCCGGCCATGAAAGTCCTCCGGCTGTGACTCCAGCCGATCGGAAGCCGAACTCCGACGCTGCTGTGCGTCTACTGGATCCACATCAAGCAAGACCGTGATATCAGGAACCAACGACTCCGTAGCCCATCGAGAAATCTCAGCCACCTGCCGCACACCAAGCTCACGGCCAGCACCCTGATATGCCACCGATGAATCGACATAGCGATCACTGACTACAATTGCGCCGCGAGTCAGTGCTGGTCGGATTACTGATTCCACATGTTGAGCACGGTCAGCCGCGAAGAGTAACGCCTCCGCTCGCGGAGAGATATCTCCATGTAAGACAACGTCTCGAAGATTTTCACCAAGCTCAGTTGCTCCCGGCTCACGGGTCAAAACCACGTCATATCCTTGTTCCTGCAACCACTCCCCCAGCAGCTCAGCCTGGGTGGACTTGCCCGCACCGTCGCCCCCCTCCAAAGCAATAAACCGACCAGGGAAAACCCGATGCGGGAGAACTTCAGGATGCACCCGCTGCCATAACGCCTCACGAAGGTCAGCGCGGAGCGAAACTCCTGGCTGGTCATCCAGCCGGCGATAGGTGCGAACCCCGACAAAAACCGCGAAAATTCCTGCGAGGAGGAACGTCACCATTACCCCGGTGTACGTCAAGGCCACCCGGTCAGTGAGCTGGACCGTCCGCGGCAATCCAAGACCAGCAGAGAATCCTGCAGCCAGGATGGGCGCCGCCGCTAGCACACTGACAAGCACAACCCGGGCCAGCGACTGCACAAAAGCGAACGTCCGACCGCGGATCTCATCGCCGACCTCTAGCCCCAACATGGTGTACCCGGTCACCCAGGCGGCCCCGGCACTTGCTCCTAAGCCTGCGGTAAAGAACACCGCTAACACCACATTAGGGATCAACGCCAACGCCAACAGCCACCCACCGGACACAGCAATGGACAAACCAAAAAGCCGGCGGCGGGAAAAACTACGCAACCAGCGCGGCGCACACCACATCCCAGCGGCCATACCAACGAACACCGCGCCGAATAACGTGCTGTACCCGGGGGGGCCGGCACGTAAGTCGGTCACGTAAACCTGAGCTAGGCCAATGGCGACCCCACCGGCAGCGAAAGCCCCCAACATGCCCACGACGAGCCCCCGGACCAGTGGCGTTTTCCTGATGAACTGCCAACCCTCCACCGCGGTACGCCAAATAGGCTCTTGTTTGACTGCATGAGCGGGGCCATCAGGCATAGCTAACCGCCAGATCACCACTGCCGAAGTAAGGAAGGTCGCCGCATTGAGATACAGCGCGAGATACGTCGGATTGCCCGCGAGCTGACCGATCACTCCATCGACGATTCCGCTCATGAGCGTCGCGCCGATAAACGCCACCGCCGCTAATGGCGCTGTGCCATACGTGACGATCAAACTGAGCTGATTCGCGGTTTCCAAACGACGCCGCGGGATCAGATTGGGGACGGTCGCGTCTTTAGCCGGCAACCAGAACAACCCAATGATCTCGACCAGGAATGTCGCGAGGTACAGCCACCACAGGGTGCCCACAAACGGAATACTCGCGAACAGGAGGCACCTCAGGACGTCCCCCGCGACTAAAGTCCAACGGCGTGGCAGGCGGTCGGCAAAAACACCGGCGAGTGGCCCAAGGAGAACTGCCGGAGCCAACCGAATAATAAAAACCCCTGAAACCGCAAGCAGTTTGGCCGCTGGGCTCTCGGGCAACGTGGCAGCGAGTGCCGTAGTCGCTAAAAGCCCAAGCCAGTCGCCAAAGCTTGAAAGCCCCAAAGCTAGCCACAACCGTCGGAAAGGTGCGATCGCAAGAACTGCCCGAACGTCGTGGTCTGGGCGAGGATCATTGTCGGTGAACTCTGGGCGCGGACCCTCGCCCGGATCGGCAGAATCAACGCCCTCCGGGGAGACGGGGTGCCGGTGCATCGAGTCTGTTGAAGTCTCAGCCACCTGCGCAGGCTACTTGACTACACCGACGCTGGCCTATCCCCGGCTCCATGCAACGTCACTGAACCGATGCTGTGAGCTCCGTTTTCAGCGTTGTTCCCACTTACACGGCAATCTTTTGCGCGGTCACTTTCTTCGTCGTCGCCTTTTCCGTCGCTTTTTTGGCTGCAACTTTTTTGACCGCCATCTTGGCTGAAGTTTTTTTGGTCGCTTTTTTGGCGGTCTTTTTCGCAGCACGTTTAGTGGGGCCTTTAGCCCGTTTGTCAGCGAGCAACTCGGCGGCCCGCTCAGGGGTGATGGCCTCCGGGTCATCCCCGGAACGTAAAGTTGCGTTTGTCTCACCATCGGTGACATATGGACCGAAGCGGCCATCTTTCACGATGATTGGTCTTTCTGAGACAGGGTCAATCCCTAACTCTCGCAACGGAGGCTGCGCCGCCCGACCACGTCGCTTAGGTTCAGCGTAAATCTGCAACGCCTGCTCTAAGGTCACCTCGAATAACTGAGCTTCAGTCGCCAATGAGCGGGAATCCGTGCCCCGCTTCAAGTACGGGCCGAAACGTCCATTCTGCGCGGTGATCTCTACCTCGGTTTCTGGATCAACGCCTACCATGCGCGGTAAAGACAACAACCGAACTGCATCATCTAAAGTTACCGTCTCCGGTGACATGTCCTTGAACAGACTCGCCGTCCGGCCCTTTGGCTTAGTGGCTTTCTTTGCGGTCCGCTTTGCGGGTTTGTCCGTTGCCGCCTGACTGGCCGGCTCAGATTGCTGAGACTCTGGTTCAGGAATTACCTCAGTGACATATGGACCGTAACGCCCGGACTTCACCACAATGAGATACGTCGATTCCGGATGCGGACCGAGCACGCGCCCGTCGCCCCCGCTCATGGTGAGCAGTTCACGCGCTTTTTCTACGGTCATCTCGTCCGGCGCGATGTCGTCCGGCACGGTCGCCCGCATCGGCTCGCCATCAGGACCAATGACCTCAACATAAGGGCCGTAACGACCCACGCGGAGTACTACATCCTCACCGAGCGGGACAGTGCTAATACCTCGGGCGTCGATCTCTTCTAAACCACTGGCCAGGTCCTGTAAACCTTGGCGGGTGTCATCGCCATCCCCGAAATAAAACTGCTGTAGCCACGCCACTCGTTGCTGTTCCCCGCTGGCGATCCGGTCAAGATCACCTTCTAATTCTGCGGTGAAATCGTAGTCGACGAGCCGCTCGAAATGCTGTTCCATCAATCTGGTGACCGCAAATGCCGTCCACGAGGGCACCAAAGCGGATCGCCGTAGCCAAACGTATCCGCGGTCAATGATGGTGGAAATGGTTGAGGCATATGTCGAGGGACGGCCAATCCCTTTCTCCTCCAACGCTTTCACCAAACTAGCCTCGGTATACCTCGGCGGCGGGCTGGTCTCATGGCCAGCAGCGGTGACATCGTCCGCAGTGAGGCGATCACCCACCGTCAGCGGTGGCAGGCGGCGCTCAGCGTCCCGAGCTGCGTCAGCCGTAGCGTCTTCCTCACCCCGGCCAGCGTCCCGGCCCTCTTCATACGCCGCAAGAAAACCGCGGAACGTGATGACCGTCCCGCTGGCACTGAACTCGGCACTGCGCCCATTGGACACCTCCACGGCGAGGCGAACCGAGGCGGTCGAACCTCGCGCATCCGCCATCTGCGAAGCCACAGTGCGCTTCCAAATGAGCTCATACAGCCGGAACTCATCCCCTCGGAGCTGATTGGCGACCTGGGCGGGAGTCCGGAACCGGTCCCCGGCGGGACGGATCGCCTCATGCGCCTCCTGCGCGTTCTTCGCCTTCCCGGAATACACCCGAGGAGCATCAGGGACGTACTGCGGCCCGTACAGCTCCGACGCTTGCGACCGGGCAGCAGTCAACGCCTGATTCGACAAGGTGGTCGAATCAGTTCTCATATAAGTGATGAACCCGTTCTCGTACAACGATTGTGCGATTCGCATCGCTTGTCGCGAGGAGAACCGCAACTTACGCCCAGCCTCCTGCTGCAAAGTAGACGTTGTAAAAGGCGCAGCTGGACGGCGAGTGTACGGCTTCTCTTCTACCGACCGCACCGACACCGGAGCACCAGTAACGCCAGCTGCCAAAGCGTTGGCCGCAGCTTCATCAAGATGAACGACCTCTGCATGACGGACCACACCGCGATCGGTGAAGTCTCGCCCGGTCGCCACTCGGATGCCATCAACTGCGGTGAGCCGAGCCTCAAATGAACCACCGGTGCCCTCACCCTGAGGTGGTTTCACCGGCGCAAACGTCCCGGTGACATCCCAATAGGACGCTGACCGGAACGCCATGCGCTCCCGTTCGCGTTCTACGACCAACCGGGTCGCGACTGATTGAACACGACCTGCGGATAGTCCCTGCCTAATCTTGCGCCACAACACTGGGGACACTTCGTAGCCGTACAACCGGTCCATGATGCGACGTGTCTCCTGCGCGTCAACGAGCCGGTCATCAATGTCACGGGTCGTGGCAAGAGCACGCTCCAATGCCTCGCGCGTGATCTCGTGAAAGACCATTCGCTTCACCGGCACCTTGGGGCGCAATGCTTCGAGCAGGTGCCAGGCGATCGCTTCCCCCTCCCGATCTTCATCGGTGGCGAGATAGAGCTCGTCAGCGTTCGCGAGTAGCTTCTTTAGCTCAGCGACTTTCTTCTTCTTGTCCGCGTCAACAACGTAATAAGGGTGAAAGCCATTCTCGGTATCGACGGCAAACTTGCCGTATGGTCCTTTTTTCATCTCAGGGGGCAATTCGGATGGCTGTGGGAGATCGCGGATATGACCCACGCTTGCCTCAACGTCGTACTCCGCACCGAGATACCCAGCGATTGTCTTCGCCTTCGCCGGTGACTCGACGATCACTAACTTGCGACCACGTGACGTTGTCGACACGAATTTTTCTCCGCTCATCATGTTCCCCACTCGCCTGTACTTCGCCGACCGTAACGCGTGTCGGCGGTTCGATGACGGTAACGCCTCGAATTCTCCGCACCCGCCTCAGGGCACCGTGCATCAACCAACCGGCACTTTTCTCCCTCTCATGTCAAGTGACCACCTAATCAGTGAGGCTGGTCCGCTGGGAGGGGTCCCGATTCCAACAAGACAACGAGTTCTTCCCACGGCATCGGCGGTGCGTAGTACCAGCCCTGCGCGGTATCACACCCACCACGACGAAGCCTGTCCGCTTGCTCAGCCGTCTCCACTGCCTCCGCTGTGACCGTTAGTCCCAACGCATGGGCGAGGGAAATTAGGCTTGTGACGATCGGATCCTGTTCGGCTAACCGAAGCCGACCCACGAGCACTCCCGCCAGTTTCAACGAATGCAACGGCAACCGGGACAAATAACTGAGGTTTGAGTACCCCGTCCCAAAATCATCGATCGCGATCCGCACACCAGCCTCAGCTAACCCAGCTATGGCCTCCACCGGACGCCCTGCGGAACCTAGCAGAGCGCTCTCGGTCAGTTCTAGCTGGAGTAGCTCCGGTGATAGACCAGTCTTATGGACGATCGACGTGACATCGTCCAAGAGATCGACTTCATGCGCCTGACGCACCGCCAAGTTCACGCTAATCAACAATGGGGAATCTGGGTTCGCGGTATTCCATGAAGCTGCCCGCTCGCATGCTTCACGCATCACCCACCGGCCAAGCGGAACAATCGCCCCGGCCTCTTCGGCAACCTCAATGAACTGGTCGGGTTGCAATGGGCCCATCGTGGGATGCGCCCACCGCACCAACGCTTCTACGCCGTGGATCCGCCCGTCCGCTAAATCCACAAGCGGTTGATACTCCACGTGGAATTGCTCGTGATCAAGCCCCGGGATCAAGGTGGCTGCAACGGTGTATCGAGTGATGTCGCGCTCGTGGCGTTCCGGATCGAACGTTGCCCAACGGTTCCGCCCGTCAGACTTTGCCCAGTACAAGGTGACGTCTGCTGCTTTAAGGATGTCCGCTGGTGTTGTTTCCGTGACGTCTTGCTCGACCACACCCAGGCTTACCGAAGCTTGGACGGTGTGACCACCGACCTCCGCTGGCTTAGCTAACGCCTCAACGATCACATCGGCCATACCCGTCAGCTCGTTCTCCACAGGATCTACCGCGAGCACCACAAATTCATCCCCACCCATCCGGGCCAGCAAATGACCCCGAGCGGACACCACGTCATCCAGTCGGCGAGCGATCTGTCGGAGCAGCGCATCGCCGACATCGTGACCAAGTCGGTCATTCACCGACTTAAATCGGTCTACATCGAGGTAACACACCCCGACCCGACCAGAGTCACGGCGGAACGCCGCAGCAAGCTCGTCCTGAAATAACGTTCGGTTCGGCAAGCGCGTCAGCGGATCATGTAAAGCTTGATGCCGAAGCCGTTGCTGAAGTTCACGACGTTGAGTCACATCTTCGACCATGGCGACTGTATACAACGGTTTTCCTGCTGGATCCCGGATCAAAGATGCTGTTAGATCGGTCCACACCACCCGTCCGTCGCGGTGGTGGTACCGCTTTTCCACCCGAGCATGGTCACGACGGCCATCAATGATCTCGGAGTACAACTGCCAGATTCCGGATGCATCCTCTGCGTAAACGAAGTCGTCTACCCGCAAGGTGAGGAACTCTTCTCGGGTATACCCGAGCATCGTCGCAAAAGCTTGGTTGACATCAACGATTTGACCGGTCAAATCAGCGATGCCAATGCCAATCCCGGCATTAGCAAAGACTGCCCGAAACCGTGCTTCGCTCGCCCGCAAAGCGCTCTCCGCTTGGTGGCGCGCCGCCACCTCAGCTTGTCGCACAGTCTCCTGCTCGTCGAGAATGCGTTGCCGGGACGCAGCAACGTACCCCACGAAGACAGCCCCTTGAATCGCTGCTGCTACCTCGCCTGGATTATTCACTCCGCACTCCGCCGCGAGACCCGTTAGGTGTTCGCCCAACGCCTGAGCCGTTGCCGCTGGCACAACGTCATCGACAAGTGCCGCCCGAACTAATTCAGCTCCTACCGCACGGGCCCGGGCGAGATCCGGCACGTCGGTGAGCGCATCGGCCAAACTGTCCACCAAAACAGATACCAGGGCCCGCAAATCCGCGTGAGCCATCGGCACGAAAACCGCTTGACTGAGCCCATGAGCCCACAAATCAAGCAGCGCGTCTTTGCGCCTGCGCTTAAGAACCATCGGGAGCACTGTAAACGCAGACGAACTGTTACGTGTTGTCACGTAGGCTGACACCTGCCAAATACCCCTGAAATCGCGGAGGACACCATGGAGCGACCGAGCTGGGCACCCGATGACATTGACACCAACCAGCCCAGCGGGGCACGGGTCTACGATTACTTCCTCGGCGGAGCGCATAACTTCGCGGTAGACCGCGAACTCGCCAATGCTATTGCCAGCATGACACCCCATATTGGTGACACGATGCGTGCAAACCGCGCTTTTCTCCGCCGCGCCATCAACTTTCTGACCGCCGCAGGGATTGATCAGTTCCTCGATATCGGCTCCGGTATCCCCACCGTAGGAAACGTTCACGAAGTGGCCCAGCAAGCAAACTCGAACGCTCGGGTGGTGTACGTCGACATTGACCCCATCGCCGTGTCGCACAGTCGAGCCATGCTAGAAGGCACGGCAAACACCACCATCATTCAAGCCGACGCCCGAGACGCTGACGTCATCCTCGACCACCCTGAGACGCAACGACTCCTCGACTTCAGCCGCCCGGTGGCACTCCTCATCTTGGGAGTTCTCCACTTCATCCCCGACGAGGATAATCCTGTTGCCGTTGTAGACCGGCTACGCCAACGGTTGACTGCTGGCAGCTACCTAGCTTTAGTGAGCGTCACCCACGAGAACCAGCCACAGGAATACATCGAGGGCCAGAAACTCTCCAACCGAACTAGCACCCCGATCTACCTGCGCTCCCGGGAAGAGCTGCAGAGCCAATTTGGTGGGTTACCACTCGTTGACCCCGGCTTAGTCCACTTGCCGCTGTGGCGTCCGGATGCTCCTCTGCCCGCCGATATGCATCCTGAACGTTTTGGGGCGCTTGCTGGGATTGCCACCGTCTGACCTTCGACTCACTCTGCTATCCGCCGTCCGTGAGGACACCATCCGCTAGTAAAGACCGGACGGCGGGTAGGAGCCGGAGCTGTAAGTCCTCCACAGACTCATCAGTCAAAACAGCTAAAGCATCGACGATTTGGGACACCGTCAAAGAACCATCACAAGCACCCACCAAGCCAGCTAGCGCACTCTCGACCGCCATGACCCGACGCACACCGTGCTCGTGGATGAGGTGGATCACAGTGGGGTCCGCAGCGCCTGGAAGACCTAGCCTGCTTTCGGTGACTGAGCTAGCCACGGTGAGTCGAGACGCCAGAAGGGCACCATTTGAACAATCAACCCATCGGTCATGTGCCGTGAACATTTCCGTGACGACAGAACCAAAAGCATCGGATGTTGTTGGCGCAAAAATCTCCTCGACGCGGCGGAATGAAGATGACCTGCCACTTCGAACTGGGCGGCGAATGGTGATGACACCAAACCCAATCGCTTCTACCTGACGATCCGCAAAGTCATCGAGCCAGCGACGCACCATAGCGTTAAATGCCGACGTTCCTGGATGATGCCCGCCATCCGTGGCCCACAGGTGGGCGTAGCTAGCTGGATCCTGAATATCTCGTTGGACCACCCATGCGTCTACCCCTGCGGGGATCCAGCTGGCGACCCGCTCCTGCCAGTCGCCGTCATGGTGCTCCCACGCAGCAAGGAGCTGCCCGATCCCCCCTGGCGCCAGCACCCCAGGGAGCTCATCGACCAAAGTGGCCACTAAAGAATCGCCCGCGCGAGCCCCATCGCGATATTGATAAATGGGCCCGTCTGAACGTTGCGGCGTAATAACAAACGGGGGATTACTGACCACCAGATCGAAAGCCGGCTCTTCTTCACAGGAACCAAGAGATCGCCCTGCCGGAAATCCAGCCGCCGGCCTGCGAATGGGCCATCAATAGCAGCGTTCAGCGCTGCGTTGAAAGAAGCGAACGCTAGACACCGGGTTGAAAGGTCGGTGGCCACAACCGTCTTAGTGTGCTGAGCGGCGTGAAATGCCTGCACCCCGCAACCAGTGCCAACGTCCACCATGCGGGTCACTGGTAAGCGGGGAGTCCACCGTTCTAGTGTGCTCGACGCGGCACCTACCCCCACCACATGATCAGCGCGGACCGGAACCCCGGTGACATGCGCGGGGAGATCGCTCGCAAGCCACCAGGTCGCATCATCGATGTGATGCGGACGGAGCTGCACCGTGCCCCGAACCATATCCGTGGCCTGTTGGCCAGCTGACACCACCAATCCGAGTTGCTCGGCACCAGTCACGCCGGCCTGCGGCAATGCCATCTCTAAGATTTTTCGTGGCACCTGTTGGCCGAGTAACCACAAAGCAGTCAAGGCAGCAGCAGGCTCTACTAGAGGATCAGTCCGGTCATGCTCCAGCCGCCATAAGGCCGGAGTCATGTCTCCGCGATTGAGTGCAGCTAGTGCGGTATCTCCGACAACATGGCGGATAGACATGTCGGTATATGCCGCGAGATCACGGCCCAGGGCGGCCAGAGAAGCTTGACTGTCATGGCCGGCCCGCGGTGGGTTCCACTCCGACAAAGGCAGCGTGGAACCCACTCGGGAGGTCATGACTGGGTATTAACTAAAGAGATTGCCGAGAGGATTTCCGCTTCCCTGCTGCTGTTGCTGGTGCTGGCCGGCCGCCCACTCACTAGGTTGGACGACAACGAAGCCCTGGCCGTGAAAAGCGTACTGAAACGCTTCCCCTGAACCACCACGGAGCATCGACCGCATGTTCATGCTGGAAACCACTTGAGGGACCAGGTGAGCGGACCACGCCACTGCCGCTTGTACGTCCACATATGTTGGCTGGCTGGAGCAGTCCAAAACCACTGGCGTTCCGACCGTGCATAAACCAACAGTCCCGGTGCCATTGATCACGGTGTTGAATAGACCTCCGGAAAGCATGCCGGCGCCTTGCACTCGGCGAATATCCCACGACAGCGCAGCGTCAAAAGCTAAAAGGTTGGGCCCGTTCACGCTAAGACCATCCCCAGCAAGATCCACAAGGTAAACCGAACCGGCTTCATTGGCGAAGAACACTTCACCTTGACCACTAACCCGCATCAACGGAACGTCTTCGTTGGTCAGAACTTTCTTGAGCAGTTTCCCTACGCTGCCTGACCCTTCATGGTTAAACGTCACGTTGCCCTGGTAGGCCACCATGGACCCCTTGGTGGCCAAAACATCAGATCCAAGAGCCACCCGCAGCATGTGCGAATTTTGCCGCGCGAAGCGTTGTTGGCCCTGAACTTCCAGGTTGGACTCGGCGAATAGCTCACTTTGCATAAGTCAATGTTAAGGGCGGGGCATGACACACAGAACCCGGCTGAATAGGGAAAGAGATTGCCTTGTCTATTTTCCTGCGGGATCCACTCCACCCATGTCAGCAGGCTCGGCATTATTGGCCCTCTGCTCCGGAGTGGCAGCGACATATTCGCCGGGCAGCTCAACGTGCTGATCCTGCATCCGTGATGCGACGAGTGTTACAGCTGCCTCATCTTCAGAACCGAATGCCACTGGTCGGCGCTTAGTAATGGCGACGACAACAACGATCCCGAAGGTTGCCGCACCGGCAATGCCGTAACGAATCGGCGCGCTCGCGTCGGGCCCCAGAGATAACTGGACGATCGCTGGAGCGATGAGAACCGCGACCAAGTTCATCACTTTGATGAGAGGGTTAATGGCCGGGCCGGCAGTGTCTTTAAACGGGTCGCCGACCGTATCACCGATGACGGTGGCCGCGTGAGCGTCTGATCCTTTCCCCCCGTGAGACCCATCCTCGACAAGTTTTTTGGCGTTGTCCCAAGCCCCACCAGAGTTTGCGAGCAACACGGCCATGAGAACACCCGCGCTGATCGCTCCAGCAAGGTAACCAGCAAGAGGACCGATGCCTAATCCAAATCCGACGGCAATGGGAGCTAACGCTGCTAAAAGCCCGGGGGTCGCCAATTCACGGAGTGAGTCGCGGGTGCAAATATCAACTACGCGGCCATACTCAGGTTTTTCAGTGCCGTCCATAATTCCTGGGTGGTCACGGAACTGGCGACGAACTTCGAACACAATGGCCCCTGCTGCGCGAGTCACCGCATTGATCGCTAGACCAGAAAACATGAAGACAACAGCCGCCCCAATGATCAGCCCCACCAGCGTCGATGGCGTGATCACTTGAAAGCTAAAGGTGGCCGCGATTTCTGTGCTCACGGCGTTAAGTCCTACCCCAGTTTTCGCTAACGCGGTTTCTACTGCGTCGGTATACGAGCCGAACAAAGCGGTAGCGGCGAGAACCGCGGTGGCAATAGCGATGCCTTTAGTAATAGCTTTAGTGGTGTTTCCTACCGCATCAAGTTCGGTGAGGATCTTGGCGCCCTCTTCATCCACATCACCGGACATCTCAGCAATACCTTGGGCGTTATCGCTTACCGGGCCAAAAGTGTCCATGGCCACGATGACGCCAACAGTGGTCAACAACCCACAGCCAGCAAGAGCAATCAAGAAAAGGGAAAGGATGACGGTACTGCCGCCCAAAATGAACGCCAAATAAACAGTCCCACCAATAATGATCGCGGTGTACACCGCGGATTCCAGGCCAACACCAAACCCGGATAGCACAACAGTCGCAGCACCCGTCAAAGAGGTGCGCGCCACATCACGCGTAGGACGATCCTCCGTCCCGGTGAAGTAGCCGGTCAACCACAGAATGACACCGGCCAACACAATGCCCAGGACAACAGCAGCGGTCGCGATAATCCGCGGATCACCCTGTAACTGAGCAACAGATGCGCTTACTTGAGGAAGTTCACCGAAACTGGCTGGTAAGTACGCGAACGCTGCGATCCCAGAAAGCAAGGCCGCCACCACCGCAGAAATGTAGAACCCACGGTTAATTGCGGTCAGGCCACTTTCGCCAGGTCGAGGCTTGACGACATAAACCCCTAGCACGGCAGTCACAGCACCAATGGCGGGAACAATCAGCGGATAGACCAAGCCCATCTCGCCAAAAGCAGCCTTACCAAGAATGAGCGCCGCGACTAATGTGACCGCGTAAGACTCAAAAAGATCAGCCGCCATTCCGGCGCAGTCGCCTACGTTGTCACCCACGTTGTCGGCAATAGTGGCCGCATTCCGTGGATCATCTTCAGGAATATTTTGCTCAACTTTGCCCACGAGATCAGCACCAACGTCAGCCGCTTTCGTGAAAATTCCACCGCCGACTCGCATGAACATCGCAAGGAGGGCCGCCCCAAACCCAAAACCCTCAAGGACAGTAGGCGCGTCACCTCGGTAGATAATGACGACGACACTGGCGCCTAAGAGACCTAACCCCACCGTCGCCATTCCGACCGTGCCACCAGTGCGGAAAGCGATGCGCATCCCCATATCACGGCGCGTCTCCCGAGCTGCTGCGGCGACGCGAACATTCGCTTGGACCGCAAGAGACATTCCGAGATAGCCGATCAGGGCTGAGAACAGCGCACCGACAACGAAGAAGCCCGACCGACCAAATCTGATGCTTGCCGAATCGGCCGGAAGAATAAGCAATAAACCAAAGACAATGACGACGAAAATACCAAGCGTCTTGAATTGCCGAGCCAAGAAAGCTGCGGCGCCTTCTTGAACGGCTCGCCCAATCTCTTGCATCCGTTCAGTGCCATTGGGAGCCGCTAAGACTTGGCGCCGGAACAGTGAGCCCATCGCCAGCGCCAACACCGCGATAACAGCGACGACGATGACGTATGTGAGGTTAGTTCCTGAGACAGTGACCTCTGAGGCGTTGAGGGACAGCCCGCGCATTCGTATTCCTCCTCGACGTTGCTCGTAGCATTCCGCAGACGCCCCCGGCCGGTCATAACCACGGGGAAGGCGAGGTGACGGACTGTATCGGTCCTTTGCAAGGAAGGAAACGTCGGGTCACCTATCAGGGTGACATTTAGTTGAGGGGAAGCTAAAGATCGAACGCGAGTTACGCCGCTAAAGCTTGGTCTACAGAGTCATGGATTGAAAAAACTTTAGTCAGACCAGTAATACGGAAAACCTTAAGAACACGTTCGGTGGAACAAACCAAATGAAGAGACCCGCCCTGGGTTCGGACGCGTTTTAATCCGCCAACAAGAACCCCAAGGCCAGTGGAGTCAAGAAACTCCACCCCTTGCATATCCACAATGAGATGGTGGTGCCCGGCTGCGACCAGAGCATTAAGCTGATCGCGCAAAGCCGGGGCACTATAGACATCAATCTCCCCGCCGACTTCAATAATCATCCGACCGTCCTGTTCGCGGGTGCCGACCGACAGGTCCACGATCCCTCCCATGCCTGAGTCGTTAGGGTGTCATTCAGTGCCTTTACCGTTGGCCATTCAACCATCGTCAGGTTAACTCTTGACACCATCCTCGTTATTGAAGTGTCAAACCACTGCAAAAGCATAGGTCGAGATGTCTTTTCGATCAGAGGCAATGAGGTCGCTGTGCACGCCACCTAGACAGTGCGGGCCGAAGCCGGTCCTGCTCTTGATTTCGCGTAGGCAAACCCAAAGAGTCCGATAAATCCTGGGGGGCGAATAGCAACAGAAATTTCGGCAACTTGGCCGACAGTTTCACACACCATGAGTTCTCCGCCACCAGCCCGGGCGAGCGCACGGGCCGCGGAGCAGGGCTGCCCTGCGGCCCTACCCATGAGTACATCAGCAGCAGCTAAAGCTGCTAGGTCTGCGGCAGCAGAAGCTCGATGGCGGGCGATCACTGCTGATCCAACCCCGACGACAGCCCCTAAAACGATTAGGGCAAGCAGCGCTACAGCAAGCATAAGAATACTGGCGCTCCCTGCTGCTCCGGTTCGCCAATGAGCGGGGTTGTGGTGACTTTGGCCTTCCGTCGAAGCGACTGCTCGGCACTGAAACTTCCATAGCGGACCAGCCGGAGGGAGGAGTTGAACGGTGCGCTTCACCGTCACCACGGCTACCGCTTGTTGGGCAATTGTGCTGCTTTCAACGCTGATTGCCGCTGAGTCACCGCTTGCTTGACGTGCTAACGAGATGACCGTTTCAGGGGTGTCTCCTCGAGCGGCTGCCCTAGCCCCGATGCGGGAACCATCCACACAGGCTACTTTTGCCGCAACAGCATGCCCGCCAGAGAGAATCGCGCCCAACATCACGGCGATTATTGGAAAGCACACTGCCAACTCAGCTGTGCTAGTACCAGCGTCACTTGCGTCTAAGCATCGCGCGCGGTGCTTAGACGCTCCAGACTGCGACAAACTGCTCACTACGATCCCAAAGCCAACGCTTTGGTGATGATCTCCAAAAGAGCATTTTTCACGGTCGAACTGCGCAAAATAGTAACTAGCAGTGCCGCGAAACCACAAGCAGCTATAGTCCCGATTGCATATTCAGCAGTTGTCATGCCAGCGTCTTGAAAAAAATCTTCACCCTCACCGCAAAGATTAATCATCCCACTCTGTTCATTAAGTGAATTTTTCATCTGCTCTCCTCGTTGTGAATTCCCATAAAAAACTCTAAAGCGGGAGGAGTTCGATCTTAATAAACTATTCCACTTCAGTGGAAAACTATCTTCTTTATTGTTTGTGGAAATTACCATTTTGTCAGAACAGGAACAGCAAACCCTGCCACGATCGGAATGATGGCTAGGAAAATGAACGCCGGGAGGATAGTTAACCCCAGTGGTAGTACCAGTCGCACAGTAAGACCCTGTATAGCGATCAATGTTTCACGATGAAAGGCCCGCTGACTGTCATGAGCCGCAGCTTTTAGCAATGGGGCGATCGCAGCCCCTGTGCGTTCAGTGATCATAAGAGCGCTCGCTAATGGAAGCCATGGTTCAGTTAAGTGAGCGCACGCCACTGACGGAGAAACACCAGAATTCATCATTCGGATGGCATGAAGCAGGTGCTCTGGAATTTCTCGTCTGCAAGATTTCAGGGCTTCTTCGAGGGCTACGGAAATCGGTAATCCAGTCAATAAGGCAGCCGCCATAAGATTCAACAAAATCGGTACAAATTGCTTCGAATTAATGCTTTGATGTTTTTTGTTCCGGCGCTGGCGATGTCGCGATAAGTGCGGTCTACGAAACCCCAGCGAAACCGAGCGCTCCGGTGGAAAAAACCACAGGAAACTTATTGCAAAAAAGAGAGCCGATAACGCAATATCCGGGTTCATTTATTTCCCCGCAACCCGGTTCACGTCATAATGCATCCACCCCAAGCCAGTCATGAGCAAAACCACACCAATTAATCCGCACAACAAGCCGCCTTTACTGCCAAAAAGAAAATTAATCGGGTGCATTCCTAACCCTTCCCCCATCACTAACGCGACGAGCGGAAGCGCTGCGAGAAGTCTGGCTGTGGCCCGCGGTGCCGCCAAAGCTGCACGAACTTCCCCATCAATATCCGCATGCTGTCGTATTCCGGCTGCAATGGAGTCCAACGTGTCAGCGACTGGAGCTCCCGTCCGATCCACCAAGCGCCATGTGGCGAGCACGGCTTGACCGGCAAAACATGAGCGCCATGGCGCATCTGGCTGGTCCACTCCACCAGGAAGATGGACTGTTTCGGCTGCTAACAACCACGCAGCTTGAGGTGTCACTCCTGCCTTAATTTGCGCGACCGTGAGATCAACAGCTTCAAGGACACGGTGTTCAATATCGTCGTCCGATTGAGCGGCTATTTGTTTGCGTAACAGCCGGATTTTTGCAAAAAAACGCTCTTGCTTGCTGTCGCGAGCACTTGAGGCTGGAGCGGCGATAAAGCGCGGACGAGGAGAACCGGTCAAAAGAATCGCCAGGACCAGGAAACTGGCCGTCCACAGTATTGGACTACTCACCCTGAACCCAATTCGACAAGGTTTCAAGACCTGGACCAGGACTGCCCGGGTGACGCGGATCGCTAGAATCCGCCATCAATGCCGGCACAACCTCCACACCCATGGCCGTCCGCTGTACGACAGCTACCTGCATGACCCGGCGGCGACCTGCGACACGACGAAGATGAATCACCACACGGATCGCTCCGGCTAATTGAGCGTGAATAGCATCTCTTGGTAGCCCGGCCAGCGCCCCTAACGCTTCCAATCGGGGCGTTAACTCTTGAGCGTTATTAGCGTGAACTGTGGCGCAACCACCCTCATGACCCGTGTTCAAGGCAGTGAGCATTTCGCGCACTTCACCGCCACGGACCTCCCCGACGACAAGACGGTCTGGTCGCATCCGTAGTGCTTGTCGAACAAGAGTCGTCATAGCGATCTCTCCACGACCTTCGCTATTAGGGCGACGCGCTTCCAGTCGGACAACATGCGGATGATCAATAGCGAGTTCTGCGCAATCCTCGACCAAGACCATCCGTGCATCGACTGGTACCAGCGCTAGCAAAGCCCCAAGAAGGGTGGTCTTACCGGTACCTGTTCCGCCAGTAATGATGAATGAACATTGAGAGCGAACAATATGACGCAACATCACAGACCACGACGGTGGGAAGCTTCCCGCTTTTTCTAGCGCCGCCATCGACAACCTCCGCCGTGACGGAATGCGAAGTGAAATATGTGGGCCACCCTCAACCACGGGAGGAAGGGCCGCATGCAGTCGCACCCCCTGTGGCAGCCGAGCATCAACAAAAGGAGAAGCATGATCCAAGCGACGGCCAGCATTAGTGGCTAGACGGCAGGCAAGAGCGCGGACTGCTTCCACCCCTCCCACATCGATACCGGCAGGCTCTAAACCCTTACCTCGATCAATCCAGGCACCCTGATCACCATTAACGAGAATGTCGGTGACCGCTTCATCGTCAAGTAGGGGGTCAAGTGGCCCCAACCCCATGAGGTCAGCTCGGACGGCGCGCGTCAAAGTCAACAAATCGTGATGGCCCACCACGGCACCACATTGACTCACCGCCGCACTCACCGAATCTGTCGTCACCGGATGCCCTGTTCGCGCCAAGATCTGTCGGACATTTTCTTGAAGCCCCACCTCAAACCCCCTGGGGAGCGCGCGTTGCTCGATCAGCGAACCATCGTGAGGCGGCTCGCCGTAAAGGACTGCGCGTTGAAAGCCCTGGGATTTGGGGCGTAGGGCCAGAGGAAGTAGCAACCCGTGGGTCGTCACGCATCTCGACTACCCATGGGAGCTCCAGCAAATCCCCTACTCTGCGAGCAGTCAAAACGTCGCCGGGCCGACGACGGACGACGACCCGGGGAGCAGAAGTGGTGTTGAGAGTGGTGATTAGCGTTGATGCAGCCGCAACTGAACGGAGGCTTCCGGACACAACGATGGCGAGGTCTTCAGCCAAGTCAAGGGCTGCACGAACCGAATCGTTCATCACGCCAGGACAATCCAGAACTACCAAATCATGCCCTCGCCGCCCAGCATTGAGCACCGCAAGCACAGCATCAGTATTGAGCGACGTGATCCTTCCTCTCACCTGTGACAGCACAGTTAAGGAACCAGCCCTCGGTAAGGCAGTTCGTAGCGGCTCAGCAGGTAACTCGCCTCGTGCATCTAGCAAATCTGGCCAACGCAGGCCCGGGACATCTTCGAGACCAAGGATGAGATCTAAACCTCCCGCCCATGAGTCAAGATCAACAAGGAATACTTGGTCACCCGACTGAGCTGCCGCAACTGCTACAGCGACCGCAAAAGTTGAGGCGCCGGCACCGCCAGCCCCGGGCAGAACAGCAAGAATTGGCGCATCGGAAACTACTGGATGAGACTCAACGGCTGCTGCTGGTGAAAAAAATGATGTTGGCATGATGTGATCTCCCTCAGTCAGATCACTACAGACTGGCGCTATTGCACCTATTAAGACTCAAACCCAGTTCCATTTGTGGATGACGCCAGCAAAGCTTTTCTGTGGAATAGGGCTCAGGTTGGAAACCTTCACCAGAGCTAGGTGCACTCAAAAAGCGAGCGGGAAATAAGGACGACCCCCGTCGGGGGGGCGACGGGGGTCGTCGCGCAGGCCCGACCCGGGGGGGATGGGTCGGGTTGCGCGGGCACGGCCACAAGGACCGGCAAGACCAGTGTGACGCTCGACTCGGCCTGGCGCAATCGCCTAGGCGGAACTATTGGCCTAACAAAGAAATCCCTTCTTATGTACTTCGCATTGCACGGGATAAAACGACTCAGAGTAATTCGATGACCGACACTCCGTTAGATCTTCCCATGTGCTTCAAAAAGGAGTACACAAGACAAGAGCCACCGATTCGTCGGTGACCCAGCATGGCGCTGATACCCACGTGCGGTCAGTCCACTGATGGACCGGTCGTGGCGGGCTTGCCCCACTACGACGACGTGCAGCACGCTTGGTAGTCAGTTGTTATGCCTGAGACGGCGCCTCAATGGGGCGCCGTCTTCGCGTCCAGACATCCACCTCCTTCGATAAGCGAAGCATGAGGACGAAGTAGTGAAGACCGGTACCAAAAGCTAGTAATCACAGCTAAGGTCGGGCCGACTGACCGTGTCGGCGCCATGGGAGAAACGCATGACGACTCGCAACAGCTTGGAAAATCTCAGCCACGAGGAACGGCGGTTCCCCCCGCCACATTCATTGACCCAGAATGCGGTCGCGCACGCCTCGCTCTACGGTGAAGCGCGCAAAGATCGCTTGGCTTTCTGGGAACAACAAGCCACCTTTTTGACGTGGAATACCCCATGGGACCACGTGCTGTTGTGGAACTCCCCGTTTGCGCAATGGTTCATCGGTGGAACGTTGAATGTGGCATACAACTGTGTTGATCGACATGTTGACGCAGGACATGGTGACCGAGTGGCGCTGCACTGGGAAGGCGAACCGGGCGACACCCGCACTGTTACATACCGTGACCTCCAAGACGCCGTGTGCCAAGCAGCCAATGCTCTGACCGCCCTTGGCGTTGCAGCTGGGGATCGCGTCGCGATCTATTTGCCGATGATTCCTGAAGCCGTTGTGGCCATGTTGGCGTGCGCGCGAGTCGGCGCACTGCATTCAGTCGTGTTTGGTGGTTTCTCCGCTGCCGCATTAGCGTCCCGGATTGATGACGCCCAGGCGAAACTCGTGATTACTGCCGATGGTGGATACCGACGCGGGGCACCTCATGTATTAAAGCCGGCCGTGGACCAAGCGTTAGCTCTTGCAAACAAGAACAGTGTTAAGCACGTACTGGTGGTTCGGCGTACTGGCCAAGACGTGTCATGGTTCCCTGATCGGGACCACTGGTGGCATGAGGTTGTTGAGACAGCGAACAGCGAGCACGTCGCTGATTATTTTGATGCTGAACACCCTCTTTTCATCCTCTATACCTCGGGTACAACCGGAAAGCCGAAAGGAATTCTTCATACCAGTGGGGGGTATCTCACCCAAGCGGCGTACACCTTCCGGCACGTGTTTGATCACCGACCTGAAAGCGATGTGTACTGGTGCACAGCGGACGTTGGGTGGGTTACTGGACACAGCTACCTCATATACGGCCCCATGGCCAACGGGGCTACCCAAGTGATGTACGAGGGAACTCCTGACACCCCGCATCAGGGTCGCTGGTGGGAGCTTGTGGCCAAATATGGCGTTACGACTTTCTATACCGCCCCCACTGCAATTAGAACTTTCATGAAGTGGGGTGAACACATCCCCGCTGAGTACGACCTCTCATCGTTACGCCTCTTGGGTTCGGTGGGCGAGCCGATCAACCCGGAGGCATGGATGTGGTATCGCCGAGTTATTGGTGGGGACCACACCCCGATCGTTGACACCTGGTGGCAGACCGAAACCGGCGCCATCATGATCAGCCCCCTGCCTGGAGTGACCGTTACGAAACCAGGGGCTGCGCAAGTGCCGCTGCCCGGCGTAACGGCAGACGTAGTTGATGACACCGGCGCAAGTGTGCCTCATGGCTCTGGGGGTTACCTTGTCCTCACTGAACCCTGGCCATCGATGCTACGAGGGATTTGGGGGGACGACGAGCGCTACCAGGAGACGTACTGGTCCCGTTTTCCTGGTCGCTACTTTGCCGGCGATGGCGCCAAACGAGATGAGGATGGCGACATCTGGCTGCTTGGTCGTGTGGATGACGTGATGAATGTGTCTGGGCATCGACTCTCCACCACTGAGATTGAGTCAGCCCTGGTGTCACACCCCTCCGTAGCAGAAGCTGCGGTTGTCGGCGCCGTTGATGACACCACCGGACAAGCAGTATGTGCGTTTGTTATTTTGCGATCTCAGGCAGCCGAGAGTGCATCGGAAGAACCAGCTTTAAAGGACGTGCCGTCCATCTTGCAAGAGCATGTCGCGCGCGCGATCGGCCCGATCGCCAAACCACGCCAAATCATGATTGTGCCTGAGCTTCCGAAAACACGATCCGGGAAGATCATGCGCCGCCTCCTGCGAGATGTCGCAGAACATCGCATAGTCGGTGATGTCACCACATTGGCCGATACCGCAGTGATGGACCTCATTGCTCAAGGCCTCAGGTCGCCTTCATTGACCGAGGACTCAGCCTGAACGACCAGAACCCTGGAGCACTTCCAGTTCAAACTTCTTGACGAGAAAACGATCAGCAAGCGGCAAATCTGCCACTGAAAGTTGTGGCCTAACTACTTTCTGCAACAAATTGGCATGAGTTTCGGGTTTAAAGCACAGCACACGGGTGAAGTCTTGAAAACCCGCTACCTCTTTACCAGATCAGGCAGTACTTTGGCGGGAACTGACGTAAGGAGGTGAGTTCGTGTTCAACGCCGATGCGGTCCACTCTGACGGAGCCATTGCTATCACCCGGGGCCTTACCCGAGGCCGAGCCGAGGCATCTCAGGGGGACACTGCGCTGCCTCGGGTCGGGCGCCACCGCGCTGAGCCAGACCTAGACAAAGGGCACCCAGTTTACGATCTCTCCCTCGTCGACGATGACGAGGATTTCTCAAACGACCCGATTGCTATTCGGCCGTTCGTCCTCACCGGAGGACGAACGGCCAGCACAGTCCCCTTTGATGCTCTCGCCACCGCCCGAACAGACATCGAAGCCCTGACAATAAGTTTGACCATCGAACAGGAACGGATTATTCGGCTTTGCCGAATGCCCCGCGCTGTGGCTGAGATATCTGCCCGAGTGGGGTTGCCGCTGGGAGTAACCCGTGTTTTGGTGGGCGACCTAGAAACGATGGGCATTGTTCACATTTCGCAAACCACTGACACCAACGACGATCTCGCGGTGATTGGACGCCTTATTGAAGGACTGCTCCTGCTCTAGGGTGAGCCAGTGAGCGAATCCGATGGCCCGATCAGTAGAACCTTCGCCCGCACCAGGGACTGGGCAGAAGCACGTCGGATCGCCGATCTACTCCGCACCGAAACCGCCGGCGGTTTCCTTTTATTGACAGCTGCCACGGCGGCTTTGCTTTGGGCGAACTCTCCTTGGCGCGATAGCTACACCGAGCTGCGCGGGATCACCTTTGGCCCCGCGCAACTCAATCTTAACCTCGACTTACAGCACTGGGCCGCTGATGGTTTACTAGCGATTTTCTTCTTTGTCGCCGGTTTAGAATTGAAACGTGAACTCGTGGTGGGTGATCTACGAGATCCCAAAAAGGCGATCTTGCCTGTTATCGCGGCCGTCAGCGGCGTACTCATTCCCACCCTCATGTTCCTCGCCGTCACGTCGGGAGAGCCCCAAGCAACCCGCGGTTGGGCGATTCCCGCAGCCACCGACATCGCTTTTGCTTTAGCCGCGCTAGCCGTTATCGGGTCACATCTCCCATCGGCATTACGTGCCTTCCTTCTCACGTTGGCCGTTGTTGATGATCTGATCGCAATCACCATCATCGCGTTCTTTTACTCGGACGACTTCGCGATCCTTCCCCTCGTCGTGGCATTGATGGTCATCGTTGGGTTTGGTCTAGTCATCCGACAACGGCAACCCGCCTGGTGGTTGGCTGTCCCACTTGCCATCGTGGCTTGGGGTTTTGTCCATGAATCTGGGATTCATGCCACTGTCGCGGGGGTTCTTCTTGCAGCGACGGTTCCAGTGCGTCCAGGCGCTCGTGGAGGGTCATCCCTTGGTGATCGGATCGAGCATCGCGTGCGTCCGATTTCCGCCGGGGTAGCCGTCCCAATATTCGCTTTCCTTGCCTCTGGGGTCACGCTTGTTGGTGGTGGACTGAGCGACGCGGTGCGAGATCGCGCCGCGATCGGCGTGGTGCTAGGTCTTGTGATTGGTAAAGCGGTTGGTGTCCTTGCCGGGACGTGGCTCACGGTGCGATTCACCCGCGCGGAGTTGGACGATGACCTCGTATGGCCGGATGTCGTGGGTGTCAGCCTGCTAGCTGGAATCGGATTTACTGTCAGTTTATTAATTGGCGATTTGGCCTACGGCGACTCAGATCGAGGCAACAACGTCAAAACCGCCATCCTTGCTGGGTCTTTGATTGCTGCCACTTTGGCAGCAATCATTCTTCGGCGCCGCGAACGACACTATCGGCAAATCGCTGAAGCGGAGGCACGTGACGACGATGAGGATGGCGTTCCAGATTGTTACCAACAATGACCCCAGACGATTCAGACGTCCTGCTCCCTGGACCGTGGCGGCATCGATTCGTATCTGCCAACGGTGCCCGCTTTCACATCGCTGAGGCAGTTCCTCCTGATCCCCAAAGCATCATCGCGGAGTCAGCCCAAGATCGCGGGATGGACGCTCCTCTTGTTGTGCTCCTCCACGGGTTTCCACAGATGTGGTGGTGTTGGCGAGCGCAACTGCCTGCATTGGCAGCCGCGGGCTATCGCACTGTGGCCATGGATCTTCGCGGGTACGGTGCCTCCGACAAACCACCCGGCGGGTACGACACCCCTACCTTGGCCGCTGACGTCGCCGCAGTGATCCGATCCTTAGGTGCTCAAGACGCGGTCATCGTCGGACATGATTGGGGCGGGTGGATTAGTTGGGCAATGCCAAATCTGCAACCACAAGTCACCCGAGCCGTCGCGGCGCTATCCATCGCCCACCCTCTCGCCTACCGGCGTGCGACGCGACGCTCACTGGCGCAGCGTCGCGCTAGTGGGTATGTCCTCGGTTTTCAGCTTCCGTTGTTACCAGAGCGCTTTCTCGCTCGCCCTGGAGCACTCAAAACAATGCTTCGGCACGGGTCTGGCACATCCTGGCCGGATGATACGAACCCCGGACGAGAGGCTATCGAGGTTTACGCCAATGCCCTTCGGATACCCTTCGTTGCCCACTCCGCGATGGAGTACTACCGCTGGGCCATGCGATCAGCGATCCGTCCCGACGGGCGTGCATTTATCGAACGAATCCGCACGCCCATTACGGTCCCCGTCCTTCAAATGCACGGCCGTGAGGATCGCGCCGTCTTGACGGCAACGGCCCGGTATTCACGTCGCTGGGTGACCGGCCCCTACCGCTGGGTTGAGCTGCCGCAGGCCGGGCATTTCATCCCAGAAGAACGGCCCGATGACGTTACTCGTGTGCTGCTTGATTGGTTGCCCACTGTCACGAAACCACGCACTGACCAGTACTCACTGGGCTCTCCGCCGTCCGAGCCTCACTGAGTACGGGGCGAGACTCGTCAAGCGTTAGCGCGTATCCGGTTTGATCGTCATCGAGACTTTTAGCGAAAACAACCCCGACGACTCGACCCCGTGAATCCAAGACTGGGCCACCGGAATTGCCCGGCTGCACCTCAGCATAAAGGGAGTACACCTCTCGAGTGGAGGGTTGTCTGCCGTAAATATCTTCACCCCTAGCGGTGACCACATCACGGACTCTAGCTGCCCCTACTTTGTATGGCCCGTTCAACGGGAATCCCGCAACGACTGCTGATTCACCCCGGGTAAGCTCACTGCCCAAGGGTAATGATTGCGCCGGCAACTGTGGCACCTCGATGACTGCTAAATCTCGAACTGGATCAAAAACCACCACAGTGCCTTGATATCGCCGACCAACGCCACCGATCTGGACCTCCGGCTCCCTCACGCCAGCCACCACATGAGCGTTGGTCACCACCAACCCGGGTTGCCATACCCATCCTGTACCTTCCTGGGCACGCGAACAGGCCACTGCGTCACCAGTCACTTTGACCACACTGTCAGCCGCGGCCCGCACCGCGGCGGTACTGCGCACTCCCCCATCCGGTTCCGGAACTGGGCGAATCTGTTCCGCGCTGAAACCCTCAAAAACACGCGGGAAGCTTTCGTCGTCAACTAAAGCCCGGAATTGCGCGAAGGCCCGCCCACTGCTAGCTGGGACTACCGCATCAATAGCGGCGACTATCCGAGAACCACCAACTGCCCGGGACAATACGTCGAATGAGCTGCCGCGGACCGCCCCAGCGATCAGCCACATCAGCAGACACACTGCCACCACACTGGCGACCGCGCCCAAGACGGAATCAATGATTCGGATCGATAAAAGCTGGACTTGCGCGCGGATCTTCACCCCCACCGCAACCGCCGCCACGTTGCCGAGCACAGCCACCGCAAGAACTCCGATCAACAACACCGCCGCACGGCGGGCTGCTGAGGGGTCGCCGGCCGACGGTGGCTCCACGATGAAAGGGAGCACCCACATCGCCAGCGCGCCACCACCGAAAAAACCTGCAACGGAAAGCACTCCGACCACAGCACCGCGGCGAAAGCCCGATACTGCAACTGCGATGAGTACTACCAAAAGCACAAGGTCAATCACTGGTCCACCTCTAGTGCGCGCTCGTATTTGAGTAACTGCCGGGCCCGGGCAGGGTCCGTTTCTCCCTCCCCGTAAGCAGGGCACCACCGGGTGATCGGGCAGGCACCACAGGCTGGCCGGCGGGCATGGCAGGTGCGTCGACCATGGAAGATGAGCACATGCGACAGCATCGTCCATTGCGCCCGGGGGAACAGTGCGCCAACAACGTGCTCGACTCGCACTGGATCGACCTCGTTGGTCCAATCGAACCGTCGCACTAAGCGGCCAAAATGGGTGTCAACAGTGATACCCGGCACCCCGAAGGCGTTCCCTAACACCACATTCGCTGTTTTACGCCCTACCCCAGGCAAGGTCACTAAGTCATCCAGTGTGGCTGGAACTACCCCGTCGTATCGCTCAAGAAGCTCAGCTGACAATCGAAGAAGAGCATTGGTTTTCGCCCGAAAAAACCCCGTAGGGGTGAGGAGTTGTTCCAGGACAGCGCGGTCTGCGCTGGCCAGCGCCTTCGCGTCGGGGTATTGCGCAAACAAGTGCGGCGTTACTTTATTCACCGCGATATCTGTTGTTTGCGCGGACAACACCGTCGCTGTTAAGAGTTGCCATGGATTGGCGAAAATTAATTCACAATGCGCATCAGGGTAGAGATCATGGAGCGCTCGGTACATCGTGCGGGCTCGGCGCACCAAGGCCAACGGCGGGCGCGAAATTTCTTTCACAACTGATTGCGCGCGCAATGAGCTTTGACTCGATGACCGTGCGCGCGCTGACATAACAGGAGAGTACGTTGCGGAAAGCCTCACGCGCCTCCTTGGCCATAGAAGGCGCCGAGAAAGGCGGCAAAGAACTCATACCGCAGAGGCCAACCAAGACGCGCACGCACCGACGAGAGACAATAGTTCCGTGGACGACGACACCAAGGTGGATGACATCCTCCAACAGGCGCCTTTGTTCGCGAGCCTAAGTGCTGAGGACGCTCACGTCTTACGGCAAGCGATGAATGAAGTGATCCTGGTTCGCTCCCAAGTGCTCTTCACCGAAGGGGAGCCCGGCGATCGGCTTTACGTGATCCAACGCGGAAAAATCAAGCTAGGACGAGCCAACCGGGATGGCCGAGAGAACCTTCTCGCCGTTCTCGGACCTGGGGAGATGTTCGGAGAGCTCAGTTTGTTCGACCCGGGGCCGCGGGTATCCACCGCGACCGCGATCCGGACGACCCGTCTCATCGGGCTCAGCCACGATGATTTGATCGCGTTTCTCGGGGAACGCCCCCTCGTAGCACATCACCTGCTCAGCGCACTGGCTCGGCGACTCCGGCGCACGAATGAGCACCTCGCGGACTTAGTCTTTTCGGACGTTCCAGGACGGGTGGCAAAAGCACTCCTGGACCTTTCAATCCGGTTCGGTGCGCCCGTCCCTGAAGGAATCCTCGTTGCGCACGATCTGACTCAAGAAGAACTCGCGCAACTGGTAGGAGCGTCCAGGGAAACGGTCAATAAGGCGCTGGCCGATTTTGCGACCCGAGGGTGGCTCAAGTTAGAAGCAAAAGCCGTGATTTTGCTTGATGTTGAACGATTGAGTCGCCGATCTCGCTGACGGTGTCACCACTTTCGGCGGGGCCGAAGTTACACCCGGACTTCAAATCCGGTTGATGGCCCGGACTCACCACCACCGCGCCCATTGAGGTCAACACGAACCCGCAGACCCAATGTGGACTGCACCAACCATGGTTCCACCCGGCTCACCACTCGTTGCATAGCGAATAATGTGCCGACATCTGGGGCAGCGGCTACCTCTTCGATCGTGGCAATAGTGGGCGGCATCATGGCTAACGTGCCTTCCGCGGCGGCTCGCGCCGCATCGGCGGCACCCCACCATCGCCCCTCATCTGCCTCTTGAGGCGCATAGTCGGGATATTGACCTGGCGGCAAGGCGGCGAGAAAAAACCAGGTGTCATATCGCCGTGGTTCAAACCGGGGAGTGCACCAACGAGACCACGGTTTTAACAGATCAGTCCGCAATACGAAATTGCGAAGACTAAGAAACTCAGTAAGAGACAACCCACCACCGGCCAAAACTTTGCGCATTCGTGCGTCATCGACCCCAGAATCATTCACCACATCTTTGTCATGCTGGCCAGCGAGAAGCACGCCACATTCCTCGAATAACTCTCGGACTGCAGCCCGAACCACAGCAGCAGCGAGCCAAGATTCCACCCCTAATGCACCTGCCCATTGCCGGACGGAAGGCCCCACCCATACCCCATGATGTTCGTCCGCCGGGCCGCCGCCGTCTTGATCTCGTGGGTCCACCCCACCACCGGGAAAGACGCTCATCCCAGGCGCGAACTCCATCGTGACCGGGCGACGCATGAGGTACACCTCAGGGCCGGACTCACCGTCGCGCAGCAGCACCACACTGGCCGCTCGCCGCGGCTCCACATACCCGCCGTCCGCGGTCACCGCCCCTGCCCTGACGAACATGCCGGCGCGGCTCGCAGCTGCCGGGTCCAAATCAAAATCGCGCTTCATGGTCGATCTCCTCTAACGCCAGTAATTCGATCAGCTGACCCGGACGATGAGCTCCAACTCAACCGGGGCACCTAACGGCAACGCGGCAACTCCCACCGCGCTTCGAGCATGACGACCGCCGTCACCAAAAATTGCTGTCAGCAGATCACTGGCACCATTAACGACTTGTGGCTGCTCATTGAAATCAGGGCGACTCGCGACGTATCCCACCACTTTGATGATCCGCTGGACCGCGGCTAAACCACCTGGAGTGACAGATACCACTGCCGCCAAAGCATTGAGAGCGCACTGCTGAGCGAGTGCGGTTGCTTGCTCGACAGATATCGCTCCTTCCCCAACAGCACCAGTCGCAGCGAGCGTTCCCCCCACCATCGGCAATTGACCGGACGTCCAGACAAGGTCACCGTCACGTGTAGCAGGCAGATACGACGCGACCGGCGCCACCACGGTTGGGAGAGTCAGACCTAAAGCGGCCAATCGACCCGTAGGATCGAAATCGGAACGAGCCGGCTGCGTCTGGTGCGCATCACCACTCGACGAGCTAGACATCAGGCAACGGGACGTTTCAGATATGCGACTAAGCCCCCACTCTCACTGGTCACCACTTGGACGAGCTCCCACCCATCAGACCCCCACTGGTCGAGAATCTGTTTGGTGGCGTGGACAATCAACGGCACAGTTGCGTATTCCCAAGTCGTCATATCGGCATCCTGGCCTACGCGACCACGATCGCACGAGCCGCCCCGCCGGGAACTTCACGAGGGCAGACGCTCAGCTCAATTATCAGTACGCCTCAGCGCCCATAAAGCCCCGCATTCGACTCGATACCCTCGCGTTTATGCCCTCTCGGCCACTTCGCCACAGCAACCCGCCGCGTGCGTCACACCATGCGCCGCAGCCAAATCATTCTGACGTCAGGTTGCACATCGTGACCGGAAAGGGGGGGACTGGGAAGACAACCACGGCCGGCGCGTTGGCCTTAGCGTTAGCGACCGAAGGCAAGCAGGTTTTAGTGGTGGAGGTTGAAGGACGGCAAGGATTGGCGCCGCTATTCGACCTGCCTATGCTCGCTTATCACGAACGCCACATCGCGGACGTGGGCAATGGTGGTGCGGTTTTCGGGTTGGCCGTGGAACCACAGGAGGCACTGCGGGAGTACCTACGAATGTTCACTCCGGTGGGTCGAGCCGGGGGTGTTCTCGAAAAATTCGGCGTCATAGATTTTGCCACCACCGTAGCCCCAGGCGTCCGGGACGTTTTGCTCATTGGCAAGGTATACGAAGCCGTCCGGCGGCGTGAAGCCGGCCGTCCGGTGTACAACGCAGTGGTGTTAGACGCACCTCCGACCGGGCGGATTCACCGTTTTTTAAACGTCAACGCGGACGTCTCCGACTTAGCCCGCGTTGGCCCGATCCGGGGTCAAGCAGATTCCATTATGACGCTGTTGCGTTCACCGCAAACCTCGATTCACATGGTCACCAGGCTTGAAGACATGCCCGTCCAAGAAGCGGTGGACGGCATCACCACACTCCGATCTGCCAATTTGCCAGTGGGCAGTGTGGTGATCAATCGTGCTCGCGATCCGATTCTGCCGGTACGCCGCTTGACCACTGCGGCGCGGCAGCGACTGCCAGCCGGTGAAGTTGCCGCAGGGCTAGCAGCGGTAGGTTTGCCACACCAACCTGAGAATGTGGCACAGATCTTAGGGGCGGTTGCCGATCATGCCGACCACGTGCTTATGCAACGGGACTCCCGCGCAACCCTCGCTGAGGTGAACTGCCCGACGTACAACATCCCTGATCTCCCGGCTGTTGACCTCGGCGCGATTTATGTGATCGCTGATTTATTGCGTACTCAAGGAATGGCATGACCAGCGAATCGCCTTCGTGGAGCATCGATGCGTTGATTGGCGACCTCACCATCCGCACGGTGATCTGTTGTGGATCCGGTGGTGTCGGGAAAACTACGACCGCTGCGGCGATAGCTGTCCGCGCGGCCGAAATGGGCCGCCGGGTTGTAGTACTCACTATCGACCCCGCCCGACGACTAGCCCAGGCATTGGGCTTGGCTGACTTGGACAACACCCCACATCGAGTACCTGGCATTGACGAGGAGGCTGGGGGTTCTCTCGATGCCATGATGCTCGATATGAAACGCACCTTCGACGACATTGTCGAAGCGCACGCAACCCCGGAAAAAGCCGAGCAACTATTAGCTAACCCCTTTTACCAAGCGTTATCCAGCTCATTTGCTGGCACTCAGGAATACATGGCAATGGAAAAGCTGGGGCAGCTACGTGCGGCCATGGACTTAGCTGAAAAGACATCCCCGGGAAGTGGCTGGGATCTCATCGTGGTGGATACCCCGCCTTCCCGGTCAGCATTGGATTTTCTTGATGCACCGGCCCGACTAAGCACCTTCCTTGATGGCCGATTCGCGAAGATTCTGACCGCGCCGGCCAAGACTGGCGGCAGGGCTTACCTCCGAGCATTTTCAGCGGGAGTCTCAACGGTCACCCACGCGGTATCTACCGTCATTGGGGCGCGATTTCTCACTGACGTGCAAACCTTTGTCACTGCTTTAGACACCATGTTCGGTGGTTTCCGGGAACGCGCTGACACCACCTACCGCTCGCTGCAAGAGAATGGCACCGCCTTTTGCGTGGTCGCGACCCCAGATCGGGACGCGCTTCGAGAGGCGACGTATTTCGTCCGGCGTTTACGGGCTGACGGCATGCCCTTGGCGGGTCTCATCTTAAATCGCACCGTGCGCAAACCCCCGGGAGCTCCACTGGCCCGCGGCTCGGGCACGCTTAGTGGCTCCAGCACCGGGGAGGTGTTGTCGGCTGATCGTGTTGCCGTGGCCGCAGAGCAGCTAAGTCAGACCGGCGAACACTCTCTTGCAGCTGCCATCCTCCAGGTGTATGCCGCTCACCTACGCTCAGCAGAGCAACAACACACCATCATTGCGCGCTTTAGTGCAGCCCACGCGGACGTGCCGGTACGACCAGTTCGCGCTCGATCGCGTGATGTTCATGACCTTCCCGCATTGCGATTGGTGGGCAACGAGCTCGCCGGAAACGAAACTACCTGTGGGTGAAACGATTCTGGCAGCATTTTCTTCACACCGAGTCCCCCTGGGAGTACTTTTAGTCACTTAACTGGGGTGGCCAGGCGGAACTTACGGCGGTTATTCATGACTGCACGACTTAATCAACATCAGGCGTCTAGTGCGCTATGGCTCAGCCTTGCCTTTGGGCTTGTTGGCTTCGCCGTGTTCACCACGCAAGGCGGAGATACCAACCTCACCCGTGACCTAGTGCTATTTAACATGGTCCATCTCTCGGCGGCGTCCTTGTGCTGGTTCACTCCAGGGAAAGGATTGCTCCGTCTCGGCTGGCGGTTACTGAGCATTAAACTCTTATGCGCAGTGGCCGCCAATGCATATACCGCAGTGGCAACAACCAACGCCGATGCGGTGCTGGTGCTGTACCACTCTGCTGGGGACGCCCTGTGGTGGTGTTACTACTTATTGGCGTACCTCAGTATTGGGGTTCATCTTCGGGCCCGCGTCACTGAGTTCACCTCGACGATGCGGCTAGACGGGCTCATCGTGGGGCTAGGCACGAGCGCGCTCATCATCGTGGGTGCCGTAAAACCACTCTTGGTAATGACCGGGGACTCTTTCGCCGCGATCATCACTAACCTCACCTACCCCCTTCTCGATTTCTTGTTAATCGTCGTGCTTTTGGTAGGAACCGCAGTGATGCGTCTTCGATTGGATCGCGCACTCGGCGCGCTTGGCGTGGCTTTTATGTTCGAACTGATCGCCGACCTCTGGCTCATAGCACCGGGCGTGATAAACGATGAATCCTCCACACAAGGGCACCCAGCCAACATGCTGTGGCTGCTCCATGTCGTCGCGATCGCCTTTGCTTCGCAGCTTCAAGAAAATGGGCTTGCCAATAAGAAAAACTCGGCCCAAAAGTCAGTGCACCGTATGGGGTGGCGGAGTATCGCTATACCAATCACATTCAACCTGATGAGTCTGTGTCTACTTGCCGTTGGGTGGAGATTTGATCTTCCCCTCGCCGGGATGCTGTGCGCGATGGGATGTGTAATCGTCACTACGATCCGCGCGGGGTGGACGTTCCGGGAAATGAGAGACCTGCCCGAGGCGCGCCGACAAGCACGGACCGATGAGCTCACCGGGGCTGCCAACCGCCGAGAGTTGTACGCACGGTGTGACGAACTCTTTAGCGACCCAGCGGGGGCGCCGCGCTGCGCCCTCTTGCTGATGGACTTGGACGGCTTCAAAGAAGTGAATGACGCTCTCGGCCATCACGCCGGCGATGACCTCCTCAAGCAAGTCGCCGGACGCCTAAGCCAGACCATTCAACCCACCGATCTACTGGCCAGACTCGGTGGAGATGAATTCGCCGTCATACTTCCGCACGCCACACCGGCAGAGGCAGTAGGGATCGCCTGGGATATCCAGGGCGCTCTCGCAGCACCCTTCACCGTGGACGGCACCACCCTGCACATCGGGGGCAGTGTGGGGGTAGCCACTGCGCCAGAGCCAGCTGCTGACCGCGGCGAGCTTTTGCGCTGCGCTGACATTGCCATGTACCAGGCGAAGATGTCGAAACCCGGTGGGGTAGTCCGCTATACCCCTGACCCCAATAGCGCGACCGGGGAACGACTGCGCACGATCGAAGAGTTACGGGGCGCCCTCAGCGAAGGGCAGGGGCAACTGTTGGTTTACCTTCAGCCGCAAGTCCAGCTGAGCACCGGGCACGTCATCGGCGTCGAAGCACTCGCTAGGTGGCAGCATCCCGAACGGGGGTTACTCACACCGCAAGCATTTCTCAAGTACGTCGAGCAAGCGGGACTGCACCAACCATTGGCGGAAGTCATCCTGGATCAGGCACTGCACGCGGCGCATACCTGGTGGCGCACCGGGCGTTGGATCCCAGTATCGGTGAACCTCTCAGTGGCAAACATCACCGACATCGATTTACCCGTAAAAGTTCTTAAGGCCCTGGACCGGCATCATTTACCACCAGCCGCCTTGTCAGTCGAACTCACCGAAGACAGTCTGATGAGCGATCCCGAGCGCGGGCGTTCCGTCTTGGAACATTTGCGCGGCAACGGGATTGATGTCTCCATTGATGACTACGGCACCGGGTACTCATCACTGTCTTACCTACACGACCTTCCAGCGGACGAACTCAAGCTTGACCGAAGCCTCAGTATTAACCTGGAATCCGATCATCGAGCTCGCGCCATCGTCAGCCACACCGTGGCCTTAGCTCACGACCTTGGTCTTCGGGTTGTTGCGGAAGGAATCGAAACTGCCGATGGCGTCGCCCTACTCAACGAACTCGGTTGTGACATTGGTCAAGGGTATTATTTGGCAAAACCTATGCCGGTCAACGAGTTCACCGACTGGCTCTCGACCCAAGAATCTCTCATTCCACGCCAAGGAGTATCCCCTACTCCCCCAACCGGTTTAGCCCCATTGACCTAGTCACAACTAGTTCTCCACCAACCATTGAAAAGCAATCAAGATGAATGCTTGATGTGACGACATCATCGAAGTGAGTGTGCTGCCGCCAAACCCCCGTGGCATTCATGCCCCTGGCTTCGCTGTCGCAGTGATCGGACTAGTCGGAATAATTGCAGTCGCCAGCTTCGCCGCTCGCCTGGACCCTAGTGGCACCGGCAGCCCTGACCCGCTGCGGGATATCGTGCTCTACAACGTCGCCTTTGTGGTTGCGTCAGCGTTGTGCTGGTTGACCCCGGCCACCGGGCGTTCCCAGGTGGGTTGGCGCCTCATGAGCGGCGGGCTGACCCTGGCCGCGCTCTCCAATGTCTACTACTCGCTCGCGCTCGCGGACCGGAGCGATATTCCCTATCCATCGCTTGCGGATGCCCTGATTATGGTCTTTTACGTGTTCGCCTACTCGTGCGTAGCGCTCCAAATCCGCGTTCGGGTGGCCCGTATGCAGGCGACCATGTGGCTGGACGGCGCGATCGCTGGATCCGGGGCGGCCGGTCTAGCCATCGCCGTCGCCCTTCGCCCCGTCCTTGAGGTGACCGGTGGGCCATGGGCGACGGTCATGACCAACCTGGCGTATCCCATCGCTGATCTGCTTTTACTGGCGTTAGTGGTTGGAGCGGGCGCAGCCTTCCGACTTCGATTAGATCGGTCGATGTCCATTCTCGCGGCAGGCGTCCTGGTGATGTTCGGCGCAAACGTATGGGTTTTGTTGTTGGACTCCGCCGGCAATTACACCGAAGGTGTCGTCCCTGACCTGTTATGGATGCTCGGGGTTGTGCTTCTCGGGCTGAGTGCGCAACTTTCCCCAGCAACGGCCCCGCTCGCCAAAGAAGACACCCCGCACCGGCTGGATTGGCAAGTCATGGCCCTTCCAGCGATTTTCACGTTGACGAGTTTGACCGTGCTTATCGTAGGTTGGAGCGGGCGACTGCCGGCCCTCGCTGGGTGGTGCACGGTGGCATGTGTGGTTACCGCTTGCATTCGGACTGGGCTCACCTTCCGCCACATCCGCGACCTTCCAGAAGCTCGGCGCCAAGCTCGGACTGACGAGCTCACCGGAATCGCGAACCGACGCGGCTTCTACCAGCGCTGCGACGACGTGATGACTGCTGGTGGTGGCCCCGTTGAGTCCGCTTTGCTGCTGCTCGATCTCGACGGTTTTAAGGAGGTAAACGACGCACTTGGTCACCACGCTGGGGATGACCTACTCGTTCATGTGGCCCAACGCCTCAAACCCATCGTTGAGCCACATGGCTTCTTCGCCCGACTTGGTGGTGATGAATTCGCCGGTTTCCTACCCGGCGCTTCGCCGGCATTCGCACTTCAAGTAGCACACGCGATCCAAGCGGCGTTCGCAGATTCCTTCACCGTTGATGCCGTGCGACTCCACGTTGGCGGCAGCATTGGCGTCGCGACTTCACCGCGCCCAGCGGCAACACGAGCGGAGCTCCTCCGCTGCGCCGACATCGCGATGTATCAGGCAAAAACATCCGGTGGTGTGGTGATTTACACCCCGGACGCGAACAATCCCACTGGGGAACGTCTGCAAATTATTGAAGAACTGCGCCGTGCTTTGGAGGAAGGGCAAGTGACGGTCCACTTGCAACCGCAAGTTCAGCTGCGCACCGGCTTAGTCGTTGGGGTGGAGGCGCTCGCTCGGTGGCAGCACCCCACCCGGGGCCTACTCATGCCGGATGCTTTCCTTCGCCACGCCGATCGGGCCGGGTTACAGCGCGCCCTTGCTGACGCGGTCATGGAGATCGCTTTACGCGCCACAGCAGATTGGTGGAGTGATGGGATGCATATCCCGGTTTCGGTGAACCTCGCGGCGGCGAACATTACTGATCCGGATCTTCCCGCTAAGGTGGCGCACCTGCTGCGCCGTCATGGACTACCCGCGTCCGCGCTCATCGTGGAGCTTACTGAGGACACGTTGGTGAGCGACCCCGAACGGGGTCGAGCCGTATTAAATCAACTGCGAGGAATTGGCGTCGGCATCTCGATTGATGACTACGGCACAGGATATTCGTCGCTGTCGTACCTCCGCGACCTTCCTGCTGACGAACTCAAACTGGACCGCGTTTTCATTGACGGTCTGGAATCCGATCCACGCGCCCGCGCGATCGTGGCCCACACGGTCGCGTTAGCGCACACTCTCGATTTGCGGGTGGTCGCAGAAGGGGTCGAAACAGCAGCCAGCGCGGCGATTTTAGCTGAACTAGGGTGCGACATGGGTCAAGGTTTTCACCTGGCGCGGCCCATGTCCTGGGAGGAATTCACCGTTTGGCTCGCCGCCGGACGCCGCGCCGCCGCGGAACTTCACACCCAATCGGCCTAATGTTTTACGGTTGAAAAGGACGCGTTTTGGGGCCCAGCTGGGCATACTCACGTAGCGGTCAGCCACATAGCCATGGCGTGGGAGATCGCTGGATCGAAGTCAAATTTTTGGTCTTCGCGGTCGTCGTAGTCGGCGCTGATATCGGTGATTAATGAGGGAATGGTTGCCTCGGCCCAGGTCGTGAAGCTTTCTCACCAGGTAATCACATCAGGGGCCACCACGGAAATGTCCTGAAATCCATCATCTAAGCCAGGGTGACGTTGACCGTCCTGGTCGTAATACGCCCACCCGGGGGTGTAGACCACTTCACTCGGTTCCCCCGTGTCCAGGTCAATACGAACAACAAGACCGGACCGCCCTGCACTGAAGAGAGGTTGTTGGCTGTAACGGTCGCGTTCAATCTGTAGCCAAGAATGGTACCTATCTTGCGACCAGTCCACCCACATCCCGGCATGGATACCTTCAGTGGTTGGCTGCGTACTCACTCCAGGCATCACCGCAGCGATCTCAGCTAACGATGGCGCCTTCCCCATTCATCCTCGTCTCAAAAATGAAATTCCTAGCATCCGAAGTTTCACCTTCATACCTCATCCGAAGATCGAAAGCGATGTGCGCGTCCGGGTTCTTTACGATCAGATCCATGAGCCGTTCTTCCATACGCTTCGTGCCCACACCCATCAAAGTCGGGGATGACAGAAAGGGACACCAAACAATTATGTGACTCCGGTAAGCCAGTCTTCGATGCCGTAGTCCATGTAGTCAATAAGCGCGTCACGCTGCTCTTCGGGATCGCCGGTAGCGGAGATGATTTCCGCGACAGCCTCAGGAACCACACTCTCAGCCCAGGTAGTGAAGTCCTCCCAAAAAGTAACCACATCAGGGGCCACAACAAAAACATCTGAAACATTCCAACTATCCAGCTCAAGCTCACCATCCAAGTTGTAATACGCCTCACCCTTGGTGTAAGCAACATCACCAGGCTCCCCCGTCTCAGGTTCAACCCTGGCCACCAAACCAGCACGCTGACCATCAAGTAACGGTTGCTGACCAAACCGGTCCCGCTCTAACGCCGGCCACGACTGGTGCTCCCCCTGACCCCACCCCACCGGTACCCCCACATCTACCCCAGGCATCACCCCCGCGATCTCAACAAACGCCGGGGCGATCCCCACAAGATCTCCCGGCCCAGCCCCAGCCACCTGCTCCTCCAACGTCAACACCCGCACAAACCCTGGGAACCTTTCCGCTAACACATCCCACCGTGCCCGCACCCCCGCAAGAGCCGACCCCGGAATCACCGCACTAGGATCCGGTGTCGCCCACGACTTACGCAACAACGGCCACCAAGAAGTAATCTCATCCGGGAACACCGGACCCGAATACAACTCCCTGATCTGTTCCAACGACAACGCCAACTCACCCCCAGACGGCACCGGAACCCCCACCGACCCCGGCGTATGCGGCTGCATCCCCGGATGATGATCCCGCATCACAAGCTTGTCCCCCACCAAATCCCACGCCCCCACCGCAGCCAACTCCACCTTCATCCACCCCGGCACCAAACCCGCCGGCCTCGGCCAACTCACCAACTCACGCCAAGACCTCTCCGGCTCCCGCAAACTCATATCATCCGGCGGCAAATCAAAATTCAACACCGGCACCCCCGGCAACCCAGTCTCATCCACCTCAACAGTCACACTCACCGGACGCCGACCCAACACCCGATACGCCACATCAAAATAATCCGACAACGAAACACCCCCAGGGCTCTCACCCGGGTAATGAACACCATCACGCCACATCGAACTACTCGCGTACTCACCCACCCACTCTTGTTTATACGTATACGCATAACCCCCTACCCGCGACCGCACATCCGCACCATCACGGCGGAACTCCTCAGCCAACCCAACAAACAGACCCGCAAACTCCACCTCATCCATCACTCAACACCCCATCCTCCCGATGGGGAATCGGCTTGCTTGCTGAAGTAACTTTCTCCCCATTCATCCTCGTCTCAAAAATGAAGTCTTTCACTTGTTTCGTGTCTCCGATGTAAAGGACCCGAAGGTCGAAAGCGATATGAGCATCAGGATTATCCGTAATCAGTTTCATGATCCGGCGTTCCATCTGAGCGTATGCACCGGACTGGTTGAACTTCCTGAACATAGAAACCAAATTGACCGGCTCACCAGGCCCACCAAACTGCCTCCCCACCAAATGCCCCGCATCCCGATCAAACACCCCACGAGTAACCTCCCGGTGCATATGACCCGCCCGCCGAGTATCAAGGCGAGACTCCAAACCCTCCACATGCACATGCTTAGTCCGACCCAACCCATCAGTACGCAGGTAAACGTAATCATCAACCTTGTACGTCACATTAGGCAGCGGATACTGCAAATCCGGGGACCACTGGAACTTGCCACTCCAATCAACCCGAATCGGCTCCACGAACTCAATGACCCCATCCGGGCCGGTGTAAAACGTGCCCCTACCCCGCACCTCATACCTGGTGTTCGGTGCCAAATCGGCGTCTAACCCGAACGGGGTTTTCGCGGTCGGCATCAACGGGTCATACCGATCAATCCGGGCCGTAGCATGCGTTGGTGGTGGTCCCCCACGCATACCCGACTCCGAGTCGCCCTCATATTCGGTTTCACCCGAACTGGTGGGGGTATGCCCACCATCTGGCTGATGCGGTGGCCACCCCGACGACAGCCCACCATCATCAGGAATTCCCCCGCCAGAACTACCAGCCGGAGCGCTAGGACCATCTGGAGTACCAGGACCAGCAGCGGCGCCTGGATCATCACGGGTGAAAATGGTTGGACCATCCAACCCACCACCACGAGTCGGAACCCCGGGAAAGGCCGGTTGGGGAACTAAAGACCGGCCTAAATCATCAGTCCAATCCCGCACTCTCTGCGGCACGCCACCAATAGTGGCCCGAATACTGTTGATGCTGTCCGCCGTGTGATACCCGAAATCACGTAACCCAGTCAGCGCAGTGCCATACCCCCCACGCATTGACGCGCTCAATGCCGACGCCAAATCACCGATCCGCGCCCCACCCGGCAACGACTTCAACACCGACGCCAACCCAGCCCGTGCGGCAGCCGACACCCCACCTTTTACCGCAGCGCCCGTCCCAGCAGTGAACACAGCCAAAACCACATCCGGGGCCAAACTCCCCGCCGTGTTCCACCCCGACGTAGACCACGTGCCCCAACCAATCACCCCGCCAGCAACACCCAACAACCGTTCATTCGCCTCCAAATATTCGTCCACATCATTAATCCCCAGAACCAAACCAAGGTTACTCCCGGTCCAACAGTCCTTCCCGATCTGCCACAAACCCGACCACGCCGCCTCAAGCTCCCCCTCCTCCCCAAATCCGGTTAACGCCACGCCCATGTCCCAGAGACCAGTGACGCTGGTCACCGCACCTCGGCCGAACATGAACCCGGCGGACATCCACGACACATCCGTCCACCCCTCTGGGGTGCCCCATGGGGTTTCGCCCGACAACGCCATTTGGGCATACCCATCCTCGGATAACCCAAACACTGTTTCGTCGTCGGTAACTGTACGATCCGCGGCTTGGAACAGCGGACCACCAAACACTCCCTGAATCGTATTCGCGCACACCCGCTGCGCGTCATCCAAAGCAGCCGCAAACACGACCGCCCGGTCGTGTAACTCTTCCTCCCGGTTTAACAAATCTTGTTTTTCCCAGCCCGACCACTCACGCCACGCCAAAAAACCATTCCACTCATCACTCACCCGCGCCCGCTCAGCATTGAACGCCTCAATATCAGCGACCAAACTCGCCCGATCACCCGCCAACCGATCCAACTCATCCGCGAAGCCCTCTAACGCCCCCACCACTACAGCCACATCACCCACCACATCCAATGCCTTACCCATGGGGGTTTGCATCGCCCCCAACACCAGCTCCTGCTCCGGAGCTACATACGACCCCGGCAACCCCCACCACACATCAACCACATCACCCATCCGCGCCGCGAATTCAGCGACCTTCCCTTGGAACGCTTCCGCCGACGCACGCACCACACCGCCATCGTCCACCTCAGGCAAACCCGCAGCGTCCAAAGCCATTACCGGCCACCCCCGTTGTTGTTTACAGAGCTAACCCCATTGACAGTGTTAACCCCGCCGGGGGCATCCGCTGGGTAGACCGCTAACCCTGCGTTCTGTTGGGCGACTTGAGCCATCTCCAACTGCCCTACCTCATACGCACTCACTGCTGCGATCGTGCCCCGGAAACCGCTATCAACATGCCCCACGACATTGCCCACCCCAGGGGTCAGTACTTCACCAACGAAATTTCCCAGGGCACCTTGCACGAGGACGCTCTTCGTCAAACCTTCTGCCAACTCAACTACCGCACTCTCTATTGACTGAACATCGCCCTCAAAACCACCAGCGATCCCACCTGCACGAGTGACTACCGCAAAGACTTGCGGCACGTCAATGTCCCAAGCAGTCATCAGACACTCTCCCTTTCGCTGACCGGTGACACCGCTACCCACTGATGACTAAGACACCCCTAAATCAACCCCAGGTTGCAACCGCAGCTCATCACCCGATGCCCTGCACGGCAGTAGCGGCACGAGACTGCGCCGCGACTGCGGTTTCGTCATTACGAGCAAGCGTGGACTTCAACAAATCAATGATCGATCGGACCTCAGCGCACGCCCGGGACCAGCGCTGCTCCACATGCTGGTACTCCTCAGACACCCCATCAGCCTGAAAATCGGCCATTGCCTGCGCTACTTGGGCCTGACGAACAGCCAACACCTGTTCTAACTGCCCAATCACCACCCCTAAATCACCCTGCACCACACCAGAGGAACCAGTGTCAAAAGAAACCCGACCAGAAGACATCACAACCACCTTTCCTGAACTGGAAATATCAGAATCAAAATCAACTCACTGAGCACATTTCATCTCGTGAGGATTTAGCGAGCAGACCCGAACCTCGCGCCATCGAAGTTTGCCGACCCCATCGCTTGGACGGAGTTATCCGACGCTTCCATATCACCTAGCCCAAACGCTTGATCCATCCCCGCTTGACCCTCGACGATTGATCCCAAGGCCGATGTCAACTCACTGGCGATCTCATCAACCCGCACTTTAAATTCATCAAAAGCCACTCGACCCGCACCATTAAAGGCACCCTCTAACGGCTCAGCCACGACGACCAATCGGCGAACTAAACTGCCCAAATCCTGACCGGATGAATCCGACTCTCGCACTAATTGAGACAACGTCTCAGCGCCCATATCAAAACGCATAGCAACCACCCTCTCGCGCTGGGAAACGAACAGACCCCACCATCTCGAATAAACCCAGGCGCCCACAACCCCAAACACACCAACAAAACCGCAAAAAAGACTCGAAGATCCTTTCCTGTGAACGATTGGTAATTATTTAAATTCGGAGCGTTAATAGAGTCAGGGATTGATCGTGCGGGTAGTATTCATACCCAAAAATTCGGCAGCGGGCCGCGAATACCGGCAGAGCAAATGATTCATTAATCAGCCCATAAGCCACTGTGGAAATCAAAGGAAGGCCGTCGATGCCGCGCCCACCCTGCTCGTTAACTAGCTCAGCAAATCCTCAAGGTAAAAAGCCGAACATGTCACTAAACAGCGAGCGGAGATTCCTCGTCAGCTGAGTATTCTCCGGCTGTGCGCTCCCGAGCAGCTTCCAGAATCCGCCGCCAAGAGCGAACGTTGGGCCGCCGCTTTAACAGAGCCCGCCGCTCCCGTTCAGTCATGCCACCCCAAACGCCATATTCAGTGCGATTGTCTAGCGCGTCGGCTAAACATTCAGTGCGGACTGGGCAACCCAAACACACACTCTTGACCCGGTGCTGGTCCGCACCCTGAACGAAAAGCTCGTCCGGGTCTGTTCGGGTGCACGCGCCATGAGTGACCCAGTCGTTGTCCCAAGAGAAAGCGCTCGTGGCAGAAGGGCTCATTGGTGAACTCATCACGTTCTCCTGGGTAGGTCAGCGGGCGTTACAGGCTTGTCTTCAATGGGATCTCACACAGCGTGCGTGAAATGGAAGTTCATTACGCCATCTCGGTAATCTTCCGAGCTTCTCGATTACCGTACGGAGCGAACCTGCCCTTCCGCCATGACCCGTTGTGCTCATTCCGTAGCCATTAGATAACTAGTTATGGTCCAGTGAGGTTAGGTGCTGACTCCTCTACTAAGGGGAGGTTAGGCTTGCCCACGTTCCAGCTATTACCGTCAGTTTCAATGACGGTGCCCCAACTTTCAGAGGTGAGCGATGCCAACTCGAACCAACACTCGGGGTCGCCCAGCGCCCGGCATCGTCACTCTCCTAGGGGCACTGTTAGGCACCTCACTCATCATGGGCCTCCTGACCGCCGGGCTTTTCATGCCTTTTGTTGGCGCAAGTGGTGCCACTGCAAGCGCCGGATCAAAATTCTTTGAATCGTTGCCCGCTGAACTGGAACAGACACCCCTGGCGCAACGTTCCCGGATCCTCGCTGCCGATGGCTCTGAAATAGCCGTGTTCTACAGCGAAAACCGCACGGTAGTCCCGTTGGAAAAAATCGCTCCCGTGATGCGGGAGGCGCAGCTCGCTATTGAAGACGAGCGCTTCTACGATCACGGCGGTGTTGATCCCAAAGGTATCGCCCGCGCAGCAGTGAACAACGCTTCTGGGAGTTCAGTGCAAGGTGCGTCCACAATCACGCAGCAATACGTCAAACTCAGCTTGCAACAAAACGCGCTCGCTGCCGGAGATGAGGCCGGCGTGAAAGCCGCGAGCGAACAAACCATCGCCCGCAAAATGCAAGAGGTGCGATACGCCGTAGCTTTAGAACAGAAAATGAGTAAAGACCAGATTTTAGAGGGTTATCTCAATATCGCTTATTACGGAGACAGCGCGTATGGGGTTGAAGCTGCCGCTCGGCGTTACTTCAACGTTTCGGCGAGCAAACTCACCCTTGCGCAAGCCGCAACTCTCGCTGGAATTGTGCAACAACCCAGCCGGGATAATCCTCGCCTCAACCCGAAAGCCTCACTGGATCGACGAAACGTCGTTCTTTCGCGGATGCTCAAAAATGAGTACATCACTCAAACCGAGCACGACAAAGCCGTGAAATCTAAACTCACTCTGAAGATCAGCGATTCTGGCAACGGGTGCGACACTTCTGAATTTGCTTTCTTCTGCAACTATGTTTACCAACTCCTTCTACAAGACAAAACCTTTGGTGACACTGCTCAAGCCCGAAGAGAACTCATCTTCCGCGGCGGACTGACCATCACCACATCGTTAGACCCGAAAATTCAGCGGTCCGCCCAAAAAGCCGTGGACGCAAAAGTTGCCCCCACGAATAAAAGCAAAGTGGCCACTGCTATTTCCGTAGTTGAGCCAGGCACCGGGAAAATTGTGGCGATGGCCCAATCCCGTAAATACGGTCGAGACACTGACAAAGGCCAAACCGTGGTGAACTACAACGTAGACCGCGCTTACGGCGGGGGCGGTGGCTTCCAAACTGGATCGACCTTCAAAACATTCACCTTGGCCGCCGCGTTAGAGAGCGGCAAGTCGCTTAATGACTCGGTGTACTCAGCACCAGGCGGAACGACCTTCCAGGGAGCTGATTACAACAGCTCAGCATGCTGGCCGGCCGGTAATCTCGCCGCCGAAGACTTCCCCATGGGTAACTCTGAAGGCGCGGCCACCGGGAACGTCAGCATCGCCGAAGCAACAGCTAAATCCATCAACACGGCTTACATGACGATCGCCGCCGAAACCGGGATCTGCAAAGTTAAAGACGTGGTCGACCGGTTAGGAGTACACCTGGGTGACCCCATCGCGGCGACAAAGAACAGCGAAAAGTCCGATTCCGTCCCGCCGTTCCCCACCATGGTGATCGGGGCAAGCAGCATCGCTCCCCTGACCATGGCCGGTGCGTACGCTGCTTTCGCCGCGGATGGTCTTTACTGCAAACCCATCGCTATTACCGCCGCCAAAACTGTGGACGGGAAAGCCATCAAAATCCCCGGGGCCGATTGCAAACAAGTCATTGATCAAAACGTGGCACGCGGAGTTAATCGTGCTTTGAAAGGCGTGATCGACAACGGCACCGCCGCCGGGGTGGAGAAAATTGGCCGGCCTGCCGCGGGGAAAACTGGGACAACGAACAGCAACCAGAACACCTGGTTCCTCGGTTACACCCCGGAGCTATCCGCTGCGGTCTGGTTAGGGCACCCCGAAGGAGACCGCCCCCTTATCAACGTCAACACCGGAAAAGATGTTTACGCCGGAAAAATGTACGGCTCCAGACTCGCTGCCCCTTTGTGGGCTGATTTTATGAGCGACGCCCTACGTGGCCGGCCCGTCAAAAACTTTGGCCAACCAAACGACAAACTCATCTTCGGCGATCTCAAAGTGGTCCCGAATGTGGTGGGTCAAGACCTCGGCCAGGCGCAGCGAATTCTCAGTGAAGCTGGCTTTGGGGGTCAGGTCGGCAGCCCTGTCGGATCGAGGGAACCCGCTGGCCGGGTGGGGAAACAAAGCCCCGCCGGCGGAACCCGCGTCACCGACGGGACGCGGGTGACGATCTACCCGAGTATTGGGATCAGGATTGACGTACCAACGGCTAAACCCACCCGGCCACGCCGTCCCAACCAGGATTGATGCTGGCCCAAATGCTCCGCGAATGTCACCCGAGTTGGCGGCGCACCTCTGCAGCCACTCGACCACCATCTGCTTGACCAGCTGCCTGTTGTTGCACTGACTGAATCACCTGACCCAAACCAGGCCGATCAGTAACCCCGGCTGCTGTGATGACCTTGCTCACCATGGCAGCCAACTCTTCGTCATTGATTTGAGCTGGCAGATACTTCTCAATGACCACCAGCTCGGCGCGTTCGCGCTCCGCACGTTCGGGGCGACCACCGTCAGCGAAAGCGGCGGCAGCTTCTCGGCGTTTCTTCGCCTCCCGCCGCAAAACGCCCTGCACTTCTTCGTCCGTGAGGACGCGTGCGGCATCTCCTGCGACCTCTTCAGTGGTGATAGCCGCTAGAACCATCCGGATGGTCGCAACCCGTATGTCATCACGGGCGCGCATCGCCGTTTTCAAATCAGCTTGAAGATCAGTTTTCGTTGAGCCTGCACCTGGAGCGGAATTCGTGTCGTCAGCCATGCGGTCGAGTGTGGCACCCAATGGCACAATGATCGCGATGCCTTCCACTATGCGCACTGTCGCCGCCGTCACCGCTGGCCTAGGCGCAGCGTTCATCGCCGGTGGTGTTGCGGAAAGTCGGGCCTACACCGTTCGCCTGGTCCAGCTACCGGTGCTGCCTATTGGGTCACGGTCTCTTCGCGTCCTGCACCTGTCCGATCTGCATCTCACGCCACGGCAACGCCGCGCCCCCGCGTGGCTTCGTGGCCTCGCGGACCTCCAACCTGATCTTGTGGTGAACACCGGCGACAATCTCGCACACCCCGACGCGGTGCCCACCGTCCTCGACGCGCTTGACCCGTTGCTGAAACTGCCGGGAGTTTTCGTGCTTGGCAACAACGACTATTTCGGACCCCGGCTGAAGAACCCCGCTCGGTACTTGTTGCGACACGAAAAGCAGCAACGCCTGCACGGGGCACCACTGCCGGTTGACCGTCTGGTGGAGGGGTTCCGCGAAGCTGGTTGGCTCGACTTAACCAACCGCCGAGATCGCCTGACCGTCGCCGGCATCACGCTGTCTTTCGTCGGAGTAGACGACGCGCATTTGGGCTACGACGTGTTTCCCGCAACAGGGCCTGATGGGCCACCGGTTGACCTCCCGATCGGGGTCACCCACGCTCCCTACACCCGCGTCCTGGATGCGATGGTCAACGACCAAACCCGGCTGATCCTGGCCGGTCACACGCACGGTGGCCAACTCCGCCTCCCGAAGGTAGGCGCATTGACGGCGAATTGTGACCTGCCACTCAACCGGGCCCGCGGGGTGAGTCGCTGGTGGGCCGGCGCTGGTTCAACCGCGTCACTACACCCGCCTCAAGGCGTAGCGACGTCCTGGATGCATGTGAGTGCTGGCGTCGGGACGTCACCGTACACGCCGGTTCGGTTCTGTTGCCGCCCGGAAGCAACGATGCTCAGCCTTGTGCCCACAAGTTAACTGGTTACCCTTGCGCGCTAAAGCTCAGCTAGGATTGCCGAGGCCGCTGAGAGTCCGGCGGTTGCCACGGGGTGTGGCGCAGCTTGGTAGCGCGCTTCGTTCGGGACGAAGAGGCCGCAGGTTCAAATCCTGTCACCCCGACCAACAAACCCGCAGGTCAGACGCTGTTTCATACGGCCCACGGCCTGCGGGTTTCGGCTACTCGGCTCCGGAAGTCAGCAGATCGTCAGCGAAGGCCTGCCGGACGCGCTCGTCGGCGTGCCCTGAGCGGTGCGTGTAGAGCTCAAGCGTGGTCGAGGCGTGCTCGTGTCCCATCACGCGCTGGACGTCGTTCACCGGCAGCCCCCGCGACACCAGCCAGGTCGCGTAGGAGTGCCGCAGGTCGTGGAAGCGGAGCCCTCCCTCGGCGGCGCGCGCCACGTGAGCAACCGCCTCGCGCTCGGTCGCGAACAGGGCGGACGCCACGGCACCGGACGCCTCCGGCCACGAGGCCTTCACCTCCCCCGGCCCCTGGTCGACGACCTCCCCGAGCAGGCCGGCTCGCACGAGGGACGGTCTCCAGACCCGGGACCGGAAGTGCCCCCGGCCGAGACGCCCGCCGGCGGCATTCACAAACACGAAGTCGGTTGGCTCAGTGGGCACCTCATCCCGCGACCGGTGCTCAGTCAGCAGCTGCACCACGAACGGCGGGAGCGGGACGGAGCGGCGGCCGGCACGCGACTTCGGGTAGGGCTTGATGCTCACGTGCCCGGACACCTCGACGGCGACCCGCAGCACCTGCACCGTCCCGGCCTCCTCGAGGTCGAGGGCGTCCCAGCGCAGGCCCAGGCACTCCCCCCATCGCAGCCCGGTGCCACCGGCCAGCCCGACCAGGGCGCGGTGCCGTTCCGGGACCGCTGGCAGCAGGCTCCCGCGCAGCTGCTCCGGAGTGATCACCCGGCCGTCGGAGTCCTTGCGACGCCGCTTGGGCAGCCGGATCGCCTCGCACGGGGACTGGGCGATGATCCGATCTCGGACTGCCGACCGCATTACGCCGGACAGGATGCGGAAGCACTCGCGCACGGTCGCCGGCGACCGCCGTTGGGCCAGGTCACCGACCCACGCCTGCACCGTCAGGTGGTCGATGCGACCGATCGGGACCTCACCCCAGCGCGGCAGGACGTTGGCGCGCATCACCGAGGCGTCGCGGGCGGCCGTGGTGCGCTCCGTCGTGCGAGCTGCTAACCACCGCTGGGCGTAGGGACCGAAGCGCTGCCGACCCGCGTGCGGGTCGACGTAGAGGCCGTGGTGCAGGGCGGCCTCGACCTGGGCGAGGAACCCAGCCGCCGCCTTGCGTGTCCGGAACGACTTGGCCTTCTGCCGGCCCGTCTCGTCGCGCCAGTTGGCGCGGAACGACCCGGCCGGTGTCCGGACGACGTGTCCCATCAGGCACCGGACCAGTCGGTGTCGCCGTGGACGCTCGCCTCGGGGAGCTCGTTCAGCCAGGCCTCGAACCGGGCCCTGGGGATCACCCACCTGGTGCCAATCCGCTTGGCTGGGATCTGCCCGGACCGGACCATGGCGTAGGCGCTCCCGCGGGACAGCGACAGCAGGTGCGCGGCCTCCAACACGGTGTAGACGGCGCGGTCGGTCGTGACGGGAACGGCGGCGCGCGCCAACGTCTGCGAGCTGGTGTTCGTGTCCAGGCTGGTAGTCATGATGCGTCCTCTCAAGGTGACTATGGGTGACGTTCTGGGGTGGGCTTGTTGGGCGGCGGGCGAGAGGGGCGTGCGCGTCCTAGAGGGCGGGGGCCGGATTCGGGGCTTCAAACCCGCAAACCCGCTGGACCAGGGGGTGACCTGCGGAAACGTCGGGCTCTCGGGTGCGGGTTTGGTCCTGGGAGGGGGCTGCCAAACCCGCAAACCCGCGGGTTTGCGGGTTTGGACTGCCCTGGTCCGGGTCAAACCCGCAGGACGTCGATGAGGTGTCATCGCAGGTCACCACCTGGTCCAGCGGGTTTGCGGGTTTGCGGGTTTGATTCGGGGGGTCCGGCGGCTGGTCGTTCTCGCTCGACCCAATAGGTGCGGGCGTTGCCGTGCGGGTCGATCACGCTGCGTAGGACGACGTCGGTCCGCCACCGGCCGACCTGCCCGGTCAGGCGCCGGCCGAGGGACTTGACCGAGGGCAGCCGGCCGGAGGTCAGTGCGGGGAACAGTCCGTCCCAGGGGTCGGGGCCGATCTCGGGGTCGGCGGTGCGGCGCAGCTGGGCGGCGGTCAGGGGTGTGGTGCCGTGCAGGTCGGCCCAGCGGAGCAGGAACGCGCGCCAGTCGGCGGCGTCCTCGTCGAGCTGGCGGCCCTCTTCGGCGTTGCCCAGGAAGCCGGGTACGCGGTGGTGCTCGAGGAACCCGCCGAGGTGCTGGGCCCAGCGGGAGAACTGCCGCATCGCCGGGACGGTCGAGCTGGTGGGTGCTCCGTGGGCGGTCCAGTCCAGGATCAGCACCAGCAGGTGCCGCAGCACCAGGGCCTGGTGGGCAGGGTCCAGGATCCAGGCGTCCAGGTTCGGGATGGTGAACCCGGTCCGGGCCTCGGGGCGGGGGCAGTCCGGGTCCAGCCGGACCCAGACGGTGCGCGAGGCCATGTCGCCACCGGTCCTCAAGTTGTTCCCGGTCGCCAGCCACAACCTGTCGTTGGCGAACGTCGCGGCCGTGTTCGACCCGAGCCGGCGGTCGGTCCATGTGCGCTCGGTGACCAGCCGCGCCAGGACCGCCGAGTCGATCACCGACCCCTCGGGCAGGTTGTCGAAGACCACGACGCCGGCAGCGTCACCCAGGACGGTGGTGATGGACTTGCGCAGCTCCTCCTCGGAGTCGGTCCACGTCAGGACCCGTTGCCCGACCAGCAGCCCGACGCAGCACGTCAGGATCGTCTTGCCGGACCCGGGCATAGTGGCGTCGACGACGGCGAACGGGGCCAGGGTGCGGGTGAACGGGCGCAGGATCGGCGTCACCAGCAGCGCCAGGTAGTTGGCCCGGTCCGCCGGCGTGCGCCAGGGGAAGTCAGCCAGGAACCGCCCGAGCAGGAACTCCCTGGCTGCCGCGACCATGGCGGGGGTGGGCCGGTCGGGGACGGGGTCGAGCTGGACCCGCCCGGCCAGGTAGAACCCGGTCGCGGGGTCGTACCCGGGGGTCTGGAGCAGGGTGCCGTCGGGGCGCAGGACGGGGGTGGAGATGACCCGGGACAGCACGGGCAGGTGCGGCCAGGACCGGCGGGCCAGGACCGCGCCCAGGACGGTGGGGCCGGGGGTGACTTCCTCGGTCACTTCGTCGCCGGTGCGGGGGTTGTGCCGGACCCGGTGCAACTGGGTGTGCTCGGCCAGGAGCGCCGCCAGCAGGGCGGGGCGGACCGGGGTGACCGAGACCGGGACAGGGGCGTCCTCGTCGCCGGCGACGGCGTCCAGGGCGCCGGAGACCCGCTCCAGGATCACCGGGTGCCCGTCGCGGACGTAGGACGCCGGGATCACCCCGGCCCCTACCGCTTCGGTCAGGACCCGGATGGCGTCCGGGTCCGACCCCACCTCGAGGTGGGTACCGGCTGGCAGGTCCCGGCCGCCCGCCGGCCCACCATCAGGGGCCGGGTCCCGGCCCGGCGGCGCGGCGGTCGGTGGGCCCGAGGGCAGGACGGTCGGCGCTGCGACCTGCAGGGCGGTGGGTAGGGCGTGGACGGTGCCTGCGGGTCGGCTGGTCACGCGTCCTCCTCGCGCCCGTCAGGCACGTCCTGGTGGTCCTCCAGGGCGTCCTCCTCAGGGCTGCTGCTGCTGGTGGTGGTGCTGGTGAGCCGGTCCAGCGGCGGCTGCCCGTTGCCGGGCAGCGGGGTGGCGTCGATCGCTTCCTGCAGCAGCTGCTCGGCCAGGTCCCACGCCGGCTCCGGCCGGTCGGGGTGGCGGTAGTCGTGCAGGTTGACCTCGACCAGGACCGGCACGGCCAGCCCGTGACGGCGGGCGGCGGCGGCCTCGATGCTGACCCGCAGGGCCTGGCCGTAGTCGGCCCAGTCCTGCAGCCGCTGCGCCTCCAGCCGGTCGTCCAGGGCCTCGATCGCCAAGGCCTGGCGTTCCTGCTCCCGTTCCTGGTCCGCGGTGGCCGGCTCCGCCCACTGGTCCGCCTGGTCGCTGGTGCTGCTGCTGGCGCTCGTGAGGCCGAGCGCGTCGTAGCGGCGGTCCAGCTCGTGGGAGGCGTCGTCGTAGGCCGACCAGGTGCCGAGGTCGACCATGAGCTCGGTGACGTAGACCTGGACCACGACCGGCTCGGTGCGGTGGGCGTACAGGTGCTCCTCGTCGTACCCGACCGTGCCGGTGAGCAGGTCCCGGACGGAGTCGGACTCCCAGGACCCGGGCCGACCGGCAAGGGCCGTCTCGATGCCGCCGACGTTGGCGGCGGCACCTGCCAGCGCCGCGGCGACCAGCTCGGCCCAGTCCACCGGCTCGCGGCGTCCGGTCTCGACCCACACCGGCCCGCAGGTCGTGCCGGTGGTCGTGGCGGTGGCGGTGGGGTCGGGCGCGAGCACGGGCCGGGTCAGGCGGGCGGCCTCGGTCAGGACCGCGACGGCGTGAGCGAGCACCGTGGCCCTTGCGCGCCCGGCGGTCTGTGCACGGTCGGTGGTCGGGTGGGTGTTCATCGGTTCGTGCCTTCCTCGAGGTGGGTGGTGGGCGAGTGCTGGGTGTTGGGCAGGTGTCGGGGTTCGGCGGTGCCGCGGGTCAGGCCGGAGCGGATGGTGGTCTCGGTCTCGGCGGCGGTGAAGGTCTCGGACAGGTGGGGGCGGGCGGCCTCGCGCAGGACGTCGGCGGCTCCTTCTTGGTCCAGCAGCCCGGCCCCGACGAGCTGGCCGAGGGCGACCGCGGACAGGAACAGGGCGGTGTTGCGCCCGCCCGGGGTGGCGGTGGCGACCCGGCGGGCCTCACCGTCGACAGCGGCCTGCACGTACCGCGCCGACAGCACCGACCTCCCCGACCTTCCCGAGATGCCAGGGCCTGGGGCCGGCCTTCGGGCTGGTGGTGGGGTCAGGGCTGAGGTGAGCCAGGGCGGCAGCGGTGCGGGTGGGGACGGGTCGAGGGTCAGGTACTGGCGGCCGGCCACGACGGTTCCGGCGGCCACGACGTACCCGCCGTGGGCGCGGGTGTCGATCAGCCAGCCCAGTGCCCCGGTGGTGTTCCGCAGCTCGCGCCCCGGGTCGGCGCTGTTGGTGGGGTGGCGGAAGTAGAGGTGGGTGCCGCCGGAGGCGGTGGCCACGGTGTGGGTGCCGGTCGGGAACGGGGCGCCGGCGGCGCCGGCCAGGGCGGCCAGGACGTCGGCGCCGTCGCGGATGCCGGGCGCGTCCTGCCATGGCGGTGGGGCGGTGGCGCCGGGTTTGGGCAGGTCGAGGTCGATGACGACCAGGCCGGAGGGGCCGGTGGCGATGCCGATGCCGTGCGGGGTGCTGGCCCACCATCGGGCCAGCTGGGCCGGGTCGGTGCTGGCCAGGGCCGGCCAGGCGGTGATGGCGGGCCGTTTGGTCCCCACGACCAGGGGGAACACGTGCCAGCCGCGGGCGGCGTACCAGGTCGCCGCGCGGAGCAGCTGGTCCGGGGACGGGGTCGGCACGTGCGAGGTCGCGATCGGCGGCGGGGTGGTGTGCATTGCGGTACCTCCAACGGGTCGAGCTGGCAGGGCAGAGCGGGCAGGGGTCGAACGGGCGGGGTGCGGGCGGGCATGACGAGGTAGCGGTAGCGGCCCGTGGAGGGGTCGGAACCGTCTGCGTACAGGTGTTCGAGCAGGTGGGCGGAGCGGTTGCTACCGCGCTACCTCGCAGGTCAGGCCCGGTTTGGGGCGGGTAGCAGGGGTGCTACCGGTAGCAGCCGGCGCCGGGCGGCTCGCCGGCCTCAGTCGGGGTCCTCGTCGGTCCCTGGGTCGGTCCCCGCGTCGTTCCCGGTGCGGTCGCTGCTGCTGGCGTCCGGGGTCTGGTTGCCGGTCTGGTTGTCGGCCTGGTCGTCGGTGTGGTCGGGGGTGTGGGGGTTGGCGGTGCGGTGGGCGGTGCGGACCTCGTGCAGGTCCAGGCCTCGGCGGTTGACCGGGCGGCCGTCGGTGCCGCGGCGCTTGACCTGGCGGGTGCTGATGCCGTGCGGCTTGACCGCGGCGGTGACCTGTTCGCCGGTCCAGCCGTCGTAGCGGCCGGGGTGCATGGTCGCGAGCAGCTGGGCCAGGTCCTCGCACCAGACCCGGGTGTTGGTGCCGGGCCAGACTGCGAGGAGGTGGTCCAGGACGCCGACGTCGGTGCTGGGTTCGGTGTCGATGCCGACGGCGTGCCCGGTCAGGAGGCCGGCGAGCTTTCGGGTGGCGCGGGCGCGGTCGGTGATGGTCTGGGCGGTGGGGCCGTCGACGTAGGCGGTGCGGACGATGACGGGGTCGTCGCCCTCGCCGGCCAGGAACGCCACGCCCTTGTCGCGCCGGGACAGCATGGTGGCGCGGACCCCGGCCTTGTACATCGAGGTCCCGAGGACCATGTCGTTCTCGAGCTGGCCCATCACCCGCAGGCAGAACCGGAGCACGGCATTGGCGCTGATACCTGTTGGCAGAGAGCGGGCGTCGGGTCGTTGGGTGGCCAACCAGACCATGATCCCGACGGCGGGGCCGCGCTTGACCAGGTCGGTGACCAGGTCGGTGATGGCCTTGCCGTGCTCGGGGTGCTCGAACGCGATCTGGCACTCGTCGACCCCGAGCAGCACCGGGTGCAGGCCCAGGTCGGCGCGCCCGGCCAGGGCGTCGGTGACCTTGGACTCCGGGCACACCTCGTGCGGCAACGAGCGCAGCTGCTTGTACCGGCGGCGCATGTCGGTGTGCATCTCGCGCAGGTCGGCCAGCAGGTAGGTCACGTCCTCGGGCTCGTCGCCGATCCTGAACCGGTGCGCCACGGCGGCCAGCGGGGCCAGGTCGGGACCGCCCTTGAGGTCGTAGACGTGCAGCTCGCAGCGGGCGTCCAGGGCCCCGGCCAGCAGCAGCAGCCGCAGCAGGAACGTCTTGCCCATCCGCGGGACGGCCCCGATGATCCCGGCCGCGAACATCAGCACGACCGTGACCGGGCGGCCACGCTGGTCGGTCCCGACCGGGACCGGGTCGAACACGTTCGCGGTCGCGGTCGCCTTGGTCAGCGGCCAGGTGCCGGGCTTGCCCCCGGACAGCGGCCGGTCACCGACCCACAGCACCAGCCGGCCGGCGTGGGCGTCGGGGTCGACCTCGGGCCACACGCAGCCCAGCGGGCGGCGCAGCCCGGACGCGAGCCGGTCCCGGCGCTCGATCACGTCCCCGGCGGTCACCCCGGGGGGCAGGTCGACGTCGGCGCGCCACCCGGGCCCGTCGCGGGTGATCGGCCCGGGGAACCGGACCCCGGCCGTGCCGCCGGTCTTGAGGCCCTTGTTCAGCTCGGCGATGCCGACCGCGCCCAGGGCGGTCTCGATCAGGTCGGCGGTCAACCGGGGGACGGCCGCGTCGTCGGTCGCGCGGGACGTGACCGGCCGGTCCACCGACCGGCCGGCCAACCCGACCAGCGGCAGCAGCACGGCCAGGACCGCCAGGTGCGCGGCCACGGTCAGGGACGCGGCCACCGACGCGGCCACCGGCCCGGCCACCGCGGCCACGGCCGCGGACACGGCCAACCGGGACCGCACCGTGCTCCGGTGGTGGCTGGCCACCCGCAGGAACGTCTCGGCCTCCAGCCGCCCGGTCATCCCGGCCGCAGGGTCCGCCCCGGCACCGAACCCACCCTGCGAGGTGCGGTCCACGGCGCCGATCGGGCCGGCGCCGACCCGGGTCAACGCCCGCCGCGAGCCGACCGTGGTGGCCGTGACCGACCGGTGCACGTCCCGGCCGGCGGCGTCGAACGTCCACGCCCACCAGGCCCGCAGCAGCCGGCCGGTCCCGACCGGTGACCGTGCCACCAGCCGGCCCCAGTAGACCGGCGCCCGCACCCCGTGGAACAGCAGCGCGTGCACGGCCGACCCGGCCGCCCACCGCACCGCCCACACCATCGTGTCCCGCTCCCGCAGCCAGCCCGGCAGCACCTCCCGCCGGCCACCACCGAACCGGCCAACCGCCCCGGAACCCCCGCTGGCACTGTGATCGTCCTGCTCCTGCTCCGCGGCGGCGGACCGGGCCCGCGACCACCACCCGCCACCGCCCGCACCATCCGCCCTGGCCGGCACCTGCGAAGGGTCCACCGGCACCCGCACCTCCTCGTCCGCGTCCAGGTCGGACACCCCGGGCGTGCCGCCCGCCATGTCGGTGGGCTTGTCGGTGGGCCTGCCGGACCTCAGGTCGGCCTCCAAGCGGGCGAACAGCGCCGCCTCCTCCTCCGACCTGTCCGGGCCATCTGGGCCCGGGGGGTGCCCGTCGCCGGGTGTCTGGTCGTTCATGCCGTCGTCCTCTCTCGTGCGAGCCGCAGCTCGTCGACCTGGCCGGCGCCCTCGGCGCCGGTGCTGTCCTCGTCGGTGCTGTCGTCGGTCGTAGGTGTGACCGCCTCGGGTGCGCCGCTCGCGGGACGGGTGGCGGCGCGGACCTCGGCCAGGTGCCGCCGCGCGGTCCGGGCCGAGACACCGACCTCGGCCGCGACGTCGGCCGCTGTCAGTCCCGGTCGGGCCTCGACCAGCGCCGCCACCCGGTCCCGGGTGTCCGACCCGGACGCGCCCGATCCGGACGCACCCGCCGTGGTGGGTCGTCGGCCGGCCTGCTGTCGCGTAGGTCCGGTCGGTGCGCGCCGGGCCGCCCCGGTCGTCACGACCGGTGCCTGGTCGTCGAGGTCCGCCTGGTCGACGACGTGCGCCTGGTCGAGCTCGGTAGCTGGGGTGTGGAGCAGGTGCGCCAGGGCCGCACCCATGCCCAGGACGAGCACGGGCAGGCACGCCACCACGGCGGTGACGGGCCACGGTGCGGTAGTGACGCCGGCAGCGGTCATCAGATGCACGGTGACCTGCCCAGCCGCTCCCAGCAGCAGCGCCCCGATGGACGACCAGGCCGCGAACGTCCGTGCCCTCGCGGGCGCGTCCTGGTCCAGCCAGGCCCGCAGCGACAGAGCCGCGTACGCCTCGACCCCGACCGGAAGCAGGACCCGGGTGTCGATCCAGAGCCCGTCAGCGATCCCGGGCAGCGGCTGGACCATCCCGAACCCGGTCAGCGTGCCGAGGGCTACCCATCCGGCCCAGACCGCCACGAATGCTGGTGCCGCCAGCACCCACAGCAGCCACACCGACCACGTGGCCCGGCCCCGCCGTGACGTTGTTGCGGAGGCGCCCCGGGCGGCAGGGGAGGCACTTGTGGCGCGGGTCAGCACGGCCGGTCCAGCGGGGCGCCGTGCACCAGCTGTGCGGCGTCGGTCGCGGCCAGGGTGGTGACCCGGTCCTGGGTGGCCCAGGTGACTAGGACCCGCCAGACGTGGGCCTCCCAGGACCCCAGCAGGCCCAGTGCGGCCAGGTCGACCCGCCCGCCGCTGGCCAGCGCGACGACCAGGTCAGCCAGGCGCCGCTCGGTCGACGACAGCGGCTCGTCCGCGACGTGCTCCGTGGCGGCGTCCCAGTCCAGCTCCAGGCTCGTGCGGTCCAGGCCGTGCCGCTCGAGGTGGACGTGCTGGGCGAACACGGCCCGCACCCGGGGCGAGACGGTGAGCAGGTCGCGGGCGACCAGCCAGTCCTCGTTGCCGACGGTGGCCCAGTACGCCTCCCACAGGTCGGTGCCTGTGGAGGTGGTGCTCGTGCGGTGGCCGGTCACGACAGCACCCCGGCCATGGCCTGCACGACGGCGTCGCCGGCGGAGACCACGGCACCGTTGAGGGTGGCGCCGATCGGGGTGCCGCCCAGCAGCAGCCCGGCCGTGGTGCAGACCAGGACCGCCATCACGGACAGCTTCTTGGACTTGACCGCCACCACGATGCCCACGAGCAGACACAGCAGCAGGAACAGAGACGTGTTCACGATTGACCTCCAAGGCCGGTAGTGGTGCTCGGTGCGGTGGCGACGTCGCGCGGACGCGCAACGGCGGGGCGATCGGTGCTGTGGTCGGTGCCGGTGTCGCGGGTGGGTCTGTAGTCGACGGCGAGGTACGCGATGGGCAGGTCCAGGCGGACCGCGGCGACGAACCCGGCCAGGGCGTCCAGGTCGGCGTGCACACCGCCGCCGTCGCCCGGGTCCGAGGCAGGCAGGCCCGGCGCGACGGTCAACACCGCGTCCAGGCGGCGGCGCAGCTCACCGCCGACCAAGTCCGGTGCCACGCCCAGGACGGCCCCGACCTCGTCAACCCACGCGGCGGTCATGCCGCGTCACCACCCAGCACGTCACCCTCGGACGCCCGCGCCTGGTCCAGCCGGGCCTGGCGGCGCAGCCGACGTCGGTCGGCCTCGGTGGTACCGCCCCACACCCCGAACGGCTCCCGCCGGTCCATCGCCTCGGCCCGGCACTCCAGCTCCACCGGGCACACCGCGCACACCCTGCGAGCGGCGGCCGAGCTGGCGCCCTTCTCGGGGAAGAACACCTCCGGGTCGGTCTGCGCACACAGCGCGGACGCGTGCCACGAGGGCACTTCCCCCAGAGCTGCGAGCAACGCCGCGATCTGATCCGGGCTGGGCGACCGCGTGCCCTTGGGTGCGAGCCGGAACCGCCCGGTAGGCCCGTGTGTGATGCAAGTCATGCGATGACCAAACAACTGTTAGATCACCAGGTCAAGTGTCCGTCCACATTGTGGACCGATCGCCAACGTGGCAGCATGCGCGCGTAGACAGTTGTTAGGTCTGCTAGATGCTGGTCGACCAAGGTGCAGTTCCCTACGAGAGGTGTGTGCATGCCGTCGGACTTCAGCCAGGTCACCCCGGCCAGGTCGCTGCAAGAGCAGGTGGCGCAGCTGGTCCGCAACAACATCGCCGCGGGTGTGCTGCGAGACGGTCAGACGTTGCCGTCGACCCGCGAGCTCGCCGAGCAGTGGAACGTCAGCGTCTTCACCATCACCGAGGCCATGAAACTGCTGGCTCGTGAGGGGCTGGTTGTCAACAAGCCGAGGTCCGGCAGGGTCGTCAATGCGCCCGAACAGGTTGTACAACAACGGGTTCGGCCTGGTCGGCCGGTGCTACTGCTGCTGGGTGGATATGCGGGTAGCGGCAAGAGCGAGCTGGGGCGCATCCTCGCCCGGGAGACTGGCTGGCCGATCCTGGACAAGGACACGCTGACACGGCCCATCGTGGAGCTGGCGCTGCAGGCAATCGGCAGGCCACCGCACGATCGCGAGTCGAGCGAGTACGTCACGCAGGTGAGGCCGCGCGAGTACGAGGCGCTGTCCGCAGCGGCCGAGGAGAACGTGCAATGCGGCCTTAGCGTGATCGTGACCGCCCCGTTCGTGCACGAGTTCGCCGAGGTGGCGTGGATTGAGCGTGTGCGTGCGACCTACGCGGGCCTGGGAGCCGCCGTCCATCTCGTCTGGGTTCACTGCGAGCCGCCGACGATGCTCACCTACCTCAGGCATCGAGGAGCCGCCCGCGACACCGCGAAGCTGGCCGACTGGGACACCTACCTCGGCGCCATAGACCCTCACTTCCGACCGGTCGACGCGCACCACGTCGTGGACAACTCCGCATCGAGCGAGCCTCTCCAGGCGCAGGGAAAGCGTCTGGTACGCGAGGTGCTGGCGACCTCCGAGTGAGACACGGAGTGCTGCTCTACGGGCCTCCTGCCGCAGGCAAGGACACCGTGACCGCCGCCCTGGTCCAACTCGACCCGTGCTACCTCGCATTCGAGCCGCTGAAGTCAGGGCAGGGTGCGCGGCGCGGGTACCGGATGACCACCGATGCCCACCTGGACGCCCTGCACCGGGTCGGAGACGTGATCTGGGAGACCCGGCGATACGGCGCCCGGTACGTCGTCGATCGGCCAAGCCTCTTGGCAGTTCTGAGGTTGGGCCAGACTCCCGTGGTCCACCTCGGCCAAGAGGAGGCCGTCGCCGCGGTCGTGGCGTGCCACCCAACGGTCAACTGGACCGTTGCCCAGCTCTGGTGCCCCCGCGAAGTAGCCGAGGCTCGTCTGATTCACCGTGGCTCCACCGACATCGCTGCGCGGCTCGCGGTGTGGGACCGCACGGCTCGGCTCCCCTCGCTAAGCGTGCAGGTGGACACAGAGACGGTCGTCCCGCGCGAGGCCGCGGCCCGCATCCACCGAGAGGCCCGAGCAGGTCGGTAGTGCCGGCGTCATGCTCTGAGGCGATCAACACCGGAGCCTCTCGGCGCTGCCCGTTGCGGCGCGCGTCACAACGGTTTCGATTCGCGGCATTTGGGCGCAGGGTTGGTGGTCGCGGCACTTGAGCCTCACCCCCGAATCGGGGACGACGCGGCTGCGGCCGCAGGGGCCATCCACGGCACCACACCACACCGGCGTCGGTTCGTCGCTATCCTTCTTGCCCGGGCTTCATGAAGTCATCGCCGCTGCACCGGGGGGTTGAACTTGACTACCGTCGCCCAACACATCACGGCCGCCGACTCCGCGATCTGCGCCAACATCGACACGCTCACCAGCCAGCGCGACCTCCTGTCACAAAACGTACTTGGCCAGTTACGGAACCTCGTCGAGGGGGTGGCTGTTCACCTGCACGCTGGCGACGGGAACGCCGAGTACAACTATGGCGCGATCGAAGTTGCACTCAGTTGGGTAAGGGCCAGTGGGCGGCTCAACTTCGTTACCAAGTTTCATACCCTGCTTCAGCCTTCAGTCTCCCACTACACGTTCGACGGCGACACGTCCGAGCGGCTCATGCTCCGCTATTACGAGTACATGCTGCGGCTGCGCACTCTCCTGCACGAACACACGGGCGTCACGGTCCTCAGCAACCTTGAGGCGTTTCCACTCGACCAGGACCCAGCGCTTGCCGAGTATCACGAGAAGATTGCAAGCGAGATCGACATGCCCGGTCGAGCGACCTCTGCCCGCCGCGACCGCTTCTACATCCACAAGACGCGACCCTTCGTCACGAGCGGCCGCGTGTACTACGAGGTCACCTTCTACAAGGCCGTCAACCGCGTGAGCAAGGCCGACCGCATCATCGGCTTCACCAGTATCGACATCGCAGATAACTACTCCGCGAACTTGGGCCTCCAGGCAGCCACGATCGAGGTTTTCGGACAACCGATGCCGGTCACCCTCATCCGCAACTGGGAGGTGTCCATTCGGCCATGCGAGCTCAACCACTTCGCCAGCCTTGTCGGTCAACCCACGAAGGTGCGCACCGACTCAGCCGAGTACGAGTTCGTGATGGGCGGTCTGACTGCAGGCTCGACCCTACTGGACCTCATCGACGCCACGCCCGAGCGCTACAGCGACCTCAAGACCAGAGGGACTGCCAGCACACGCAACCCGCAGATCTTCCCGGCCATGGACGAAGCGCGGCGCATCATCCACGCCAAGCTGCCGGGGCACAATGTCCTCCGCTACCTGCTCCTGAGGATGCGGAACGAGTGGCTCAAGGCGCAGTACTGCCGGGAACCCAACGGCCGCCTCTCGAATCTGAACCTCGACTACAGGTGTATCCCTTTCGACGACATGCCCTTCTGCTCCGCACCCCGAGCGCACACCCCCCGCTTCTGGGACCTCATCAACAGTCTCGACCCCACCGACCGCACCCACGAACTGTTGGCCCGGCGTGTGCAGCGCAATGTCGATGACCGAGGGGTTCTCTACACACCGCGCACCCAGCTTGAAGACCTGGGTGACGTGAATGCCCTGATCACAACTTACAACCGCAGGTTGTACTACAAGCATCGCCCAGCCAGGGATCTAGTCTTCGACAAGGGCCACGTCTTTATCCAGGGCTACGAGGACGACACCTACCAGATCGTGACCCAGTTGCAGGAGCGTGCGATTGGGGGTGTGAACGGGTACACAGCTGCCGTCGAACAATGGCTCGACACGACGGCACATTTCATTGATGACGCCGCTAAGCGCGTAGCGCTCACAACCCTCTTCGCCCAGTCACGCGTGGCTCTCATCTATGGAGCTGCTGGGACAGGCAAGACCCGCATGGTTGACCACATCGCCAACTACTTTGCTGACAACCCGAAGTTGTTTCTCGCCAACACCCACCCTGCAGTCGAGAACCTCCGACGGCGTTTGACCCCCGCGAACGCGACCTGTAGGACCATTGCAAGCCACACGCGCACACCCAGCGGTGATTACGACTTGTTGGTCATCGACGAGTGCTCGACTGTGAGCAACGCCGACCTCCTGGCCATCCTCCAGAACACGAACTTCAAGTTACTTGTGCTGGTGGGCGATGTCTTCCAGATTGAGTCCATCAGGTTTGGCAACTGGTTCAACGCCGCTCGGTCCTTTATCGAACCAGCATCAATCTTCGAACTGACTACTCCCTACCGCACAACTAGTGCCGAGCTCGTGGACTTCTGGACCAAGGTACGCAACGTCGATGAGAGCATTACGGAGGCTATTGCCCGCAACCACTACTCGACCCCCTTGAGTGCCAGCCTCTTCGAGCACAACTCGGCCGAAGACATCATTCTCGCCTTGAACTACGACGGTCTCTACGGCATCAACAACATCAACCGCTTCCTGCAAGCCAGCAACCCCGAGCCGGCCGTTGCATGGGGCCCTGCCACATACAAGGCCGGTGACCCTGTGCTGTTCGCGGACACCAATCGCTTCAGACCGCTCATCTACAACAACCTCAAAGGCAGCATCGTCGCCGTCGAAGCACACGAGGGGCGCATCCAGTTCGATGTCCGCATTGACCGGCCTGTCACAGAGCTCGATGTGGAAGGCTACTTCGACCTCCAGTGGGTCGCCGACTCAACTGTTCGCTTCTCGGTCTACGACATCGACATCAGCGATGAAGACGATGACACCGACACCACAACTGTCCCCTTTCAGGTGGCCTATGCGGTCGGCATTCACAAGGCTCAGGGTCTTGAGTACGACACGGTGAAGATCGTCATCACCAGCGCCAATGAAGACGACATAACCCACAACATCTTCTACACGGCAGTTACGCGAGCCCGACAGCAGTTGCGCATCTACTGTTCGCCGGAGACACAGCAGGCAGTGATTAGTGGGCTCCACACCACGGACACCGAGAAGGATGTCGCGCTACTCGCGGCTCGGAGGGGCCTGGCGCCCATCCGGCAGCGCAAGTGACATGGGCGCATACGCACCACCTACCCGCGGCGGTGGCGCTTCGGTGATGGTGGTGGTGCCGGAGTCGCTCGACCACGTCGGCGCTCGACCAACGCGCCCAGCTCGTCAGCAGTTCGTCAGCAAACCCGCAGATACGTCGGGTGACAGGTAGCGGCCGTCGGCTCAGGGCGCTGCGACCGGTGACACCGCATGACACCGAACGGGCAAGACGCCGCAGATTCGGGACGAAGAGGCCGCAGGTTCAAATCCTGTCACCCCGACCATTTTGCATAGTTAGCAGCAATAAATCTGCTTCAAGCACCGGCAATACTTCAGCCAAAGTTTTGTTACGCAGCATGCGCAGTTGGCGATGGTGGGTGTAACAGCAATCAGGTCTTGCCAATTAATTTTTACGTACAGTCGGCCACGGCATTGGTTTGGGCCTCAATGAAGGACCGCTCCCGAAGGAGCGGCGACGCGCACGGACGCTCTGCTTGTCCTTGGTCGGACGAAGCCCGCCTCAATGAAGGACCGCTCCCGAAGGAGCGGCGACCCCCGGAAAATCTCTGACTGACGTGGCATACGCGGCGCCTCAATGAAGGACCGCTCCCGAAGGAGCGGCGACCTACTCGGATCGGATGAACCCGACGATCAGCAGCAGCCTCAATGAAGGACCGCTCCCGAAGGAGCGGCGACCTCAGGATGACGCTGCGATCGTCGCGGCGATTCCCGGTGGCCTCAATGAAGGACCGCTCCCGAAGGAGCGGCGACTTGGTTCCGTCGGCGTGTCTGAGCATTTGAGCGCAGGCCTCAATGAAGGACCGCTCCCGAAGGAGCGGCGACCACAGGCTGGGCGGTCGACCGCGAAACAAGCGACGCCTCAATGAAGGACCGCTCCCGAAGGAGCGGCGACCTTCCCCACCCGTGTGGTGGAGGTGGTCACCCAGTCGTCGCCTCAATGAAGGACCGCTCCCGAAGGAGCGGCGACGACCGGGCCTCAGACTTATTGGACACACTCAACGAGCCTCAATGAAGGACCGCTCCCGAAGGAGCGGCGACCAGACACAACCCCCGTGACCCCAACCCGAACATTCGCCTCAATGAAGGACCGCTCCCGAAGGAGCGGCGACCTCGACACCAGTACGGACGTTCGGGTACAGGGGTGCCTCAATGAAGGACCGCTCCCGAAGGAGCGGCGACCCTCGCCACACCCACAGGGTCAGGCTGTGAACCTAGCCTCAATGAAGGACCGCTCCCGAAGGAGCGGCGACTGCGTTGGGCGCGCACTGGTATCTTGATGGCGACTCCGGGCCTCAATGAAGGACCGCTCCCGAAGGAGCGGCGACTCGGTCGCCCTGGAATCAACGACCTTCGAATCGGACGTGAGCGGTTTTGCCTCAATGAAGGACCGCTCCCGAAGGAGCGGCGACCCCCCGTCCCGGGCCCCTTCGTGACATCAGCATTAGGGGCCTCAATGAAGGACCGCTCCCGAAGGAGCGGCGACGTGACCCCCAGGCCCTAGCGGACATTCTGTGGGCTCACGCCTCAATGAAGGACCGCTCCCGAAGGAGCGGCGACTTCGGCGACCCATCAGGCCAAAACAGCGGCTCACCCGCCTCAATGAAGGACCGCTCCCGAAGGAGCGGCGACTTGTCTGTGTGGTTGCCTTTTGTCCCACCGGCAGCCAAGCCTCAATGAAGGACCGCTCCCGAAGGAGCGGCGACAGGGTACCAATTCTAACGTTGTTGACCTGCGACGATGGGAGCGCACGCGACGGCTCTCTATCTTCACATTAACGAAGAGGTCTAATAGTCCGTTGATGCCTTTAACTTTCCCGTCGAGCTGCGGAAATAGACCGCGAAATCTCAGCGGCATAAGCGGGGCGGTGGAGCACTCGCGTCGACTTGACAGCATCACAAAATTAGCGGTCCATCGCCGGTGTAAGAACGTTCGCGGCCAATAAAGTTCAGCCGGGTTGCCTCAGTGGCAATCGAACCAAGGTCGCAAATCATTACCGAATCAACGGTTAGATCCATCAATCGCCGCAATGCACCTTCCAAGCGTATGAGCTTGGCAGGCTTGGCGTCGACGAGGAATACGCTGTACTGGACGCGGTCGCCAAACGACTCCAACACCTTTGCGATCCTGTCACGTCGAAAGTCATTGGTAATGTCGTAGGCCACAACAAACCGGTGGGCGTTCTCGGTAATCATCGCGTGGCGATCCCCTTGTACGCAGGTTGGGTTCCATCAATGACGCCAAGGACAAGCCGGGCCTGGATCTCCATCGCGCGCCGCCAGGTAACCCGGTAGCCGAACAGCGGGTGAATAAATTGACTGCACACCCGCCGCTCATACGCCGCGATCAGGGCGGTGCGGGCACCGTCGCGCATCCGAACTCCACCCAAGACGGAGGAAAAACCTGAAAGCCCCAACTCTCCGTTGTTAAACGCGCCGATGACAGTCGAATCCGCGACCGGCGCCCGAAACTCTTCGGCCAAATCCAACGCCAGAGCGGGTTTGTTGCGACCGCTAGAGTGGAGAAAACCAGCATGAGGGTCAAGTCCACAAGTGACGACGGCACGAACGACATCAGCCAGCAACATCCCGTAACAAAAGTTCAACGCCGCGTTGATGGCGTCGCGGGCTGGCCGGCGGGTGCGAGTGTCAAAAAACCAACCCGGTTGAGCGCGTACTCGGTCAGATAGCATGGCGGAAAAGACTCCGAAGTACTTGGCTGCCGCATCACCTTCAATGCCGTATAACTCCGCCACAGACCCCGCGGTCGCAGCTCGACGTTGTAGGGACCTCAGGGCCGCGACAACCTCGACTACCGACGCCGACACAACAGTCTTCGGGCGTGATCCTAGACGGCGGAGCAAAGTGGCCTGGTTGCACACCTTAGCTACGACGAACTCGCGGGCGAGGCCCAGGTGGCCGGTTTCGGAGAGCACATGCTGACGTACCCGAGACCCACCGTTCGGAGTTCGCGACGACGTGGCCCAGCCGACCAACCGGCCAGTGCCGGAGCACCACACCACCGGAACCCGTCTCCAGAGAAGCTCCCGAAGCAGGCCGCTGGAGATGTCGATATTGCCATGCAGCACCACGGCTAATACACGCTCTATGGGCACTGTCCCCAGTAACTGCCCTTGCTTCTCCACCCGTACCCTCCCCGACCGAATCGATGCGCGGGAGCCGGGCGTGGCTAAGTGCAGCATCTGCGCATCTGGATCCACGACCAGCACCCGGCGCCGCACCTCGGTCAGCTTCCGTTCGTCCGGCAGACATACGCCGGCATGCGAACAGTGCGTGCACTTGGGATCGTCCTCTAATGGCTCAGGCGCGTTTGGATCGGCCAGCATGTCGCCGACTGCCCTCACGTGCTTTTCGGCCAGAGCAGCTTCCACTGGACCCACCTGGACGGGAACTCGGACCTGATGCTCGCTGAAGTAAACCGCAGCGCCGGCAACCTCGAAACCGGCGTCTCGTAATCCTTCGGCTTGCAAAGCCAACTGCACGACCATAGGTTCAGTGACCTCCGCCCGCCGACGGACCGGCGTCGCCTTCACCTCCACCAGAGTTGCCCGACCAATTTCATCAAGCTCCACGAGATCGCATCGTCCGATGATGCCCAGACGATGGCTAGCTATCTCAACCGCGCGCAGCTTCCTTGCGCGGGATGCCTTCGGATCGTCGCTGGCCGCGTGGGCAGCCGTGCCGACCGCCATCTGCCGGGTGTCCGTGGTTTCACCGGACGCCTCCAGCCATGCCCGCCGCGGGCAGAACGCGTGATGTGCCACCAGACTGATTGAGATGGGCTCTTGCTGACCATCATTGATCGCAGTCACTGTGACACTTTCAACGACACCAGTTCACCGTCCATCGCACGCCGTTCGGGTGCGTTATCGCTGCCGAATCTGTCGATTGGAAACCGCACCAAACCCTCGACGTGGCGGGGACGTAGCCAAGCGCGAGCTGCCGCCACCTCCTGATCACCTACGCGGTCAGCATTGGCGTACTCGGTATTTGCCACGGCAACGATGGTCATCGCGCGGCTCGCGGTCACCGACCGGAGCCTTGCTGGGCGCCAACGGCCCCGCCACATAGGCAAATAAAAGCACTCGCCGTAGCGCCGCCCTGCATGCCCAGACGTCACCGCCGGGCGACTACTACGGCTCCCCTCAACGACTCGCATAGCGATCGGAAAGGTTGCGATGCCCCACAGTGCACACCACGCCAAGGCGTTGTCAGTGGGTCCAGGGCTAGCGAATCCGGTCGGGGTGCGACTGTCAATCTTCTCGTTCTCGGCCTCGTCTTTGGGGTCTTCCCCTGTAAGACCACTAACAAGCCCCTCCGCACTCCGGCTTGCGACGACCGTCGCGAGCTTGCGCAAGCGAGTAGCGACGAAGTCAGCCCCTTGGTTGCGTGGCTGCATCTCTAGGCGGCTGGCACCGTCGTCCGGCTGCAACTGGCCCTTGTCGTTAGTGTTCCAATAACTAGGCTCGCCGAGCGCCGCTAACAGACGCAAATCGAGCCAGACCCAGCGGGTAGTTAAGTCATCAAGCACCTTATAACGAGCCACCTGGCCCTTCCGCCACTCATTGTCATCTTTGAACACACTGCGGCGGGGGCTCATCAGACCGCGCAGCTTGCCGTTGATGTCGATGTCCCGCTGCACCCACGACTCTTGAGCATGAGCAATGGCGTGGCGCTGAACGGCATCTGCGACCACCTCATGATCGAGAGCTTTGCCGTCAACATTGGGCCTTGGGTCCGGTCCACCGGTCCACCCGAGTGTGACGTCAGAGACGCCATCGGCCTCTAGGATTGCACTAAGGCCGTAGAGAGCCATATGGGAGAGCATCACCTTAGGAAGACTGCCTGCGAGGATGAACATCACGACCCCTCCCCCGAGACTTGACCGTCGGCTGCCCGAAGAAGCGCTTCAAGGTAAGCGCACCCCCATAGCCCGTAGCGCTGCTGGGTACGCTCGATTAATTCATCCCAAAGCCCCTCGTCGAACAGTGCAGCTGCCAGTTGATGCGCTGGGTCCGCCACAATGAGTGGATCAAGCAAGTCAACTGCCGCATGGGGGAAACCAGACCGGCCACGGCCGTGACTAGTCCCGATTAGTCGAGCGACCAACTCAGGATCGGGTGACTTCTGCCGCACGGTCTCCCAGGCTCGTACCACGGACAGCTGCTCATGCCGCCATCGCAACGGGAGTCCGGCACGCGCTTCCCGATCGCGCACCTCACGCATCGTGCTTCGCGGATCGCTTTTAGCCAGCAATTGCATCCCGGAGCTGTCAGCACCGAGACGCCTTTGAAACCGCGCGTCAGCTTTGCCTTCGTCGTGGAGGCACCCAGCCAGGCGAAGATCCTCGACGCGGGGCGAGGGTAAGCCTAGGTGTGCCCCCAACAATTCTGCTCTTGCGCCTACAGCTGCCTGATGGTCGTCTAGGGATACAACGCCTTCGGACCGGGACGTGATCACCTGGCGTAACTCATCGTCAGAGAAAACCCGGCGACGGTCCTTCACTATAACCCGGACCACCCGACCATCAGCATCCCGTCGCAGCAGTACATCGCTGTCCTGAGCCCGGCGACCTAGAAGTTTGACAGCCTCTTTGGCCATCGGTCGGACGCACTCGTCGAATGCTGTCGGCTCGTCCAAAAGAGTCTCTACCAGCGATCGGACTTGTTTGCGTAACAAGTCATCCTTAGGCAACATTCCGCCGTCAAGTGTCTCCTCATCCAAAAAAGCCCGAGCTACTGCAGCAACCCGCTGAGGCGCGACCCCCGCGATCATTCCGTCAGCCTCGGAAAGATCAAGACGCAACACCACATAGCTTTGACTGACGGCTGCCTCTACCACCAAGTGGAGAGCGTCACTGGCGCAGGTCCGATTTTTAATGGACACATCCGGATCTTCGGCAACAGCCACCAATGGGCTGAAACCTTCACCTTCCCCACCTCCGCCTGCAAACAGCTGGAGGGAGCTGTCAATCACCAGCACATCACCGGGACGGATATATCGCCGGGCCGCCGACTCCCTTGATGTACTCGACTCAATCACCGTCACCTCATCACCCCGCAACCTGACCACTGGCAACCTGTCCTCAGTAGGTGAGCGGTAAGAAATTGCCTCTTTGAGTAGTGAACGGGCGGTACGAGTCGGCACCGAAAAAACCTCGTGTCGCAACGGCGGGAGATCTTGAACAAACTGCACCGCTTCAGCTGAAGTGAAGGGCACCTTGTCTCGAACCACTAGTCCGACCGAGGTGTCCTGTGAAAACGACTCCGCCAGCCACAGATCGAGTTCCGGTTGGGCGGATAAATCGTCACTGGTCCGCGCCCAATGCCAGGTGTCCGCAAGCTCAGGGCGCTGGTACAACTTTCGCTGGCGCCGCGCCGCAGGTGGTGGGCTATTACGAAGAGCCCACGGGGCAAGTCCTTGCGGGTCCGCGGCCCTGACTGCTAGCCATTCCATAGCATTTTCGAGGCTGATGTTGTCGTAAGGGCCGGATCTCGTCCGGTCGGTGATGGTCCCCTTCGGGGAGATGACTACTACCGGTCCGGATGGCCGGAGCCCGCGCCGGTTGACCCGTCCGGCACGCTGCGCGAGGGCCGATCCGTCGGCGAGTTCAGTGACAACACCGGCTAGATCAAGGTCGACACCGACCTCCAAGCTCTGCGTTGTGACGATCACGTCGACGTCTGGGTTACCGCGCGCATCCAGCAATCCATCGTATTTCTCGCGTAGGCGGTGGATGTCGATCGGTCGAACCTGCCCGCATACCATGACCACCCGTAGTGGAGGCTTGCGGCGCAAGGACCTCAGGGCAATTGCGACCTGGACCGCCATCGGCACGGTGTTGACGAAACACCCGACTGTCCGAGACAGCTCGTCGGATGTCTCGCTGTCCACCATGGCAACGACCTCGTCCACCACCGGAGAGACAACCCGGGATGTCGGCTGATGGGCTGGCCACCCACCGACGCGGCGAACGGTGACCGGCTTAGGCCTAATCAACCGGTCGCTAAGCACTTCGTCGGCGAGGTCGCTGACCACTACTCCGACCTCACTGATTCCTGTCGAGGAGGCCGGCTCGAGGTCGTCCGGCGTGGCAGTAGTCTCCACAACTTGAAGCAGCGGCACACCACTGATCGGCTGTTCAGCCACGGCGGCCAGCTCGGCGACTCGCCGCGCAGTGACCAGAAGCTGACCAGAAAGGTGCGCCTCATCGACTATGACAGCTGAATCAAGGGCCAACATGCCTGCCTCCCGCGACGCGGCAAGCCTAGAAGTGCCATAGCCCTGGAAGAGCACTCGGCTTCCCCACATGTCCGGTGTCGAGCACAGCACAGCACACGCAGTGGGGTGGTCTCGCCATGTTCGGGAAGGAAGCATCCCGCCACGGAGCCGACCGGTCACAAGCGGGCTCGTGTCAGATTTGATGGCGGCCCGGATGCTCTCGTCAGGCCAACGCAAACCGGCTAGCCGGTTTGCTACCTCACGAACAACGTCATCTTGGGAGGCAAGTAACTTAGCGGCCAGCGAGCAGGCCCGCTCGTATTGATCGTCTACCAAGACCCTACGGCCGACGACCATCGCCAGCCGTCGCGGGAGCCGTGGGCCCGCTCCGCCCGCGCTGACCGCCACGGCGAACACGTGGACGTCAACTGCCGACGTTTTGCCCGCACCGGTCGGCGCGACGATGCGCTCCGGCCATCGACCCTGTTCCATCAAGGCGTCTAACAGCCGCTCCTGCCAGGCAAATGGTCGATGACCGCCGTTGACGGCGGCATAGAACGCCGAGAAATCGCCACGGGCGAGCGTCATGACGGCACCTCCTGTCGCTCATCAACTGGAACCAGGAGCCCCCCGCCCAGGTGGCGGCTTTGCCCGATCGCCACCACCGTGGTCGACCCCCCGAGGTCACCCATCGACAATTCGACCTCGTACGGGCGCACAACGGCACTCTCGTTGACCCGGTGCACATAACGCCTAGGGTCGGAGGTCCTCACCACAGCGACCTTGCGAACAGCAGCGCCACGGTCGGCAACGGAGGCCACCATGCCGTTCCAGTACTCTGCCCGCCGGCCCGGCACCTTTGGTAGCTGGTCCTTCCAGGTATAGGCCAGGGACAGCAACGCGGCATGCCCGAACGTCCAGTCCCGCCCGCCGGGGCCGCGATTGTCAGGTACGGCCGCCGGCTCGGTACGCCACCACCTCGCTGCCTCGGGTTCGGGTGCGCGCCAGAACCTGCTTCCATGCAGTACCTCCAGGTCCCGGACGTCGAACCTTGCGATCTGGCCCCCCGGCCCACGAACTCGCTGGATCTGACCCAGGACTTCGAACACCACCTGGGCCTCCGATTGCCGGAGGTCGTACGGGAGTAGCACCACTAGCGCCTCCCGGCCCTGGACCCGCTCACCCGCTAAGGGGGCGTCCGCGCTGAGAAAGTGCAAGGCCACACGATTGGCGGATCGGGACTCACCGTCACCGTAGATACCGGTAACGGCTGAGGGTGCACCCTCGCCGATCGTGGACACTAGAGCCCGGTGAACAGCGACCGCCCAACGCACCCGGTGCCTGACATCAAACACCCGCTTACCCAACTGATGAACGACCGGTAGCACCACCGCATGCGACCACGGAATATTCCCCTCAGACCGGGCCCGCTTCCGATAGTGCACCGTCCGTTGTTTACCAGCCGGCGCAGGCGACGAGGACTTTTCGTCTGTGCCGAATTTGTCCCGCGTCACCGTCGGCTCGGCCAGCGCGACCCGATGGGCTGCCTTCAGTGCATTCGTCCGACCTGAGGCCGGGTGGTCAACTGCGATGGTATTGATGCTGAACAAGCTTGCGTCCGGGTCACGATCATGAGTGAAGTCGGCATCGTCCGCGTCAGCGGTTTCGATTACTCGCAAGCGCACCGGGGACTCCGATGTCCCGAGATACGGGACGTCCCCACATAATTCTATGAAGGCGGCTAACACCTCCCGGGGTGGCTGTTCCCGCCACGCCCAGATGAACGACCCACCGACCGCGACCGACGCATCCGCCAACTTGGACGACTTCTTCGTTCCCATAACGGCCTTCGATTTTTTCAACGTGCCGTCGTCCCGATACGCAACCGCCGCGCCGGAGTTGACCCGCAGCGGCGGGATCAGGACGGCGTCCGGTGGGTTGTCCTCTAACCACCGCAGCGCTTGTTCGTCGGCCGGGAGCGGCTGTAATTCCTGGTCCTCATCGGCCACAGCACGAGTACCGAACCCAGCGGCACACAGCAGCGCAGAGTGAAGCCTGGCCAACGACGGCAGCCGCTCAGCCCGGCCATCACCGGACCGACCTCGATAGGTACCAAGCGGCAGATCAGCCACGATACGGAACCCCATGCCTCAGCCTTCGCCCAAGTCATCAGACACAGCCCCTGCAACTATCGCCGGGTTGCCATCGACCGTTAGTACCACACCATTCCACTGAACGCCCGCGGTTTGTTCGGCCCGTTTCAATGCCGCTTCCAGCAGCAGGTCTGCCTCCTCGATCGATAAGGGGTCAAAGGAAACCCGACCTCCGCCCCGCTTGTCGACCTCGACCACTGTGGGGCTCTTTTCACGCAGATCGCAGTTGGCCCGCAAGTACAACTCCGAATCCGAGCGCGCCAACCCGTTCAACGCGTAGGCAGCCAGCAGAGCCCGGCAGGCCACATCCCCGTCAGGATCGGCACCGAACCGAATTTGCCGTAGCGTCGCGAAACTCAGCACGTGGGACCGCACGATCCTCCTGCACGCGACACCGCTCAACGCCTCCAGGCTCGGCGGGATTCCGCCGAGGCCCAGCAGCGCGGCGGAAATCTTCTTGGTGTCTGTTGCCTTTGCAGCCTCTTGCAATGCCTTCTGATATGTCTTAGAGCTAAGCTCCGTGCGTTGGTCATCGGCAAGGGCGATCAAGTCCTTGTTGCTAAGTTGGATTTTCATCCCCACTGGATCCACGCGAGCGCCACCTCGACGAGCAGGCTCTCCGCCGTCGCAGAAGCCAATAATCTCTCCTACCAACGCACTTCGCCAGCGTCCCTGCCGGCTTGACCGCGATGAGTCCCATCCGCCGAACACCAGCGTCGACGGGCTCGCGTCGAGCAGAGCCCTAGCATTTGCGGGGTTCGCGTTTCTGATGTTCCGGTATGCCTTGACGCTGGTTACCGGCGCGCCATTAACACTGCCCGACCGGATATGCGCATCGAAAACACGATGAGGCAGGATGATGTCGGAGTACTCCTCAGGCGTCCCATCCCGGTCATACCGCACGACTAAGCGCGGCAGCCTCGACAGGATGGGGTGCCCCTCTTCGACTGCCAAGGCAACCGCAGCTTCCGACCGATTCAGTTGGCTTTGCTTGGAATCAATGATTACCACTCTCATGAACGAGCCTTCGCCATCCGGCACGAAGCGAGTCTCGTACGCATATGTGCCCAACAGGCTACTTTGCGCGGCAAACTTTGCCGGGGCGACTGAGGCATGCGGCCCAGCAGCCGGCTCCAACTCTGTCACTGATGTTAGGCAGCTTGCACCACCTGGCGAACAAGCAGCGATCAAGGCTCCAAGGTTGACGCTTGACATAATATACGAGCTCCTTAGGGTTGAGGCGGGTTTGGATTAAATGATGAGGGCGAGATGTGCACCCGAAGGAAATCAGTAAGGACCAAGAACATAACTGAAAGTAGTAGATATGAAACAGATGGTCAAGGACTCTTACAGACCCTCACTACAGTTTTTGTCGATGCCGGTCCAATGATAGATTTTGGATCGGCGATGGGCCCTTCATTAAGGCTGAGGATCGGTACTTCGTGCACCGTTATGATGCGACGCTCGCCCTCGCCACTCATACGTAGTTAACGATTAAAGACTCGTTAGGGCGTCACAATGAGAGGTGCGCCACGGTTCGCGACACCGTCGCAGCCAGTCCCGTTACTGACCTAAATGGCAGGCGTACGTGAGTAAGTTGGTTCTTACCCTTACGTCTACGCAAGCCAATATCGACGCCCACAAAACCTTGTTTTCCCGTCATGAACGAGGAGCGGAGCCAGCGCGGAGGCAATCGCTCGGTTGAGGTTAATACTTAGGAGAGCGTCGAGGGCACGTCCACCACCATGAACAGGACCTGCGAGAGTCGGGGCATGGAGCAGATGCCGGCATGGGAAGTGCGGATCCGAGCGCGGCGACTGGGTTTGCCGCGACCTGCACGGGACGCGCAGGATCGCGCGGTTGCTGTTGCAACAACTGACGCCGGGACGATCGAGTTGCACTGGTGGCGTACGGGAGACCAAACCATCCGCCAGGCCACGGATCGGGTTGAGGGCACCATTGCCGGGATGCTCGACCCCACCGGGGAATACCTCTGGTGGTTCGACGACCGCAGCGGCGACGAGAAGGGCGTATGGCGGCGGCAAATCTTCGATAGCCCACCGGGAAACTGCGAGGACGCGACCAGACTTCCCGCCGCGTACAGCAGTGGCCTCGCCCTGGGGGTTGGTGTCGCCGTGGTCGGGTCCAGCGATGAGGGCGGCGTCCGAATTCACCTCGTCGAAGGAGACCATGAAGCTCGGTTGCTTTACTCCCACACCGAGGAAGCAAGCGTCGGGGACCTCTCTCGGGATGACTCGCTGGTGGCCATCGAACACAGTGAGCATGGCGACTCTCGGCACCCGGCGATCCGCGTGCTGCGGGTCACGGACGGCAGCACCGTAGGTGACTTGCATGATGGGCCGGGCAAGGCCGTCCATCCCATTGCTTTTGCTCCCGGCCCTGGGGATTCGCGGCTATTGGTGCTTCACGAACGGGCTGGCACTCCCGCGCTCATGATCTGGGATCCGGTGCAGGGCAACGAAACTGAGATTACCGTGGACGCACCGGGCGAAGTCGAAGACGCGGACTGGTGGCCTGATGGACGATCGGTCCTCGTTGCTCTTTCGCATCAGGCGCGGACCCGGCTAGTCCGGGTCACCCTGGACACCCTCACCACTGAACGCATCGGGCCTGACGCCGGAACCGTCCGGGCGTTCACTGTCCTGGGCGACGGGCAGGTATGGGCCAGCTGGTCCTCCGCGGCGGAGTCAAGCAGCATCCGCCGGTTTGAGCTCACGACCACCGCACCAGGTGACGTCCTGCTCCGCCCACCCGGGCCCACCGCGCCACCATCCGTGGCCGTGACCGACCTGTGGGTGGACGGCCCCGGTGGTCCGATTCATGCACTGCTACGCCGCCCGACCGGCGCGGACACCACTTTCCCTTTGCCGTTGATCGTCGAAGCACATGGTGGGCCCACCGCGCACGACGTAGACGCATTCGACCCGTACGCCAGCGCCTGGGTGGACCACGGTTTCGCGGTCGTGCAAGTGAACTACCGCGGTTCCACCGGGTACGGGGCAGCGTGGCGGGACGCCCTGGAAGCTCGGGTTGGACACACCGAATTGGCAGATATCCGGGCCGTCCGGGATCACCTGGTGGATGCAGGGATCGCCGACTCGAAACGCGTCGTGCTAGCCGGCGCGTCTTGGGGCGGGTACCTCACCTTGCTTGGCCTGGGCACCCAACCGGAAGCATGGTCGCTGGGAATCGCCGGGGTGCCGGTCGCCGATTACGTTGCCGCCTACGAAGACGAAATGGACGCACTGAAGGCATTCGACCGTTCCCTGTTCGGAGGGTCACCCGCTGACGTGCCCGAGCGGTACGCCGACGCGAGCCCGATTAACTACGTCGATTCCGTGCGCGCGCCAGTGCTCATTCTTGCTGGGGCGAATGACCCACGATGCCCGATCCGGCAGATCGACAATTACGTAGAATGCTTGCGCCGCAACGGAACCAGCCACCAGGTATACCGATACGACGCTGGGCATGGCTCTTTGGTCAACGACGAGCGGGTGCGTCAACTACGGGTTGAACTGGACTTCGTCGCGCAGCACCTCAAGGCACAAACGCCCAATAACTCAGCGCCCTGACGGGGTCGCTCGTTTGTTAGCGACCCGTCCCGGCGTAGACGACGGCTTCGCTTTCCACGGCGTCCAAACCGAACGCCGTGTGCACGGCACGCACGGCGGTATCCACATCAGATGCGCGAGTGACCACGGAGATTCGAATCTCCGACGTGGAAATCATGCTGATGTTCACCCCAGCGTCAGCGAGCGCGGCGAAGAACGTCGCGGACACCCCGGGGTGAGTCCGCATTCCCGCGCCCACCAAAGACACTTTGCCGATTTCGTCATCGGACTCAACGCAGGTGAACCCCACCTCGTCCCGAATACCCGCCAACGCGGTAAGCGCGTTAGCTGAATCAGTCTTCGGGAGCGTGAACGAAACATCAGTCCGGCCTGTGCCAGCAGCGGAAACGTTCTGCACGATCATGTCGATGTTGATACCAGCCTCCGCGACAGCTTGGAACAACACCGCCGCTTTACCCGGCTGATCCGGCACCCCGGTCACTGTGATCTTGGCTTCGCTGCGGTCATGCGAAACACCGGAAATGATGGCCTGTTCCACGGGGTTCTCCTCGTTGGGGGTGGTGGTGACCCACGTACCGGTGCGGTCACTGAATGATGACCGCACATGCACCGGCACGGCGTACCGGCGGGCGTACTCCACGCAACGCGCGTGCAAAACCTTCGTGCCACACGCGGCCATCTCTAACATTTCCTCAGCGGTGATCCGCTCAATCCGACGGGCCGACGGCACAATCCGTGGGTCCGCGGTGAAAACGCCGTCCACGTCGGTGTAGATCTCGCAGACGTCCGCGCCAAGCGCGGCAGCTAACGCGACCGCAGTGGTGTCCGATGCGCCACGACCTAGGGTGGTGATCTCTTTGGTGTCTTGGCTGACCCCTTGGAAACCCGCGACGATCGCTACCGCACCATCGTCGAGAGCCTGCCTAATTCGACTTGGGGTAATGTCGATGATCCGCGCCTTGCCGTGCTCCGAGTCGGTGATCACGCCAGCTTGACTACCGGTGTAAGAACGAGCTTGGTGCCCAAGATCAGCGATGGCCATCGCGAGGACGGCCATCGAAATGCGCTCACCCGCGGTGAGTAGCATGTCTAATTCGCGCGCCGGTGGCTGAGGCGAAACCTGTTCGGCGAGATCACGCAATTCGTCGGTGGTGTCCCCCATCGCAGAGACCACCACGACAACCTGATTGCCAGCGTCGAGGGTGCTGACAATCCGAGCGGCCACCCGCTTCACACTGGCCGCGTCGGCGACGGAAGACCCGCCGTACTTCTGCACGATCAACCCCACGTCCAACCTCCCACGTCAGTCCCGCTCAGCTGTGATCCGCCGCGAGTCTAACCGCGCCGGGAACACCACTAAGACACCTGACCGGGAATCGCCCTAAGGATGAAGCGCGTCGAACTCAGCAGTAGCAACAGTGTCCTCGTCGGCATCCAGACGTACGTGGCTCAGGATTGCTTGAACAACGCGCAGCGCGCTCGTCGCATTAGCCCCCCAACTAGACAAATACGAGAACTGCCACCACCAAAGTGCTTCGTCAACTCGACCAGCCTCAAAATGCTGCAGCCCATGCTTGAGATCAGCCGCGATCACCGCCATGTCACCGGACAACTGACCAGCTACTACTTCACCGGATAAGATTGGATCAGCCACGTGAACGTAATCATCGATCCCTTGAAAAACGTTGGCTAGCGCATCCCGGATCGGATCTAAATCTGCTTCCGGGCCAGCATCCGGCTCAAAACGCTCACTGGGAACGACATCACCGATCGCCCCTAATCTGGCCCCCGTCACCAAGACCTGACTGACAGCCAACAACACCACAGGCAAGGCAACGTCCGGTGAGGTGCCACTAGCCACCGTGGTGGTTGCTTCCATGTAGGCGCGAACATCTAAAGCAGTGTCAGCGGCGAGCCGGGTGAGTTGCGCACGTTCGGCTTCGACCAGGTCAATGGACTCTACGGCTTGAGGGGCCGGCGTCACCGGGGAATTAGGGTCAGACATCAAGAAGCCTCCGTCCTTCGAACGCTCGACCGAGCGTGATCTCATCGGCGTATTCCAAGTCACCGCCAACCGGCAACCCGGACGCCAGTCGGGTGATTCGCAAACCCATCGGGTTGAGCAGTCGCGCCAAATACGTCGCGGTAGCCTCCCCCTCCAAGTTGGGGTCCGTCGCGATGATGACCTCGGTGATAGCACCATCCGCGAGCCGGGTGAGGAGGTCCTTGATGCGTAAATCATCGGGACCGACCCCATCGATGGGGCTAATCGCCCCACCAAGAACGTGATACCGACCCCGAAACTCCCGGGTTCGTTCGATGGCGACGACATCTTTTGGCTCTTCCACCACACACAACACCGTGGCATCTCGGCGAACGTCTTGGCAGATGCGGCACTGCTCTTCCTCAGAAACGTTGCCGCAGGTGATACAAAACCGTACTTTCTCTTTCACCTCAACTAGCGCATCGATCAGCCCGCGAACATCAGCCGGGTCCGCAGCCAGCACATGGAAAGCGATCCGTTGAGCGCTCTTTGGCCCGATCCCGGGCAACCGGCCGAGTTCATCAATGAGGTCTTGAACGACTCCTTCATACACAGGGGAAGCCTACGCCCCAGAATCAACGAGACTCGGCGGAGCGTAATCACGCTTCAATCTGGCTCATTCTCCGGCTCTGATAAATGCGCAATGCTGCCAGCACGGTGACGCTTTGCCAGCATCACTGCCGTGCGCCGGTGGTACTCCGCTTCATCGATGAGGCCGCGCGTGACGTCAATCAGATCGCTGACAGTGTCTCGGTCAGGCACCATGCCAATCTGAAAGCTGTACGCCATGGCGTTATCAATTAAGGCGCATTGCTCACGCGTCAATGGCTCGAACAACTCCGGCCAGCGAGCTCGAATGGCCCACCCTGGGCCGTCAGAGTTGCCTTGAAGGGGGTCGTTATTTTCCATGAAAAACCTTCCGCGGTGACTAATAACGGAAGCTTAAAATTTTTGATGGCGCCCCTTACTGGTTAATCCACACCCCCCAGGACCAGAGGAATCTTGCATTCGCCAAAACCCCTCATTACGGCGTCGTCGCTTTGACGACATCCCCCCAGACTGCTGTTGCCCCACTGTCGCCCACCCGGATCACAGCAGCAATCGCCACGAGCGCGGCAAGTACAGTAGCCGCAGAAAGCAACGCGCTCCCAAGACGCTTCATGTTCCACCGTCGCGGTACCAACACCACTGCAGCGACGAGCACACCCCACGGCAGGACAAACCAGATCAGTTGATCACCCCACACCGCATGATCACCTGGATCACCAATCCGGTCTACCAAACGCTTTCCGCTTGATGCTGCGACGGGAACCGCCGCTGTCGCGATGACCGTCAGGGCAAGCACGAGGAAGCCGTACCGGTGCCGCCACGAAGGCTTCACCGCGATCGCGATTGCCCCCAACGCAGCGAGCGGCAACAACACCACCACCGCATGCACGACCAAGATATGAACGGGTAACCCATTGATCGTGTCCAACATGACGACCTCCCGTAATCGTGACACTTGGCGGACTCCGGATTTTGGACTACTCGATGACCTTCCCACCAAGGAAACGTTCCACCACTGGTCGCCCGACGAGATTCCCGTCAACTATTGCTGGATCAGTGAGCGATAAGTCAGGCGGCAGGCTGGTGAGATCAGAAGCCGCTCCGCCCGACCCACTCGCGGCCCAGTCGCTCCGGTCCGCGTGCGCCGTTGGCGCCCCCAAGCTTTGCTCCTTTGCGTGGGACTCCTGTGTCATGGTCCTGCGATTTTCACCCTGTGCGGACACGTCGTGGCTACGACTAGCCGCACCCAATGAAGCCTCGGACCCTAAGCCAGATCGCTGCGCTTCACCTTGCTGGACTGCCACAACGCGAGCGGTCACCGCAAGCACCTCATGGACTGCTCGCTGAACTAACTCCGCATGCGCACCGGCTCTGAAATTGGCGACGGCCCCTTCCGAAGCGATGCCCAACGTGAGCTCCCCGTCGGCGAAGGTCAACACTTGGGCGTCTTTCACCAGCATGAACGTCACTTTCTTCATGCCGAACAGCGCCGTCGCGATATCCGGCCACGCTCGACGAATCGCCTCCACGTTGAGCACACCGGCACTGGGCACCGCATCCACATCGGGCACCGCACTCACGTTGGGCACCGTATCGTCCACATAAGGCGCCATGCCTGCACTAGGTGCCCTGGGCGCTCTCGGCGCCGTAGGCGTGCTACGCGCCGTAGGCACTGATGCTTGCGGGAGTGGAGCGTCCGGTGAGATCGATGGTGTGGGACGAGAGACTGTCGCAGGCTCCTTGACGTCTTCTCGTCCCACACCATCGATCTCACCTTGGTCCACTGGTGCTGCCGCCTCAGTCCTGGCGTTGAGATGAAGGGGTTTGGGGGTTGCCGCTGCGAGTCTGCGTTCAATCCGGTCCAATCGGGCCCCGTGGCCGCTCGGCCCATCGGCCCCCGGCAAAAGAAGGCGAGCGCAAAGGAGCTCTAAATGCAACCGAGGTGCGGTCGCGCCCGTCATCTCGGTAAGCGCGGTATTGGTGACATCGGCAGCACGGGACAACTCAGCGGAACCAAACCGGGCTGCTTGCTGAGCCATCCGATCCAACTGGTCAGCTGGCACACTACGGAGGACTGCCGCTGGGTCATCCGGGACTGCCGTCACCACGATGAGATCCCGTAAGCGCTCTAACAGATCCTCTACGAATCGTCGCGGGTCGTGCCCGGATTCGATGACGCGATCCACGATCCGGAACACGGTGGCTGAGTCCTGCGCGGCCACGGCATCAACGACTGCGTCGAGCAGCGCGGCATCGGTGTAACCCAACAACGCGACCGCACCCTCGTAGGTGATGCCTTCATCTCCAGAGCCCGCGATGAGCTGGTCAAGCACTGACAATGAATCCCGTACCGACCCCGCGCCAGCCCGGACCACCAACGGGAGCACTCCTTTGGCAGCATTCACCCCCTCGACGTGGCACAGTTCCGCGATATACGCGCCGAGACGGTCCGGGGGTACCAAGCGGAACGGGTAGTGGTGAGTCCGGGACCGGATCGTGCCGATGACCTTGTCCGGTTCGGTGGTCGCGAAAATGAATTTCACGTGCGCTGGGGGCTCCTCCACCAGTTTCAGCAGTGCATTGAAACCAGCGGAGGTGACCATGTGCGCCTCATCGATGATGTACACCTTGAACCGGCTCGCCGCCGGGGCGAACATGGCCCGTTCGCGAAGATCCCGAGCGTCATCTACCCCGCCGTGACTAGCCGCGTCGATCTCGATCACGTCCATCGTTCCCGCGCCGCCGCGCGCTAAACCCACACATGAATCACACACCCCGCAGGGGACATCAGTAGGCCCTTGCTCACAGTTGAGGCACCGGGCAAGAATGCGGGCCGATGTTGTTTTACCGCAACCGCGAGGGCCACTAAATAGGTATGCGTGATTGACCCGGTCCATTCGCAAAGCACGCGTCAATGGTTCGGTGACATGCTCCTGACCGATGACGTCAGCGAACGTGTCGGGGCGGTAACGGCGATATAGCGCAGTGGACACTCTGCGACCCTAACCCCGCCACCCGACACCACCATGCGCCGACACCGTTGCTGCCTCGATCGCCCCACACGTAGCAGTGTGGATTACTTTGCGCTCAACTTCCGTCACAACACCCTTGACCCCCCCCCACGTGATTTAGTCACATCTGGTATTCATGAAATTCGAACGAAGGGGAATCATGTTAAAGAAAATAATTCACGGAGCATTCGGCGGTCTTATTCTTTCTTTTTCTCTTGCCCTTCCTGCCAACGCAGCATCATTTTCCTGCGGAACAGATAGCACCTGCTGGACTTCATATTTCACTGAATGGAACGTTGGGAAAAAATCTCGTAATTGGAATGACGAAACCTCCTCAAACTCCACTGTTCTGTCAATCAAAGACTGCACTTACACGTTGTCGAACAGCGAGCAGTGGATCACATTCCGGTTACATCGCGATGACACCTTTACTCCTGATGAGAATTACGAATTAAAAGGGATCGATTGTTGGCCTGATTCTTCCCCCCATTACGGCACCTGGAGCTCCAAGGGGACTGGAACTTTCTATTGGAAAATTCGATACATTCTTGGTTACGACGATTCCCTTGTCCGCGCATCGACCTCTTCAATTCGAGTAAATTATTAACGTGAGTTTGCACTTTGATAATGTGAGCTACCGCTACTCACGTTTCCGGCGTTCCATCATCAATCAGCTCGATGTGACGTTCACTGCCGGCGTGACACTTTTACTCGGCCCCAACGGGGCCGGTAAAACGACTCTGATCAACCTCGCCGGGGCGTTGGGAAAACCAACGTCTGGGCAGATTGAATTCAACGGGGTGGTGAGCACGCAGGTGGCCGCTTATCGGGCACTGAGTTCAGTGATGCCTCAACATTGCCCGGCAGCTCCCGGTCTTACCGTTTGGGAGCAAGTGGCGTTATCGGCTTGGCTTAAAGGGGCGTCACGGGCGGAGGCGTGGCATGAGTCCAAAACGGCTTTAGATCAGGTGGGGCTGAGCGACTGCGGTGAAATGAAAGCGGCAGAGCTTTCGGGCGGGCAACGAGCGCGGCTTGGTCTCGCCCAAGCTTTAGCTCATCACGCTCCACTCCTGCTGCTTGATGAGCCCACCGCATCACTCGACCCAGATCAGCGCCACAGTGTGTGGGCTCTGCTGGGGGACATCAGCGTAAAACGCACCATCGTGGTCGCCACCCATGATATTGCTGATCTCACTCATACCTGCGAGCAGGTGGTTGTCATGGATGCGGGGGGAGTGCGTTTCAACGGAACGGCCGCGCAATTCCTCGCGGACACATCACCGACCAACTCGACCACCGCCTACCGGCATTGGATGGCGCAGTGACAGCTGTCATTCAATGGCATTGGCGCACCAGTACCACCGCACGGCTTGGCCTTTTAGTTGTCGCTTTCAGTCTTCTTTTGACTTGGCAAAGTTCAGCCTTCATTGCACCGTCCTGGCTAGACGTCAGCTCAAAAGCGACCATCAGCATCCTCATTCTCGCGCCGGGGTTGAGCGCACTGACCGCCTGGGATGCGAGACGTTTCCGGGCCATTAAAGCGTGGCGGCACAGCGCTCGGCCCGCGCACCACACGATGATCGCCGCGCTTGCTCCCGCCACGGCATGGGCCATCACCTCGTTAGCCCTTGGTGTGCTGCTCATGGGGTGGCGAGCGCGACTCTCTGAACCGGGTTGGCCGCACTTTGGCGTGCTCAGCGTGGGGTTTTTGGTATGCATCACAGCCGCTCTAGGAGGGCATACGCTGGGGCGCTATTTGCCGTCTGTGTACGCCGTTCCGTTAGCCTTCGCGGCTTCGTGGCTGTGGCTCGTGTACCCACCGACCATCACGCCTTATTGGGTTCGCAACATCACCGGCAACTTTGGCACTTCATGCTGCTCCTTGGATCAAGCGTTGGCACCGGGGGGAACATGGGCACCAATCGTCACCCTGAGCGCGATAGCGGCCAGCCTGACGATGACCCACATCACACGAGTTGGGTGGGCTGTTACCGCAGTGGCCATCCTGCTCCCCAGTGCTGTCTTCATCGGGCGCGGCATGACCCAGGACTTCGGGCCAGACCCAGTCACTGGCCGGGTGACCACGATGGCTTGCCGTGGCGAAGCCCCACAAATCTGCTCCTGGCCCGAAAATCGTGACCTCCTCGCAGCCCAAGAACCACGGTTACGAGAAGCGGTGAGCGTCATGCGCCAAAGCGGGGTGCCCAGTCCGGCCAAGCTCACCGAGGCAGCAACCACTACACCTGACCATTGGACATTCACTCTGACCGACAGCGTGCAGGAATCGGTGTTCAGCGTGGCGGAAAGTCCGATCCGTGATTTCCCCCCGGCATGTGTCAATGACACCCGTGGACGATGGCCTGCCGGAAACTCATACCCCGTGATCCGCGCGTGGCTTAGTCATGCATCCGGAGCTGACACCGGCGCCCTTGAGGCTGATGACCCTGAATTGGATGGCCGGCTGAGTAGCTTGCTTCGCCTGTCCGTTGAACAGCAAACCACTTGGTACAACAACACCATCGACACGATGGGCAGTTGCACCGCTTCGGCCCCGCCCATCCCGACGCGATAAATGCGCTGGCTCTTCCGAGCGGTTCGACTGCCGGCAGCGTTGGGGATGACCTCGTTATCGGTTTTGGCTATGCTGACCTTAGCGGGCCGGGAACAAGCTTTACCCAACCTACTCACGGGCAGTCTCGTTGACGTTCCCCTAGCAGCCTGCGCGGCGATCCCACTGCTCGTGGGCATCGCGCGGATCACGCATACCCCGCTCACCGTCACCCTGGCGACAGCTAGCCGGAGCGCGTGGGCCGTGGCGCCATTGGCTGCCACGTGCTTACCGCTGTTAGCTGGCGCCATGCTCACGGTCATTGGATCGTCCGAGAATGGTGCGCGGTTATTACGGGACGGGTGCGGTCTGATCGGCCTCATGCTGCTGAGTGGCGCTATCACTCGTGAGGTGAATGCCATGGCAGCTCCGCTGAGTTTCCTGCTCGGGTGTTTTGTGAGCGGAGTCAACGATGGGCAGAACCCCTACTGGTGGGCCTGGCCACTGATGCCAGCGACGGACCTGCGGTCATGGGTGGCAGCCCTTGGCCTTCTCAGCGTCGCTTGCGGCGTCTGCGCACTTCGAGGTTCATGGTGGGCCCCAGACCAATGATAAAATCACGTTACTCATGCATTTTCCGCGCGAGCTGGCTGCACAAGGCAGAAATAGATTTTATCTCAAGCCCACAGTCAATTAATTCCAGTTTTTATCTTGGATAAAAACTCTCGACGTTTGAAGGGCTCTCGTGCCGCACGTGCCACAACAATCAGATTTTTCGCTAGAAAAAACTTCCCTTTTCACTGATTACCCCTTACCTAAAAGAGTCCACCAGGCTTTAGGGCGCCAGGGTTTTACCACCCCCACTCCCATTCAGGCCGAAACACTAAACCCAGCTCTAAAAGGAATGGATATTCTCGGGCAAGCCCGCACCGGGACTGGTAAAACTCTCGCTTTCGGGTTACCCATCGCGAGTAAACTAACGGAAGAAAATGACAAGGGCCGGGCACCGCGGGCACTTATTTTGACCCCCACCCGTGAGCTCGCTTTGCAGGTATCTCGGGAATTGTCTTGGGTGGCCCATGAACTCACCGTTGCCACGATTTATGGGGGCACTGGGTACGGCCAACAAGCGTACGAATTGAAGCGTGGTTGTGACGTGGTTGTCGCGACACCGGGTCGGGCGCTGGATTATTTAGAAAAAGGCGTGCTGGATTTAAGCCGGATTCATATCGCTGTATTAGACGAAGCCGATGAAATGCTCTCCATGGGGTTTGGCGAGGATGTCGAGAAATTGCTTTCCGCTACCCCACGGGATCGGCAAACATTGCTGTTTTCGGCGACTTTGCCGCAGTGGGCGAAAAAGATTGCCCACGACCATCTCCGCGATCCCGCGCATATCAATGTGATGAACAGCGAAGACGTCAGTTATGAAGAAATTGCTATTCAAGCACCCCTCAAAAGACGAGCCGGGATCCTCTCGGGCATTTTGCACACCCACCAGGGCGAAAAATCGATTATTTTCACGCACACCAAAGCGGAAACAGATGAACTCGCTAAGCAGCTCGCGCTCTCCGGGCACACCGCGGAAGCGATTAACGGCGACCTGAATCAGGTGCAACGGGAACGAGTTATTGAACGCTTCCGCGCGGGGCACGTCAATGTGCTCATCGGCACCAATGTCGCCGCCCGCGGGTTAGACATTCCCGACGTCGATCTGGTGATTCACTACCGCATCCCCAGTGAAACCGAGGCGTACCAACACCGTTCTGGTCGCACTGGTCGGGCTGGTCGCGGCGGAACGGTGGTACTGCTGTACGGGCCGAAAGAGAGCGGCAAACTCGCGGCTCTCGAACGAACCGTTGCACGGACTTTCAAACGCGGCACTCCGCCCACCGCGCATGACGTAAAAAAAGCCAAGCTCGCGACCTTAATCGCTAAAGCACAAGCGCAACACCAAGATAGTAAGAACTTCTGGCTCAGTGCCGCCGAAGACATGATCAACGGAGGAGACCGCGAGACCCTCGCCGGAGTATTGGCGATACTGCTGGGTGGGGACTCAGTCGCACGAAGCTTACTGACGGGCGAAGAAGGGTGGGTGACGTTACGAATCGAAGGTAATCTCCGGAAAGTGTCAAGCGTGGTGCACCTTCTGAAAGATGCCGGCCTGCGTGAACTTGGTCGTATTCATGTGTCGCCAGAAGCCACGTTTGTCGATGTGCTCCCCGAGGACGCTGCTGGGATCAGTCTCCCGGGCAAAAAAGTCGAGAAAGCGCAGGACGCACCCGCAGTCTCAGACCGACCACGAAACACCGAGACACCATCACGCCGACACAAGCCACGAGACACCGGAGCGCCGACGCGGCAAACCAAGCCACGGTTCGCCGATAAAAACCCAGGCGGGAAAACCCGCACCCGAGCAGCTACTGAACACCGTGACGGCGGCAAAGGAAGCGCTGGCGGTTTTGGTGGGCGTAAACGCCACCAAGCTAGGTAGGCGGCGCCAGTTGCTGGAGTTCGGTGGTCGGATCGACATACCCGGCTAAAAGCCGGAGACCGCTAAGAACGTAAAGCGACCCCCCGCGCACCCGCCAGAGCTCGCCTGCCCTTGCTGCCTTCCGGCCCTGGGGGGGTTGAGCGAGATGACGCCACACGAGGGGTCACTGCGAAATGTACCGCATGGCGTCCGGTAACCTCTCCGGTGGAGGATTCGCATAGTGGCCTAGTGCGCACGATTGGAAATCGTGTTGGGTTAATCACCCTCAGGGGTTCAAATCCCCTATCCTCCGCCGCAGACAAACACCCGGTTCTTTCGGCTTAGCGCCGAAGCGAACCGGGTGTTTGTCTCTCTCGGCTCATTCTCTGGCCAGGCCAGTCCTTGACTGGTTAGCTCTTCGCTTCGTTGCGGTCCACCCCACGCAAGACGCACACCACGTTCTTTGGGGCTTTGAACTTTGCCTTCGCGGACCACTTCTTACTTTCACCCTTGGGCACCGTGACTTTGATCTCGTCCCGGGCCAGCACGGTGGACTTCTCATTCGTAAAGCTGATCACCACCGTGTAGGAAGCGTCTTTGTCGCCAGAATTCTTCACTTGCCCCTCCGCGCCCCAACCACCGTCCTGCTTGGCGCACCCCGAAGTTTGGACATCCTGACGTGCATCCGGTTCGTTCACGATGTTCTCTTCGGTGGGTGTAACCAGTGGCGACACCGTGGCCGACGCCGACTTTGACGGTCCTTTGTCATCGCTGGCGTTGTCACCGGAACAACTGGTGACTGTCGCAACAACAACGGCTGCCCCGGCAATAACCTGAGCAGTGCGGTGAGCCCGGATAGTTCTGCCTTTCATGCGCATACTCCCCATCAATCGCGGACGGTCTGGCAAATTCATGCCTCGTAATTACCGGTTGTGTTTGAGCCTGCCAGATTCTGTGACCACTGTGGGCCAATCGCCCATTTTGGGAGCCCATAGCCGGCGAAGCCAGACCGCCTCCTAGTCACGCGGAAGACCCGACGACCCCGAGCTGCGGCGACGGCGAGTGGCCAAGACCAGCCAACCACCGAGGGTGATTGCGCCCGACGCGACACCCACCAGCAGGCCCAATGCCTGCCCACCCGTACGCGGCAACCACATGGGACCACTCGCCGGCGGGTTCGGAGAGGAAGGCGTCGGGGACGTTGGGGGCCGGCTTATCGCCGCAGTGGCCACTTTGACTACCGCGCGTGCCTGCGATGACAACACCTGAGTGGCTTGCTGATCTTGGGCGCGCGCCGTAGCGGTGTTCTGAATTTGCCCGGCGGCACCTTCCGCGACGGTGATGGAACGCTCGGCCGACTGGCAGGTGGTGGATTCACCTGGGGCCAACGCCGTTGCACCGCAAGCGATCGACCCGGCAGTGGGATCATCAATACGCAACTCTCGGACTGTGACCGTACCCGCATTCGTCACCTGGAAAGTCCACGCGATGTCATCACCAGCAGTGATCCGATCATCGGCGTTGCGGTCACGCGGGGCCGCTTTCTTGACCAAGATAAGCCGGCGGGACTGATCGACCACTGTTTCTACGGTGGATGCGGGGCCGGTGACTACAGTGCCGTCGGCAGCACGAGCCGTCGGGGACGCCGTATTGCTGATGACTCCGGTGTCCACGTCTTCTTGGGTAATCAAACGCGGTGAGTTCGCGACACACGTCGTCGTAGCACCGGGAGCCAACGTTGTTGCCGCGCACGTTACTGCGGCCACCGCTGGGTCGACGACCGTGATATCCGTGACCGTCACTGTCCCGGTATTGCCGACCGTGAAGGTGTAGGCGACGGTATCATCAAGACTGGTCAGGCCATCATCGTTAATGTCATTGACCACTGCGGCTTTCGTGAAGGACAGCGCGTTACGGCCCGCCAAGGGCACCGCCCGGGTTGCCCGGAGCGATGTCACTGGGTCCGCACCGGATGTTCCGGTTGCCACCGCCTCGTTCACGATCTGGCGAGCGTCCATGTCCGCTTGGGTGATGATGTACGGCTCAGCTGCACACGAGGTGGCCGCCCCAGGTGCCAGAACTGTTGTCGCGCAAGTGATTGAGCCAGCCATCGGGTCAATGGCCTGAACGTCCTCGACGGTGGTGGTTCCGGTATTAGTCACCTCAAACGTCCAACGGATCCGATCACCGGCAGCAGTTTCCCCGTCGCCGTCATCTACCACCTCCGCGGACTTCACCAACGCCAAGGCTGGAGCTTGACCGACCGTTGTGGTGGAGGTCGCTTGCCCTGACTCAACCGTTCCACCATCGGGGGTGCTAGCAGAGCCAGTGGCGGTGTTGACGATCCGACCAGCATCGACATCAGCTTGCGTGATCACGTACGGGGTGTCCGTCTGGCAGGTGACCGACTGCGCCGGCGCCACCGAGCCCGCCGGGCAGGTCACCGAGCCCGCCAAAGGGTCAGCCACAATCGGATTGGTCACGGTCAGATTTCCCGTGTTCGTGACCGCGAAGTACCACGTGATTTGATCACCCAAGCTAGGCGTCCCATCACCATCACTATCATTCACCGCCGCGGATTTAATGACATCTATCGCAGGGTTTTGATCCATTACAGTCGTGGCGCTCGCCGGGTCAGAGGTCACCGTCGCCCGGCCCACCCGGACCGACGCAGTCGCGAAGTTCACGTACTCCCCGGCGTCCACATCCGCCTGAGTGATGACATGCGGATTACTTGCCGTACAAGTGCTCTGAGCGTCAGGGGCGAGAACCGTTGCGGCACAAGTAACTTGCCCAATCTGAGGGTCGCTCACCGCGACAGCGGTTTGTGAGGTGTTCCCGGTATTCGTCACCGTGAACGTGAACTCGACCTCATCGCCCACCCCGGTGAGACCATCTCCATTACGGTCCACCACCAAGGCGTCCTTGACGAGTGATACCTGCTCTTCTCGCGGGATCCCCACATCCACCACCGATGTCGGGGAGATGGTGTCAGCACCGCTGGGATCTTTCCCAATCGCACTCGCCGCATTAAAGACGATGCCGAAATCAACATCGGCTTGAGTGATGATGTAAGGGTTATCCGCGGTGCATAGCGCACTGGCCCCAACCGCCAAAACCGTTGCACTGCAAGTCACATCACCGATAATCGGGTCAATCACCGCTATCGCAGACATGGTCACCGTCCCCGTATTGCGAACGGTGAACTGGTACTGCACCTCATCAGCGAGATCCGTGCTGTTGCCGTCCAGGTCGTTCACGGTGGCGGTCTTCTGGATAGCCAACCGAGGCGTCTGATCAACGGCGGTTTCGGTGCTGGAGACGCTCACCGCGCCACTCACACCTGACAGGTCTCGCGAGGATGCCGTATTGGCGACCACGCCCGCGTCCACATCATCTTGAGTGATCACGTATAGATCATCCGCCGCGCACGTGATGGATTCGCCCAACGGGATCGCCGCATTCGAGCAGCTGACCGAGCCAGCCATCGGGTCATCGATGCCCATCGGGCCAACAGCCGCGGTGCCGGTATTGGTGACCTGGAACGTCCAGTCGATAGTGTCACCCCGGTCGGTCACACCATTACCGTTCTCATCGTTCACCGTGGCGCTCTTCGTTAATTCCCAGGACAGTTGTGCATCTACAGCGGTCGTAACGGTGGCTGGAAGTGAGGTCACGGCATCACCATTGGGTCGTTCCGCGGTCACCGTCGCCTGGTTGATCACACGACGGTTCTCGACATCCACCTGGGTGATGGCGTACGGGTTGCCCGCGGTGCATGATGTGGACTCCCCTGGCGCCAAAACCGTTGCGACACAAGACACCGCGCCGACCATTGGGTCATCAACACGCACATCAGTCACTGTGACCGTTCCGGTGTTATTGACGACGAATGAGTAATAAACGGTGTCACCCAGATTGGTGGTGCCGTCGCCGTCTTCATCGTTGGTCAGCGCGGACTTGACGATACTTAAGCTGCTTTCCTGAGAAACCGGCGTTTCGGTGGTGGACTCAGTCATGATGATGTCGTCCCCCCCGGAGAACGGGGAGCTTGCGGTTGCTGTGTTCACCACAACGCCAGCGTCCACATCCGCTTGGGTGATGACGTACGAGTCGTCTGCCGTGCAGCTCACCGACGTGCCGACGGGGAGATCCGCCGGTCCGTCCGATTCGCAGCTCACCGGGCCAGCGAGAGGATCTTCCAGCGTCACTTGAAACACCGTCACATCACCGGCGTTGCGGATGTCAAATGACCAATCAATGGTGTCACCTTCATCGGTGACACCATTGCCGTTCTCGTCATTGACCGAGGCCAACTTGGTAAGGCCGATACCGCGGATGATCTGGAGCGGCGTGATCACCTCAGCGGGCGCCGATGTGACCTCAGACCCATTAAACAAGGTTGCCCTCGCGGTAGCCTCATTACGGACTTGTTGAGAATCCATATCATCTTGAGTAATGATGTACGGCTCGCTCGTGACGCACGTGGTGCTTTCCCCCGGAACTAATGTCGTTTCCGCACAAAAAACTTGACCAACTTTGGGGTCGGCGATCTGGACATTAGACGCCGTCACCGTCCCGGTGTTCGTGATGGTGAACGTGTAGTCAATGGTGTCATCAAGGTTTGTTCGGCCATCACCATTGAGGTCATTGACCGCAGCGGACTTCGCTAAGGCTAAACTCGGGCTCTGCTCAATTGCGCGAACCGAACTGGATTCCGTCCGTAACATCACTCCCGCAACCTCAGTCGTGGCAGTCATTGTGTTGAAACGCAGGCCGGCATCGACGTCCGCTTGAGTGACCGTGTACGGATTGTTCGCGGTACAGATCATGGTGTCCCCGGGAGCCAGCGGCCCGGCCGGGCACGTCGCACCCCCCACAAGTGGGTCGGACACAGTAATCGGCCCGGGGACGGTGATATTGCCTGGGTTCTCCACGGGGAAGGTGTAGAGCAGCGTGTCACCGAGATCGATCGTGACACCGTTTCCGTTGGAGTCCACCGCAGCCGCTCTCTTGCCGCCGCGGATCTCAGGGGTGAACCGCAACCGGGTTAACACGCTGTCCTGCGCCTGAATTGTTCCACCGGGGCTGGTCGCGAACGCGGTGGCAGTGTTTCGTAAACCGTTCTGCGGGAATGCGGAATCCAACACCGCCTGGGTGATGGTAAACGGATCATCCGCAGCGCAGGTAGCGGCTTGCCCGGGCGCCAAAACCGTTGCGGCGCAAGTAACTGAACCCGCCAAAGGATCAGAAATCTGGACACTAGTCACCGTGGTCGTGCCGGTATTGCGGACCGTGAAGGTGTAATCGATGGTTTCGCCCACATTGAGCCCATCGCCGTTAGGGTCGTTCCCGGTCGCGGACTTTGCGATGACCAATGCGTTGCTCTGCCCGATCGGGGTATTCACCGTGGATGGACTTGATGGCACCTGGCCCCCCGCCAGTGGCTCACCGGACGCGGTTGCGGTGTTCGTGACCACGCCGGCGTCCACATCGGCCTGAGTGACCACGTAGAGCGAATCGGCGGTGCAGGTCGTGGACTCACCCGGGAGGAGCGTGTTCACCGGACAAGACACCACCCCAGCAGCGGGGTCGTCAACGGCCACTTCGTACATGGTGAGAGTGCCCGTGTTGGTGACCTCAAAGCTGTACGCGACGGTGTCACCAAGATCAGTCCCGTTAGTGTCGGTGTCATCCACCGCAGCCGATTTCACTATCGAGAGTCCCGCGAGCTGGGTGATGGGAGTTTCGGTGGACGACGGCTCGGCGGTGATGTTCCCTAATGAGGTCCGGGCACCCGCTGTGGCGGTATTGACCACGACGCCAGCATCAACATCTGCCTGAGTGATGACGTACGGTGCTGGGACGCACGTGCGACCCTCTCCGGGGAGGATCGTGCGTCGCGGACAGTTCAAGGTACCGACAGTCGGGTCATCCACGTCGTAGCGGATGAAAGTCGTAGTGCCGGTGTTCACCACCTCAACAGTCCACTGAATGGTGTCGCCGAGATCAATTATCCCATTGCCGTTCACATCGGTGACATCCGCGGTTTTGGTGATTTCTATCCCTGCCGTTTGCGGCACCGGTGTCGCCACTGACGACTGGTCTGAGAACACCGGTTCATCAGCGGGTGTCAGACCAGATACCGTAGCCGTGTTGGTCACGACGCCGGCGTCGACGTCATCTTGAGTCACGACATAAGGAGTCGTCGATTCACAGACGGTGGTCGCATTTGGCGCCAATACCGTTGCGGCGCAGGTGACTGCACCAATCAATGGGTCGTTAACCGTCACCGTGTCGAGGGTGACGGTGCCACGGTTCGTCACGTCAAAGGTGTACGCAATGGTGTCACTGAGGCTCGTCCCCCCATCACCATCAACGTCAGTGACCGTGGCGTTTTTGCTGATAGCAAGCTGGGCTCGTTGGTTCACCGCGGTGTCAGTGCTGGACTCCGGCGCCATCACCGCTTCATTACGTGGGTTCGTGGCGGACGCTGTGGCAACATTCGCGACCAACCCTGCGTCTACATCAGCTTGAGTGATCACGTACAGGTTATCCGCAGCACACGTCACCTCCTCTCCGGGCGCGAGAACCGTTGCAGGACAAGAGATAGCGCCCGCAAGTGGATCAGTTACAGCGAGATCGGAAAGGGTGACCGTCCCGCTATTACGAAGCTGGAAAGTGTACTCGATGGTGTCGCCGAGATCGGTGGTTCCATTGCTGGTGGCGTCGATAGGAGTAGCCACCTTAACCAGCTCTAGCACCGAGCTTTGGTTGAGCGGTGTTTCCGTGGTGGAGGGTGCCGACTCCACCGGATCACCGTTGGTGTCCGCACCCGTCGCAGTAGCGGTGTTGGCGACAACACCAAGATCAACGTCGTCCTGCGTGATGACATACGGGTCATTGGTAGTGCAAGTAACCGTGTTACCCGGGGAGAGATCGCCAGGGGGGCAAGTAACCGGGCCGGCTAGCGGATCGTTGATCGCCGGAGCACTGATTGTTGTGGTCCCCGTATTGGTGACCTCAAAGCTCCACACCATGTAGTCACCTGCGGCGAACTGACCATCGGTGTTGGTATCCACCGTGGACGCGGTCTTAGTTGTTGCTAACCCAGGACTTTGAGCCACTGGCACCGATGTGGACGGCGTAGTCTCCCCGCTCCCACCGCTGGGGATGTCGTACTCAATGGAGGCACTATTGGGGACTTCCCCACGGTCCACATCAGCTTGGTCAATCACCCATGGCACCGACCCGGTGCACAGGGCTTGTTCGCCTGGCGGCACCGACCGTCGGTTACATGTGACTACACCAGCTTGCGGGTCGTTGGCCGCGATGTTGATCAAAGTGACCGTACCCTCGTTGGTAAGGGTGAACGACCAGTTAATGCGGTCTCCGAGGCCAGTGGTGCCATCCCCGTCCACATCAACGACAGTGCCAACTTTGGTGGCATTTGCCTGCACCACCCCACCAGCGAAAACCGACGCGGACGCCGGGAGAGAGAACACCTCTTCCCCGCTGGGAAGTTCACCACCCGCATTAGCCGTATTGGCTACAACACCGGTATCAACATCCGATTGGGTCATGACGTAAGGGGTCACTGGAGCACACGAAGTCGCTGCCTGCGGAGCCAATGTCGTTGCGGCGCAAGTCACTACCCCCACCAACGGATCGTCAACGAAGAGTTCTGTGATGGTGACGGTGCCACTGTTGGTGACCTGAAACTCCCAGTCAATTCGGTCACCGACGTCGCCACCGTTGCCGTCTAAATCCACCCGGGTACCGGTCTTCGTCAACTCCAAACCACTGGACTGCACGATCACGGTGTCTGTTTGAGCCTGCTCCGACGGCACGGGCGAGCCACGCGGGTCGTTCGCTGACGCGAGCGCGGTGTTCGACACCACACCGGCGTCCACATCCACTTGACTAATGGTGCGGGGAGGGGCCGTGCAGGTGATTGAGGCGCCTATCGGCAGGGTCGTGTCGGTGCAGGTGACCACCCCAGCAATTGGGTCGTTGACCGCAAGGCCGGTGAGGGTCACATTCCCGGTATTGCGAACCCGGAAACCCCACGAGATCTGATCTCCCAACGCGGGGCTGACACCGTCACCGCTGAGGTCATCTGTAGTGGCGGTTTTCTCCAGCACTAACGCGGGGTTCTGCGGGATCGGCGTGCGCTCGGTAGCCTCATCGGACCTGGTTTGGGGACCATCCTGACTACGACCTACCGCTGTAGCGGTGTTGACGACTTCTCCGGTGTCCACATCGCCCTGAGTGATGGTGTACGGGCTGTCCGCCGTGCACGTGGTGGTGTCGCCGGGGCTCAGGGTGTTTGCCGCGCAGGTGACTGGTCCAATCAGCGGGTCATCCACTGCGACTTGGTAGAGGGTGACTGTTCCCCTGTTTGTCACCTCGAACGTCCAGGAGATCTCGTCACCGAGATCAGTGCCGTTGCTGTCCGAATCGATCACAGCAGAGGTTTTCGTTAATCTGATTTCCGGACGCTGGGTAATCGGGGTGTCCGTAGTGGACGGATCAGAGATGACGAAACCGCCGCTGGGTGGGCGCCGGCCACTCGCAGTGGCGGTGTTGGAGATCAATCCGTTATCGACATCTTGCTGCGTGATGGAGTACGGCGCGGCGGTGCATAGTGTGGATTGTTCGGGGTCCACAGTGGTTGCGGTACAAGTGATTCCGGTAGCGATCACATCGTTAATCGCAATCGAGCTAAGGGTGACAGTTCCGGGGTTAGTCACCAGGAATGTCCACTGAATCGTGTCATTGAGATCGGTCTCACCGTTGGAGTTCACATCAGTGACGGCAGCTGATTTAGTCATAGCCAGCACAGCGACTTGATTGGTCGGGGTGTTTGTGGACGATGGACTCGATGTCACCGGACCTGTCGGGGCGGCACCCTGGGCGCTGGCAGTATTCGCCACCACCCCCGCGTTCATCTCCGCTTGGGTGACGGCGTGGGGGTCAGCGGTGCACGTGGTGGTGTCCCCAGGCGCAAGGGTGGTTGTCGGGCAGGTGACCGTGCCGGCAAGCGGGTCATTCACCGTCACCCCGGTGATCGTGGTGTTCCCGGTATTGCGAACGGTGAATGTCCAGGTGATGAAATCACCCACGCTGGGGGCGGGGTTGTCTCCGGTGATTGAGACCACTGCTTTGGTCAGATCGAGGGCAGCAGTTCGTGGTATCGCAGTGATAGTGGAATCTGTGCTTGAGCTCACGGGTTGATTCTGCGGATCACGCGCTGACGCGCGAGCGGTGTTAATGACTTGCCCGGCGTCAACGGATGGCTGGGTGATGACAAAAGGGTTGACCGCAGTGCAAATTCGAGTTTGGCCGGGAGGCAACGTAGTGAACGGGCAGATCACCGCGCCGGCGAGCGGGTCATTCACGGTGACCGTGTTAAGCGTGACCGTCCCGGTATTAATTACCTGGAACGAGTAACTGATGGTGTCACCTAAATCCGTTCCATTACCGTCTACATCGTTCACGGTGGCTGTCTTGATGATCGACATGAACACGCCCCGCGCAATCGATGTGTCCGCGCTCGCAGTGTTCGAGATGACAGACCCATTTTGGGGATCTCGGGCGGACGCGGCAGCACTGTTCGACACAATTCCGGCGTCTACATCATCCTGAGTTATCGTGTACGGAACCGTTGCGGAGCAAGTGATTTGCGTGTTCGGTTCGAGAGTCGCCGCTTGGCAGGAGACCGCGCCGGCGAGTGGGTCGCTGATCCCGATCAAAGCCAAGGTGACAGTGCCGGTATTACGCACCACAAAAGACCACGCGATTTGGTCATTGAGCTGAATAGCACCATTGCCGTCACGATCAATCGGGGACGCGGACTTCGTCAGCAATAACCCGCGCGTCTGCAGAACGGGCGTGGTGGTGGATGCCGGCAACGAAGATGCCGTGCCTCCGCCCGGGGCTTGCCCCGATGCGGTCGCCGTGTTGGCTACCACCCCAGCATCGACATCAGCCTGCGTGATGGCGTAAGGCGCGGCGGTGCATGTCGTCGTGGCGTTCGGTGCCAAAGTCGTTGCGGCGCAGGTAATGGCACCCGCACGTGGGTCGTCGACCGTGATGGCCGTTAATGTCACCGTTCCGGTATTGCGGATCGTAAACGTCCATCCGATGGTGTCACCCAGGTCGGTGCCGTTGCTATCGACGTCGTTCACCGCCGCGGCTTTGGTAAGCGTCAAACCAGTGCTTTGCGTGACTGGGGTGTCCGTTCTCGATGGAGGAGAAGCAACCACATCACCTTGGGGATCCTGCGCAGAGACTTGCGCGGTGTTGGAGACGATTCCGGCGTCTACGTCTTCCTGGGTAATGGCATACGGCGCGGCGGTGCAGGTGGTCTGCGCGCCCGGCGCAAGCACGGCGACTGGGCAATTCACGACACCGGCTAGCGGATCACTGACGGCCACTGAACTGATCGTGACATTTCCCGCGTTGCGGACCAAGAATGTCCACGTGATGCGATCTCCTAGGTCGGTCACCCCAGTGCTGTTGACGTCGGCAACCGACGCGACTGATTTGGTCAAACGCAGATCGAGATTCTGCGTAAGAGGGGTGGTCACGGTTGCGGGGAGAGCATTGACTGACCCACCTCCAAGAGTTTCCCCGGCAGCGTTAGCTGTGTTGATCACCCGCCCGGCGTCAAAGTCGGATTGCGTGATGGCGTATGGCGCGGCGGTGCACGTCGTCGATGCACCCGGTGCCAAAGTTGTTGCGGCACAAGACACTAGCCCCGCGAATGGATCGGTGACTGTCGCGTTAGAGATCGTGGTGTTTCCGGTGTTGGTGACCGTGAAGTCCCACGAGATGAGGTCACCCAGGTCGGTTCCATTGGCGTCAACGTCGGTGATCGCGGCGGTCTTCACCAGCGTCATGCTTGGGAACCGAGGCACGCTCGTCGTAGACGTTGACGGCGGTGACGAGGTGATAGTCCCCCCTGCTGGCCCACGTCCCGCGGCGGTGGCCGTGTTGAATACTCGCCCAGCATCAACATTGGCTTGGGTGATGACGTAGGGCGTCGTGGACGTACAAGTAGTGGACTGCCCCAGCAGCAACGTGGTTAACGGGCAACTGACCGTACCCGCGAGTGGGTCGTTGACGACCAGGTTGCTCAAGCTAACCGTGCCGGCGTTCGTCACCACAAATATCCACGTGATTTCGTCTCCGAGGTCGGTGACCCCGTTGCCGTTAGCATCAGTCGTGCTCGGAGTTTTTGTCATGGTCAGGCGCGGGTCTTGAACGACCGGAGTGTCCGTAGCGGACGTCGGCGACGTGACCGCACCGGTCGGTGAGGTACCTGAGGCGAATGCGGTGTTGCTAACAATCGCCGCTTCCACATCAAATTGATTAATGGTGTATACCGCCGCCGTACAGGTCATCGATGCGCCCGGCGCCAATGTGGTTGTCGGGCATGTGACGGCGCCGGCTCGCGGGTCGGTGACCGCGATTCCCGTCACGGTGGTGGTGCCGGTGTTCCGTACCACGAACGTCCAGGTGATCCGATCACCAAGGTCAGTTTCTACATCCCCATTCACATCGGTGACCGCAGCAGTTTTAGTCAGGGTGAGAGCACTACTCCGTGGGATCGGTGTTGTTGACGACCGAGGCGGTGAAGTAACCGTATTACCTGATCGGGCGCCACTAGCGGTGGCAGTGTTGACGACCTGGCCGGCATTCACATTCGCTTGGGTGATGAGGTAGGGGGTCGCCATAGTGCACGTACGAGACACTCCCGGCGGAAGGGCTCCGTTAGAGCAGGTCACCGTGCCAGCAAGCGGATCATTCACAGCAAGGGAGTTGACAGTAACGGTGCCGGTATTGAGGACAGTGAAGGTCCAGACGATCTGATCCCCGAGGTCGGTGCCGTTGCCATCCAGGTCAGTGACCGCTGGCACTTTGCCTAGTTGCAGCGACGCGACTTGCGCGACCGGGATTGACTCCGTGGACGTATTGGACGTCACTGTGGCACCACTGGGATTACGGCCCGTCGCGGTCGCGGTGTTGTTGACGACACCGGCATCCACATTCGCTTGCGTGATCGTGTACGTGCCGGTACATGTCACGGACGCTCCCGGCGCCAGCGTGGTGGTAGGGCAACTGACCGACGGGACCAGCGGGTCGGTCACCGCCAACGAAGTCAAGGTGACTGTTCCCGAGTTGGTCAGGCGGAAACTGTACGTCACCGTGTCACCCAGTTCGGTGCCATTGTTGTCAAGGTCGTTGACTAGACCTGTTTTAACCAACGCCAACCCGTTCACTTGTACGACTGGAGTGTCTGTGGTGGAGGCGTTCGAGGGGATGGTGACGTTACCGGGGTTTCGGGCCGATGCGGTCGCCGAGTTCGAGACAATCCCGGCGTTCACATCCGTTTGAGTGATGACATACGGAGTTGTTGCGGTGCAAGTGGTTTGGGTACCTGGGGCCAACGTGGTGGTCGGGCAACTCACCGCGCCCGCCTTGGGGTCAGTCACTGCCAACGCAGTCAGGGTGGCCGTGCCAGTGTTGCGCGCGAGGAAGGTCCAGGTGATTCGATCACCCAAGTCGGTGACCCCATTGCCATTGACGTCGGTGACCGCCGCGGATTTCGTTAAAGACAGCGCGGAGGTTTGTTGCACCGGCACTGATCGGCTGCCTGTCGCGGTGACCACCGAGCCGCTAGGACTCTGCCCCGATGCGGTCCCGGTATTGCTGACCACAGCTGCATCGACATCAGGTTGAGTGATCGTGTAGGGCGTGGCCGCGGCGCAGGTCGTCGACGCACCAGGGGCCAATGTTGTTGCGGCACAAGTGATGAGGCCCGCCAACGGGTCATTCACTCCCACGGTGGTGAGTGTGACGTTCCCGGCGTTACTGACCTGAAAGGTCCAGGTGATTCGATCACCCAAGTCGGTGACCCCATTGCCATTGACGTCGGTGACCGCCGCGGACTTTGTCGTTGTGATCACCGCTTGGCGGGTCAGCGTGGTGGTGGTGGTTGACGACGGCGAGGTGAGGGTGGATCCACCGGGGGTTGTCCCACTCACGGTAGCCGTGTTCGTCACCACCCCGGCATCGCCTTGAGCTTGACTGATCACATAAGGGGCCGCCGTGCAGGTGGTGGATGCACCAGGGGCCAACGTAGTAGTGGGGCAGGTGATCGAGCCAGCCAGCGGGTCAGCGACGGTGACTGAGGTGAGGGTGACGTTGCTCGCATTGGTGACGGTGAACGTCCAATTGATCCGGTCCCCTGCATCGCGAATGCCGTTGCTGTTGACGTCCGTCACTGAAGCCACGTTCTTTGCGAGCGCCACCCCACCCTGCACGGGGATCGACACGGAGGTGGACGACGCAGGTGACGTCACCGGCCCGGTGACCGATGACGCGGTCGCCGTCGCGGTGTTGTTGAGCACCCCGGCATTCACTTCAGTCTGAGTCAGGGCGTGGGTTCCGGCACAAGTGGTAGACGCTCCTGGCGCGAGACTGGTGCTGGGGCAACTCAACCCGGTAGCTGCTGGGTCTGTGATCGCCACGCTGCTGACCGCGATGTCGCCGGTATTGGTGACCGCGAATTGATACGTGACGATATCTCCGGCACTGCGTCGGCCGTCCCCGTTGGTATCCGCGACGGACCCCACCGACTTGGTCAACGACAGCCGAGGGGTTGGCGTATTAGTGAACGTGCAAGTGATGTTCTGGTCTTGGCCGTTTGTGCCGGTTGATGCGGGGAACTGGGTGGTGATGCTGGTCCCCGTCCCGCTCACCACGGTAGTACCAACACCGTTCACACAGGTATATGACGAGCTGTACGGGGCAGTGCTACCGCCGGCCACCGCCTCGGTGATGGTCAACGGGACGACGGCGGTCCCCACATCTGAGGCAACCGTCAGATCAGGAACGCCCAGAGTGGAGGTATGGAAAACCGTTTTGAGTCCACTCGTGCCACCGTTACTCACCCCAGGCGCCACGGTCGTATCGTTCACGGCGAGATCGAAAGTCCGGGTTGATCCGTTGGTGACGGCTTTGTTCACCCGAATCACCGGCATGATCGAAATGCTGTAGTCCTCCACTTCACCCGAATCGGCTCTGCCAGTAGGGCTTTCCGCTTGAGTGGTGTTGTACGACGCCCGCAATCTCAGGTAGGTAGCCCCCGCGCTGGTCGCTCCAGTGGGCACCGTCCAACTGAGCGGCACGGACGTGGCGCCTGCCGCGAACGACGCACACGATCGTTCTGCCGTGTTGTCGAAGGTGCCACCACGGTTGAAATCGATCCAGCCGCAAACCCGTCCGGCGGCAGTAGCGCCGGAGATCGGCACGGTGACGTTATACGCCGAACCAATGAGTGCGGTGGTGAGTTGGGAAGCACTCCCTGGCCACCCGTCTTCATCTGCACCGTCACCACCAGCCGTGGCGTCGGCGCCGGCAGCGACGGTGTCTGCGGTGGTCGTGAAGTTCGCATTAGCCGCGTTGTTCTCGTCGATGGCCGCACCCAGTTGCAGGTTGCCGATCACATGCGATGGCGCCGCACTGGGGCTGCCGTTGTACGAGGCCGGCGCATCAGCGAAGTCTTCCGGGACGGTGATGCCGAGTACGAAAGCGTCCCCTTGACCACCACTGGGTGCCGTACCCGTCCCGTTCGCGGCCACCACAATGTCCATGGTGAAGGTGACCGAGGTATACGTGCCGGCGAGCGGCATACTGCCGCACCCGGCGCGGGAATCAAAGTTACTTGCGGCGGCACCATTGGCGTTGCAATTGACGCTGGGTTTGCTGCCGATGGTGTCGAACGTGGTGTTGCTATTAGTCCGGGTTAAGTTGACCGCACCGCCGGACACCGCGCCGAACGTCGCCCCCGCCGGGGCACTTCCGGTGATGGTGCCCCGGGCGTGGATGATCGAGTTGTTGGGCTCGCCCCCGGTGGATCCGCCACCGATACCGGAGAAATGAAAAATAGGGTTTCGGACCGGGCGGTTGAACGCAACAGTGACCGTGCCACGGTTCGCACACACGCCGTTCGCAGCGCACCCTGTTGCGTCCACGAAAAAGTCAGGCATGGCCGCGCTAGTGGACACCCCTGGGGTATACATCGCAACTAGGCCGCCGCGACCGGAAAGGCTGGAGTTGCGGTTGATCGAGGACGTATTCCCCGATGTGGTGTAAGTGGCAGTGAGACCACTAGGGAAAGTCATCCCGGTTGTCACACCAGTCCCAGTATTGGCAACCGTGTTGACTTGGTACGCGAATGCCGGTGCGACGACGCCACTGACGAGACCCACCACGAGGACGACGATGGCTGCGACTATGCGACGAATCGCGCGCCGCTGGACGACCAACCGCATCTTTCGGCCCCGCTTCCACTCAGCCGCAACGTCCTCATGACATCACTCTCGGCACATTAATGACAACATTAGGTCACATCAGTACCTCGGTCAGCGGATTTGAAACTTGACCTCTTTATGAGTCGCTCCCGGAAAACCCGGGCGCCCAGCCGCGTTAGCGGCGGCGGCGGCGCGCGGTGCCGAATATTCCACGCATAATTTCCCGGCCGATTACCGTGCCGGCAGAACGGATCGCGGACCGAAACGCACTCGATGACGTGACCTTCTCCACCATGGAAGGCTTGTCCGCATGAGCTTGACGTGCTGCTTCTGCAGCCGGTTTTTCTGCTGCGGTTGGCGGAGCAACCTTGCCACCTTCAGGCGACTCACCCGCACCCGGTGCCACCAGCTTGGCCGCCAACCGCTCATAGGCGGATTCACGGTCCACCGCTTCGGCGTACTTCGTGCCGATAGTGCTAGCGCCCACTAGCTGAGCAATCTGATCCGCCGGAGTTGGTGCCATCAGAGACTGCGGGGCGCGCAAACGCGTCCACGCCACCGGAGTGGGAGCGCCCTTCTCCGACAACACGGTGACAACCGCCTCACCCGTACCCACACTGGTCAACAGTTCTTCCAGGTCATACCCACTCGTGGGGTAGGTAGAAACAGCTGCCTTAAGTGCCTTGGCATCTTCGGGGGTATACGCGCGCAACGCGTGCTGAATGCGGTTACCCAACTGGGCAAGTACTCCACCGGGCACATCCTTTGGGGACTGGGTGACGAAAAACACCCCGATTCCCTTGCTTCGGATCAGCCGGACTGTCTGCTCGATGGAGTCGAGGAATTCTTTACTTGCGTCAGAAAACAACAGGTGAGCCTCGTCGAAGAAGAACACCAGCTTCGGTTGATCCACGTCACCGACTTCAGGCAAATCCTCGAACAAATCCGCCAGGATCCACATCAAGAAGGTGGAGAACAACCGTGGCTTGTCTTGCACTCCAGGCAATTCCAAACAGGTCACCACACCTTTGCCATCCACGGTGCGAAGCAGATCAGCGGTGTCAAACTCCGGTTCCCCAAAAAATACGTCAGCGCCATCATCGGCAAAAGTAATGAGTTCCCGGAGGATGACCCCAGCAGTCGCCGCAGACAAACCGCCGAGCTGCTCCAAATCGGCTTGACCCTCATCAGACGTCAGATGCTGCACCACCGCTCGCAGGTCTTTCAGGTCAAGCAAGGCAAGCCCCTGAGCGTCGGCGTAATGAAAGACCAGCCCCAAACTGGACTCCTGCACATCATTCAAGCCCAGCACTTTCGCCAAGAGAGTTGGCCCAAAGCTCGTCATGGTGGCTCGAACTGGCACCCCAGCGCCCTGACCGCCCAATGACAAAAACTCTGTTGGGCAGGCTACGCCCTCCCACTTTTGGCCCACCTGTGTCGCCCGCTCAGTAATCTTGTCGTTCACTTCCCCTGGGGTAGCTAAGCCCGACAAGTCCCCTTTAATGTCAGCGAGAAATACCGGAACCCCCTGAGCGCTGAGCTGTTCCGCCATTAACTGCAACGTCTTTGTCTTACCCGTCCCCGTTGCCCCGGCGACCAGCCCGTGTCGATTCAACGAAGACAACGGCACCCGAACCGGCACGTCGGGATAGGCCGTACCAGCATCTACAGCAGCACCAAGCTCAAGAGCCGCACCATCAGCCGGGTACCCAGCACGAATCGCAGCAAGCTGCTCCGGGGAGGAACCGACGGTCGGAACGGCGAGGGGATTCGTCATGGACAACCTCCTAGAACGAACGGTACGAAAAGGTCAGACTGACAGCTCACTCACTCGCAAACCTCAGGGGGGTAGGGGGTTCATCGTCCGCCGATCAACAGAGCCAGTGTGTGGTAGACCTGATCGACAACGGCAGCCGCATATGGTGCCCGATCGATTCGAGTGACGCGAGTGATCGACATGGACTTGATTTGCTCGCACATCGCAACAGTGGCAGTGGTGCCACTAGGCGTCAGATTGACATGCGTGGACCACCCCCGGTCGGTGTGCGTTAAAGGCACTGCAATCACCAAGCCACGAGCCCGGTGAAGGGGTGGCTCGGAGAGCACCAGCCAAGGGCGATGTTTTGCCTGCTCGCGTCCTACAGTCGGGTCCATGTTCGCCCACGCGACGTCACCCCTGGCGATCGCCAGAGTCACTGCCCCGCCTCGAACTGCGCAATGGAGACCTCAGCGTCGGTGATAAGCACGCCGTCCGCCTCGACCAGTTCAGTGAGGTATGCCTGATCAGGCACTTCAGCTTCCAACGTGGCCCAAAATTCGGCCCTTCGCCGTTGTTCGAGCATTTTTTCAATGAGTTGCCCCTGAGTGAGTTGTGCCGCACGGGCAGCGTTTCGCACCTGATCCCGAACTTCACGAGGAACCTTGATAGTAGCCATTTCAGTCATACTTCTATAGTAACTGAATTAGGTAATCGAGTACGTACTTGGTTCAAAGTCAGGAAGGTAATCATGAAGCACCCCAAACCCACCTACGCATAGACTCGACGAATGATTTTCAAGGCTGTTGGGGAAGGGCGCCCCTACCCAGACCACGGCATGACTACACCTAGCCAATGGGCCGCAGTGCCCCCACGACAAGTCCGATTAGACGAGCTCGTCACCACCAAACGTACCCTCGACCTCGCCGCCCTCCTCTCTGAAGACTCCACCTTCTATGGGGATTTATTTGCGCACGTCATCGAGCACCAAGGCACCTTGTACCTCGAAGATGGCTTACATCGAGCCCTCCGCGCTGCTCTTCAGCAACGGCCGCTACTGCACGCCCGCGTCCTCGTCCTTGACGCGTCATGAGAGCTATTAGAGGAACCGTGATCTGGCTGCGTCAGATATGACAGCCCGCCCGAGGTCAGGGCAGGTTTCTTCCGCGAACAGTAGCGCCGCCGCCGAGGCGGGCAGACTATGGAATTTCGCTCGCGGCGCACGAGTGTCAGGTGGTTTCGCCTGGCTCGATGACAATGGCCAGCCCACGAGCAGAGACCTTGAACTGTGGATCACCTGCCGGATGACGCACGTCGCTGCGCTCGCGGAAATAACCGGCCAATCGGGTTGGACGTCGATGGTCGATCATGGGGTTCGATCGCTCACTGAAGTCTTCCAGGACCACAAACACGGTGGGTGGTACGCCGCAGTGGATCACCGCGCGTACACCCCGACAATGCCAGAAAAACAGGGGTATGGTCACGCTTTCGTGATTCTTGCGGCGAGCAGCGCCACCCTCGCTAACCGTCCAGGTGCCGCAGAGTTACTCGCTGAGTCGTTGGTGATCCACGACCAACACTTCTGGGACGAGGAAACCCAGCTCCCCCGGGAAGCCTTTGACGTGTCATTTAGTGCAGGCGAGGATTATCGGGGGACCAACGCGGCCATGCATACCGTCGAGGCGTACCTCGCCGCGACGGACGCTACTGGCGATCTGCAATGGCTTGAGCGCGCCGAAGCAATTGCCACGTGGGTAGTGAATCAGTGGGCGCGAGAACGACACTGGCGCGTCCCAGAACATTTCACCGCTGATTGGCAGTTCTTGCCGGAGTACCACCGTGACCAACCAGCACATCCGTTCCGGCCCTATGGGGCAACTATCGGCCATGCGTTGGAGTGGTCCCGGCTCATTTTAGGGATTCGGCAAGCGCTCAGGCATCGTGGCAAACCCGCACCGGCATGGATTGTGCCGGCAGCCGAACACCTTGCCGAGCAAGCTGTCATAGACGGGTGGGCCGCGGACGGTTCGGACGGTTTCATCTACACCACAGACTGGTCAGGCAAACCCGTTGTGCGGCAACGCATGCACTGGGTGGTGGCCGAAGCCTTAGCCGCCGCGGTGGCTTTACACCACGTCACCGGTGACGAACGGTGGTCTCGCCGGCACCACCAATGGTGGGATTACGCGAAGCGTTATGTGCTGGACCACCAAGACGGCTCCTGGCATCACGAGCTTTCGCCGGATCAGCGTCCGACATCGGTCACGTGGTCCGGCAAACCGGATATTTATCACGCGTTACAAGCCATGCTTGCCTTGCGCGTGCCAGCAGCACCTTCTTTTGCTGGCGCACTGCGAAGCAGTGCGAGCAGCTGAAACGTATCGCCTGTACCGCAGCGTCTTGGGTACCGCCCGGAGCAGTTAAGCGCGCTTAGCCGAAAAGTTATTTGAGGTCGTTGCCTTGTAATCAGGGAAAACCTTACTGAAGGAACCAACCTTGCCGCGATTCGCTAGCACATCAGCGAGGACATCTCGATAGTCGGTGGTGCCGGCGATGCTGCCGTTAAGGAAAAGGTCATCCTTGGCGACACCGGGCCACGTGCCATGCACCGTGCCACCCTTTACACCTCCACCGAGTAGCCACATGCTCTGACCGTGCCCGTGATCGGACCCGTTCGTGCCGTTCTCTCGCAGAGTGCGGCCAAACTCAGACATCACCACCACTGTGACACCCCCCATGAGGTCACCTAAGTCTTTGACGAATGCGGTGAGACCTTTATCAAGGTCATTCATATGGTTGGTGAAAGCACCACCACCAACCGGGCCGTGGTTGGTGTGGTGGTCAAAACCACCGACATCAATCGAAGCTAGAGTCAAACCCAGATCGGCTTTAATGAGCCGCGCCGCGTCCTTCAGAGTGTCACCGAAAGCACCCCCGGGGTACTCCGCGCCGCCAGCTGGCTGGTAAGCGGTTTTGTTGAGTTCGGTCACTTGGTCAATCGCACCTAGCGTGTCGGAAACCCGAGCGGATAACGCCTTAACAAAAGGTTGATCCACGCCCTTATAAAGCTTGGCGAAAGCGGCCTCCGCTTGCGGACCCATCTCGTCGTAACCCGCCAATCCAAAGGTTTGCAACTTGGCGATGGACAATGCGGGTGCATCACCGGTCAACGCCAGCGGCATGTTGGCCCCGAACTGGACGGCTGAGAAGACGCCTTCTTGGCCACGAGCCTGCAGGACCCGGTTCATCCAACCTGAAGTGTTTAAACCCTCGGACGTTCCCCGTTCCAAGGTGTCCATCGCCTCGAAATGGGACAACGTGCGGTCCGGGGTACCGACCGCAACCACCGGGGCGAACATGCCTTTTTTATAAAGGTCATGCATACCCACGAGGGACGGGTGCAAGCCAAATCCGCGGTCTAATGCCAGCGCTGCCCCTTCAGGGACAGCAATGTTTGGACGCTGCGCGTAGTACTCCTTCTCGAAAGTCGGCACCACTGAACTCAAGCCGTCCATCCCACCACGCAAATTCACGATGACGATGGTGTCGGCGTTAAGTTCAGCGGCCGCCGCCGGGGAAAATGCGAAGCGAGTAGTGACCGTCTGTAAACCGAGTGCCGCCACCATGGCCGCGCTGCCCTGCACGAGCCGACGTCGCGTGAAACCTTTGCGCCACGGGTCGGGATCAGCTTGTTCGGTGCCACAATCACAGCCGGTGTGCATTCCAGCTGGCCGCTCATCATGACGGAGAGCGCCGGCTGGCAACTGGTCCAGGTACTTGGTCACATCTGCGCTCATAGCGATGAAATCCTTCGGGTTGACGGTCCGGTCGAGTGATCGTTGCTACTCATCGCAGCTGATGGTGGACAGTGCCGAGAATCAAGGCGGCAGCACGAGCCCGGAGGTTGTAGTTGTCTTTCCGTTCCCGAGCTGAGAGAGATTCACTGGACTTCTTCTCCAAGAAGGTCAGCACCGCACCCCGCTCACTGGAGGTCCCTTCGGTGAAAAGCAGCCGCTCGAAGAGAGCACGAACGGCATCGCCCCAGGTATCAGATCCAGCGAGGATGTCGTCCATATCAGGGTCGGTCAAGCCCTCGTGCCACCCAGCAGCCAGAGCCATTTGCATGTTCCATCGGCTGAGCACCCCGGTCGTGGACAACCACCGGCGAGCGTAATCAGCGTGGCCGTCCGGAGCATTGTGCTCATACGGCGCTTGGTCCATCTGGGACAAAGTCCACCGGAGGTTCTTGAAGGTTTCGATGACCTTGGTGCGATTCTCTGACGGCTTCACATCAAGAACCCGCAAGGTGGCCACCATGTTCTCCATCGGCCGGCGGTACTTCTGCCCAATCGAAGCTTTAAATTCAGCGGATGTAAACAGCTCTCGCAGCACCGGCGCGAGCGCACTGTCATTCTTGCGGTAAATACTGGCGAGCCGTTCGATCAGAACGACAGGAGGGGAATCGGAAACAAACCGTCGAGCAAGATCTAAAGCGACCGAGTAGGCGGTTTTTGGGTCCATCGCGAGGTCGTCGGAAAGTTCTTTGATGGTCGCCAAACCGCCGCTGGCGCTGGCGTTTTTGTACGTGCGACCAAAAACTTTCACCGCCCCAACATGATGCTTCTTGGGAAAGAATTTGACGTTCATTTGCTCGTCGATGCCCAACCCTGTAAGCAAAAGAGAGGCTGCTTCAACATCTTTCTGGGTGTAGCCCGAGTCCACTCCAAGGGTGTGAAGTTCAAGCAGCTCTCGGCCCAGGTTTTGATTACCGCCGTCTTTGGTGTTGTTTTGGTTGTCCAAATAGAACAGCATTGCTGGGCTCTTGCTCAGCATCCCCCACAGCATGTCTTTGAATTTTCCGAGGGCATAGGGCCGGATGACTAACGTGTCGTACTGATTGAGCGTGTCGCGACCTTTGTCGAAATGGCTCGGCACATGCAACCGGTTGTGGGCCCAATCCACCATCACTTCAAGAAGTTGACGTTTGCTGTACGCGGCTCGCCAGATGGCCGCGATTTCTAACTGATCGTGCGCGTAGAAGTACCCGTCATTCTTCTCTCGTGCTTCATTCATCGCCTTGAGGCGAGCCGGCGCCAAGCCGAGGGTGTCGAACTGTCCAACCAAACCCTGAACGTACGAGTCGTCAATAGCCTCCGGCTTGAGCTGACGCTCCAGCCACGCGGTGCTGTCCTTGGACATCTCTTTGACTAGCGCCGCGGTCGGACCCCAGGAAGCCCGCCGCGCCAAATGCAACGCTTGGTCAGTAGACAACGGTGTAGGGGGCTGCTTAATCACCTTGCTGGTGGATGGTTTGGGTGGACGGTCGCCCGCCGCTCCGAAAGACGAGTTGCTGACCGCCGGCTTCATTGAAGGCCTTGCTTGCTCAACCATGCCGACGGGCGGCTTTGCGCCATCCCGAGCCAGTGAACGGGCTGCCGCGGCAGAGCCGCGATCACCACCGAGAACTCCGGCCACTGATTTCAAGGCGTTTTCAGTAGCTCTGGGGGCGACTGCCGCTGTCGTGCCACAAGCACTGACAACAGCACCGGCGCTGAGCGCCCCGATGAGACCGCGCCTACTCATGCCGCGATCCGTGCTGTGCCGTGGCCCAGTTGAAGCTTGCTCTCCACTGCGCTCTCCGTGCCGAGTCGCGACGCTAATTCTGCTTGGCGAATCGTCCTCGATATCAGCCCCTAGGTCTACGCCGGATTCACGCGGTGATTCCCCAGCAGAGTGGTGGCTGTGTCGACCCACGGAAGCATCCTCACTCGACCCGATGAGTACGGGTCATTGTCGCTGTTTCCTTGGAAATGTGGGGCCCCGATGCTTTTTCCCAATACCGCGCAATGCGGTCAAACAGCGCATTACATTAACCACGCACAATGGCAATACCAACGCTGTTGAATGATGCGTGCTGGGAAATTGCAACGAGCCCCGACCCAAGGGTTCGTCGGGCGCTACATTCCCGTGATTAGCGATGAGGTGTCAAGAGTCGCAAGGCTTTTTCTGGAAAACATCAGCGCAAAGCGATGGTCCAGTCACACCCAGATGTCAAATATTCCATCCGGTGAGATCGTCGGGAAAGAAATAAAAATCATGACCGGGAATAGTGACTCTAAAAGTTTTTCTTTTTTCATGGGTATGAATTCGAATATTTAATCTAGAGCCCACATCTTGCTCATCAGCAACGATGAAGAACCCAAAGCGATTTGCTTGTTTGGTGCACTCGACCACTCAGAGCTGGCTCGCTATAGCGCACACTAGAGTTCCACGGCACCAGCAGGAGCCCGGCTTGAAATTTGAAATGACTGCTGCCAATCAACCTGAACCAGCGACCACGTCGTTATCTCATCCTGGCCGTCGTCTTCTGGTGGCAGAAATTTTCACTGTTACTACTCTCGCGGTAGGAATCTCCGCAATGCGGTCCGTGCTGTCTTTCACGGCTGCGCTTAGCTCACCAGCTCCGATCACTGCCCAACGCACCACGCTGAACGCGTCCCGCACGCCAGAACAACCGTGGATCGATCTCGGGTATCAATTGGTTTTCGTCTTGAGCCTTCTCCTGCCCGTGGTGTTAGTCGTCGTGATGGTGCGAGTGCGCGGAGAATCACTGCAAAAAATCGGCCTCTCCACCCAGTGCATGGGCCGGCGGATCGGCATAGGGCTCGCAGCCGCGGCCGGGACCGGCGGACTCGGATTGATCATCTATCTCACTGCGTACTCTTGGGGACTCAGTCGGGCGATCATCCCCACCAGCTTGCCAGACGTATGGTGGCGGATCCCGATTCTCATCCTCTCCGCTGGCGCGAACGCCGTTCTAGAAGAAGTTGTTCTCGCTGGATATCTCATCCATCGACTCAGCCAACTCAAAGCCCATCCGGTCACCGCTATTGGCGTATCTGCTGGGATCCGCGGGCTTTATCACCTCTACCAAGGACTCGGCGGGTTGATCGGTAACGCGATCATGGGCGCGGCGTTTGCTGGGTACTTCCTCCGGCGCCGTACGGTCATCCCGCAGATCGTGGCGCACGCCGCAATCGACGTCGTTGCCTTCCTCGGATATCTCCTCTTAGCGGACCGGGTCAGTTGGCTCCCTGGATAGGTGAGCGTTGAGTCGCCCGACCAGCGCACAGTCACCAACCAGCAAAGAGGCGGACGACAAGCAAAGGCGGCCCGCAATTACGATGGCGGCGTGCCAGTGGTGTTGGGGATCGAGTCATCCTGTGACGAGACCGGGATCGGCCTTGTCAGTGAAGGCAAACTCCTCGGCCAAGCATTGGCTTCCAGCATGGAAGAGCACGCCCGCTTCGGCGGTGTCGTCCCGGAAGTAGCAGCTCGCGCGCATCTGGAATCATTTGGCCCGGCCCTGCGAACCGCACTCGATAACGCTGGCATTGAGATGGGCGGAATTGACGCAGTAGCGGTGACATCAGGCCCAGGATTGGCGAGTTCCCTGACAGTCGGGGTAGCCGCCGCCAAAGCCATCGCCGTGGCCCGGTCGCTGCCGCTGTATGCCGTCCACCATGCTGCTGGGCATGTCGCCGCAGACACGTTAGAACACGGGCCGCTTCCGTCGCGATGCGTCGTACTCATTGTTTCTGGTGGCCATACCTCGTTGCTTCTGGTGCACGACCTCGCCGTAGATCCCATCGAACATCTTGGGGACACTCTTGACGACGCAGCCGGGGAGTCCTTCGACAAAGTGGCCCGATTACTCGGTTTGGGATACCCCGGCGGCCCGGCAGTATCGAAAGTCGCAGCAGACGGTGACCCCCACGCAGTTCGGTTCCCCCGCCCACTCCTGGATCGAGGCGGAAATCATCGGCTGGCGTTTTCGTTCTCTGGCTTAAAAACCGCGACCGCCCGGCACGTGGAACGCCACCACCTTCTAGGCACAGCCTTCTCCGTGGCAGACATCGCCGCATCGTTCCAGGAAGCTGTCGTTGATGTTCTTACCGCCAAAGCCGTCCGAGCGTGCGCAGATACCAAAGCCGCGACACTGGTGATGGTGGGTGGAGTCGCCGCGAACGGGAGACTTCGCGAAATCGCCGAAACCCGTTGCGCGGCAGCAGGAATCGAGCTAAGAGTGCCAAAGCCAGCACTGTGCACAGACAACGGAGCCATGATCGCTGCGGTCGGCGATCTGCTAGTCCGCGCCGACGTCGCTCCATCAGGGCTCGGAGTCGACGCCGACCCCTCCGCGCTGCTCCAGCGAAGTCAGCTTTTCACTGGCCACTAGACAAACGCGCGGGCTCGTGATAGCAACACTGGGCTGGGTCAGGCGCGTAAATCCTAGAGCGTTACGCGAGGCATCTGCTGATCTGAACTGGACGCATCGAAGTCCGGCCCACTCAGGCCGTCCTCACGAGGCTCGCCGGTACGAGTTGCCACTTCGCGCATTGACCGCACTGGCCGCAACCAGGCCCCCTGTGGCGGCAGAGCATCCAACCGCATCCGGTCCAATGGGGAAGTGAACGCCCCGGGGATGTCCTCCAAGTCCACGAAGGTGATCTGCGGCGACTCCAACGCATACCCAGCCACCTCGACGAAAGACACTACGGTGACAGCCACCCCAGACCGCGCTAACTCTTCGAGGAGCTCGGCGAAGTTACGACCATCGCCGCTGGCCACAACAAGACGGACCAGCTGATGCGTCCGGGACCGGTCTTTGATGTGCCGGAGCATGTCCGGATCGACATCATCGTCGGGGTGGATCTTCGGTTTGGCGAAAACCCCGTAACCGAAAGCACGCAAAGCTTCGATCCAACCCCGCATAGATGGCGCCGCACCTGGCGGCACATTCGCGAATACTGACCCTTCAACATCCCGGTCACCAGCATCAGCAACAAGCCAACGAGCGACGGCGTCAAATCGTGGCCGAGAGGCCGGTGACGGCTTAGCGCCGATTACGGTGGAAAGAGTCATATCAATATTCGGGGCGTCCCATACCAACAAATCGAGTTCGGGCCGAGGAGCGCCAGGTAAAGGAGTTTTATCTTCGGTAATGGTTTCGTACACAGACCCATCCTGTCACTGCGGACGCCGCCACCTCACCTTTACGCCGATCTTGCCGAAACACCCAGGATTGCTAGGGTCAGGGAAAAGGCGCATCCGGTAAGGATTTTCATGCTTCTTTCCCTGGATCAAGGCACGACGAGTTCGCGGGCGATTCTTTTTGCCGATGACGGCAGCCTGATGAACAGCGTCCACCGTGAGTTCACCCAGCATTACCCTGCTGACGCATGGGTCGAACATGATCCGAATGATCTCTGGGACTCTCAGCTCAACGCGGCTCAAGCAGTTATTTCCCAGGCTCACATCAACCCGGCCGACATTCGCGCCATCGGCATTACTAATCAACGGGAAACCACGGTGGTCTGGAATCGACGCACCGGAGAACCCATTCACCGAGCCATTGTGTGGCAAGACCGCAGAACCGCCCGTGCCATCAATGACCTCAAGGAACAGGGCCTCGGCGAGATATTTCAACGGAAAACTGGATTAATCCTTGACCCGTACTTTTCGGGCAGTAAGGTGCGCTGGTTGCTTGATCATGTCAACGGTGCACGAGAACAAGCTGAGAATGGTGAATTGGCTTTTGGCACGGTTGACAGTTGGCTGCTTTACCGACTCACCGGGGGCCGGATACACGCTACTGACGTCTCCAATGCCAGCCGGACTCTTCTGTTCGATATTCATCGTCTCGATTGGGACGACGAATTGCTCACGCTCATGGGCGTACCTCGAAGCCTGCTCCCCGAGGTGCGGTCCAGTTCGGAGGTTTACGGCGAAACTGACAAAAATATCTTTGGTCGTACCATTCCCATCGCTGGGATAGCGGGCGATCAGCACGCCGCCACATTTGGCCAGGCCTGTTTCATCCCTGGCCAAGCTAAAAATACCTACGGCACAGGTTGTTTCCTGATGCTTAATACCGGCCTCACCGCCGTCGCTTCCCAGCACCACCTCGTGAGTACTCCCGCCTGGCAGACCACGCACACTACCTATGCCTTAGAGGGCAGCATCTTCATGGCCGGCGCCATCGTGCAGTGGTTACGCGACGGCTTGGGTCTTATTACCAATGCCGCTCAGGTAGAGCAGCTTGCGGCCAGCGTGCCGGACCACGGCGGCGTGTATGTGGTACCAGCTTTCACCGGGCTTGGGGCACCGCATTGGGATCCATACGCTCGGGGGACCATCACCGGTTTAACTCGGGGATCCACCTCCGCCCATATCGCCAGGGCAGCGTTAGACGCAATTACCTACCAAGTTCACGATGTAGTGCAGGCAATGGAATCTGATTGCGGGTCCAAGTTGTCGGAACTTCGCGTTGATGGCGGGGCGAGCAGTAATGACCTACTCATGCAAGGCCAGGCTGACATCCTCGGCATTCCCGTGGTTCGGCCACAGATCACCGAAACCACCGCATTAGGGGCCGCCTACCTAGCCGGGTTGGCGGTCGGGGTTTACCCGGACCACCACGTGTTAGCTCAGCAGTGGCAAGCGGAGCGAGTTTTTGAACCCCGTATGCCCGCGGCCGTCCGTGAACACCGCCTTCATGGGTGGAATCGCAGTGTGGAACGGGCGCGCGCCTGGGCTGAGGAAGACTCATGAATCGCGACGCGCATCTCACTGCACTGCGAACCCAAGCCTTCGATCTTGTAGTCATCGGTGGCGGTGCCACCGGCGCTGGCACCGCACTGGACGCAGCCAGCCGGGGCCTCAAGGTTGCCTTAATCGAGCGGGATGATTTTGGTGCGGGCGCAAGTAGCCGAAGCACCAAACTGATCCACGGCGGGGTCCGATATCTCGAACAGGCGGTGAAGAAGTTTGATCGCACCCAATTCAATTTGGTCCGTGATGCACTTCGCGAACGGGCCATCTTGCTGACTATCGCGCCTCATCTGACGAAACCGATCCCACTGGTTATCCCGCTGTACAACTGGCTAGAGGCGCCCTACTACATGGCCGGTTTGAAGATGTACGACTGGCTGGCCGGAAAAAACAATGTGCACCCGAGCCGTTTTGTCGACAGCACTGAGGCATTGCAACGCTTCCCCATGCTGCGGCGGGAAGGGTTGCGCGGGGGCGTCATCTATCACGATGGTCAGTTTGACGACGCTCGGATGAATGTGGCGTTAGCTCTGACGGCTGCCTCACACGGGGCGACCGTGGCTAATCATGTGGACGTGATCGGCCTGCTCCGAACGGGCGGGACGCTTTTGGGCGTTACCGTGCGAGACACCTTGACCGGCGAGGTGTGGGATGTCTCGGCCTCAGTGGTGGTCAACGCGACCGGTCCGTTCACTGATTCGATTCGATTCCTTGATGACCCGGCCGCGCCAGCCATGGTGTCCGCGAGCTCCGGCGCGCACGTGATCTTGGACAAGAAGTTCTCACCGCCGGACACCGGCCTTTTAATCCCCGAAACCGAGGATGGCCGAGTGATTTTCCTGTTGCCCTGGGTGGGGCACACCCTGGCCGGCACGACGGATGATCCCGCGGAGATCGAACTACACCCACGTGCCACCGAAGGCGACGTGGCTTACATCCTTCGTCATTTGGCGAAGTACTTTGCTATTCCTGTTACCCGAGCCGACGTGACAGCGTCCTGGTCAGGTTTACGCCCATTGGTGGCAGACACTAAAGCCGCGGATACTGCCAAACTGTCCCGCGACCACGTGATCAACGTGAGCTCATCCGGTCTGATTACCATCGCTGGCGGGAAGTGGACGACGTACCGGAAGATGGCCGCCGACACCGTTGACGCAGCTATCGCTCACGGGGGATTCCAAGCTCGACCATCCCGCACTGACACCTTGAAACTTGTTGGCGGGCAACGCTATCGGCCTACCGGGGCGGGCTTACTGCAAGAGAGGTACGGCTTTAGCGCTGAGGTAGCTTCCTACGTGAATCGTGCGTATGGCGACCAGGCCGAAAAGGTGGCGGACATCGCCGCTGCTGGCCATGACGCCTTACTCGCGGAGGGGCACGCCTACCTCACGGCTGAAGTCATCTACGGAGCTCGCTATGAAGGGGCCCGGACGAGTATCGACATCCTCGCGCGCCGCACCCGGTTAGCTTTCCTCGATGAGGCGGGTGCCATTGCTGCCGTCCCTGTCACTGCTGCGCTTCTGGCAGCGGAGTTGGGCTGGTCAACAGCACAACGTGATCAGGACATCGCGGAAGCGCTTGCCTATCTGGGCTAGAACCTCCCAAGCGCTCCGTTGGCGCGGCGATGACTATGTGCCAGCTATGGTCAGTTGGTGGCTGAACTCGTGTACCCCCCGGTGATCCGGTTGTTGAAGTTGTGGTTTCGGGCCACTGGTATGCGAATCACCATTACCGGAGCCGAACACATCCCTCGCGCCGGCGGGGCAGTGCTCGCCGCCAATCATGTGAGCTACGCGGATTTTATTTTTGTTGGGCTCGCGGCTGATCGGATGAAACGTCGTACCCGGTTTATGGCAAAGCAATCAGTGTTCGAGCACCGGGTGAGTGGTCCGCTCATGCGCGGGATGCGCCACATTCCAGTTGATCGCTCTGCCGGCATGGGGTCTTTCAGGCAAGCCTTGTCGATGCTGAAAGCCGGCGAAGTGGTGGGGCTTTTTCCGGAAGCGACAACCAGCCGGTCATTCACGGTGAAGGAGCTCAAACCGGGAGCAGTGCGGATGGCCCAGTCAACGGGAGTCCCGGTCATTCCAGTTGCCGTTTGGGGGAGCCAACGGATCCTGCCGAAAGGTCACCCGCGGTCATTGTGGTCGCGGGGTCGTCATGTGCTTATCGCCGTCGGGGAGCCCATCCTCGCGGACCGGTCCGCGAGGCCCGCTGACCTCAACACTGAGTTACGGAAGATCTTGCAGGAACTCCTCACAGATCTTCAAAACCGAACCCCAGAACAACCAGGCGGCGAAGCGAACCCCTGGTGGCACCCTGCTCACCTTGGTGGCACCGCCCCCACCCCAAAGCAAGCGGCAGCACTGGATGCCCGTGACTCGACCACCGAACCCGACAGCTTGTGACCTGGTGCGTTACGTGCCGGTTCCGTCATCTTCTTTAGCAGCCGGACGCATCCGTTTGGTGGATGCGATCCCATACTCGCCGAACAATTCTTCGGACAGCGCCGCGAACATCCCATGCGAATTCGGCATGAAAGCGATACTTCTCAGTGCCTGATCCTGGCCTGCGGACTCGAAAATGAATTCGCCATAGCGAAGAAGGCGGCCCCAGACCGACACGTTGTATGACATGTCGGTGACTTTCGCCAGCGGCATGATCGCAACTTTGCGACTAATCAGCCCGGCGGTGAGTAAAAGGCGTTCATCGGTGACGACGAACCAGTCTCGCCGCCACTCGATCACAGACCAGATCATTCGAACAATCACGATGAGCGCCGCCCAAATCACCAAGTCAGCGAACAGCGACAACCGGTCGCCAACTCCGGTGATCACAAGAATGCAGAAAAAAACCGCAAGAACGGCGACGCCGACCGGTTCGACAATGACGACCCAATGCCGCCTAGTCGCGATGACTGGTCGTTCGGTACTCAGCAAATATCGTTGAACAATCCGCACCCCCGCCGGGGATAAGACCGATCTGGAGCTGGAACGACGTGGTCGCCACGACAGTCGACGGCGCAGAAGCCGCAGGGGATTACGCCGGGGAGCCCCCGGCGTAATCATGCTCATGACGAACCTGGCCCTTCGGTGCGCCTAATCGAGAAGGGCGTCAAAGAAATCACCGATAGCGCGTAAGCCATCGACGATTCCATCCCACGCTGCCTCAACAACATTGGCGGCCTGTTCGGGCGAACGGAAAAGGGCGTACACGAAAAATATGAGCAGCACCCACATGAGTGGTCGGCTGATCTTCTTTACGGTGTCCACGTCGAGCACCACCTTGTATCGAGGGTCGTCATCACAAAACTCCGCCGCCCCTTCTCCGAGGCGCTGCCGGTGGCGCAGACACAGCGCCAGGATCATCATGGACTATTCGGGCGCTGAGATCATGAATATGCCATATCGGCGTGGCGTCATCGGATGACAGACTTGATTGACCAGCAAAGTTCATCAGACCGCAAAGTTCGTTGCCCGCGCGCCACGTCAGCGGAGCACCGGTCTCTGACCAATGTGATGTCATCAACGACAGGGGTAGATATGGCTTGGGTGATAGATCCTGCTGATGAAGCAGCCATGAAGCTCGCCATTACCGTCGCGGCCGACGCCCTCGCCACCCATGACGTACCCGTGGGTGCGGTGGTTCTCGACTGTGATGGTCACCCGTTGGCGCGGGCCGCGAATCGCCGGGAAGCAGATAACGACCCCACCGCACACGCCGAAGTAATAGCTCTACGCGCCGCGTCCGCCATGCGCAAAAGTTGGCGCTTGACTGATTGCACGTTGGTCGTCACATTAGAGCCATGCTTGATGTGTGCCGGGGCGGCCATGTTGGCTCGGGTATCCCGGATTGTCTTCGGCGCGTGGGATCCAAAAGCCGGCGCGACCGGTTCGATCTGGGATGTCACCCGTGACCGCCAGGCGATGCACCGCATTGAAGTGATGGGTGGTCTCCTAGAAGACGACTGCGCCCGACTGCTCACCGGCTTCTTCGCTGACCATCGTGTCCAGTAGCGTTAGCGCCGGTGGCGTGTCCGAGCGGCCTAAGGAGCACGCCTCGAAAGCGTGTGTGGGGGTAACTCCACCGTGGGTTCAAATCCCACCGCCACCGCCAGATTGAGCACAAGATCGGCTGTCTTTACTTTAAGTAAAGACAGCCGATCTCACTTCTAGTCTCACTTCTAGTCTCACTTCTAGTCTCACTTCTAGTCTTGGTCAGCTGCTACATCGCCGTGTCGCAAGCCTCCTAGGTGGCTATTTCAGCCACCATAGCGTCACTCTCATTCCCGAAGTTAGTGACTTAGGGTAATTCAACGAATGCTTGACGTAGGGTTGCTCTAGTTGATTGAGACGCGGAGGCGAGTACTAGATGAGCACGGTTAGTGAGCAGATCCAGAATGCAGATGAGGCCATTTGCAAAACCATCGCCTCGCTCGTCGACCAGCGGGGTCTGCTATCGCAGAACCTCTTAGCGCAACTGAGGAACCTAGTTGAGGGGGTTGCGGTATATCTTCACACTAAGCAACCTGACGCCGAGTTCAAACAGTCAGCGCTGAAACCGGGACTCGCCTTCATTAAAGCCGATGGCAAACTCAACTTTCTCAGCAAGTTCCACAAACTAATCCAGGCAAGTGCCTCTCACTACACCATGGGCGAGGACGCCTCCGAGCGGTTGATGCTCAAGTACTACGAGCACCTCTTGCGCGTTCGAACCCTACTCCAGGACAATTATGGGATCTCGGTGCTAGCGAATCTTGAGTCGTTTCCGATTGATCTCGACCCGTCGTTGCAGGAGTACCACGAGAGGATTGCCGCAAGGATCGAGTCAGTCCGTTCCTCACCACCAGCAAACGGTAAACAGAATCGGTACTACATCCACAAGACCCGGCCATTCTTCGTCGGGGGGCGCATTTATTACGAAGTCACGTTCGGCAGGGCAGAGAACAACGTCAGCAAGTTTGATCGCATCATCGCTTTCACCGACATCGATATGACAGATAAATACTCGGCGACGCTGACTCTCTTAACTGACTCAATCGACGTTCTGGGCCAAAGCATGCCGGTGACGATCATCCGCGAGTGGGAGGTCTCAATCCGCCCATGCGAGTTCGACAACTTCGCACGCCTCTTCGGGATCGTGACCAAGGTAAAAACCGGCACTCCTGAGTACCGCTATTTGATGCAACGACTGACAGACAGCTCCGGCAGTTTGCTCGACTTTATCGAGATGGCTGATGATAAGTACGCGGCGGTGCGAGCGGAAGGCACGGTCAAAGTCGGTGAGCCACAGATCTTTCCGGCCCTAGATAAGGCACGTCGAATTGTGCGGAACAACGAGCCGGGGCACAACGTCATCCGTTATCTCATGCTGCGCATGCACAACCAGATTCTGAAGAAGCAGTACAAACCGGAAAGCTGCAACATTCTCTCAGGATTGAACCTTCAGTGGGGGTGCATCCCGTTCGACACGATGCCGTTCTGCACCTCACTGTGGGGGCACAATCCTCGGTACTGGGATTTGGTTGAAAGCCTTGACGTCGCTGAGCGAAAGCACGAACTGCTCGCTCGACGTATACAGAACAATGTCGAAAACAATGGAATCCTTTACACACCCGTGGTCGATGTTGAAGAGTTCGGAGACCTTAATGAGCTAATCGCCAGGCACCACCGAGCGCTCTACCGGAAACATCAAGCGAAGCGCTCACTCGGGCTGGACAAGGAGCATGTCTTTATCTGCGAATACGAGAAAGACACTGCCGCTATTATCGAGAAACTTCAGAAGTTTGCGTCGTCGGGGGTTGACGACCATACCGACGCCGTTGAGCGCTGGCTGGAAGAAATCCCTCGGGGGATCGATGATGAAGCGAAGAAGAACGCCTTGAAGCGGCTGTTCAGTCAGTCCCGGGTTGCCTTCATCTATGGCGCTGCTGGTACCGGAAAGTCGACGATGGTTCATCACATAGCGGACTACTTCGACGACAAGCAGAAGCTTTTCCTTGCTCATACTAATCCGGCGGTTGACAATCTCAAACGTAAGGTGACCGCACAGAATTCAACTTTCCGGACGATCAGCAGCCAGGTCCACGGGAACGCCTCAGGGTCGGAGTACGACCTCTTGGTCATCGATGAGTGCAGCACAGTCAGCAATACTGACCTGATCAAGCTTCTAGAGAAGACCTCTTTCAAGCTGCTCGTGCTCGTCGGCGACGTTTACCAAATCGAGTCGATCAAGTTCGGGAACTGGTTCGACATCGCCCGTTCCTTCATCCCAAGTACATCGGTATTCGAGTTAACGACTCCGTTCCGGGCTAAGGACAAATCTCTCCCTGGCTTCTGGAAAAAGGTCCGGGATATCGACGAAGACATTACCGAAGTCATGGCGCACAACGGCTACTCGACCGTGCTCGATAAATCTTTGTTCGAGGACAGGCACGGGGATGAGATCGTCTTATGTTTGAACTATGACGGTCTTTACGGCATCAACAACATCAACCGATTCCTGCAGAGCAGTAACCTCGGTGCAGCGACCAACTGGCGCGACTCCACATACAAGGTTGGCGACCCGGTCCTATTCAACGAGAGCGAACGGTTCCGACCGGTGATCTACAACAACATGAAGGGCCAGATCGTCGGCATCGAACACTCGCCCGGTCGTATTCAGTTCGACGTTAAACTCGACCGAGCAGTCACCGAGGCCGATGTCCGCGACTTAGACCTCACGCTGGTCGGGGACTCAACGGTGCGTTTCGCTGTCTCCGATTTGGGCAACAGTGACGAGGACGAGGACACTCCGCTCACTACGATGCCGTTCCAGGTCGCCTATGCCGTGTCAATTCACAAGGCGCAAGGCTTGGAGTATGACTCTGTCAAGATTGTCATCACTAATGCCAACGAAGACAACATCACCCACAACATCTTCTACACAGCTGTCACGAGGTCACGGGACCGCCTACGAATCTTCTGGACCCCAGAGGCCCAGCAGACCATTTTGAAAAGCTTAAGACGAAACATCAACCCGAAGGATGTTGACCTTCTGATTGCTCGGCAAAAGGTAGCGAAACCCGGCGGGTAAGACGGCCTTCCCGGAGGGCGCCGACACTCACAGTCTGAACCAGTTGGGGGAGCATCTGCTGGCCTCCGTTAGAGTCTGCCGCAAGCACTCCGGGTCTAGCGGACAAGCCCAGACGTCACGTCCGGATGAGATTGGTGCCGCCGCGTGAGTACCTGCCATGAGCGATCTTTCCTGCATGCACAGTGCAACGATGTTCTTCAGAAGACGCGGTTGTGGCCGGACCACTTCGCGGAGGCCGGACAGTCTCACTTTGTATCGAGTGGTGTACTTGAAAGGTCCCAAAGGAGGCCGTCGATCTGGTTGGCTACTTCCTGGCGAATGGGTGCGGTGACGTGGGCGTATCGGCCAGCCATCGCCGTCGTGGACCATCCCATCAGGCCCATTATTGTGCGCTCGTGGACGCCGATTAGTAAGAGAACGGTCGCTGCAGTGTGTCGGGCATCATGTAACCGACCATCACGGACATCGGGTTGCATTAATAGGTTTTTCACCGGGTCCAGTCCGTTCGTGGATTGATTGGGGATCCGGTTTCAGTGGCAAAGATCCAATCTCCGTTTACCCATAAAGATCCTGCGTGTGGCGCTCACACATGAAGGGAATCATCCTCTACGGCCCACCAGCCGCCGGAAAAGACACCACCACCGAAGCACTTCACAGACTTGATCCACGGTTTCGGCTTTTCCACAAACTTAAGGTCGGCGGCGGCAAAACAGAAACGTACCGAATCGTCGACAGGCGAAACCTTGAACTACTACGCCGAACCGGCCACATCCTCTGGGAAAACACCCGCTACGGAGCGATTTACGCGATCGACCGAACAGGACTCCAAACAGCCCTACAACAAAGCATCCCGATCGTGTACCTCGGCCAACCCGAAGCAATCTCAACCGTCCTATCCTTCAACCCTCACGCGAAATGGTGAGTCGTCGAACTCCACTGCACCCGCGAAATCGCTGCAGCCAGACTCACCACACGCAACCCAACAGACGTACACGAACGCCTCACAACATGGGACATCACACCTCGACTCCCCACCGCCCACCTACACATCAACACCACCATCCACACAACCGACCAAACAACCGACCAAACCGACCAGATGATAAGGACTCAGGCACTGAGAAACCTCCATGCCTAAAGCTCTAAGGGCGTGTCTCCCGTGGGTGATGGTTGAGTTGGGTCACGATCGCTGCGGCGTTTTTTCCTCCCGTGCTGTCGGTACTCATTGCTAGCCTCATGCCCACTGCACGTTCGCTAGCACAGGTCTTTTATTACCTCTACCATCCAGTTAAAGGTAATAAAGGCGGTCAGTAGCTCTGGAAACCATGTGAACCTATCGAGTGACTACGCCAGCGCGCCATAGCGCAGGCGGTCCAATGCGGCACCTGATGAGAGGTCCGAGCGCTCGTGCTCATGGGTGTGGTAGTACTCAAGGATCTGGGCGACAAGTCTGGGGTCCGACCGAAGCTCGCTCATAGGGATCGACACCATCGTTCTTTCGTACCCGAGGATTTGAACGCTAAGCCCACCGCCACCAATCTTGAAGCCCATGGCGTCTTCCCAAAAGAATTGCACGATTCGTCCGCGGGTCTGCACGGTAAATCCTTCTTGGTCAAGCACGAGCGAATCGAGCGAACGGCGACCCGTGAGGTACTTGACGACCGGCCAGAAAGCGATAACGGTCAGCCCCGCGAGAAGAACGATCGGCCCGATCGCATTCACGTCAATAGGATTGCGGGTGAGAACAACAACACCGATTGCGGTGCCGATCAGTAAGATCAAACCGGCGAGCGCCTCCGCGCGAATCGGCCACACCGAGCCGATGATCTCAAGCCCTTCACCGTGCTGCTGAGCACGAACTGTTCCACGACGACGGTGCGCGGCGGCGGCATACCCAACGACTAAGACCACTGGCATGGCCGCAGTAGCACCAAAAAGCACCGCCCAGGTGGGCTGGCCGCCGTTCAGTGCGATTCGACCGAGCAACACACCCAGACCCGTTAGCCCGAGGAAAACGAGGCCAGCGACAGTAGGCCCGGGAAGTCGACGGCCATCAGCTTGAGCACGCACCTCCACTACCTCACCGGTCATCTGCATCGACTTCCACGTGGTGTTAATCCTCCTGGCATTGTCGTCATCGTCTGCCTCCCGATGCTTGTTCCCCTGCCCGTCCTGATGAGGCGTTTCTCTACGCCGAGTCTACGGCTGTTTCCTTCATCCGACCGCCCACATCACGGCGGTGCACTAGGAAGACGGAGGACGAAACGGGCACCGCCACCAGGCCGGGTAGTGCACCACACTGAGCCCCCGTGGGCATGCACCGTTTCCGCGACCAAACTCAACCCTAAGCCCGTCCCAGGGCGGGAACCACGAGAACCAGACCGATGAAAACGCTCGAAAATGCGTTCGCGATCTTGGGGGGGCACCCCCGGCCCAGCGTCGTCCACCATGATCAGGACCGTTTCGCCAGCTGGCTCTACCTGAATCGCCACCGGACCACCCGCGTGTCGATCAGCGTTGTCTAGCAAATTCCAGATCGCCCGGCGGAGCTGCTGCTTGTCCACATTGACAAGTGCAGAACCAGCCAGCGCGGGGTCAGCGGCAGGGTGCGCGGCAAGCAAACCTGGAGCTCGGCGAGCTAAGGTCAAGGCCTCCCGTAGTAACGCGACCGCCTCTACTCGAACCCGTTCCTGGTACACCATGCCGGAATCCAACCGGCCCAACTCCAGCATGTCTTCGAGGGACTGGCGAAACCTTTCCACCTCAACTTGGACGAGATCTAATGCCTGCTGACCGCGATCAGATAGTTCGTTTCGCCGCCGCCGCAACACTTCCACACTGGTCACCAACGTGGTCAAGGGGGACCGCAATTCGTGGCTCACATCGGCGGCGAACCTGGTGTCACGTTGGATGCGCTCGTCCAATGTGACCACCATCGCGTTGAACGACTCCACGATGGGCGCAAGATCTGGGTCACGTGTTCGAGGTAGCCGCGTGCTGAGGTCGCCACCCGCGATCAATGCCACCGCATGACCCACGTCGCGCAGCGGCGCCAACACGCGGCGAGCCGCGAACCATCCCAGTGCCCCGCCACCAATGAACGTTCCTGCGGCGAAACCAGCCAACACAAGCCGCAGTGTGCGCAACGTGTCTACCTGATCGTCGAGCACATTTCGGGCGACCAGATATGTCCCAGCCGCCAACACCACCGATAACACTAACGCGCCCGCCGCGAACGACACCATTACTTGCGTCCGCAAACCCCAGCGCGTGCGGTGACGACCGTCCGTCATCGCAAATCCAACCGATACCCCAAACCCCGGACAGTCACCACCGAACGCGGCGCGCTCGGATCTCGTTCGACTTTGGTGCGCAATCGGCGCATGTGGACGTCAACGATTCGTTCGTCCCCGAAGAACCCGCGGTCCCACACCCGGTGCAGCAGCTTCTGCCGGCTTAACACCCTGCCCGGTGGGGAAGCAAGCTCAACCAACAACCGGTACTCGGTGACGGTGAGGTGAAGTTCGTTCCTCCCGCGCCGGACAGTCCCTGCTCCCATGTCCAGGACTAAAGGCCCGTCGGCTCCGTCTAGCACTACAACCTCGTGAGGTTCTGAGTTTGCTCGCTCCGACGGGGAAACTGATCCGACCGTGGTAGCGACTCCACCTGGAGCGATCCGCACTGGCCCTGTGATGGGCCCCGCGCTCACTGGCCGGCGTTGCAATGCGCGCAGGCGGGCGCTGATTTCAGTGACGACAAATGGTTTCGTCACGTAATCATCCGCGCCAGCTTCCAAAGCTTGGACGATGTCGTTCGTCCCCCCTCGCGCGCTCACCACAATGATCGGGGCCTGGCTGATGGGGCGGACCTGTCGGATGAAAGTGAACCCATCCAGGCCACCGAGCATGATGTCCACCAGCATGAGGTCAACACCGTTCGCGCGGACCACATCAAGTGCACTTTCCGCGTCAGCGCATTCGACGACGTCGTATCCTTCGTCTTCCATGGCGAGCGCCAGGGAGGCGCGGATCCCGTCATCGTCGTCCAGGACGAGCAGCCGGGGCATGTCGGTCATGCTGCCATCAGCAAGGGGGAAACGTCAGGGCCTTCCGAGGATCTGTTCGTTTCTTTGACGGACAGTCGTCATCTGATTGCAATACGCCAGGGGGTGTTGTCGTCATCCAAGGTTGGCGAGGATGAACTCGGTCCGGTCGCCACTCGGACGGCAAGAATCGACCAGCAGGAGGTACCGCCATCATGAAGCAACACAGCGGTCACCACGAAGCAGGTGCGTGATGCCACACACCACCGCACCTGGCTTTCTCGACTCCGCCACGGTGACAACAACCGAACAGCTCCCCGGCAGTCAACCTGGAGTAACCCGAACTCGCGGAGTTTGCACCGCACATGGCTGGACAATCACATGGGTGGAATGCACCCCCGGGTCGGTTCGAGTCAGTGCTGAGCTTCCCGGCATTGTGTTGGTCGTGGGTGACGACGCCACCTGCGACCTCGGCAGCACCACCGTTTTGTTAGGCACCCAGGGATCAGCTATCGTCCGCGCGGAATCAGCCCCGCCAGCGTTACTGCTCGGCAGTGCGCAACGACGGATCGTCCCCCGCGCCCCAGGGGTAGATGACCCTTTGCACCTCAACACGGTGGATCGCCTTTTGGTGCTTTCCGCGGATGCCTTGGAGGCACTGCCAAGCCCTTTCCCCCAGCAACGGCCCTGGCACCACGATCTACACGGCCAAACGTCCAACGAACTTCTCACGCTCCTTTTTGGCGAGCTCACGCACGGCAGCGGTGCGGTCATCGTCCGGGAGCGCGCGCCACACCACACGGGGTATGCCGCCTAACGGCCACCCATGCGGAACTTGACTAGCGGTTAGTGCGGATCGACTGGGAAGTAGTTGTGTCGCAGCACTTTGGGCTCACGCCACCCCACGATAGCTTCGGTCATCCGAGCGGCGGAAACTCCTGCTTTCACATCGTGAACTCGGATGATCCGCGCTCCCCGCAGAATGCACGCCACGTGGGTGGCCACCGTACCGGCGAGCCGTTCACTTCGTTCCACGTCAAGCGTCTCGCCGATGAAGTCCTTATTTGACACCGCCACCAACAACGGGTGACCCAACCGCGCGAAGACATCCAACCGCCGGGTGATCTCCAGCGAGTGCAAGGTGTTTTTGTGCAAGTCGTGGCCTGGATCAACGATGATGCGTGCTGGCGAAACACCGGCATCGACCGCTCGTCGCACCCCCGCGACGAGGAAATCTCGAACCTCAGCCACAACATCGTGGTAGCGCACTCTGGCCGCCGCGACATCTTCGACGGGAAAGCCGGGTGGCAAATCGGACCTGCTGTGACACACCACCAGGGAACCGTCGTATCGAGCAACCACCCGAGCCAACTCACCATCGGCGACCCCTGAGGTGTCATTGATCACGTCTGCCCCGGCAGCTAACGCGGCCTCAGCCACCTCAGCCCGAGCGGTATCCACTGACAACACCACGTCGTGGCGGCCCCGGACCGCAGCGATAAAAGGGACCACTGCGTCATGCTCCTGAGCGGGACTGACCGGTTGAGCATTCGGAGAGAAAGGCACCCCGCCGATATCCACCCAATCGGCGCCAGCTGCGACAGCGTCGTCCACCGCCCGCATTGCGGCATCCCACGCAAAAGTCGCCCCTTGGTCATAGAACGAATCGCGGGTGCGGTTCACAATGGCCATCACCGCCACCCGATGACGGAAATCAAAAACTCGAGAACCAATGCGCCACAACGAGTCTGGCCCCAAATCGGGCGTCACAGCCCAATCAGCTGACCCCCGGGGAGCATTAGTCATTGCGGCAACCTTGCCTTTGGTCCATCACCATGACGCGTTCCTCCCCTTGGGCGATTGGGTGGTAATCCCTACCGCTGGCCTAAAAGATACCTAGACCCGCAGCACCGTACGGTGAGCTCCATGCGAGTGCTCATCACCGGCGGACAGGGTTTCATTGGCCGAGCAGCCACCACAGCATTGCAGGCCGCTGGGCATGACGTCACTATCCTTGACCTCACTGGCCCGCCCGGCTCCTCAACGGTGGTCGCTGACATTCGGGACGCCAGCGCCGTCCGTCGTGCCCTCACCGATATTGACGCGGTGATCCACCTCGCCGCCGTGGTCGGTGTCGAGCAAACCATCGCCGACCTGCCGACATATACCGACACCAATGAGTTGGGGACGGCAATTGTGCTCGCGCAGATGGCGGACGCTGGCGTACGGCGGCTTGTGCTGGGAAGCTCGATGGTGGTGTACGGGGAGGGGATCGCCCACTGCGCTCAACACGGGGTAGTCCGACCAGCACCCCGGCGATCAGCGGACCTAGCCCGCGGAAGGTACGAACCACCCTGCCCGAGCTGCGGAGCTCCCCTCACCTCGGCCCTGGTGACTGAGGATGTGAGCGCAGACCCGCGCAGTGGGTACGCGGCTAGCAAAGTGGCCCAAGAACACCTGGCGTCGGTATGGGCTCGGCACACGGGTGGTACGGCAGTCGCGTTGCGCTTTCACAATGTGTACGGCCCGGGCCTGCCCCAGAACACCCTGTACGCCGGAGTAGCAGCGATCTTCCGGTCCGAAGTGCTTGCGGGTCGCCCGCCGCTGGTCACCGAGGACGGTGGGCAGCGGCGGGATTTCGTACACGTCCGGGATATCGGACAAGCCTGTTTAACGGGCCTCAAGGCGGAACTTGCCGATGGTGAAACGCGGGCGTACAACGTGGGCAGCGGAAGGGTAAGGACCGTCCTGGATCTCGCCAGTTCGCTAGCCCGAGCTGCCGGGGCGCCCGCCCCGGTCATCACCGGGGCGGCCCGGCTGGCTGACGTGAGGCACATCACCGCGTCCAGCGAACGAATCCACGCCGAGCTGGGTTGGTCCGCGACTGAAGACTTCGACGCTGGGATGGCTGAACTACTCAAAGAGTGAGCTCTCCATTGAGAAGCTCAGCCACCCCAGCGGCCACCAACACGAATGTGACACCACACAGGTGTCGCACCACTGAATCACGTGCCTTCAGATCGGTGGCTTTTCACCTCAGGTGTCTTCGAGTTGAATACCTCGATCCTCGAAAGCGATCTGACAGATCCGCCCTACTTCGCCCCCGAATAACCGAGAACCAGTCAAAGCAATCTGGGTGCCAGCGTTACTGAAGTTGGAGTCGGGACGGTACCTGAATTGAGCTTCCAAAATGATGGTGTCCGCGACGCGACGGCCTAATTGTTGCTGGATATCCCAGAGCGCCCGGGACCAAATCTGGCCATCGTCATGAACGTCCCCGTTCATGTCATCCACCTTTTTGTTGGTGTCGATCCGCCGCAAGCAGTGCGGTTCGTCGGTGTAGGAGGTCGCGTCCCAATCGCCAATGCACGGCACGTCGTAACCAGCGGAGACCGGCACCGACAGGGTCGCTGCGAGATAGTCGCTGGTTCCTTCGCCGATCGCGCCCGCTTCACCTGAAGCGTCCCCAAAAGCATCGATACCAAACCCTGGCACTTGATCATCCAAAATGGCGTGGCCGTATTCGTGCCAAAGGATCTCCGCATCTTCGGCGTCATCGACACCACCGCTGCCGTACGTGATCCGATCGTTGGCCGCGTCATAGAACGAGTTGTCTGCCGCGATGGTGTTGACGTAAACATCTTGCGGCTCGCTGTTGATGTCGGTAAAACCGCGATATCGCAAATACCGCTGCGCGTAAGTCAAGTGGCGGTACGCCATGACTTGCTCGAACCTCGGGTCGGACCTGGGGTAGAGGTATCGCCGGTCGGAGGCCGTTGCGCGGTTGTCGTTGCGAATGTCAACGTACGCGCCGGTGAGGGTCCGGCCGTCGTCGTCAAGGTCGGTCAATGTCACGTACCGATACGCCGCCGTGAAAGCGTCCTGGTCGGCGTCGCCTTGGTCAGTGAGGTTCTGGCTTTTTTTCGTCACGATCGGGTTGGGGTTAAAGACTCGGCCAACACCTTCGGCGTGTTTATTCACCGAACGTTGGTCCAGAACGTCCCCAGATTGGGCGTCTACGACGGTCCGGACGCTACCGGTGTCGCCCGTACCCACCACATCCCACACCAAGCTGGGGTTGTCACCACCGCGGACAGCGAGGGTGGCACGCTGCCGGTCTGGCTGCGGCAAGCTGCCCTCGCGCTTGTCAACGTTAGCCCGCCCTGCTTGATCGAGTTCATTGTCGGCGGCTCGAGCCGCCGCGTCCGCGGTGATATCCGGGTCAGTGTTGAGGGAAGACGGGATTTTCTGCCGATTGTCAATGATGTCGCGGGTGCCTTTCTCAGTGTCACTGTGCACGGCGTAGTAGCCATCAAGAACCGGCAGCCCGCGGAAGGTTTGCCGATACCAAGTGTGCGTACCAAGAAGTGAGGTTCGGGTCTGAATTTTTTCTAGACCCGCAGGGATCGTCGTCTGAGTTGGACGCGTTTCCGATGGTGCGGCAAAAGCGGGGCTGGCCAGCGCAGTGACCACGGCGGTCACGCTCAGGCCGAAGGCAAGCGAACGGTAACGACGCACGTGACCTCCAGGGTGTGGCGAATGAGGTAGGCGCCAAAACGACGACCTGATATCGCACGGTAGTCGCTCGACTACAAAGTCTGCACGGTGCCCTCGAAACTCACCGGCACTGGTAAGCAAATTTCAATCCGACACCCCGGCCCCACATTTCGCACCGCAACTGATCCACCATGCGCGGTGACTACCCCCTGAACAATCGCCAAGCCAAGCCCACCGCCGCCATCAGGGCCGCTACTCCGAGCTGCCCGGCCCCGCCATGCCACATCAAATACCCGCGGAAGCTCGTCACCGGGAATCCCCCCACAACCATCCTGAACAGCGATCCTGATCTCACCCTCCCCGCAAAGCACTGTCACTTCAACCCGGCCACCCGCAGGAGTGTGCCGCACACCATTGGCCAGCACGTTGACCACCGCCCGGGAAATTTGGCTTGGGTCAACCTGAGCAAGCAAGCCAGAGCCGCCCTCACCGCAGACGCCCACTTGATGGGAACGTGCCAATGGCGTTACTGACGCCACCGCATCCGACACCAGGTCAGCGATGTCCACCAGTTGCCGTTCCGGTGGTAGCGCGCCAGCTTGCAGCCGCGATACCAGAAACAGACTGTCCACCATGGTGGACAGTCGCTCCGCTTCTACCCGAAGTTGGCGGTAGTACTGCGTCGGATCCTCTACTACGCCATCTTCTAATGCCTCCGCCATGGCACGAATCCCCGCCAGCGGAGTCCTCAAATCGTGCGAAAGCCACGCCATCACCTCCCGGCGTGAAGCATCCATGGCCTGCTCCGCCTGCTTAGCCTGTCGAAGAGCGCGACCAGCTGCAGTTAACTCCTCATGCACCACAGCTAACTCACGAGAAACCATCGGGCCCCTCGGGGACGCGACGGGCAGGGAGTCATCGCCCAATGACTGGGCGGTCGCGATCAACGACCGAACTGACCAGCGCACCTGCCGGGCAAGCCACAGCGCCAACACCACCGCCAACGGCGTCGCGGCACCTAACGTCACCGCTACCACCACGGCATCATGCGCAGATAAGAACATGGCCTGGGTCGACACCGCGACCGCTGCGACTACCGCCGCGAGCGCCGTGCACCCCATCACAGTCAGCAGCGTCGCCAGACCCCGCCCCCGGAGCCGGAGCAAAGCGACCTGCCCGATGAACCCCACCGCAACCACACAGAGGGCAGCAATGGCAGCAACAACCAGCGTGTCCTGATTCACCCCGAATCGCCATCCCACCGGTACCCCAAGCCCCAGACCGTCACCAATCTGGATGGAACCGACGGATCATCTTCCACTTTCTCGCGCAACCGACGAACATGGACGGTAACCGTCGATTCATCACCGAAAGACCACCCCCAAACCCGGTGCATGAGTACCTCCCGGGAAAACATCTGCCCCGGATGCCGGACGAAAAATGTCAGCAAATCGAACTCACGGCTGGTGGTGGGTATCAGTTTTCCTGCTCGCATGACAGTACGGGCGGGAAGGTTGATGTCCAGGTCACCGGAAACCAGCGACATGGCATCAGCAACAACCAGCTCAGCCCGCCGACGCAGCAACGCTTGCACGCGCAACGACACCTCCCGGGGGCTGAACGGTTTCGTGACGTAGTCGTCGGCCCCGATCTCAAAACCGGCGATCCGATCCAACTCATCCCCCAGTGCGGTCAACAAGATGACTGGAAGGTTTACCGTCAATGGGTCGGCACGTAAGAGTCGACACACCTGCAAACCATCGGGTGGCCCCATCATGACGTCAAGGACAGCAACGTCGATCGAAGAATCCCGAACCGCCGCTAACGCTTCGGCGCCGTTGGATGCCATCACCGGAGTGATATCTGCGCGGCGCAAATACTCACCCAATACTCGGGCGACAGTCGGATCGTCATCAGCGATGAGAGCGGTGGGCACCACCCCACTGTAAGAAATGAGACGCTCCCAGGTGGCTTGTTTCGCTACGCCTGAACGATCGCAAGACTCTCGTAAGGTGATCCAGTGCGCGAGGTCCGTAAACTGAACCAGTGCATTCCCGAACCGGCTTGACCTTGCTGGTGATCGCCAAAGAACCGGTGCCAGGTCACGTGAAAACTCGACTCACCCCGGTTTTCTCGCCCGAAGAAGCCGCGCGACTTGCCGAAGCCGCATTAGTAGACACGCTCGCCGCAGTTCGCGCAGCAGAAGCGGCTAGGCGGATTCTCGTCCTGGACGGGCAGCCCGGCCCGTGGTTACCGGCTGGCTTTGAAGTCGTGCGGCAAGTGTCGGGCGGTTTGGATCTGCGTTTGGCCGCCGCGTTTCTCCTGGTTAACGGGCCTGCCCTGCTTATTGGGATGGACACGCCGCAACTCACCCCGGCGGACTTATCAGTCCACCTCAGCAACCCCACGGACGCCCTGCTCGGACTGTGTCCAGATGGTGGTTTTTGGGGAATTGGCATGGGCAAAGCTGCGCCGAGCGTCTTCCCCGGCGTCCCCATGAGTACCGAACGAACAGGTGAATTACAACGTAAACGCCTGCGAGACAACGGTTTTCGAGTCCATGATCTGCCGACACGCCACGACGTAGACACTGCAGCGGACGCTTGGGCGGTCGCCACGGCAGCACCACACACCCGATTCGCGCAGGTGCTTCAAGCCTTACTCGCCGAACCTGACAGATCTCCATTACCACTGGAGCTGGCGACACCTCACCCCACTGACCGCTAGCGTCTACGCCGTGGCCCCCGCTCCGCTTGATCTCATTCTGCCGTGTCTGAACGAGTCCGCCGCGTTACCGCATGTCCTCAGTCAGGTGCCAGCGGACATCCGGGTCATCGTGGTGGACAACGGGTCTGACGATGGCTCCCCCGAAGTGGCGATTGCTCACGGAGCGACCGTGGTGCATGAATCTCAACGCGGCTACGGGGCGGCGTGCCACCGTGGCCTGCTGGCTGCCACCGCGAAGTTAGTGGGGTTTTGCGACGCCGACGGATCCTTCAATCTCCAAGAAGACCTCCCCCGGCTCCGCCAGCTCGTGGACACCGGCGGCGCGGACCTCGCACTCGGGCGACGGAAAGCAGCGCCGCGAATATGGCCGTGGCACGCGTGGCTCGCGAACCAAGCATTGTCCATTCCGTTGAGCGCAATCACCCGAACACGACTGCACGACCTGGGGCCCATGCGAGTCGCCCGTCGGGAACCTTTACTTCGCTTACCCATTACCGACCGGCGATCTGGGTACCCGCTGGAAACGGTGATCCAAGCAGCCCGCGCCGGGTGGTGTATTCGGGAACTGCCCGTCACGTACTACCCCCGAATTGGCCGATCAAAAGTCACCGGGACATTCCGTGGGACCACCCAAGCAATCGCCGACATGACCCGCGTCTTCGTGAGTCAATGACTCAACCAGCCGGAACTACTACGAGAACGGCGCTGCTCAACACCGCTCAGTTAATTCCGCTGCCATTGCTCGCGGCCACGGTCGTGCTCGCACAAGAAAACGCTGGGTCAGGTCAGGAGGTTGCTGTCCTCCAGGTCACCGCGTTCGCCTGGGCAATCTTCGTCCTCGGAGCACTACTCCTGCAACGGATCCCGGAACGCCCCGCCGTTAAAGCTGCCGTATGGGGAGGAGCCCTACTCCAGGTGGTGGCCTTACGCGTGCCGCCGTTCAGCACTGACGACCACCTGCGCTACGTCTGGGATGGTCGTGTGCAAGCAGCCGGGATCAGCCCGTACCGCTACGTACCCGGAGCCCCCGAGTTAGCTGCCCTCCGCGATGCCTGGCTCTTCCCTGACGGGGTCACCCCCGCGCTCAACCACCCCGATGATCGCACCGTTTACCCTCCAGTCGCGCAGATCTGGTTCTGGCTGGTCCATATCCTTCCCGGTGACGACGGGCGAGGTCGCGCCTTGCAAGCGGGGGCGGCCATCCTCGCCGTCGTGACGAGCGTGGCCCTCGTCCGGTTGCTGCGCAGGTTGGGGCGCGACCCACGGCGGGTGGTCTGGTGGTCCTGGTGCCCGGTGGTTATCTTCGAATCAGGGGGCAACGCGCACGTCGATATTCTCGGCGCCGCACTGACCGTGGCAATGCTGGGATCGCTCACCGCTCGGCGCTGGCATCTAGTTGGAGCGCTCCTGGGGGCGGCGATCGTGGTGAAGTTCTTACCCGCGCTTGTCGCCATCACTGTGCCGGTGCGCAAATCCATTCGAGTAGGGGCAGTGGCGGTGCTCGTGATATTTGCCAGCTATCTGCCGCATGTGATGGCGCTCGGCGCCGATGTCACCGGTTTTCTCGGCGGGTACCTCAATGAAGAAAGCCGAGACCGGTTCTCCTTGATCCGATTCATTCTCGTTGATCTTCTAGGCCGGACCGGTGCCGATCTCGCGTACCTCACGCACCCGCTCGGGTGGGCCACCCTGGCCGCTCTCGCTGGTTTCGCGTGGCGCTGGGTGGCACGCGACGCACGAAAAGCCGAGCTGCTCGGGAGACCGGCGGAGCCCTGGCGGGCGGGTGCGGTCCTCATCGGTGGGGTGTATCTGACACTGACCCCGCCGTACCCGTGGTACGGGTTACTCCTGGTGCCAATGGTGGCGCTGGGCGGGAGGGCCATCTGGTTGTGCGTGCCGGCGGGGATGTACGTGGTGTACGCGGCAGCCGGTTTGGAGCGCGCCTACGGCGGAACCCGCGTAGTCGGTTACGGCATAGCCTTACTCGTGGTCAGTGGGTGGTACGTCTTCAGCGCTCTTCGCCAGCGGCGGCATCCGACGAAGGCGGGTGAGGACTCGGGAGATGTTGCAGTCGCAATTGACCTCGAGCGATAAGGCGGCCCGCATCGTCTCGGGTTTCGACCGTCCACACCTGGTGGGTACGCCCCCGATGGACTGGCGTGCCCACGGACGTCAGCTCACCATCGCGGACAGCCCGGTAAAAGTCCGTCTGGTTACTCACGCCGACTACCTGACCCCGATCGCCGTACCAGGTGAAAGCCGCCACACTGCCCACCGTTTCAACGATCCACGAGTGGATACCACCGTGCAGAATTCCTGCTGGCTGGTGCAGAGCAGGGGTCACCGTCCAGCGCACCCGGACTACATCACCGGTGAGTTCGTCAACCTGGAGATTCAGCAACTCACCGATGACCCCCAACGGCATCTCAGTTGTCACGAAGAACCACCAGCGGCAGCCTCTAAGTCGGCGAGGACAAATTTGCGCATAGTCAATACGGCCCGGTGAACTGGACCAGCGGTTTTCGGGTCGGCGAGCAGGTCATAAAGTCGCTTCGGAACCACTTGCCAGCTCAGCCCGAACTGGTCTTGTAGCCACCCGCAAGGACCCTCCCGGCCGCCTTCAGCGGTGAGGGCGTGCCAGTAGTAATCCACCTCGGCTTGATCAGCGCATTCCACTATGAGTGATACCGCTTCGTTAAAACGAATATCTGTTGCGGCGTTGATGACTTGAAACCGTTGCCCCGCAAGGGTGAGGGCGCCCGCCAGAATGGTGGTCGGCTCAGTACCAGCCTCCTGCTCAGGGTGATTCTCGTTCCGCACACGAAGCACGTCGGTGAACGTGACTTCGGGAAAGATGCGGCCATAAAAAGCGAGTGCGTCCTCGATAGTGCCAGGAAACCACAAGCATGAGGTGACCGTTGCCATGACAACCTCCAGGGTCAGGATGAGTTCCTGACGCTAACAAACTTCCGCGACGTCCTGCGCCTGACTGGATTCGGGGCTGGGGCTCTGGCTCGGTGCGGCGGTGTCGTTGCCATCCGGTTGCGTGTCGCTGTTGGGGTCGGCTGATGGCTTGTCCGCTGACGATTCGTCGGCTGAGGTGGTTGACGGTGAGGGCGCCGGGGTAGTCGATGCTGGTTGTGGCGTGACCGCCTCGGTGATGTATTCGCGGATGGCGGGGTAGTCCGGGTTAACGGTGTTGATGACTTTGTTCGTCAAGGGCAAGCTAGAGATTTTTCCTTCTTGCATCCGTAGGATCAAAGTGACCCACGCTTTGAGCTGATCTTGGCTGATGTCGGTGCTGATGTTGTTCGTTAATGCTTTGGCAAGCTCTGGATACTGTGAAAGTAGTTTCACCGGGTTGGCTTGCTCGATGAGGTTGCCTACCATGCATCGCTGCCGCCGCATTCGATCGTAGTCGTCCGATCCAGAGCGGGACCGCGAAAACCACAGCGCCTGATACCCATTCAACCGTTGCCGGCCAGGTTGAATGAAACTGGTAGGCGCATCTTTAGGGCCGATAGGAATGATCTGGTTGACATTGACCTCTACCCCGTTCATCGCGTCTACCAGCTCCGTGAAACCTTCCAGGTCGATGATGGTGTACGCGTTGATCGGGAGCCCGGTGATTTCAGAGATGACATCGCGGGTGGTGGTCAACCCTGGGTTCGGGTCACCCGGGAAAAGATCCGGGTGGTTCTTCGCGGCTTCTTGCCATACCGCGTTCAGCAGGCATTCGTCGCCGCAGTTATACCCGTTGGGCCAAAGCTGATAGAGCGGGTTGGATTCAGGGAAAGGAACCTGTTGCATATTGCGTGGCAATCCGATGAGGGTCGTATTGCCGGTTTTGGTGTCAACACTTGCCACCATCATTGAATCCGTGCGCACCCCTTCACGATCTTCACCGGCATCCGAACCCAGCAGGAGCACGTTGACGGTGGGGATATTCACCCACGGGTCATCACTTTTGTCGTTCAACGTGAGGGAATCCTTCCCAGGTTTCCCACTCGCACCGAACACATCGTCGAGCAGCCCGCGCTGGATGAATGCGTACCGGGCGCCAAAGACAGTGGGTACCAGCGTCACTGAACACACCAACGAGACCAATGCCACCCCGAGGAGCGCTTGAACTGCGGTGGGTTGAAGTGGCCGCGCCCGCCAGGATGACACCATGACGGTGCCAAACCACACTGCGGTGCCAACGATAAGGATTAAGGCAAGGATTAGAAGTTGTTGCCGATCCACGGCCAGGGTAACCGCTTGTTCGCGTATGTTCCCGAGGAGTGACAGGGCGAGTAGAGCGACACCGGCGACGATCGTCAGTGCAAGAAGCACACCCCCTAACCGTTTCCGCCCAGTAGCTACTAGACCAGCGCCCGGGATCACCGATGCGAGTGTGATGCCCGCGAACCGACCGAATCCCTCGCCGCGCTCGCTGACATGCCGGCCCCGGGGCTGGTGACCGCCAGGGGGTGCCGAGCCTTGACGCACAGCGCGCAACGTCGCCGCCGCACGGTGTCGGGGAGGGGCCACTGGGCCGACCATCGATACTCGCGACTCCTATGCGTAACGAATCACACTGAAGTGAAAACGGTGAGCCCGAAGGTCACCTTTGACCTATTGGACCATCACTTTTTAAGGTTCTCCTCTAATTTCGGCAGTGATAAGGCCAAGGTTACGTGGAGATCATGTGAAATACCGAACACCCCACATTATTCGGTAACAGAGAGTGCCCCCACCCTGTGCCCAGAGTGGACACGGTACGCTAATTCGCGTCGTCCAACAGAGTTATGACTCCTCGGGTGGCAGCACTGGAGGTGTCGCATAGTGGCCTAGTGCGCCCGCCTGCTAAGCGGGTTGAGGGTGAAACCTCTCGCGGGTTCAAATCCCGCCACCTCCGCCATTATTTCCATGTCATCTTCATGACTTAAGTGTCGCCAGTCGACGACATAACCTATTGTCGTTGCATGGCGACAATAATCGGGTCAAGTCCGGGTGCTCTCGGTCCCGCCTTGCGCGAGGTCCGAGTGGCTGAAGCGATCACACAGTCCGCCCTTGCACACCTCGCCAACGTCGGCAGGCAATGGCTCAACTCATTCGAGATGGGCGACAAGCCGTCCGCGCCGATCGACATGGTGATGCGTGTCGCCTCGGCGCTAGACGTGACGCTGACCTTGACGCCGCCGTCCCCGCCCCGCAGCTCCGACCTCGACGACGAGCCTATCGATCTCGACGCACTTCTCAGCGAATTTGACCGATGAGCACACCCGACGACCAGCACCTGCTCTACCTAGTGATGAACGGCCACGTGGTCGGGGACATTCAACGCACCGGTAAACGCCAGATGCGACTCCTCTACTCAAGCGCGCACCTGGGCGACAGGTTCACACCACTTTCGATGACGATGCCCAACCCATCACGCCGATACCGGGAAACAGTCCTAGCCCCATGGCTTTCAGGTCTTCTGCCCGACCGGCCTGAGACCCTCAGGCAGTGGCGACATCAGTTCCAGGTGGTGGACGTGTTCTCCCTCCTCCAACATGTCGGCGAAGACGTCGCTGGTGCAGCGCAATTCGTTCGCCCCGATCGGTTGGATGCCGTCCTAGCCGCGCCGGGCCAAATGGAACCGTTGGACGGCCCCCAGATCGCAGAAATGCTCCGCCGCGCGTTGGCCAACCTCCCCATCACCGGCGCAGAAGACCGGCACGGAAAGTTTTCCCTCGCGGGCGCCCAAGCAAAGATCGCACTCCACCGCACCAGGGACGGCTGGAGCGCCCCATCGGGCAGCGTGCCATCAACCCACATCATCAAGCCCGCCATCCCTGGGCTAACCGACCAAGATCTCGTTGAGGCCGTCACACTGCGCACAGCAGCCAACCTGGGCCTACGCGCGGCCCGTTGCTGGGTTGAAGAGTTCGCGGACGTACGCGCCATTGTGGTCACTCGTTACGACCGTGTGCAACGAGCTGACTCCCGATGGGTTCGCGTGCACCAGGAAGACATGTGCCAGGCGATGGGCGTGTGGCCTCACCACAAGTACGAGAGCCAGGGCGGCTCAGGTGCCGCAGCCATAGCCAATCTGATCCATCACACGAGCCCGCAACCATCCGAAGACACTCGCCGCTTCGCTGAGGCGCTTGTCTTCAATTGGCTGATCTGTGGCACTGACGCGCACGCCCGTAACTACTCACTCCTGTTGAACAGCAGCGACGTACGCCCCGCCCCGCTTTATGACCTCAACTCACACCTGGCCTACTCCAACGGGTCCGGCAACAACCTGTCGATGTCGGTCAGCGGGGAATTCCTCGCCGCTCGTATCACAGTCGACGATTGGGTGCGGTTCGCTCCGGCCCTCCACGCCGATCCTGAATGGCTAAGGGCCGAGATCGCTCGTCAGCAAGAGAATCTTCTCGACGCGATGGTCAGCGCCTCCACCTCTGCCGACATCACTGCCTACGAAAGCCCGGCCACCAAACGCCTCATCGCCAACACCGAGGCGTGGGTGAAGCAACGCAAGTCCTAGATCTCCCAAGCCGCGAAAGCCCCCACATCGGCTTGGTGACAGTGCACCAGCATGGATGATTTGTCTCTTCTGCTTTGGGTAACCAGAGCATTCATGCCGGTCACATTGCTGTGCGTTGTTGGAGTTTTCGTCCTCATGTGGTTCATTCTTGTCGTCCCCGTCGTGATTGAGTTGCGCCGCGCCATCACCACCGGCGCTTCCCCCCGATATGTACCACAGATTGTCTGTGTCCCAGCTGCATCAGAGTTTTGCGAACGGTACCGTCTACGCAAGGTCTCCCCGATCACCAAGCGTTAATACCGCCATTACGTCTAAGACTCGGCGAGATTGACGAGCGCGCCACTATCACCAACACCATCGATGCCCTCGTGACCAAGAGCAAACTCCGCGCCATCACCACCGGCGCCAGCTGACGGGTCAGCGCGCTGGCCGATTGACGAGCGTCTTGCCGTCACTGGCGATCCGATAGCCGTCACCCACCCACGACTCACCTGCCCGCGTCGCCTGGGATGCCGTTCCGGAACCGACACCGAAGTTGCCCTTGCCCTTCGCGGCATCTCTCACGATGCCGCTTAGGACCGGCACAGGGCCGCGACCCGACGCTGGGTCAAACCAATACGAATTCGTGCTCGTCACCCCACCACTAGTTGTTGACGAGGACGCTAACCGGGGCACATGGTAGATGCCGCCGGACTGGGCTTTCGGGCTTTTCTCTGGCATCCGCGCTTCGGGAACCGACCTGTGGAGGGATAAGTACGGTGCTGCTTGGGGTGGGATACGCCGAGTTCGTGCGCGACCCCGACCATGGTTCCGGCCTCGCAGAGCGAGACGAGCACGCCCTCGCCGTATTCCGTCAGCGAGTCGCTGCGGCTGAGTCGGCAGGCGTCCACGACTGAGTCGGATCTTCGAGGCGGCGGGCATCTCTGGCCCGACCTCCCAGGAAAGACGCCGTTCCGAACAAGGGAGTGGTTAACGTCCTCGCTGGTGTCAGCGGCGCAGAGCGATGGCCGTATTCACCATGCGCGCATCTCGCGGCTCATGCGTAGGGGAACGCCAGCCGTCAGTCAGTCCTGCGGGTGAATATGCGCCGTGATTTGGCGGAGGGCGTGGGATTCGAACCCACGAGACGGTTGCCCGCCTAACGGTTTTCAAGACCGTCGCACTAGGCCACTATGCGAGCCCTCCTAGTTGCCAGGAGCTAGCGCGGCAACTCGGCATAGTCTTCCATGGTCTTCAGCGGCGAGACCTACTCACCCACCCGTGGCCCACGGACCGGCATGCAACGGGGCCAAATCTTCCGCATGCGGATACCCCACCGAGTTGATCATCCCGAGCAGTTGAGGGCCCATCCGGTCAATCGCTGCGGTTTCCTCATCGCACATCACCTCGACTAACCACCGCACCCCATCCGGGGTGGTCATCCCGGCCATGAGGTTGCCAGCGAAACCCATCTCGGCGAGGAGCTGCTGCTCCTCCGGGGCGCTATCAAGATCATGCAAACCCACCCACTGGTAGCCCCCCTCGACCACCCGCAACGAATCTGGGAAGTCCACGGCCACATACGCATCACCGATCGGGGCGACCTCGACATCATCGTCGTGGTGACTGTCCCTGATGACACGGCGATCGCGGACGACGAAGTGTTCGCTGTCCGGGGCCAGAGAACTAATCCACCACCCAGCGGCATTCACCACCCGACTAAACGCGTTCACCGCTTCGCGTAAATGGACGTGCGCGAAGCTCCCCGGCCGGCCAAACGTCGGAATGTGTTCAGCCTGAGGAGGTCGACCCATGCGATGCGGGAGCTCCTCTCGCTCTGAACTTAAAAAAGGACGAGTCGCGCGTGTTCTTTTCGCCCGATACAGTGCGGCGTCCGCGAGACGGAACAATGAGCGCCCCGACCCGATTCCCGCGTGCAAATCGGCGGACGTCGCGATCCCACAGGAAATCCCGGCATGCGGGATGGTGGAAACCTCATCCAAAGCCGCCTGCAGGGTGCCCATCCATGAGGATACGTCCGTTCCGGGGACGACAATGACGAACTCGTCCCCTCCCACTCGGGAAACCACCGCATCGGTCCGGTGCTTTTTCACCTCACCAAGGATGGCCCCCACTGTCTGTAAAAGACGGTCCCCAGCGGCATGCCCGTAACTGTCGTTAATCTCCTTCAACCCATTCACATCGAGCGCGGCGACTGTCACCGCTTCCCGGTGATCGAGGACGGCGTTCTCAGCAGCAGCGCGTAACGGCAACCCGGTGAGCGTATCCACTTCCCGCACGGTGAACTGCCGCTCGGCTTCAGCCCAGACCGTCAACACCGCCCCCAGGTGCGCAGCGACCACTTCTAAGAGCGCAACATCAACTGAGTTAAGGCGTTGACCCTCACAACGAGATACATAAAACTCGCCCCAAACCCGCCCCTCCACTGGGATGGCAGCGGCAGCCGCAGCACTGCGGCCGAAATGCTTCAGCAACGCAAGTTCTGGCTCAGGGGCGTCTTCATCGTCCAGCGCAATACTCCACGACCGGCTCGTTTGAATGAGGTGCACCAAGTGGGGTGACTCTTGCACGGTGTACAACTCGTCGGTGGGCCGGCGAGTCTCCTGCGGGGAAAGCTGGCCCACATTGAGCAAGGTGCGCACCAACCCAGATTCAGGTTCCACCCGGCTGATCGACACGGTGTCCACGTCGAAAAGATTCCGCGCAGATTCGGCGACCTGTTCTAGCGTGGCGTCCAAGTCATCGAACGCTAATCGGCCATTGGTTGAGGACGCAATGAGGTCAGCGAGGCGGGTCAGCTGCGCCGCGGACCAACACTCATCACTGGGGGCGGTCGGTGACCCCCTCATGATTGATGTACGAGTCACCGCCAGTTCTCTCCTCAACTGCCTCGCTGTTGCTCAAATGAAAATCGCCGGGTCAGCCCAAAGATCATCGCTGGCCGATGAACGTCGGATTTTTCCAGGGACACCAGTGACAACGGCATCTTCTGGGACGTCCTTAACTACCACCGAGTTAGCACCAATCCGCGCCCCCGCGCCAATAACCACCGGACCCAACACCCGAGCTCCAGCGCCAATCACCACACCATCACCCACCGTAGGATGCCTTTTCACCCGTTGCATAGAACGCCCACCCAGGGTAACCCCGTGGTAAAGCGTGACGTCGTCTCCGACGACTGCTGTTTCGCCGATGACGACGCCCATCGCATGATCGATGAACAACCGGCGGCCAAGAACCGCCCCCGGATGGATTTCCACGCCGGTGATCATGCGATTTATTTGCGACACCATCCGGGCAGCCAACCGGAAGCCTGGGCGATGCCATAGAAGGTGGGCGACGCGGTGCACCCACACGGCATGCAGCCCTGGGTAGCACAGCAGGATTTCGATGGAACTCCGAGACGCTGGATCCCGTTCCGAAACCGCGGCGATGTCTTCTCGAATTCCCCGGAGTGCATGACGCCACCACGCCGGAGAGTGAACTGGGGCAGCGCCTAACGATGTCACTGCCGACTGGCGGGGTGCCTTGAGATGCACGCTTAGTCCATCAGGTCGCTGTATAACACGGTGGAAAGGTACCGCTCACCAAAACTCGGGATGATCACCACGATGGTTTTACCTGCCCAGTCCGGCCGATGAGCGATCTCCACCGCGGCTTTCAACGCGGCCCCTGAGGAGAGGCCGGCGAGGATGCCCTCTTCAGCAGCGGCCCGACGAGCCCACCGCACTGATTCTTCGGCGGTGACATCAATGACCTCGTCATAAACGTCGGTGTCCAAAATCTCCGGGACGAAGTTTGCGCCAATCCCCTGAATTTTGTGCGGCGCTGGGGGTCCGCCATTAAGGATGGGCGATTCTTTTGGCTCAACCGCGATCATGCGCAAGTCCGGTTTGCGTTCTTTGAGGACTTGGCCTATGCCGGTGATGGTGCCGCCCGTGCCGATCCCGGCGACCACAGCGTCCACCGCACCATCGGTGTCATGCCAAATTTCTTCGGCGGTCGTGCGACGGTGAATAGCCGGGTTGGCTTCATTGGCGAACTGCCGCGCTAAGACAGCACCCCGTTCAGCGCCGACCTGCTCCGCCCGCGCCACCGCGCCTTTCATACCTTCACTTCCCGGCGTGAGAATCAGCTCCGCACCGAAAGCGCGCAAGAGAGCACGACGCTCCAAGCTCATCGTCTCCGGCATGGTGAGGATGACGTGATAACCGCGGGCAGCACCCACCATGGCAAGCGCGATGCCAGTGTTGCCGCTGGTTGCCTCAATAATCGTGCCACCCGGGCGGAGATCGCCGGACTTCTCAGCAGCATCCACAATGGACACGCCAATCCGATCCTTGACGCTACTCGCGGGGTTGTAGAACTCCAACTTCGCCAAGACAGTCGCGGGTGCGTTGTCTGTGATGCGATTCAAACGGACCAACGGCGTATTGCCGATCAGTGCCGTGACGTCGTCGTAGATGCGGCCCATGAGCCTTACTCACCTCGGTGTTGGTTTGTTCTTGTTGTTGGCCTCAGGGAGTCCTGCAGACCAACTCCCTGAACTAACTCAACACCATGGCACGGCCAGATCATCCCGTACCGCCCACTCTGCCCACATCGTGAGACGCCTAGCGAAACAATCTGGCCGAACCACTCCGGTGTGAACGAGGTCAGGAAGCACCCTTGCTCAAACGTTGCATCGCCAACTGGACGACGGCAATGAGCGCCTGCTTCGTGGCAGCCCGCGCGCGCGCATCGGTGTAGATGATCGGCACATCCGCGGGAATGGCGAGGGCTTCCCGCACGTCCTCCACTTTGTGCCGCGCGACGCCGTCGAAACAGTTGAGAGCAACTAAGAACGGAATCTGGCGGGCTTCGAAGTAGTCCACCGCTGGGAAGCATTGGTCCAGGCGGTCAGTGTCAACCAAAACAACCGCCCCGATAGCACCCTTCACCAAGTCGTCCCACATGAAGAGGAAGCGATCTTGACCGGGGGTGCCGAACAGGTAGAGCCACAAGTTTCCCGGTAGGGCGATACGACCAAAGTCCATCGCCACCGTGGTGGACGTCTTACGGTCGGTCACCAGACCAGCGTCGTCCACACCGACCGAATGCTCGGTCATCGCGGCTTCGGTGGTCAACGGTTCGATATCAGACAGCGAACCGATGAAAGTGGTCTTCCCGACGGAGAACCCGCCGGCGATGACGATCTTGACGACAGTAGGCGGCGCTTCGGGCGTGGCAGCCGTGGCGCCAGTAGCAGCCGCGGTGTTGCCCTGCGGGGCTACGTCAGAGCGAGGAAATGCCATTGAGAACACTCTCCAGGACGCTGAGGCTGGTTGACGGATCGAAGGACGAAGACATCGGCTCGGATGCGTGGATCCGAACCTTGCCGTCATCGGACAGGTCGCCGATGATGACACGGAGCACACCGACCGGAAGGTGGACGTGGGCTGAGAGTTCTGCCACCGAGAGGTATTGCGTCGCAGTCAGTTCGAGGATCTTCCGACGTTCGGGGGTGAGCCCGATTTCGTCGTGCCCTCCAAAAGACTGGACCAACGCCTCGACGGGGAGGTTCACTGTCGCCGTCCTCGTCCGGCCGCCGATCACGGCGTACGGACGTACGGCGTAACTCTCGTCTGCTGCCTCGCCGTCCGGATCGTCCGGGTAGTCGAGGGGGTCCACGGGTATCACCCGTTGGCGCCGGCACGAACCGCGCCGGCGACGGGCAGACGGGCCCGCATCTCAGTGATGAGCTGCGGGGTGAGCGTGGCTTCAGTACGACTGACCAGCAAGGCCATCTCGTAGCCGATCAGACCGACGTCACACGTCGCGTCCGCCATGACCGCCAGCACTGAACCATCGCTGATACTCATGGTGAACAGGAACAGCATGTCCATTTCGACAATGGACTGTCGAACCTCACCGCTGCGCAGTTGTCGTGCTGCGCCTTTGGTGAGGCTGGCCATGCCAGCCACAATCGCAGCGAGCTGGTCGCCGTTGGTGCGATCTAGCTCGTCGGACATGGCCATCAATAGCCCGTCGGCGGACACGACAAGCGTGTGACGGACGCCGGGCACGCTCTTGACAAAGTTGTCGAGAAGCCAGTTGAAGTTGGCTGCCTCGGTGCTCATCGTAGTCACTGGAGGGTCCTCCGTCGGTTCTGTGCTGATAAGGCTCGGATGGGGAATCGGAATGCTGGGGGAGAAGCTTGAGGGTTATCGGTCATGCAGACTCCCCTGAGGTAGTTGAGTCAGCACCGGGCGGCGATACCCGGCTGGGCGGGACGGTCCGGCCACGCTGCACGCCGGCTTGGAATCCACTGAGCATGCTGCGTACGTCCGCGGCGTTACGACTGCCGCGTCGAGCGCCGATCGGCTGATCTTCCGGTTCGGCGGACGCCATTTGCCCGGCAGCGGAGGCCAACGGAGTCCGGCGTTGCAAGCTGGCGGATTGATTTGAGGTCGATTCCGGGCTGTACGTGGAAAGCGCACTGAGTTCAGAAAGCGCCTCAGAAGCCAACACTGAGCGTTGCCGGAAGCTCGCTGCTGATGACAGCGAGGAGGCCACTGGAGTAGCCGCCACCGTGGCATCGGCTGCGGTTGACCCATCCGCTTGAGTAGCAGGCGGGGCAGACGGAACGTACGTCCCCGCAGCTGCCGCCAAAGCAGCTGGATCGAATGAGATCGGCTGAGTCGGTGGGGCCGGCGGCACCGGGCTCTCGGCAGCAGCTGGGTGGTCCGTTTTGGGCTTACTGCCCCGACGTCGCAGGCGACTCCGGGCGTTCGCCCGATCTGGAAGAACATCCATTGAGGCTGCCGCCGTGGGGATGGGAAACGGAACCCCCGCAGGTGCTTCAGCGTCGTGAGATGCGACTGGTACAGCATCAACGGTGGGTGCTGACGTATCTGGCCGAGCGAAATCGCTCAGCTCTGACCGCGCGTCGTGCGGGGCATCAGCTACTGAAGACCACCAGGAATGCTTGGTCTCTTCCCGGACGGCACCCGGCTCCGCAGTTTCAGGTGCAAAAGTAACGTCGTCTTCGACGATGTGCTCGACCGTCGAATACTCCGGTGTGGCGTTGGGCAACGGGTCGTTCAATGGGTCAGCGACTCGTGCGTCCGCACTCACGGCTTCCGTGACGAAGTTTTCCGGAACAACCCGTTCCGGTAAATCTGACGGAAGAGTGATCAACTCGGTCGGCGCGTCCCCCACCGGGCGGGCGTAGGAATCAGCATCGACAGCCGCGCTTGCGTCTTCAGGTGCTGGGGCAAGCACCTCCTCTGGCGACACGTCTTGGGTGAGGTCATCACGAGGAATGATCTCAGCTGGTTCATCGACTGGCACCGCGACCGAGCGACGTGAACGGAACCCACTGAAGATTCCTCCACGAGGAGTTTCTTCCGAGGTAGGCGCGTACGGCTGGGCTGCGTCCGCCGCCGCGGCAAGGTGCTCGGCAATGGACGGCGAGTCCACCGGAGCTGGCTGCAACGGAATTCGTGGTTCGACTACCGGAGGGGTGGCGGTTGAGGTGCCACCACTACCGCGACGGGGCAGACCAGTGATTCCCGGACCACCATCGGTGCTTGGCGTGATGGGGAAGCCAGGGTCATCAGTCGCCGTGATAGCCGCGGGAGTTGAACCGGCACCTGCGTCCGGGGTGGTCTCACCGTCGGTCGGGAAACCGGCCCATTCTTGCGGCTCACTCGCGACTGGCGGAGCTTCCGCCACGCTGCCTGGCACGAACAAGGTACGAGGCAAGTTGATGACCGCGATCGTTCCTTGGGTGCGACCAGAACGTAGTTCCACGGTGGCATCGAGGCGGCGAGCCAACCGGCCCACCACGTAGAAACCAAGCCGCTGCGAACCAACCACTTCGGTAGCGGGCGGGTTCGCGATTCGCTCGTTGGCCTCGCGGATCTCCTCTCGGGTCATGCCCAGACCTTGATCGGTGATGGTGATCTGAACTCCGAGGTTGCTGAATGCGGTGGAGACCACGACCCGGGTGTCCGGGTTAGAGAATTGGGTCGCGTTTTCCAGTAGCTCAGCGATCAGATGAGCCGCGGTGAGAGCAACGTGGCCGATGAGTGGTGGGTCCGCTTGCAAAGCGAGGTCCACTCGGTCGTACCGCTCAATTTCGGAGACTGCTGTCCGGACAACATCGGAGACAGGCATCGGACGACGCAGCCGCCGACCTGCGTCAATCCCGGCGAGCACGATGAGCGATTCGGCATTTCGGCGCATCCGAGTCGCGAGGTGGTCGAGGCGGAAGAGATTCTCCAAGGTGTCTGGGTTTTCCTCAGTCCGTTCCAGCTGGTCGATGAAGGACAGCTGACGCGAAAGCAGCACGTGGTTTCGGCGTGCGACGTTGACGAACATTTCCGCGATAGATCCACGCAACGCGGCCTGCTCTTCAGCTACCCGAACGGTAGTCTCGTTCACGTTCTGGAACGCCTGCGCTAGTTGGCCAACCTCGTCTGAAGACCGGACTGGAATCTCCGGAATTTGGACGGACGGGCCTTCACCGGGCTTCGCCATCCGTTCCACCATGCGTGGCAGCTCGTCAGCGATGTCCTTTGCGGTACGAGTCAACTGGCGTAACGGCCGGGTCACAGCCCGAGCGAGCAAGAGACCGAACACGAGGACCGCGACCACACCGATGAGGCTCGCGATCATGGTGATGATCGCCCGACTTCGGGCTTGGGCGGCCTGGCTGTTGGCTTCTTTGGCGATGGAATCGATGATGGGGGTGACTAAGCCTTCGATGTCTACGATTCGGTCGTTGACGGGGCTGTCCCAGTCCTCTTTAGCCATGGTCACATCAGTGTTGTTGGTCAGGCCCTGCGCAATCTCGAAACGCCTTTTCTCGTACAGGTCCCGCTGCACCTCGGGCTTGGTAAGCGTGTTCCGCAGGGCGACTCGGTCAGCCCCGGTGGCGGTTCCCTCGAAAGCGTTAACCGCACTAGCTTGAGCACGTTCCAAACCAAGGAACCGGGCCCGGTCAACCTCGCTGAGCCGTAATTCTTTCAGCGCGTTTTGGCCAAGGTTGCGTTCTTGGTCGGCCAGCTGAATCAGGTCGATGAGGGCCGCGAAGGACGACAGTCGACGACCAACGGTCCGGTTTTCTAAGGAATCGCCGATCCGCCGGGGAATCAAAATGGCCTGGTCGATCGCGTCGTTGTACTTCTCGGTGATTTCATCCTGAGTGGCGAAGTTATTGTCCGACGTACTCCGGGCGCTGACGAGGATGTCTTGAATACTGCTTCGCAACTGGCCGGTGGCTTGTTGGTTGCTTTCCTCTTGCAGTGCGCCGGCTTCGGCAACGAGTTTATTGACGGCCGCCAAACTTTCGTTGGTTGTCGCTCGGACAACTGGCAGCGCCGCGTCGGGAATGTCGCCTCGAACAACAGCCAGGCTGGTGGTTCGTTCGGCGTTAAGTGCGTCCGCCAGTTTGCTGAACGCCTCACCCTGGCGGGTTAGTTTTTCTACTCGCGCCGCCTGGGACGCTTGCTGGAAGCTCTCGATTGAGAGAAGCGCGGCGCCAATCATCAGGACGATGACGGGTAGCGCCAAGACGGCAATCAGCTTGGTCCTGATACCTCGGTTACGCAGCATGGTGCCCTTCCCTCTGTTGCTGGTGTTCCCCCTCTTCGGCGCACTCCAGGTCAATATTGACGCCGCCTGGCCTGTTGTTCACCCATTTGGCGTAATGTCGGCCTGTCGATTCGGAAGCGTACTCGCCGTCTGCTATTAGCGGGAGTTAATCAACCAGAACGTCACACACCTCTCACTTATAGGTGCCAATTCGTGGCAAACCGATAACCGACTGATACATCGGGACTCAAGAGGGAGATGATGATCATGGGGGTGATCGACGGTGTGCTTGTTTTAGCTGGCGGGGAATCGCGGCGATTCGGCGCAGATAAACTTTCGGCCGCAATAAGTCGAGTTACTGCCTCAGACTCACCGAACCCCGCAGGGTGCTTGGACCACCTTCTCACTGAGGTTCGGCGAACGCTGCCTGAAGTGCCAATTGTGGTGGTGGGGCCACTGCGCCACACCACCGTGCCGGTGCATTGGACTCGAGAAGAGCCACCTGGCGGGGGCCCCGTCGCGGCGGTATCCCAGGGCATCCAAGCTGTATTGGTAGATCACCCTCGCATTCGCTGCCTTGCCGTCCTTGCGGGAGACCAACCTTTCGCTGCTGGAGCCCTGCCGATCCTCGCGCGTACCCTGGGCGAGCAACCGCAGCTTGGTGCCGTTATGGCCCGCGACTCGCAAGGAGTGCCACAACCGCTCCTTGCCGTCTACCAGCTCACCGCACTGGGAGCAGCCCTCCCGGAGAACGGAGCAGGACAATCCATGCAATCTGTCATTGTCCAGTTGGCCGTCACCAGCGTCTATGTTTCTCAGGATGCGACGTTGGATATTGATACCCCAGCAGATTTAGAGCGCGCTCGGGAGCAATCCGCCAGTACAGACCGGGAAGGCATCTCATGAGAGCGATCACCGTGCCCGCCCCTGGTGGTCCGGAGGTTATGGAGCTGAGCGACGTTCCTCATCCCACTCCAGGGCACGAGGAAATTCTCATTGCCACGGTTGCTGCTGGCGTTAATCGGGCTGACATCCTCCAACGAGGCGGGCATTACCCACCCCCTCCTGGAGCTAGTCCTCTCTTGGGATTGGAATGCAGCGGAACGGTAGCTGCAATGGGCGCAGAAGTAAATGCCTGGAAAGTCGGCGATCAGGTCTGCGCGCTCCTGACCGGCGGGGGGTATGCCGAGGGTGTAGTAGTCCCGACCACCCAAGTGCTACCGGTACCAACTGGGATGAGCGTCGTTGACGCGGCCGGCCTTCCGGAAGCGGTATGCACAGCATGGCTGAACCTCGTCCGGGTCGCTGCGCTTCAAGCCGGAGAGACCGTGTTAATCCATGGTGGATCCAGTGGGGTCGGGAGTATGGCAATCCAGTTAAGTCGGTCTCTTGGTGCACGGGTTGTCGTTACCGCTGGTAGCAGTGAGAAGTTGGCGTATTGCCAACGGCTTGGCGCCGAGGTGGCGATTAACTACCGGGACGATGATTTTGTCTCGGTAGTTCGCGATTTCACGGGTGACGCGGGGGCGGACGTGATTCTCGACTGTATTGGTGCTGCTTATGCGAGCCGTAATCTGGATGCCTTGGCTTGGGGCGGGCGGCTGGTGTTGATCGGACTACTTGGCGGTCGGCGCGCGGAAATGGATCTTGCCGCTGTGATCAGCAAAAACGCACGGCTGATCGGCAGCACACTGCGATCGCTTCCTCGTGCGGAAAAAACGTCCTTGGTCGCGGAAGTCCGGGCGCGGGTTTGGCCAATGATCGAAGATGGCCGGGTCCGATCGATGACCGACGGCCTCTTTCCGATCGCTGATGCAGCATCAGCACACCATCGAATGGAGTCTTCAGCGCACTGCGGAAAGATCCTGCTGACTTTCTAACGCGTCTTGACAGCCTCGCTAATACTCAGTATATCTTTTCTCTAACAAGAGGGATACTGAGTATTAGGAGGAGTCATGGCGATTCGCAACGGGCTGCTCGCGCTGCTCGCTGAAGAGCCTAAGTATGGCGCTCAACTGCGCGCTGAGTTCGAAGCGCGCACTGGTGGCACGTGGCCGCTCAACGTCGGCCAGGTGTACACCACGTTGAATCGCTTGGAACGCGATGGTCTAGTCGAAAGCGCTGGGGAAGCCGACGACGAGGGCCGGATTCGGTATCGCCTCACCGCCGAAGGCAAAGCCGAGGCGAAACGGTGGTGGGTGACTCCGGTGGAACGTACCGACCGACCACGGGACGAACTCGCCATCAAACTCGCGCTCGCGGTGACCACCGACGACGTTGACGTGTCAGCCATTGTGCAGACCCAACGCACCCAAACCTTGCGCGCCTTGCGAGACCTCACCCGACTGAAGCAGCAAGCCGCCACCCAAGACGACTTCGCTTGGTCCCTGGTTCTAGAGAACCTCATTTTCAGTATCGAAGCCGAGGTGCGTTGGCTGGACCACGTCGAAGCCACTGTTTTACGGCGTCCGCGCGCCAGCAAGGTGAGCAAGCCGGCTTCCACCAGTACCACTGATGACTCTGTTCGTAGCACTCATGAGGTGACCCGATGACCACACCACTCGCCTATCCCGCTCCCGCGATCGAGCGGAAAGGCCATACAGCCATTTTGGAGTTGCGTGGCGTCAGCCGAGTGCATGGCACCGGCGATACCGCCGTTCATGCTTTGAAGGACATCAGCCTCACTGTGCGAGCTGGGGAACTCGTCGCTGTCATGGGGCCCAGTGGTTCCGGTAAATCCACCCTGCTCACTCTTGCCGGAGGGCTTGACACCGCCACGTCGGGGGACGTGCTTGTGGAACAGCAACCACTATCGCGGCTATCTCGCACCCAATTAGCCATGTTACGGCGGCGGCACATCGGGTACGTCTTCCAAGATCTCAACCTCATCCCCGCACTCACCGCGGTGGAGAACGTCATGTTGCCGCTTGAACTCGACGGGACATCCGCTCGCGTCGCGCGGAAAGCCGCAGTGCGAGCGTTGGAAACTGTGGGGATCGGCGAGCTTACTGACCGTTTCCCTGAGGAGATGTCCGGTGGGCAACAGCAGCGTGCCGCGATTGCCCGGGCACTCGTCGGCGAGCGCCGGCTCGTCCTCGCCGATGAACCCACTGGCGCTCTTGATTCAAGCACCGGCGAACAGATCCTGCGGGTGCTTCGTGAGCGAGTGGACGCTGGCGCCGCGGGCCTGCTCGTCACCCATGAGTCTCGGCACGCCGGCTGGGCGGACCGGGTGGTGTTTCTACGGGACGGCGTGATCGTGGATACCACCGGTGACCCCAGCAACCCCGATCACCTCCTCAGTCAAGGACCCGCTCAGGGAGCTGCGCGATGAAACTCAGTCGATGGCGCCTCGCGGTGCGTTTCGCCCGCCGCGACTTGCGACGCAACAAAGGCCGGCACGCGCTCGTCCTGGCGATGGTCGGGATTCCTGTACTGCTGGTGACCGCATTCACCACCCTTTACGCCACAGCCGACGTCACGCCGCGCGAAGGGATTCCCCGCGAAATGGGGCAGACCCAAGCCCGAATCGAACCCGGGGATGGTAGACCCATAACACAAGGACCGGATCGCCTCGCTTCTGTTTCATCGGAAGAGGGAGCAGGAACGTCAGAGTCAGAAGAAGTCAATACCGGTGAAAAACAAACGGCGAGCCAGTTGAAGGCGACGATACAAAGGATAACCGGTGGGAAAGTTATTCCCGTTGCCACTCGTGCCTCATCCATGCGGACCCAGAACGGTCAGATAGCAATTGATGTCGCTGGCATAAACGCCAATGATCCTCAACTTGCTGAATTCGCCGTACTCACGTCTGGTCGCTTCCCACGGGCCAACGATGAAGTTGTTATATCGCCTTACATCGAAGACCGTGGCTACCAAATTGGCAGCTCATTTGTCACCCCTGGTGGAACGGTACAAGTGGTTGGAATAGGGGAAGTGCCCTCACTTTCCAGCGAACGAATCGCGATTGTCATGCCAGAGTCTCCTGTTTTTGTTGCTGCAACCAAAGACCTTAAAAACGTTGAGGCAGCTAGGAATGACTTCTTTCTCGTGGCAAACGCTGCACCCGTGACGTTGCCAAAGATCCAAGAGCTCAACAAATTTGGTTTATATGTCACCTCCAAAGAGGTGATTGAAAACCCACCCGCAGAGTGGGATTCTGCCGCGAACCAGCCAGGTGCCCCAGCAGAGTCAAACACCGATGACATGGCTTTCATCGGCATTGCTGTGATGTCGGTCATGCTGGAAGTAATCTTGCTTGCTGGTCCGGCCTTCGCCGTAGCCGCACGCCGTCAAGAGCGAGATCTGGCGATGCTTGCCGCCATCGGTGGCACCCGACGGGATGTCCGGCGGGTGATGTTCGCACAAGGCATAGTGAGTGGCGGCATTGCCGCTATAGCGGCAGGTTTGCTGGGGATTCCCGTTGGATGGCTAGTTATCAACATCATTAATCGATACTCACCCCGCATCCGAGACTTAACACCCTTTGACGTCCACACACCAGCATTGGTAGCGGCTATGGCTCTTGGGGCTATCACAGCACTGGCCGCGGCGCTTTTTCCAGCGTGGACAGCTAGCCGGCAAGACCCGGCGCGAGTCCTTGCTGGACGACGTAACCGACTCCGGACCAGGGCTGGTCTACCCATCGTTGGTGTTGTTCTACTAATCGCCGGCTCTGCATGCACAGTGATAATGGCAACCCGGCGCGGCCAGGAGATTGCGCTCTTCGCCGGGATGCTTGCTGCAGTGCTCGGCGCTATCGCGACCTTGCCCGCACTGATCGCCCTAGTCGGACGGCAAAGCACAAAACTACCGCTTCCCCTACGGCTCGCTGCGCGAGACAGTGCACGGCAGCGGGGCCGGACCGCCCCCGCGGTCGCTGCGGTCATGGCGGCAGTCGCCGGTGCCACTACTGTGGCGATCGGCATTGGCAGCTACGACACGATGGAAAAACGCAAATACCAACCAACTCTTATTGATGGTGCAAACTCCATTGGCTTCAGGGCTGGAGCCGTCGACGTCGGCTCTCAAGGAGCAAACGGGGTAACGCCTTGGACTGACATCTCTGGCATCGTTCGGTCAGTCGCACCTGACCAAGAGATCTTTCCCGTAGGGACATTGCGCCCGAATGATCAGAAAGATCGATGGCGGTCGGTTTACATTCCGGCTCCTGGTTGCCCAGAAAATCCGGAAGAATCTGCCCCAGAAAGATGCTACGCATCTTCTAATTCGCACAATTACTCTATATATAGAGATCCCATCGTCGCTGACCTCAATGCGCTACGGGTTCTACGGCTCCCGGTGAACAAGGAACAGCGGGTCACCTTGGAAAATGGGGGTGCGCTAGTCAGTGACCCGAAGCTGATCCGACCAGATGGCACGATTCGAATTGTCATTAGTGATGACACCGAGTCTGATAGTCAAATCCTTAGTGAAAGCTCTGTCCCCGCTATGGTGATGCCAAAAACTCAGGACATCGCTGGGATCGCGAACTATCCCTCTCCGGTCGTCATAACCCCCGAGACCGCGGAAAGGATCAAATTTCCTTGGTTGGAAAGCTGGGCACTACTACCTCCATTTAAGACGCCCCTCACGGACAATCAAATGGGTCAGATTGAAGAAAAATTAGGTGATATCCACCCTGCGTTTTTATCTAATTATGATGGCGCCTTCTTTGGTCTCTACACCGAGCGTGGGTATCAGAGCCCGCTTGGGATCGTGATCTTGGCGCTGGCGGGGATCGCTGCGATCGCCGTTTTGGTGGGGACGTTCACTGCCACGGGACTCGCCCTGATCGAAGCGCGGCCTGATTTCGCGACTTTGGCTGCAATCGGTGCCAAACAACGCACTCGGCGGATCATGGCTGCCGCCCAAGCGGTCGTGATTGGCCTCCTTGGCACCATCACCGGGATTGTCGTTGGCTTCGCTCCTGGGATCGCGCTTACCTGGCCAGTGACCGCATCTGTCTCCGAAGAAACAGGGAAATACGGAACGCCAGTGATCGATATTCCCTGGTTGGTTCTGCTGGGGGTGGGGATCGGTGTTCCGTTACTGGCCGCGGTTGTGACTGGGCTTTTCACGCGGTCGCGGATGCCAATGACCCGCAGGCTCGCGCGGTAGCAGCACCTCGGTGCACTCGGGGCGCCGCGCGATTCGGGTGGGGTCGGTTCATGACGACCGGCCCCACTTACATTCATTGATCCTTATTGATACAAGCTCTCTGCGCTCGTGACTGACGATCCTGAGTGAACGGGCACCTTTGAAAGCGGGCAGGATGGACCAATGACACGTCCGGAAGAGACACCTGCACCCACACCACCGGGTCATGAAACGGCCCGAGAAGCCGAGCGCCAGGAAGAGACCTCCCCAAGCACCACCGGCCAGAACACGACCGGCCAGAACATCACCGGCGCCAGTGCCTCCGACGAGCCCGGGTCCACCTCGTCGGACCGGTTCATTGTGATCACCCCGGATGGCATGGGCGTTGCCTCATCCAATCAGGGAAGCAATGACAGTGAAGACGACGGCGAACGGAACCCCGCCGAACTCATAGAACAACCGGCCAAGGTGATGCGGATCGGCAGCATGATCAAGCAACTCCTCGAAGAAGTCCGCAGCGCACCGTTAGACGAAGCTGGTCGAGCCCGTTTAGCCGAAATCCATGAACGCTCCCTCGTCGAACTAGAGCAGGGCCTCGCGCCGGAACTCGTCGAAGAACTCCGCCGAATTGCCCTGCCATTCGGGGATGGCACCACCCCCTCCGACGCGGAACTGCGGATCGCGCAAGCTCAGCTGGTGGGCTGGTTGGAAGGGTTGTTCCACGGCATCCAAACCGCGTTAGTCGCCCAGCAGATGGCAGCCCGTGCACAATTGGAGCAAATGCGTCGTGCTCTTCCGGCTGGGGCCACTGTCTCTGACGCAGCTAGCACTGAACTGACTACACCCGGCTACTCTCTGCCGGGATCATCACCAGCCGACCAGCACACCGGCACCGGACAGTACTTGTAGCAGCAAACGGGCTGACCTATTTCTCGCCAGCGCCGATCATGGTGCGGCACACTCGGGTACGCGGTACTCCTAGGTACTCCTACTGGTGAAGAAGAACAAGGAGGTGACGTGACCGAGCAAGATCAGCAGGTTGAATTGTCTGCGATCGTCGACGCCCTTCCGTTGGCCTGCCTCCTTCTCGACCAACGCCTCGTCATCCGAGCTGCTAACCCGGCCTTTTATGGGCTAACCCGGCGCCGGCCTCGTGACGTGCTCGGGCACCCCCTGCTGTCCGGTGCCGAAGAACCACGCCAAGGGCGGGACGTACCCGAACAGCAAACCGAACTGATCGCCTCCGTCCAACGAGTTTTCACCAGCGGCATTCCCGATCAGCTCCCCCTGTTTCGGCACGACGTAGTAGAAAGCACCGTCGCCGGGCCAGCGACCGAACACTGGTGGAGTGTGCAGAACCTGCCCGTCCGAGGAGGTAACGGCAGCGTTGCCTACGTGCTTTACACCATTCGCGACGTCACCATCGCGGTCCGGGACCGCGAACGGCTGCACCAATCCCGCCAGCACACTGGCACGATGCGACGGCGGGCCAGCGACCGAGTTCGGGCCCCAAGCCGCACCACAGACACCGGGCCAGACACCGCCCCCAACGCCGACGTGGGGCGTCGATTACAAGGCATTGCTTATGTCGCGTTGGAGTTAGCCGCCGCGGAATCGGTGGAAGAACTCACCGAGCTCATCATCAGTCGCGGACTAGGTGCTATGGGCTGTGATGGCGGCGGTATCGCGATCCGCGATGAGAACGCCGGCATCGTCCAACTGATCACTACCGACGCGAAAGACGGTCTACGGCACTACGAGGAGCATCGTCCCGATGCGGGGATCCCAGCGGTCGTAGCGGCAGTCAGCGCGGAACCGGTGTACCTCAGCGACCCGAAAGCCGCTGCCGCATGGCATCCCCGGATGACTGACTCCCATCAGGGATGGCAAGCCTGGGCATCCCTGCCCCTGCAATCAGGGGGGCGGCTTCTTGGTTCCCTCGTCGCGACCTGGGCCCACCCGCGCACCTGGAGCCAAGATGACAAAGCACTCCTCGCTGCCTTCGCCGCCCAATGCGCCCAAGCGTTGCGGCGGATCGAAGTGCGGCAAGCCGAACGTCGCGCGATGGCAACGTCCCGGTTATTGTCCGAGTCATTGCAGCGCAGCCTGCTGACAGAGCCACCACCGGTCAAAGGGATCGACCTCGCTGCTCGGTACCTGCCAGCCAGCCGCGAAACATACGTCGGCGGCGACTGGTACGACGCGTTCGAGCTCCCCGGCGAACGACTCATCGTGGTCATTGGAGATGTCACCGGCCATGACCGTGTCGCCACCGTTGGGATGGCTCAGATCCGTGGTGTTCTACGCGGGGTCGCACACAGTTTGGATGGCTCCCCCGCGAACACCCTCACCGCTTTGGATAACGCTCTTCACGATCTTGGGGCTGACACGATGGCCACCAGCGTGATCGCACAACTCGAATCAGGACACACCCCCGGCACTCGGCGCCTCAGATGGTCCAATGCTGGGCACCCACCGCCGTTACTCATTCACGCCGATGGACGGCCCGAACTGCTCCAACCCGCACCGGAACTCATGATCGGAGTCGATCCGGACACCGAACGCAAAGATCATGAAATCCGCCTCGACCCAGGAGATACCATCCTGCTATACACCGATGGGTTGGTTGAACGCCGAGATGAAGCCCTAGAACATGGTTTGTTGTGGCTGCAACGACGGGTGACCAATCTGCATGGTCTTCCCCTCGATGCGTTCTGCGACGCACTGCTCGCGGAGATTCCTCGGGACGCTGAAGATGACGTCGCGCTACTCGCGTTGCGCGCATTGGCCCCGGGTGGAGCGCGCGCGACTATGACTGGCCCCACTCCAGTGGTATCAGCACGAAGGCCACCGTCGATTCGCCCAATTCCAGTGGTGACCGAGCCGGAAAAGGCTCCCGCACCACGAAGTTCCCGCCCTTACAGTGGGGCTTTCACTGAATCCCACCCCACCGCTGGAACCCCCCGACTCACTCACCGCGCCGCGCTCGCACTCATACCCGATATCGCCTCGGTCCGCCGCGCCCGAACGTTCGTCCGACATCACTGCCGGGCCGCTGGGATCGGTGAGGACGCCACCGATGTCGTCGCTCTTCTCACCAGCGAAACCGTCACCAACGCGTTCATTCACGGGCGCAGCGAAGCCCGGCTACGGATTTTAATTCGCCCCGGAAAGATTCGGGTGGAAGTGGGCGACGACAACGCACGCCACCCCCACCGCGCACCACGTAATGACGACGCCTTGGATGGGCGAGGGCTTGACATCGTGGAACTGCTCTCCACCGCCTGGGGAGTACAAGACGACACTGCGGGCAAAATCGTGTGGTTCGAAGTACAAGACGACGACACCAGCTAAGAGGCGACCCCGCTGATGATCTTCACCTGTGACAATTCAGCTCAGGCGATCAAGGACATCAGCTAAACCATCGGCAGCAACGTCAGCGCAAACACTTGTTGCCGCAGCACGAACTTCCGAAGTGGCCTGACCCATCGCGACACTGTGACCGGCCCATCCAAACATCTCAAGATCATTACGGCCATCACCGACGGCCATCACCTCGGACGGTAGAACGCCAAGCGCATCAGCCACAAGCTGAAGGCCGTGCGCTTTACTGACCCCCTCTGGGGCGATATCCAACCAGGCAGACCACCCCACGGCGTAACTCACGCCACTGAGGCCAAGTCGGTGCATGAGTTCAACGAAATGTGCTGTGGTGTGTTCGGGGCTGCGGACCACCACCCGAGTGACCGGAGAGCTGGATAACTCCTCAAAAGACACAAAAGTGAAGCGCCCCAATAATTCTCCCTCCGGAAAGGGCGCGGTCAACCGAAATTGCCCACTGCGATCCTCTACCGCGTAGACCGCATTGGGTAGTTGCTCGCGCAACACCCGCAGAACTGGCCCAGGCTCAAATTCGACAATATCCGCGATTTCGTACCCGTCGCATGACGCTGGATCAATGCGCATAGTGAGGGCCCCGTTGCAACTGACCGCGTACCCATCGGTCAGCCCAAGCCGGTCCAGAATGGGGGTGACCGCACGGGGCGACCTGCCGGTAGCCACCACCACATGCCGACCAGAGTTGGCCACCGCTTGGATGGCGTCACGGACCCGGTCACTCAAGGCACCATCGTGATTCACGATGGTGCCGTCCACATCGAGAGCCACCATTCGAATGCGCCCTGGGTCTGGCAGCCCTGGCGCGATAAGACCCTCGCTCATGAAGATGGACCGGGACGGAGAACATCCAACCCGACGTATGGTCGGAGTGCTTCCGGGACGATGACCGACCCGTCGGGCTGTTGATGGTTCTCCAGAATTGCCACGAGCCATCGGGTAGTGGCAGCTGTCCCATTAAGGGTCGCGACGGGACGCGTCCCCCCGTCACCGTGCGGGTCTCGTTCCCGCACGGTGAGCCTGCGCGCTTGGTATGTCGTGCAGTTGGAGGTGGAGGTCAGTTCGCGATAACGACCCTGCGTGGGAACCCATCCCTCGCAGTCGAATTTACGGGCCGCCGGCCCGCCCAAATCACCGGCGGCTACGTCAATGACCCGGTACGGCACCTCAATCGCATCAAGCATGGCCCGTTCAAAAGCCAGTAACCGCTGGTGCTCAGCAGCAGCATCCTCGACTCGACAGTACGTAAATAACTCCACTTTCTGGAATTGGTGCACTCGGATAATCCCCCGGGTGTCTTTCCCGTGCGATCCCGCTTCCCGCCGGTAACAAGTAGACCACCCGGCATAGTGACGTGGACCATCGGAAAGGTCGAGGATCTCGTCAGCGTGGTAGCCGGCGAGCGCGACCTCGGATGTCCCGGTGAGGTAAAGCTCATCGTCCGCAAGCCGGTACACCTCACTGGCATGGGCATCGAGGAAACCAGCCCCAGCCATCACCTCAGGACGGACCAAGGTAGGCACCACCGCGGGTGTGAAACCAGCCGCGACCGCACGGGTGATGGCCAAGTTCAATACTCCCAACTCAAGGAGCGCTCCCGGCCCAGTTAAGTAATAGAACCTCGCCCCACCGACCTTGGCCCCCCGAGTCATGTCTAAAGCACCCAATAATTCACCGAGCTCGACGTGGTCTCGGGGCGCGAAACCCTCAGCGGAAAAATCCCGGGGCGTACCACTGTGATCAAGAACGAGGTAATCGTCTGGGCCGCCGACAGGGACATCGTCCGCGACAAGATTGGGGATCCGACGCAGCGTGGAATCGAGATACTGGACTGCTTCATCTGCCTGCTGTTGCAAGGTTTTTACGCGATCAGCGAGGTTCTTGCCGTGCGCGATGAGCGCCCGCTTTTCATCTACCGGTGCAATGGAAACCAGCTTCCCGTGTGCCTTTTGTTCAGCCCGGGCTCGCTCAAATTCCGCGAGGGTCGCCCGGCGGAGATCATCGGCAGCGAGGACAGCATCAACCACAGTGACGTCATCGCCACGAATGTGTTGGCTTCGGCGGGCGGCATCTGGATCATCCCGCAGGGCCTTGAGATCAATCATCCTGCGACTTTATCCGTCGGCGGTACTACCGTGATGACCTGTGACCTGGTCCACCATTGCGGCAATTGCTGCGACTGCCCTTGTGGTCACCATGGTGGCCGCAATCATGATTACCCGCCGGCGGCGGCACGGAGCTCATATCGGAGTCATGACCTCCCGGCCTTCGTCCCATCGCCGTCGCGCGGCGATCATTGTGAACCCTACGAAAATCAACGATCTCGCGGATGCCCATCGCCGAGTTCGCGACGTCTGTCAACGCCATGGGTGGGCTGACCCTCTCTGGCTTCTCACCACCGCAGACGATCCAGGTGCCGGCCAGGCTCGTCAAGCCCGATCTGCGGGCGTTGCTCTCGTGTGCGTCTGGGGTGGCGACGGCACCGTACGGGCGGTAGCCGATGCATTGGTCCATAGTGCAATCCCCGTGGGTTTGCTTTCAGGAGGGACTGGGAACCTCCTCGCGCGTAACCTTGGACTCCCCGTTGCCAAGGTGGAAGATGCTCTGGCAGTTGCTCTTACCGGGGTGGACCGTCGAATTGATGTGGGCTGGGTGCGGTTCATTGCCGCCCAAGACAACCCCGCGGGTAAGACTTCGGATGATAAAAACCGTGAATATATGACACCCGAAGCAAGTCAAATCTTTTTAGTGATGACTGGCCTGGGTTTTGATGCCGCGATGATCGCAGGGGCGCAGGATCACCTCAAAGAACGTGTGGGGTGGCTCGCGTACGCAGAATCGGGCATGCGTCATTTACGCGGCCCGCGATTGCGGGCGCACCTCATTGTCGATGGGCGGCGCACCTGGACTCGACGAATTCGCAGCGCCTTAGTAGCAAATTGCGGGGTTCTTACGGGAGGGATTGTGTTGATTCCAGCTGCGAAAGTAGATGACGGATGGTTAGACCTGATTTCGTTGTCTCCCAAAGGAATCCTCAGTTGGATCACCATGACCATGCGGGTGCTACTACGCCGAGGTGGTCCGCAACTAGAACATTCCCGGTGTCGGCGCGTTCAGGTCACCGTGGATCGTCCAACCGACGCTCAAGTGGACGGTGATCCCGTTGGAAAAGTGCATGGGTTCAGCGCTCGAATCGATACCGGTGCGCTACTCGTACGCGTCCCGCAGTAAACCTGCTGCTTAACCTCCAGCGCGGAGCTGATCAACCCATGCGTTCGCGCGTTCGAAAGCGAGGTCCACGGTTGCGTTACTGAGTTCGGTGAGTTGGGCGTCAGCACGAGGGTAAGAACCAAGGAAACGGACTTCACGGCTCGTCCGGTGCAACCCGACCAACGCTTCTCCTACTCGGGCCTCCGCGATGTGCCCTTCGCAGTCAAGAGAGAAGCAGTACCGGCCTAGTGATTCACCTGTGGGGCGGGACTCCAACCGGCTGAGGTTAATCCCCCGGGCAGCGAACTGTTCCAGCATTTCCAACAGGCCCCCCGGGTGGTCGTCATGTTGGTACACGACCAGTGTGGTCTTATCCGCACCGGTGGGTTTTGGGAGAGCACCAGGGCTCGCAACTAGAACAAACCGGGTCACTGCGGACGGGTTGTCGCCCACGTCGTCAGCGAGGACCTCAAGACCAAAACGTTGCGCGGCAAGCGGTGCGCAGAGCGCCGCGTCATACCGGGCGTCTAGGTCCGTCAGTCCTTCCGCGGCAGCCGCCGTGGACAACGCCGGCACGTACGTGACGTGAGGAAGATGGCTGGTAGACCACCGCCGACACTGTGCCCACCCATGCGGGTGCGAAGACACCCGAGTGACCTGCGCCAAAGATGTTCCTGGGCGAGCGGCCAGCACAAACCGGACCGGCACCACCACCTCACGCTGAATGCGTAACGGAGCGCCATGAGCGAGTGCGTCCAAGGTGGCACTGACACCACCTTCAACCGAGTTCTCAATTGGGACCATCGCGGCTGCCGCAGTGCCCTCCCGGACTGCAAGCAAAGCGGCATCAACACTCGGGACCGGCACCGCGGAAACACCATCGGGAAGGGTCTGGGCGAGTGCGGCTTCCGTGAAGGTTCCAGCGGGGCCGAGGTAAACGTACGGAAGGGGATTCACAGCGCCACACCCTACGCCGCCTGCCACGGCGAACCGGTGCGGACGTATCGCCAGGGATGCCGGTACGGTCCGAGGGTGAGCGACCACGAAGGTAATCCCGACCCTGGAAAGCACGGCCCTGAGGCTGTGAACGGCGAGCACGGCACATCCGGGACGTCCGGGATCGTGGACGTCGGCTTCGCGCGGCTCGATATCGCCCGACAGCAGCGCACTGGAGACCCCGAGGTGGTGTACGGCGCAGGGAAGACACCCGAGCAAGTAGTGGTGGCGTTGCGTGTCCTGGCTGCCCACCATCCGGAAGGTGCTGTATTGGCGACCCGGCTCGACGAAGCCACGCGGGCCGCGATCCGAGCTGACCTCCCCGAAGCCGACGTCAATGACATCGCGCGGACAGCCACCCTCGGCACCCCGGTCCAGCCACGCGGGCGCGTCCTGGTGGTGGCCGCGGGGACGGTCGATGCTCCCGTCGCCACCGAAGCGGCCATCAGTGCTCGGGTCTACGGCGCAGGGGTGGAGCAGATCACTGACGTTGGGGTGGCGGGCTTGCATCGGGTGCTCGCGATCCGCGATCAGCTCGCTGCCGCGGATGCGCTGATCGTGGTCGCTGGGATGGAAGGTGCGCTCCCGAGCGTAATCGGCGGAATGACCGGAGTGCCCTTAGTGGCAGTCCCCACCTCCACCGGGTACGGCACCGGAGCTGGTGGCATTGCCGCACTGGTGGCCATGTTGAATTCCTGCGCTCCCGGGGTGGTCGTGGTGAATGTTGATAACGGCTACGGGGCCGGGGTCCACGCCGCTCGGATCGCGCGCCGGATCTGCCAATGAACACCCACACCGACACGGTGATCTGGGTGGACGCCGGGCATGGCGCCAGCGGTGACATGCTCCTTGCGGCCCTGTGGGATGTCGGCGTTCCGGGTGCTGTGATGGCTGACGCAGCTAGGGCGGTGGTTCCAGTGTCAATCACATTCAGCCGGGAAGACCGGCATGGCATGACGGTTGCTCGGGCGCATGTTCACTCGGAAGAAATCAGCCCCCCGCATCGCACGTGGGCGACGATCCGACAACGCATCGAGGACGCCGATCTTGCTGCGGGAGTAAAGGATCGAGCACTGCGAACGTTCGGTCGACTCGCGGAAGCCGAGGCCATCGTGCACGGGGTGGACGTCACGGACGTGCATTTTCATGAAGTCGGGGCGCACGATTCGATAGCGGATATTGTCGGGGTCTGCGCGGGTTTCGCCTGGCTTGGCAGCACAGTGCGCGTCGGGCCGATCGCCCTGGGGGGCGGGACGGTCAGCACTGACCACGGCGTGCTTCCCGTACCAGCGCCGGCGGTGGTCCAGGTGCTCGCGGGCAGCAAGGCGGTCAGTCACGGTGGCCCGATTGATGTCGAGTTGTGCACTCCGACTGGCGCGACCTTACTCACCACACTGGCAGAGGACTACGGCGCGATGCCACCAATGTCTATCACCGGTGTCGGACTAGGTTGCGGGAGTAGGGTTCTCGCTGACCGAGTGGGTGCTCTACGAGTCATTCACGGCGTGCCAGCACCCCAGCCCGTACCCGCCGCACCAAACCTCGGCACGGACGTGGAGATGGGTGAGCAAACGCCAGGGTGGGACACCGTGGCTAGTTGTGTCCTCACCACAAACGTGGATGATATGGACCCTCGACTGTGGCCTGATGTCCTCCACGCGCTTCTTCAGGCCGGCGCGGCGGACGCCTGGCTCACCCCGATCCTGATGAAGAAGGGCCGCCCAGCGCACACTCTGCATGTGTTAACCGACGACGACCCCGCACTCTTCACCGCGCTGAGTCGCATCATCTGGACTCACACCAGCGCCCTTGGCCTGCGACGGGCAACGGTCCACAAAGCGATCCTTGACCGGGATGTTCAGACCATTGATGTCCACGGGCAACAGGTCCGCGTAAAAATCGCCTACGTAGCAGGGCGGGTCGTCAATGCGCAGCCGGAATACGATGATGTTCTTGCCGCCGCAATTGCACTCGATATGCCACCCAAAACCGTTCTGGCGCAAGCAGTATCACAAGTTCAAGCTGATATCAGTGATGGAGACTGATCGGTAGCTCAGGCCGAGGCATGACTCAGCTCACTAGCCCGATCCGCAGCGCTATCTTTGAGGTCTCGCTGCACCGACCACGCGAGAACAACTAAGGCGAGGAGCGCTCCCCAGCAGTAGCCGTTCTGCAGCACCCGACCAATCCAGACCGGCCCTAAATCGTTGCTTACCCAACCACTTCCCCACCAGGGAATCCGCAGCAAGAACCAGGTGTACACCAGGCCACCCAGAAGTAACCGGCGACCAGACCTACCATCGCCCATGACGGCGGCCACGACCACGATCACCCAAGCTAAATGATGCACCCACGCCACTGGGGAAAGCAGCACCGCCATGAGTCCTACCGCCGCCACCTGGGCGACCGGGTTGCCGGCGCGATGAGCACGGGCAGCAACGGTGAACCCGGCCACACCCACCGCGGCAACGGCGATCAACCACAACACCGTGCCAGCGGTGCCATCCGGGCCAAGCCGCAGCAGCACACCACGCAATGACTGGTTGGATGTGCCAGCGTTAGGCCCCAACCGGTTGGGGTCACTGAGAGCGCCGCCCCAAAACGCCACCGTCGCTTCCGGAAGAACGATCGCTGCGATGATCGTGGCCGTGGCGGCAGTGGCGATCGAAGTGCGCAGCCAGCCCCACCGGCGCGCGACCACGAAATGCACCCAGAAAACACCTGGGGTCAACTTGACCGCGGTGGCAATCCCAATCAGCAGACCACGCGGCCACCGAGGATGACGAACTGCTAGGTCCGCGACCGCGAGCAGCACGATGAAAGCGTTCACCTGCCCGAACCGGATCCCATCCGCAACTGGTTGCAGCCAGATCATCGGGGCGGTCAGCAATGCACCGAACAACCACCAGTGCGGTCCGATCCGGCTCAGCATGGGCCGGAAGGCGATCAAGACCGTGAGGTAAATCGCGACGAGTTGCGCGGCGGTCCACAACCAGCCGATCACTTCAAACGGCAGTAACGCCAACGGCAACGAACACAACGCGGCAAAAGGCGGGTACGTGAAAGGCAACAGTTGTGGCGGTTCGGTGAGATGTTCGTAGATCGGCCGGCCATGCACGATAGAACGCGCGGCCTCACGGTAAACCTCGACGTCCACCTGCCATTGGTCCTGCGGCCAGTCGATGAGGTAGCGCCACACCACCGGCACCGCGGCCAGGCTAAGAATGATCGCCACTAGAAGAGCTTTCGGCGCGACAGCACGCAGACGACTCCCCCAGGAAAAGATCGTCCCAGGGGGTGTGCGCTCCCCCGTGAATTCATATCTCACCCACATAGTCTGGCGGAATGGCTCGTACTCTGAGCGAGTGCTCCGTCTATCCCCCCTTCGATCCCGCCTGAGCTTGCGGCGGGTTTTGACGACTATCGGGATAGTGAGCATCGCTGTAGCGGACCTGGCGGCTGTTGGAAACCGCGCGTATGCAACTGACACGGCACCACCGCCCACCACACCAGCGCCAGTCATTCTCCTCGGGACCAGTGGCGTCCAGTGGGCTGACGTCACCGAGCGGACAGCACCCCAACTTGCCGCATTAGGGCAATCCAGTGCGATCGGTCAGCTCGCGGTCCGGGGGGTGCGGGCAACCGCGTGCCCTATCGACGGATGGTTAGCGATCTCCGCCGGACGCCGCGCTACTGACACCATGAAATCGGACACCGACGAACACCTCTGTGCGCCAATCCCTCGCCCCGAGCAGGGCACGGCCTTAGCGGCTGGGACAGCAGCTAAGGCCGTTTCCGTCCCGGGATGGAAGACGTACCAGCAGACCGCGCAAGACGGCACTTTCGATGCCCGTCCTGGCTCTTTCGGGGATGCTCTTGCCGCGCAAGGGCACTGCGTCACAGCCGTGGGGCCAGGTGCGGCAGTTGCTTCAGCAACTACTTCCGGTGAAGTGCTCCAGTACTTCCCCAACCCGACCACTCCCGACGCACTCACTGCAATCCGTGCCTCGGAGTGCCCCCTGACGGTGGTTGACGTCGGGGCAATCCGTGACCCGCAGGATCGCCCCGATGGTTCGACGGAGGTGAACGTCGCGGTTGCCGATGGTGATGCCCTGACTCAACTACAGGTCGTAGATCAACGGATCAGCGCGATCGTGGCCGCGGCACCACCCAACGCACGAGTTTTGGTGGCGTCCATTGCGGATGCTGGGAACACTCCTCGGTTGGGCCTTTTCGTGGCCTTAGGCTCTGGGTTTCCCCCAAGCTGGGTTCGCACATCATCTACCCGACAGGACGCGCTAGGGCAAACCACTGACCTCAGCCCCACCGTGTTGTCCCTTCTTGGCGTTCCTGCACCGTCAGCACTGGTGGGTTCTCCACTGTTGACGGTGGACGCCCCGGAAAGCCCCGCGCTTCGTCTACAGCGGCTACTTGACCTGGAACAGGCGGCGCAACGAGTCCAGGTCGCGGTGCCCTGGTTTTTTTCGTTCACGGTTCTCATTCAAGCGGTCGGGTATGGCATCGCAGGGTGGACGTTACATCATGCCGCCCGTGGCCGACGAACTACTCGACTGATCCGCGAGCGACGAGTCCGATCGTGGCTCCGGGCGTTGGCCTTATGGGGAGGGTCGGTTCCCGTGGCTTGCTACCTGGCAAACATCGTGCCTTGGTGGCGGGCCGATTGGTCAACGCTCCTGGTGACCACGGTGACAATCGCTATCGCCGGTGTCATCGCCGGCCTCGCCGCACGGTGGCCTCACCAGCGAGGAGGGCCGGTCATGGTGATCGCTGGCACCACCGTCGTTGTTTTAGCGGTCGATGTGATGTCTGGCTCTCACCTACAGCTGTCCAGTTTGTTAGGAGTGCAACCTTTAGTGGCAGGGCGTTTCTACGGCTTCTCCAACGTGACGTTTGCCATCGTCGGCACCGCGGCCATCATCGCGACGTCATTGATCGCGGACCGGTGGCTCACACGAGGGCGACGTTTCGCCGCCGCGATCGTCGTGGCGGGACTCGGTGGGATCACCACCATGATCGATGCGGCACCAGCGTGGGGAAGTGATTTCGGTGGTCCGCTAGCGCTAATTCCCGCGTTCGCTCTGCTGACGTTCGCCGCTGCTCAGGTCCGGATGTCGTTCGCCCGGATCGTCGTCGTCTGGTTTGGTGCAGTGAGTACCGTGCTGATTGTTGCGGTGCTGGACTGGCTGCGCCCAGCAGGCCAGCGCACTCACCTGGGTCGGTTTATTCAAACCCTCATCGACGGCGGTGCGGGGCAAGTGATCATCCGGAAAGCGGAACAGAACGCGGGCATTGTGATGAGTAGTCCGCTGACTGCAATCGTGCCGATCCTGGTGGGGCTTGCCCTGTGGGTGGTGCTGCGCCCAGCTACTGTCGGGGCTACGAGTGTGACGGAGCTGTACCAGCGACATCCCCTAATGCAAGCGATGGGGCAAGCCCTGGCCGTGCTTTGGGTGATTGGTTTCGCGGTTAATGACTCGGGGACAGCAGTTCCGGTGGCTGGTGGTCTGATCGCGGCGCCGTTGTTGATCGCGCTCGTGGTGCGCGCGCCCACCACACCAACGCCAGAATGAGCGCTAAACCTACCGCCGGAACCACATTCGAGCGATACGTCACCATGAAGTTTTGAACCGCGAGACTGGAACCCACTACCCGCCCGGGAACGTACGCGGCGGCGTATGCGACAAGCCGGACGAGCATGATGCCGTCCACCGCGGTCGCCGGCACAAACGCGAGGAAACACCAGACCATCGCGTCGTACCACGGCAGGGTGTAGGGGGCAGCCAAGACATACCCTGCCGCGAGCGCAATTCCTACCCCGGCGACCGGAACAACACCGGCTGCATCGTGCTTTCCGCGGCGCACGATTCGCCAAACACAAAAGGCTACCCCCAGCATTGCCATCGGTGCCCCTGTGAGTACTACCGCACGAGCCGCATCGTCACCAACGAAAAAACGTGTCACCCCCAGGACGGGCCGGAGCGCAGATCCAAGGGAGAAGAACTGCCGCGCCTGACTGAGTTGATCAAAGACGTGCGGTCCAGCCCACCAATGCGCCGGCACCAAAATACCCGCCGCACCAGCAATGCCCCACCCGACCGGACGCCAACTCCGTGCGCGATAGCGGCGCCATATCGCATAGAGCACGACTGGGCCGAACAACGCTGCCGTCAACTTCACTCCCACGGCTGCACCTAACAGCAGACCAGCCGCCCCAGGCCACCGTCCCCGGAACGCAAGGATCAACGCACCACCACCAGCCACTACCGCAAGGAGATCCACGTGCGCACCGACGAGAAGCACCCCAAAAAGAACAGGATTGAGCAACCAAACTAATACTCCACGATCCGGGACTCGACGAGCTATCGCTACGCCAATCGTCAACCAACAGGCTAGGCAGATTAGTTGCCACACCCAGACGGTCGCTCGCAAACTGGTTCCGCCGGCGAGACTGGCGCCGGCATGGACCATCGTGGCGACTGGGCCGTACACACTTGGCGTTTGGGTCCAGGGTGGTTCCACCGCACTGGTGATCGGATCGGTGCCACCAGCCCAGGCCACGGGGGCCACAAGGTAAGGGTCACCTCCTGCGGCGGCGACGCGGCCGTACGCCGCGTAACTAATGTGATCAGCTGAACCAAGAGGCGGGAGAAAAGTCGCCATAACCGCCGCGGCAGAAGCGACCCACCGCACGTGCCGTGGAATTTTCTCACCCCGTCGGGCAGCAAGCAGACCTAATCCCACCCCAAGGCCACCCACTAGGTAAGCCCCGGTCAACGAGACCGTCACCACCCATGAAGGAACCTGAATCGTCAAGGACCATGGCGGCAGCGCCGAACGCCAGCCAATCCCCGCTGGGAGCGCTGGCGATGCTGCTGATGGCCCTAGGGATGCAACCCCCAGAATCACCACCATTGACACACCCACCGCAGTCAACGCCCACGGCATCAGACGGCGAGATCGTCCCACCTCCAGCCCTCCATGATTTGGGGAGCTCGGCCCGTCTTGACTCAACATGGTCCGACTATCGGCGACGGAGCCGACGAACAACAAGGGCGAACCACACGTCCCGGTATTGCCGTGCCCGATGCAACTGCGCCCGCATATCAGTGCCAGTCACGCGATGGTGAAGGTCACATGGCACTTCAATCACACGCAAACCACTGCGTAATGCGTCCACGGTCATTCCGACTTCTACGCCCCATCCGAAAGCGAACGGTTGCACCGCGTTGTACGCCGAACTGGTGAGGCATCGCATCCCCGACAATGGCTGCGTCGGCGACCATCCAGTCAGTTGGGAGATTCCGCGGCGGGCGAGAGTGACAACGAAACCGCGCCCACCGCCGGCGGTGTCTTGTGGGGGAAGTAACGCAATTGCCACGTCTGCTTGTCCATCACGGACAGTCTCGACGAGCGGGGTGGTGTTCACTGCGGTACCGCCAAGATCGGCATCCACGAAAAGTACTGCGTATTGCTGGTTAGGGGCGGTTCGGTGCCGGGTGGCGTATTCGGCCCCCGTATGCATGGCACGCCCTTTACCGCGATTGCGCTCGTGCCGCACCACTTCGGCACCCGCATTCGCCGCGACCTGCATGGTGTCGTCCGTACTACCGTCATCTACCACGACCACAAGCTCTACGCCAGGAATAGTGCGAACAGCGCGGACCGTCGCTGCGATGGTCGCCGATTCATCCCGAGCTGGGATGATCGCAAAGACCGCGAGCGACGATGAGTTCACCGCGGCAGCCTAACTAGTGAAGATGACAACCCGGTCAACCACCACGCAAGCTCGACACGAGCGCGGACTGGCTTTGCGACCGGGTCGCTCGCAATTTCTTAGGGGCGGCGGCGGCGGGACGGGCCACCAAGGCACACCCACACTGTTTGACCGCGCTCTTCTTCGAAGACACCCCACTCGTGGGCGAGAGCGCGCACTACGCGCAAGCCGCGACCGAACTGCGCGTAGGGTGACGCGCTGATAGGTCGCGGTTCGCGACCACCACCACCGTCGGTGACGTCGATTTCAACAATCTGGCCTTTGATCTGCCAGTGCACGCGAATCGTGCCGTCAGCCAGTGGTCGCGCATGCCGTAATGCGTTGGTCATGAGCTCGGAGACAACAAGTTCCGCTTCGTCCACGATCTCCGGTGGAACATCGCGTTCCTGTAGATCATCGACTAGAACATGCCGAGCTGCGGGAACGGCGGCGGCAATGTGCGGGACTCGAAGAGTGCGGCTGCGGGTTGCTATCCGGACGGCGGTAGCGGTCACGGGTCCACCTCCATCAATGTTGCCGTGTGTTATCACACGATGACTAAGTGCTGTTATTACGTCACCGTAGTCACTCAGTCGCTTTCTGTCACTCTTTTGCGCGAATCGTTTCAAGATTTTTAGCCACCCCCTGGTTCCCGGCAAACGACTCAGATCACGACATCACAACGGCGCTTCTCACGACAGATCGCCTCTTAAGACTCATCCATCACTACCCGTGGGCGCGAAGGTACTGGCCGAAATGCGGGACAGTGAAGGCAATGCGCCCACGCTCACCGCTATAAATCAAACCCTTTTTCAACAAGGCATCCCGGGCTGGGGATAACGACTGGGGACGACGGCCCAAAACCTGGGCGACCGCCGACGTCGACACCGTTGAAGCAAGATCCTCTGCCCCAGGAGCATCCCCCGCGTCAACCTTGGTGCCCTGCTTGACGTCCTCGACATCCGCCATTGCCCGCAGGTACTCCCGCTCCCCCGGGGTGGCTCGCTCATAGCGGGAACCAAAGAATCCCACTGCCAATTCGGCTTCCGCCTCTGGCCGGGCCACCCGCACGTCATCTGCAGTGATCGGGCTGTGCGGTGCGGCATCCCAGGTCACTTTGCCGTACGCCTGCACGAAATACGGATACCCGGCGGTGATCTCGTACATCGCCGCCAATGCACCGTCACTCCAGTCGGCGTCTTCTTCTTGAGCTGGAACCCGAAGCGCAGCCGCAGCATCTTCAGAAGTTAAGCGGTCAATCCGCGCGTATCGAAACAACCGCTCACTGTAGGACTTGCTCGCGGATAACACTGCTGGCACGTGGGGCAAACCAGCCCCAACCACAATCAATGGCAGCCGCTGCTGAGAAATCTCATGGCACGCCGCGCACAACGCACTGACGTCATCGGGTTGAACGTCCTGCATTTCATCGAGGAAGACCGCCACCCCCCGGCCTCGGTCGGCGGCCAAACCCGCGAGGTCAGCGAATAACTCCACCAAATCGACTTCTATATCACCGGAATCAGCTCGCCCAGTGACCGCAGGAGCGTCAATCCCTGGCTGCCATCGGTCTCGCAATTTGGCGCCTGGGCCAGCGTCTCGCTGAGCGAAAGCTTTCACTACACCAAGCACGTATTCCTGGCCAGCTTTGTCGCCGCCGTCTCCCAGTTCGCGGATCGCCACATGCAAGGCAGCCGCCAACTGCCGTCGCAATGTCGCATCAGGTCGAGCTTCGATCTTCCCGGTGCCCCAGCCGCGACGAACAGCGGCGGATCGCAACGCGCCTAAGAGAACGGTCTTTCCTACGCCTCGGAGCCCGGTGAGGACTAACGACCGCTCTGGGCGACCACGAGCCACCCGCTCCAGCACTACGTCAAAGGCATGAAGCTCGCGGTCACGACCCGCAAGCTCGGGTGGACGCTGGCCAGCACCGGGAGCATAAGGATTGCGAATCGGATCCACGATCGCAGAGTATCTAGTTCTCTAAAGAAAACCTAAGACTGTCGAATATGACGTCATCACCGATGATGATCACAGCACGGTCGGTGTTGCCGCGTCAGAAACCATCGCCCTCTCCGCAGCGACCCATGCCTGCATGCCCCCAGCTACGTTAATCGCGTTGAAGCCCTGGTGATTTAACCATTCAGCAACCTGAGCCGACCGCCCCCCGGAGCGACACACCACATACACTGGGTCTTCGCGGGAAATGTCAGTTAATCGAGCTGGAATATCTCGCATCGGAATATGCGCTGCCCCTTCAATACGCCCAGCGGACCACTCATCATCTTCGCGAACATCGAGCAGGGCAGCGTCAACAGGAAGATCTCTCACGTGCACTTCGGGGATACTCATGTCGTTAGCGTGCCAAACTCGAAAAAATTGTGACCGTCACCTCAACAAGCGAGACATGCGCCGGTCCGCTAGGAGCTTGCCGCCGGTCTGACACGTTGGGCAATACTGCAGCGACGAAGACGCGAAACTCACTTCACGGACGGTGTCACCGCACACCGGACATTCGTTCCCGGCGCGGCCATGAACGCGCATCCCAGACCGCTTCGCGTCTTTCAACTCCACCGCTGGACGCCCCGACGGCACTTGCACTGCGGTGATCAGAACATCCCGCAAAGCACCGTAAAGCACATCCACTTGAGTCTCCGTTAAAGAGGAAGCCAGCGCGAACGGCGACATCTTTGCCACGTGCAGAATCTCGTCGGAATAAGCATTTCCAACCCCCGCCAGAATCGATTGGTCCCGCAGCACACCTTTGATCTGGGCCCGCCGATCCCGGAGTAACGCAGCGAATGCGGCGCGATCAAACTCCGCCGCGAGCGGGTCCGGCCCGAGCGTGGCGATAGGTGGCACCTGCTGTGGATCAGTCACCACATAGACGGCGAGACGTTTACGCGTCCCAGCTTCAGTGAGATCGAAACCGGCGCCGTCGTCCAATACAACCCGTAAAGCGATGGGGCCTTTGGTAGGTCGCAACGGCTTGTCCGACACGGCATCTGACCACCGCAACCACCCTGCCTTGGAAAGATGGGCGACGAGATGCGTCCCATCAACGGTGAGATCAATCCATTTCCCGTGTCGAGTGACATCTGTGACCGGTGAGCCAGCCAGTGCGCTCACCGGCGGATCAAAAGTCTTCAACACATTGACCGCTGAGATGTCGACCCTGGTGATGAACCGTCCCACCGCCCGGGTCCGCAAGAAATCCACTAACCCTTGGACTTCAGGTAGTTCCGGCACGTGGAAAGTCTGTCACCCAGTTGGCCTCTTTGGCGAGATCAATGAAGCGCCGATCTTCTTCCTAGACAGGGGCGAACGAAAGTGAGATTCGATCATGAAAGCATTACCGCGAGTATCCATCGTGCGTCAGTCTGCGCTTTCCGCGCGGACGGTTCTGCTCATCACCCTTGCGTTTTTGGCTGCGTTAATCAGCGGCCCGATTGTTTCCGCTTCCCCTGCGCGAGCTGAGAGCTTCCCGTCTGTTTTAACCGCAGAAAAGACCTTCATCTCGAAAATTAATTACTCGCGGTCCGCTAAGGGTTTGCGAAAACTTGCCCCTCGTGGTGACCTCACGCTGAACGCCCGTGCCTGGGCGAAGAAAATGGCGGCCGGCAACACCCTGAAGCACAACCCATCTTTGACGTATCAGGTACGAAACTGGTCTTGGGTGGGAGAAAACGTCGGTGTCGGCGGAAACGTCAGTGAATTACACACCGCGTTCATGAAGTCACCAGGCCATCGAGCCAACGTGCTCCACAGCAAGTACAGCGAAGTCGGCGTTGGGGTGGCGTACGGCAATGGTCGGATGTGGGTCGTTGAGGTTTTCCGGCGGCCAATGTCCTAACTTGCGTCAAGGGCTAGACTTTCTCGACCAGCCCGAGCGTAAGAACAATAGGCCAATGACCGGAAGCACTAACGGGACGTAGCCATACCCTGCGCCAAACTGTGACCAGACGGTCGCGTCGGGAAACCACTCGGAGCGGATCACACTGATTGTTCCCACCGTAATCACCCCAGCTAGTTCCACCCCACACGCAAGCACCGCAATTCTGGTGGAACGGCTGGTGTTGTAAGCCAACGCCACCGTGGCGATCACGTACACCACCGACGCAAACGCCGAAAGTAGATATGCCACCGGTGATTCGGTAAACCGCGTGACTAGTTGAACCCCAGCGCGTGCGGACGTTGCCAACGCAAATACCGCGTACACCGCAACCAAAACCCGACCAGGACCGTTGCGTGTCATCCACCAAACCAAATCTGTCGGACTCGTACCGCGAGCACAGCAACCGCAAAACCCACCACGACAAGAACACCCATTCCCCACCGGCTTGGCTCAGCGCGAGCCCACAGTACGCCCGCCGGTGGAACAGCCGCCGAACCAATCAAATAACCAATGAAGCTCACCCCATTGACATCCCGCTCCGTTGCCGCCAAAGTCGTGATCCCGACCACCAGCTGAGCAATAAGAACACTCTCCATGACGCCTGCGATGACGTAGCCAATTCGACCGAAACGACGATCAAGTCCCGTCATCACCGCCGCCCAACCAGCAAAAGCCAAACCAATCCACGCGACCACAAGGCTTATCCACACTGCGGCATCGTCGCATGGTCGTTACTGACCACACTCATAGTGCCGTTGCATTTCGGACTCGGGGCAGAGGTGCATGGGTGGGAGGAGGCGGCGCGACAATGAAACCCGAATGCGCATCCCCGTATATCTGAAGTGAGCCTGGGTCATGGACCCACCGCCAAGCCACGTGCGCGCAGATGATCGCATCTATTTCATCTTCCACTTGATCAAGATCGACTGGCCGCATCGCCTGATTGACTTGTGTCACCAGCTCCAACCAACGCGCACACTGAGGCAAAACAAGGACATCAAGCGTCGTGATGAGGGCCAACAGATCAGTAAACGCCCTTTGCCGAGACTCGAATTTCCCTCTCTTATATTTCAGGATCCGCCCCAAACGAAAGATCCCTACCAACGCCGCGTGCGGGTAAACCTCAAAACACAGGGGACGCGCCTGGTTGGCAGGACTCAGGGACCACCCATGACGAGCTGCTAAACCCTCGGCTCGCGGCGGGTTCATCGTCGGCATTCCTCGATGGGTGGGGTAGCAACCAGCATCGAATCGACCAAACGCCTGGCTCACCAAGTGCTCACAGGCGCGCCGCCCTGAACTGTTCGTCACGATGATTGGGGCGTCAATAGCGACAACACCGGGTGATGGAGCATGCTCTTTTAACCAGTTGTCAATCTCCTGGCCTGAACGGACTGACCCGCAGGTAAGAAGAGCGCCGGTTTGGTCAACAACGGCAAGACCAGTACGAGCGCGATCGCGCCAAGCCAAATCAATTCCCACATACGCCATCGCGTCAGCTTTCTACCCCTACCGCGCCTTCGATTACGCGGTGTCGTGTACGGCAGCTCGAACGTCATCCGCGGTGAGGTGGGTCATGGCCTGGCGATCGGGGGTGTGGCCCGTGTCGTTGCCAAAAACCCGGAGATTGCGGACTCCAGCGGCTTTCTCGATGAGGGTGCGAACGTAGCGTGCGTTGCCGAACGTGTCAGAGGCGAAATTACCTTGGGCTTCCATGGCTGACAGATCGTGACGCAACGTTGCTCGGGCCTCATCAGTGAGGTGATCTCCTGAGTCTTCGGCCATGATGCCAGCGATTTCGACGAGCTCTTCAGCACTGTACGAAGCGAAATCAACGGTAGTCGTGAATCGTGACCTTAGGCCAGGGTTGGACTCAAGGAAACGCTGCATGGGCCCTGAGTAACCTGCGGCGATAACAACAAACTTGTCGCGGTCATCTTCCATGCGTTTCAAGATGGCGTCAATGGCCTCTTGGCCAAACGGATCGCCGTTCGTAAATCCTTCAGTCTTCAATGTATATGCCTCGTCGATGAAAAGAACTCCATTCATCGCTTCGTCGAGTTTTTCTTTGGTGAGCGCGACTGTTTGACCGTGAAACTGGCCAATTAAGCCAGATCGGTCAACTTCAACAACGTGACCGCCTTCGAGGATGCCGAGTGCCTTATAGAGGCGGGCGATAACACGAGCAATGGTGGTCTTACCGGTTCCCGGTGGACCGGTAAAAACAAAATGCTTGGTCATCCGGGCCTGTTGTATTCCTGCCTCTACGCGGGCTATCTGAGCGCGAGTGTCCGCAATAAGAGCACGAACCTGATGCTTAATCCCGTCTTGACCGATCTGTCGATTCAGATCGGCAAGGACCTGCTCAACTGTCTCCGCGGAATCTTCAACCTTGCCGTCTTTGACACCGTCATTGGTGTGAGATTCGACCCTTTCGGCTCGGGCGACCTGGATGCGAACTTGGGGTTTGTATTGATCGACAGCCTCCTGCAGACCGGGGTAATAGGGATTTTGGGCATAGGCGCGATGGAAGTAATCCTTCGCGGTCTCCTCGTCGTCCTCGGTGCGGGCGATGATGCCAAGCCAATATCGAGCCGAAACGTGTGCGTTCGGGATGAAATCAGCGCGCAAGACACAGGTGAGGTGCTCTTTGGCGGGACCGATCATTCCCGCTTCCGCCAAGAGGATGCCCGACAGCAACCGCGCGGAGGCTTGAAGAAAACGATCTCCACCATTAATCAAATCCCTCAACCAGATAATGGCGGCTGCATTGTCTCCGGTGGCGAATGCATGCCTGCCACGAAGGTACTTCCCCGCCTCGGACTCCTCGGAAGTGTGCTTGAGTGCTACGGCTGCTAGGTCATGCTCGTTTCTGTCCAGGTGCCCGGCAGCGACCGCGCCCCAGAGGTCAAGGTGATCTCTAAGCCGATAGGTCACATAAAGGTCAATGGTGTACTTCGAGTCAAGACCTAGAGCGTTGCGTTGGCGTTCCTCCCCAAAGCGGTGCTCGTTTTTCGCCATAGCGGCGACAGCTTGATCTACTTCATGGCCCATCGCATGGAGACCAAGCCACGCGTCAGCCATACCTTCATCGAGGGTGACGGCGCGCTCGAATTGGCCTGCCGCTTCAACATGATTGTTGCTATGGAAAGCGCGGGCTCCGTTGAGCCATGCGCTCCGCGCTCGTCGCTGATCAAGGATTTGCATGGGCGCCGTTCTGGATCGCTTGTCACATAGGTCTCACGTATGGCATTCCAATCAGGTGGACATCTGATTGGAATTTCACCTACAGCAGTGAAACGGTTGTCTGAATCAACTAGGGGTGCGCGAGGGGGGATTTGAACCCCCACGCCCTTTCGGACACTGGCACCTGAAGCCAGCGCGTCTGCCGTTCCGCCACTCGCGCGTGAATCCAAGCCTGCTGCGACCAGACACACCACAGCCTGAGAGGATTTCGGGTTGAGGCTAGCACGAGACAACGACCCCCCATTCCCCGTTACCATGGCAGGCGAGTCTTAGTTCATGACATAAAGAAAATTAGACGCAGGCGAGTATCGGCCTCGCACGCTAGTTTGTTGCGACAACAGAGAAGGAGGTGCCGCGATGGGGATGTTCGACCGCTTCGAAAAAGGAATTGAGCGAGCTGTCAATGGCGCTTTCGCTAAAGCATTTCGCGCCGAAGTGCAGCCAGTCGAAATTGCTAGCGCACTGCGTAAAACCGCAGATGAGCGAGTTGCCGTGGTCAGTTCTGGCCGCGCGCTCGCTCCTAACGTTTTCGTTGTCGAGTTGGGTGCGACCGATTACGACCGGCTGATTGATTACGCCGATGAGCTGGGCAAAGAGTTTGCTGTCAACCTTGAGGAGCACGCCCAGCAACAGGGTTATGCATTCGTCGGACCGGTGACGGTCACTTTCGTTGAAGTGCCAGAGCTGGACACTGGTGTTTTCAGAGTTCAAGCCAGCACTCTCCGTGGCCATGGCAGCGACGTCGAGCCCAAACATCATGCCCCCGTACCTGCCGCAGCCTCATTCTTTCCAGAGCGCTCCCCTGAGTTCCCTCCCGCTTCATTGAGCGATGAACTGTTTCGTCAACAAGAACCTATTCATCAAATAGTCCCTGAGGTAGCCCCGGCGGCACCTTCTCCCTTTGAACGTCCACAGCCCCCCGTGCCGGATGCCGCTGCTTATCTAAACCCTGGTGTGCCAGCTGGATTTCCTGCACAGAGCGTCCCGGCACCTCCACAGCTTGAAGAATCGCGTACCTATGAGCCTCCAGCGGCACACCACTTTTCTGCGCCGTATGACAATTACTCCGCCCAGGAGAGGCAGTCAACGCACTTACCAGAATCTCCCACGCCGCCGATAGCTCCACCCCCTTCTCGCCCGTGGCTAGAAATCAACGGCCAGGCGTACCCATTACTGACCGGGAGTACGGTCATCGGCCGGGGTGATGAGGCTGGCATTGTGGTTGATGATCTTGGAGTCTCTCGGGCTCACGCCGAAATTCGTGTTTCCGCAGACGGGCCTCACCTCTTAACAACCATCCGGGATCTCAACTCCACTAATGGGACCTTCGTGAATGCTCAACGCATTACTGCCACGCATCTCACTGAGGGGGCCTCTATCACTCTCGGGCGCATGCGTGCGGTTTACCGCGAGCCACGTTAATCAGGTCAGGAATCCCGTTTTGAGTGAACTAACGCTAACCGTTGTCCGACTAGGCCTACTCGCCTTGCTCTGGGTCTTCGTTTTTTCAGTGGTAGGAGTTTTGCGAGGTGATCTCTTCGGTACTCGTGTTACTCAACGAGCTAGCCGCAACCAACGTTTGACGGCGCCTCATCAACCTTCCCAATCAAAACAGGCCCCCCGGAAACTTGTTGTGACTGACGGCCCTTTGAAAGGGACGACGGTCACACTTAGCGCTCAATCTGTCCTTATTGGCCGTAGCCCCGACGTGACCTTAGTGCTCAGCGAGGAGTACATCAGCGGGCATCATGCACGGATTTATCCCGACAGCGGGGAGTGGTACGTAGAGGATTTAGGCTCCACGAACGGGACGTACTTAGGCGATCAAAAACTGACGCAACCCAGCAAAATCACTGACGGATCTGTGGTGCGTATTGGTAGCACCACTTTAGAATCAAGGCGGTGACACGATGGCTCTCGCGCTGAGTTTTGCCGCACGTTCTGACATCGGTCTAGGTCGATACGTCAACAATCAAGACTCCGGATATGCGGGGCCTTATCTTTTGGCGGTTTGTGATGGCATGGGTGGTCATGCCGGGGGCGATGTAGCCAGCTCACTGGTTTTAGGAAAGCTGGTCACCCTTGACGGCGAAGGCCATGGTGGGGATGCCCTTACGCTGCTTGAGGCCACGCTGCACCAAGCCAACAGCGATCTTAGGACTCGATTAGACGCTGAACCAGACCTTCGAGGCATGGGCACCACCGCAACCACTCTTGTGCTTCACGGAGATCGCATCGCGCTAGCCCATATTGGTGACTCTAGAGGTTACCTTCTGCGTAACAACGAACTCCTTCGTCTTACTCACGATCACACGTTTGTGCAGAGTCTCGTTGATGACGGGCGAATCACCGAAGAGGAAGCCGCCCGACACCCTCAACGATCAGTTATCACTCGGGTAATGGCAGGCGAAGAACACGATGAGCCTGACGTTTCAGTTCGCGAAACGATGGCTGGCGATCGCTACCTTTTATGTTCGGACGGGCTGACCGGAGTTGTCAGCGAAGGAACTATTGCTGAGACGTTAACGGATGTGGATGACCCTGCTACGTGTGCGCAAATGCTGGTCGATCTCGCGCTACGTGGCGGCGGAGCAGACAACATCACCGTCATCGTTGGGTATGTCGTAGACATCACGCGAGAGTCAGCGGGAGTAGTTCCTGAAGTTGTCGGTGCCGCTGCTATTCACGGGACAGTGCGCAGCGCGGCACTTGCGCAAACACCAGCCGCCAAAGCAGCTGCTCTGGAGACTCCGCCGGCCCGGTTAAATGAAAGTGAGGACGACGACCTCCCCTTACCAGGGCCACCGGCGTCGAAATCACGATGGGCGTTGCGGGGCACGATCGCCGCACTCCTTGTGGGCCTGATCGGAGTAGGTGGCTATTTCAGTTGGCAATGGAGCCAACGCCAGTACTACATCAGCGCGGACGGCGATTTAGTCGCTATTTATCGGGGCCTCCCAGAGGATATCGGCCCAGTAAAGATGTCTCAGCTTTTCGAGCGACAGGATCTGACTCTCACAGCACTTCCGCGGTACGCCGCCGAGCAGGTTCGAAGTGACATCACTGTCGATAATTTGCCCGCTGCCCGCGAAAAAGTAAAAGAATTGCGTCATCAAGCATGTGGGGCGGCGGCACCAGCTACTCCGGCCGTCACTCCTTCGCAAACCCCCACATCTACAATCTCGGCGCCAAGTTCTAAAACTACGAAATCACCTGAACCACGGACGACCAAGGCCATTGCGTCACCGAAGACTCAGCCTTCACCTTCTTCTCCTGCACCCGTCACAAAACCCGCAACCTCATCACCTACTTCTCGTCCTACCGCGTCCCCTAACGCCACTGCGGCTCGCGAATATTCACCCTTCTGCGTGGAGCCTGAGTAATGGCGACCGTGGTGACTGTGGCACCGAGGACGCGCCGTAATGTCGAGGCGCTTCTTTTGGTGTTCGCTGTTTTCTTAGTCATGGTTGCGTACGCTTCGGCCAGTTTGGGCGTCACCGAGGCACTCCCTCCTAGCATGGTGAGTTATGGCTTGGGATTGACCGTTTTGGTCGGCGCAGTGCATCTCGTGGTGCGCCGACGAGCACCGTACGCCGACCCGGTCATCTTGCCCATTGCCACCATGCTTAACGGTTTGGGCTTGGTGATGATTCACCGCATCGACATCGCCCGTGAGCGCGAAGCCGGCGGTCTTGCTTTGCGTCAAATGACCTGGATGGCAGTTGGCGTCACTTTATGCCTAGCTCTGGTGTGGCTTTTGCGCGACCACCGCCGGTTGCAGCGATTTACCTACACCACAATGGCGGCCGGGTTAGTTCTTCTTATTTTGCCGTTGCTACCCGGGATTGGCCGTAACATCAACGGTTCTCAAATCTGGATCGGCGTTGGGCCGCTATCTTTCCAGCCCGGGGAGGTCGCGAAGATCCTTTTGTCAATTTTTTTCGCGGGTTACCTCGTCCAAGCTCGCGATTCATTGGCTTTGGTAGGCCGTCGGTTCCTAGGGATGTCTTTTCCCCGCGCGAGAGACCTTGGGCCCATCATTGTGGCGTGGATAGCGAGCTTAGGGGTGCTGGTTTTCGAGCGTGATCTTGGTTCTTCGCTGCTTTTCTTCGGTCTTTTCGTCGCCTTGCTTTATATCGCCACCGAACGGAAAAGTTGGCTGGCTATTGGTGTGGTCTTATTCGGTGCTGGATCTTATCTCGCGTACCTACTGTTTTCTCACGTCCAAGAGAGAGTTCTGCTGTGGCTTGATCCGTTTTCTTCTGAGGCCCTCAAAACCAGTGATCAACTTGTTCGTGGCCTCTATGGGATGGCCAACGGCGGGCTCTTAGGGAACGGGTTGGGCCAAGGCCGACCTGAGCTCACGTATTTCGCTGAAAGCGACTTCATCATTCCGTCATTCGGAGAAGAGCTGGGCTTAATTGGGGTTTTCGCTCTTTTAATGCTTTACCTCGTCTTGACGGAGCGGGGCTTGCGGACTGCCCTGGGCGTCCGAGATGGTTTCGGAAAGCTTCTCGCAACTGGCTTGTCATTCACCTTCGCCCTGCAATGCTTCATTGTCGTCGGAGGCGTAACCCGGGTGATCCCGCTCACTGGACTCACGATGCCTTTTCTCTCATACGGAGGCTCATCTTTAGTCGCTAACTGGGCCATCGTGGGTCTTTTACTTCGAATTAGCGACCAAGCCCGACGACCTATCGAGGATCCTGGACTCAACGCGGGCATTTTTTCGCTCGGGAACGCACCCACCGAAGTGGTCAAGCCGTGAATAAACCCATCCGCCGACTTGCTGGGATAGTGTTGATGATGTTCGGGGCGCTGTTGGTGTCGACCACAGCCATCCAGTTTGTTCAAGCCGCCGAGCTACGCGACAAGCCAGGAAACCGCCGTACTTTGTTAGACAACTACAGCCGGCAACGCGGGCCGATCGTGGTGGGTAACAAACCTATTGCTGAATCTGTCCCTACCGATGACTCACTGAAGTACCGTCGGAAGTACATTGACCCGGAATTATATTCCCATCTCACTGGGTACTACTCATTTCTTTATGGCGCCGGGCCAGGCATAGAGCGCAGTGAAGATGCGGCTTTGTCGGGTTCATCAGATGCATTGTTCTATCGGCGCCTCGTTGACTTACTGTCGAGCCGAGAACCCAAAGGTGCTTCTACTGAGCTCACCATCAACCCTGAAGCTCAACAGGTGGCGCATGAAGCACTAGGAAATCAGCGCGGTGCCGTGGTCGCGTTGGACCCACGGACCGGAGCGATTCTGGCGATGGTTAGCCATCCCACATACGACCCCAACCAAATCTCTAGCCATGATCTTGATGCGGTGACGCGCTCTTACCAGCAATTGTCTAACGACAAAAAAGATCCCCTCACTAATCGAGCCATTGGTGGGGATCTTTACCCTCCTGGCTCGACATTCAAAGTGATTACTGCCGCAGCAGCGTTGGAATCAGGCAAGTACACCGAGAAAAGCTCGGTGTACGGCGGGGCGAGTTTAGATCTTCCTCTCACAACCGTTGACCTGCCGAATCAGTCAGGGGCTGCCTGCGGGGCGAAGAATCGCGTTGACCTCACCCGCGCTATGGCTATTTCGTGCAACACTGCTTTTGGTTTTCTGGGCTTAGATCTTGGCGCTGATGCCCTTCGGAGCCAAGCGCAAAAGTTTGGTTTCGGCGACCGCATGAACATTCCGATGCCGGTGACTCCGAGCAGCGTCCCTGATGGGATGAACGCTCCACAAACAGCGCAAGCAGCTATCGGCCAATTCGATGTTCGAGTCACTCCACTTCAAGTAGCCATGATGAGCGCTGGAATTGCTAACGACGGCTTAGTGATGGAGCCTTACCTGGTCAAAGCTGTTCGTAGCCCTGATTTAGATGTGATCAGCGAAACGGAGCCACAAGAGCTATCCCGAGCGGTAAGTGTCGAAACAGCTGAGCAAATCACTCGGATGATGCAAAGCGTCGTCGAGGACGGCACCGGTAGTCGAGCGCAAATCTCAGGGGTTTCAGTAGCCGGAAAAACAGGCACTGCCCAGCAGGGAAATGGCCAACCACCCCATGCATGGTTTACTTCATTTGCACCGGCAGATAATCCGAGGGTTGCCGTGGCCGTGGTAGTGGAAGACGGCGGAAACGCCGGGAATGAAGCAGCAGGAGGGCGGGTTTCGGCGCCGATCGCCCAAAATGTGATGGAGGCGGTGCTGCGATGACCAGCACCCAACCTACTCCCGGTATGAGCATCGGGGATCGTTACGAACTTATCGCGCATATTGCCACCGGTGGTATGGGTGAAGTGTGGTCCGCCCGTGACGAGGTCTTAGATCGCGAAGTGGCGGTTAAGGTATTGCACCGCAGCTACGCCGAAGACCAAACGTTTATTGACAGATTCCGCGGCGAGGCACGAAATGCAGCAGCTCTTACTCACCCAGGGATCGCCCAAGTGTACGACTACGGCGAAAAAGATGGTTTGGCTTATCTCGTCATGGAGCTTGTGCCAGGGGAGCCACTATCGGCATGGTTAGCGCGGGACGGTTCTTTAGAGCCGGAAGCCATGATCTCTGTCGTCCGTCAGGCGGCAGACGCTCTTCATGCCGCCCACGACATCGGTTTGATTCACCGGGATGTCAAGCCCGGAAACTTGCTCATCCGACCCGATGGAACAGTGAAGATCACAGACTTTGGGATTGCCCGAGCAGGTGGTCAAGTACCGCTCACCCGGCCAGGTGAAGTGATGGGAACCGCCCAATACCTTGCACCCGAGCAAGCATTGGGACGCCCGGCCACACCATTGGCTGACGTCTACGCCTTGGGAGTGGTTGCGTTTGAGGCAGTAGTTGGCCATCGTCCCTTTGAAGGCGACACTCCCGTCATTACCGCGCTAGCTCACGTCAATGATCCGGTGCCACCACTACCTGACACCATTCCGCCGGCAATCCGTTCCGTGATCATGCGGACGCTCGCGAAAGATCCGTCCGAACGCCCAGCAAGCGCCGCAGCATTGAGCGAAGCCCTGGCCGTTGCTTGGGACCGTCCTTACGACGTCACAGATGAAGACGCCACAGCCTCCTCATGGTCCGCTTGGGAGCCGACCACGTCAGCACCCTTCCGCATTCCCATGAATGAACCACCCGGATTGGGTTCAGGCCCCCTCACTCACGCTCCGATGACTGGCCTTACACGTGACGCCGAGCGGGTTGAACGCCCAGCAGATCGCCGCCGCAGGCGACTGGTACTAGCCGTGCTCGCTACTATTCTCGCTGGGGGAGCAACCACCGGGGCATTGGCTATCTTGAGGCCAAGCGAGCCTGCCAACGCCGAACGTCCTGACGTGATCGTTATTCCTACCTCATCGTCAGCTGATTCCAGCCCGGTTTCTGTGAGGACCTCACCATCGTCTACAGCATCTAGGACTACTCGTCAGACCAACCAGACGAAACCCACCAGCGAACCCCAACCCACAACCCCGAAGGCGACCATGAAAACAACGCCGCCGGCTCAGCCATCAACAAGCACCGTGACTTTGACGGTGACAACCACGCCGACAACCACCGCGACTGTCATAACTTCGCCCACACCGTCGGAGACCCCGAGCGATTCTCCGACGGGGCGATCTTAATAACATGAGCCGCTTTGCCATTTCATCCGCGCAATTGGACGACCCTGCCCTCAAGTTCAGCGACCACAATGAACGAAGACTCCTATGAATGAAGGACTTAACGTGAATCCCAACTCTCGCCTCTTGGGGGGGCGCTATGAGATCGGTGCCTTGTTGGGGCGCGGTGGTATGGCGGACGTGCATTTAGGACGCGATACCCGATTGGGTCGCACGGTAGCGGTGAAGATACTCCGGGCGGATTTAGCTCGGGACGCGTCTTTCCAAGCCCGCTTTCGTCGTGAAGCGCAGTCCGCTGCCGGGTTGAATCATCCGAGCGTGGTCGCGGTTTACGACAGCGGCGAAGAAGCTGATGACAACGGCGTGCGAGTGCCTTACATCGTGATGGAGTACGTCGAAGGTCGAACTCTGCGTGAGATCCTCTCATCTGGGCATCGGATGTCTTGGCCAGATGCCCTCCGGATGACCGCTGGTGTTTTAGCGGCTTTGTCTTACAGTCACCGAGCCGGGTTGGTTCATCGAGATATCAAACCCGCAAATGTGATGCTGACTCCCACTGGCGATATCAAAGTGATGGACTTCGGGATTGCCCGGGCTATTGCCGATTCCTCCGCGACGATGACGCAGACTCAAGCGGTCATCGGCACTGCGCAATATCTTTCACCGGAGCAAGCCCGCGGGGAACAAGTGGATGCGCGTAGCGATCTGTATTCCACCGGGTGCCTCCTCTACGAACTTCTCACCGGGCGGCCTCCTTTTGTGGCTGACTCTCCGGTCGCCGTTGCTTACCAACATGTAGGCGAAGCCCCCACCCGTCCAAGCGCCCAGATCCCAGAGACACCGCCAGCGGTAGACGCCATTGTTTTGCATGCCTTGGTCAAAGACCGCACGATGAGGTACCAAACAGCTGAAGACTTTCGGGATGACGTCGCGGCGACCCTTGATGGGCGTCCAATTAGCAGCGCAGCATCGTCAGGACGAGCAGCCGGCGCCATGGCCACTCAAGCGATTCCAGCCACTGACGCAGGGAATGGAACTTCAAGCCTATCGACCACAGTCTTCGGGGCACCGCCAAACACAGCACACTCTTTACCAATGCAAGAAGACGCCAGTAAGGAGCCGGAGAGCACAAAACGGCGAGGAGCCGTGTGGGTTCTCGTGGGCCTTGTTGTAGCGGCCATTGTTGCCGGCGGAGCGCTCCTGGTCTCCCTGACTGGCGGCAGTGGCGATCCTCCCGCTCCCAAGATGGTCGCTGTTCCCACCGTCGCCGGAAAAACTTTGAACGAGGCCCGCACGGTTCTTACGTCAGCCGGCTTAACAGTGGGCGAGCAACAAGAGACTGCTAATGCTTCAATCCCTGAAGGAGCAGTGATTTCCACCGACCCGGCCGAAAATTCTTCCGTGGCTGTCGGCTCAACAGTGAACTTGCTCATTTCGTCGGGGCCGGCGGCTATTCAAGTGCCCAACAATCTCATTGGCATGTCCCTAGAGGAGGCTACCGACACATTAGAGAAAGCTGGCTTAACGGTGGGCGACGTGACTAAAGTCAACTCCACTGACGCGGAACAGCCAGCTGGAACCGTACTCACGGTGACTCCCGAGCCAGGTAGTGAAGTTGAACCTGAGACTGAAATCAGCCTTGAGGTAACAAATGGTCGAATTAGCATTCCGAACGTTGTTGGTCTTAGCCTTACGGACGCGACCGCAGAACTCACCAAAGCAGGTTTTAAAGTCGGCGAGGTTCGGTACGAGCAAAGCACTCAACGCGCAGATAGCGTCATTGGGCAACAACCTGGGCAAGACAAAGATGCTGACATCGGTTCCGTAGTGAAGTTAACCGTCGCTAAACAAGCCGAGACTTCTCCCTCACCGACAACATCACCGAATCCCTCTACCAGTTCACCGCCCGGGGAGCCAAGCCCGTCCGAACAGCCGTAGGGGTGATCCTGCCCGTAGGCCTGGTTAACGGCAACGAGCTGACGCATTCGTTGCCGTTAACTCACTCCACCGTGTTGTTGTTAAACGGCATGTAAGGTTCCACCGCAGGGAACACCCACACGAACAGTGCGGTAATGACCAACACGATGAGCAAAACAGCGCTGGTCAAACGCACTACACGCGGACTAGGCAGATGCCGCCAGATCCACCCGTACATAGCCTGCTCCTGATCTTTTCGGTGCCAAAGTTTTTAAGAGAGCACTGCGGGAACAGGGCCGTCTTGCGTTCGAGACATCGTTTCGTCGAGTTCAGTGAAAACGATGTATCGCTGCCGCGAAGAAAACTCAGGATGACACGTGGTCAATGTCATGAGTCGTTCGCGAGGGGTAGCTTCTGGACGTTCGGGGACCGGAAGAATCACGTCCACTGCTGAGGGATTGACAATTTTGTAGTCAGTGACGCGATAGACATACCACGTGTTGCGGGTCTCCACAACAATCGGATCGCCCACCCTTAATTCATCGACCCGATTAAACGGCTCCCCGTGAGTTCGTCGGTGGCCTGCTATCGAAAAATTTCCCACTTCTCCGGGGCCAGCAGTATCAGGGTAATGACCTATGCCATTTTTCAAAACGTCGAGTTCTACGCCACGTAGTATCGGACGAACATAATTGCGACCCCAACGAGGAACTCGAATCAAAGCAAACGCTTCGCCCATAGGAATAGTCTTCAAGGGTCGCGCTGCGGGCTTCGGCTCTGTCCATTCACGTTCGAGCTCTTGGGTTGTTTCTTGCTGGGCCTGATTCGATGTGTATGTAGTCCACCACAACTGCCAGACCACGAAAAGGAGCAGGACCAACCCCGCTGTGATGAGTAATTCCCCTATAGCGCGGATACCGAGCTGAAATGCCGTTACCGATTCCCGATACGGGGTGACAACTCCGCGCCGGTGACGCGGTCTCATCGCCATTACGGCGCACCTCGGGTTGCGAATGCGTGATCAAGACGAAGGGGACCGTCGTAACGCGGCAGCGTGACGCGATCCACTGTGCGCACTCGGTAACCCAAACCGTATGCAGCCACGTAGCCCCGGTATACCGCAACCGCGTCGTCCGCCTCTAAAACATTCTTTATGGACTCCGGATCACCGACGGCGGTAATGCGGTAAGGAGGCGAATAGACCCTTCCGTGAAGGACAAGCACGTTGCCGACACATCGCACCGCACTAGTCGTAATGATTCGCTGACCCATAATGGTCATTCCAGTAGCACCACCTCGCCACAAAGCATTGACTACCGCTTGCACATCCTGTTGGTGAACCACTAAATCATCTGCTGTGACATCTCCTGCTGCGAGGCTCCCTAGGGGAGCATCATTCAACTCCACGCTCACCGCGGAGCCAGTCAGCGGGTCTACCCCAGCTAAAGCGGCAGCTTCTTTCATGCGGCTGTTCATTTGCGCTAGCCGCGCATCGATTGGGGTTTCCTGGAGAACTAACTTCTGGACCCGATGGCGAGCAATGCTAACCGACTCAGCTTGGCTCTCAACTCGCTGTTGCTGTTCTCGGACGGCGTCAGCTAACCAGATCTTTCCTTCTGAGCGGAGATCGGTCCCATTAGCGGTATGGACGCTGATCATGGCCGAGAGCCCGGCTAATCCAAAGATCATAGGGACGACTATCCGCCACCGGCTCATTGTCATCCCTTCTTTGCATGAGTTATGAAGACAGCGGCACCGGAGGTCGTCCAGCCGTTACGCCACTCCACTAGGCTAGTTGAGCTATCAACACAAGGAGCGCAAGTGCCGGAATCCAAAGGCCGTAAAAAGGTCGACTACACCCCGCCGCCCACCCGATCTTCAGGGCCTATGCCTAGCCCTCGGTGGTACGCGCCTCTGATGGTCGCATTGTTTGCCATTGGATTGGTCTACATCGTGGTGTTCTATCTCACGAGTGGGCGATTTCCGCTGCAATCAATCGGTGGTTGGAATGTTGTTGTTGGCTTTGGGATCATCATGGCGGGCTTCATGCTCGCAACGCGTTGGCGATAAGTTTCATCCGGCATCGGCGAGTTCACGCTGCAATAAAGGCAAAAATAAATAAGGCGAAAGTGACGCCAAGGATTGCCCCGAGTTGATAAAGGGCCCGATGTGGACCTCGCGCAAACGCTAAACCTGCTGCGATAGCTGCCCCTGTGATCAGCCCGCCGAGGTGACTTTGCCACGCAATACTAGGAAAGAAAAAACCCAAAGCCATATTCACCCCGATGAGCGCATACAGAGCACCAGCTTTTTGGCCTAACCGGCGCTGCACCACGACCAATGCTCCAAAAAGACCAAAAACAGCGCCTGAGGCGCCAACAACTGATGTCACCCATGACACTTCTTCTGGGGCGGAGAGCGCGAGGTAAGCGACGGAGCCACCAAAACCTGACAGTAAATAAAGCGCTCCGAACCGCCCTCGACCAAAGGCCGCTTCGAGACTGGGGCCAACTTGATATAACGCCAGCATGTTGAAGGCGATGTGTGGCAAAAAAGAGGTGGAATGGAGGAACATTGAGGTCACAAAACGCCACGGCTCATCCTGAGCGAACAACGGAACAAAAGCCAAGTCGCCTGTGACTTGACCAAACAACAATTGCGCGAGGAACGCAAAACCGCAAAGGAAGATAACGGCGTATGTCACTGTTGGCGTAGCGGTGACACGTCCTCCGAAAACTGTCCTAGGTGACCGGACGGTTTTTGCTTGTTGTCGTACACAATCGATGCATTGCACCCCTACCGCGGCGGACTGCTGGCACGTGGGGCACGTCGGTCGTTCGCATCGCTGGCACCGAACGTAACTCACCCGATCCGGATGGCGGGGGCAAACCGGCTGCGGGGACATGCCCGCCGACGTTGATCCTTCACGCGGCGGGCCTTGCATCATCATCGGTAGCGACTAAGCCACCGAAACACGTTCGATGACAACAGGCTCACGGGGAGCGTCACCAGGGCCGGTCGGCACAGCAGCGATGGCGTCAACTACGTCACGACTCGCTTGGTCAGCCACCTCACCAAAAATTGTGTGCTTACCTTGCAGCCAGGTGGTTGGTTCAACAGTGACGAAAAATTGTGATCCGTTTGTCCCCTTGCCACCTACTGTGCCCGCATTAGCCATCGCCAGAAGATACGGCTTAGTGAAGGTCAGTTCCGGGTGAATCTCGTCGTCGAAGGTGTAACCCGGACCACCACGGCCGTCACCCTGGGGGCAGCCCCCTTGGACCATGAAACCGGGGATGATTCGGTGGAAGGTGAGCCCGTCATAAAAGGGGGCCGTCCGTGATTCACCAGTCTGGGAGTCTTTCCACTCCTGCGTGCCCTGAGCGAGACCAGTGAAATTCCGGACTGTTTTCGGGGCGTGATTGTCAAACAGTGTAATGGTGATGTCACCGTGATTGGTGTGAAGTATTGCCTCCATGGCAATCATCCTTGCATGAACTCTCAGCACCCCAAGCATGGGCGTATTCCCAATCCTGACCTGATTGACCCCCACCGCTAAGACGCGCAAACAGTGTGCATTGGGCAAGATTGGACGAGTCACCATCCGACGATGACTTAAGGAGGCTAAGTGTTCACCAAGATGCGCGGACATCACCGAGATGAGATCGCAGATGCCCCGAGTGACGTGATTGACATTGATGCTGCTGTTCGGCCGCGACGTCGAGCACGGAAGGTGCTCACCGTGTTGGGTCTGATGACAGCAATAGGAGCTGTGATCACTACGTTCCTGAAACGGCGCCGTGAAACAGAAGATCCGTGGGCAGTACCAATAGCGGGGTCAAGCAACGAGGTAGACCTCACCGGAACCGGCGAGCGCGCGTGGCATGGCAGCACAGTCAGTGAGGCAACGGCCGGAGTCAGTTCAGATGAATCCAAAAAATCTGCGCCAACCATTGAATAGCTCGCTCATGGTGGGGGCCGCCTCAGGTGTTGCGCGAGGCGGCCCCCACCATCATTTCTCTGACCGACTTATTGATTTACTTCCCGGAGAAAACGCCCGGCGATGGGGGCTGCGTCTTTTCCGCCGCTATCACCTTCTTCGACGAAAGCGGTAAAGGCAATATTTTCTTGCCACCCGGTAAACCACACCCGAGTCCGCAATGGCGAATCCGATCCAAACTCAGCAGTGCCGGTTTTGCCATAAACCGGACCACCGGCAACACCTTTTAACACCGACCCACTGCCATCGACGACGACAGCGCGCAACAAATCACGCAAGTCGTCCACAGTGTCTTGTGGTAGCACTACGGGTTCAATGGGTTCCGTGTTAGTGATCACAAAAGACGGCGGAAGGTAGCTTCCCCTCGCGATAGCTGCGATCGCGGTCGTCAAAGCCAGCGGCGACACTTCAACTCGGGCTTGCCCAAAGCTGGCGGCGGCTTTGTCTACCGCCGAGGACGCTGGAGGAACGCTGCCGGTGAATGCGTTCAAACCGATCTCCCAGGAAGCACCGATCCCTAACTGTTTCGCTGCTTCAGTGAGATCGTCGTCATCTAGGCGATCCGCTAATGCGACGAACGCGGTATTGCATGATTGCGCGAAATCTGTCCGGAACGGGACTGAGCCCAAAGAAATTCGCTCATAGTTACGAAAGCTGCGTCCATTAACCGTTGCCGTAGGTGGACAAGGCACTTCTTCATTGGGGTTCAATCCCTTGTTGAGCAGGGCAAACGTGCTTATTGCCTTAAAGGTGGACCCTGGCGGGTATCGGCCACTCAACGCACGATCGATGCCATTTGCTGGGCTATTGGCGGCAGCCAAAACAGCGCCCGTCCGGACGTCAACGGCCACAAAAGCGGCGGGAACACGCGCCCCATCGAGAGCTCGCTCCGCAGCGCTCTGCAAGTCAGCGTCTATCGTCAAGCGCACGGGCTTTCCTGGTGCGGCTGGCACGCTAAAGATTTCCCGGTCGCCAGTACTGATAGTCAAACCGGCTACTCCAGCAAGCTGTTCGTCATAACGCCGTTGCAACCCGGACGTGCCCGCGATATCGCCGGTGACATACCTCCCGTTATTTGCTTCAACAATCTCCGCTGTGACAGGACCGACTGCTCCCAAGATGGGGCGAGCGAATTCTCGGGTGGGTGCCAGCGACTGTTCGCGTTCTCGGAGCACCACACCATCTATAGCGCGCAAACGTACCCGAAGCGGGATGTAATCTTCGCGGCGAAGAGTGATGACGTCCACGAAAGCATCAGGTTTCGCGGCTTGAATACGGCCCACCAAACTTGCTACCTCAACATCGACAATTCCTGCCACCTGGCGTGCCGCTGCGGTGATCGAGCCCGTCACAGCGCGCGGTTCAATGCCGACATCAACAACTGGACGGGGTACCACTAGGGGTTGATCATTCGCCCCGGTGATCTCTGCCCGTGGTGGACTAACCCGTCGGACAACCACCTCATCGCCAGCTTGGACATCAGGGTGTAAGAGCGGTTGAGTAACCGGGATGCGCCACCCGGACTCACTGTCCTGCAGGGTGATTGGCAACTCATAGGCCCACACCACACCACCTTGAACAGTTCGATTGACTGCGATCAAAGCGACAGCCCGAGACCCATCACGGCGGATCGACCGAACCTGCGCAGTTGCTTGCTGACTGCCCAGCGATTTCAGATTTTGCGCGAACTCTTGCTGCTTCGCCGCTCCCTCCCCGTCGGCAAAAGGAAGGTCACTCACGCGGCCATCAGCAATTCCACGCGCCACCCGGACGGCGACTTCCCGAACCGCATCATCGGACTTCTGCCGTTGCCATATCCCGGCACTGACGCCGACGACAATGAGAACTAGACCACCGATCAACAGGTACCAGGAGCGGCGAAAACGTTTAGACAAAAAACGAGGTGAACCCATCGCACCATCCAAGCTGGATTGAAAGCCAATTGCTACTGCGGTAGAGAAATTTGCCTGCCCGGGAGCGGGCTTTAGGAAGAGAACAACAACAGGGTGATACGAGCCCCTCCGGCAGGGTTGACGCCGATGATGAGATCGCCCCCGTGTGCGACAGCGACTTGATGGGCAATGGTGAGACCTAGGCCAGATCCAGAGGCGGTACCACCCCGCTCGAATCGACGGAGGACACGCTCTCGGTCAGTGGCGGGGATGCCCGGACCCGCATCGTCAATGATGATGCGATCGCGCTGAATTGTCACCATTACATCCGGCTTAGGTGAGGATCCACTCACTGTGCGCCCATGGGTCATGGCGTTACGTACTAAATTCGCCACCGCGAGCTGGAGTCCATCCGGCCAGACCCGAGCCATGAGGCGCGGGGCCGAGTTAATCCGGACGTGATTTCCCGGGTCATGTCGAGTTTCTGCCGCGACAGCGGCTTCGACCACCTCCACAAGGTCGACCTCGACAAACCAGGATGGATCAGCAGACTCCGCGTCCGCTAACGCTCTTACCGCCGCAAGCGCACTAGCCATCCGACGGACCTGCTCATGAGCAGCGGTCAAGGTATGCGCACGCTGGGCTGGACTTACTAGTTCGCTCCGTGCGATATCGATATGTGTCATCGCGCTTTGCAGTGGAGTTCGCAGCTCATGACTAGCAGATGCGGCAAATGCCTGCGCTGCCTCTAATGCCGCTCGTCTCCGATGAGTCTGGTCAGCCAGCGCCGTCAGGCTCGTGTTCAGCACTGCGGCCACATCATCGACTTCGTCCGCTCCATAAGCCGGCGCCAACCGCCAGGTGTGCGCGTCGCTGTGATCAATGCGCTCAGCGTCTTGACGTAGTTTCCGCAGCGGACGCGTAGCCAGCAACCCGAAGCCGTAGCCAGCCAAGCCAGCTGCCATGGACATCGCCAAAAAGACCAATACGGCTTGCCGGCGAAGCTGCCGAGCCCGTTGGTCCACTGAACCCAGCGGAGCAACCAGTTGAACTAAGACGCGATCACCGACTTGAGGAACATCAGAAACAAGGACCGTATGAAGGCGCCATCTTTGTTGGTCGGCCTGCGCGATATCCCACCCGGGCACATTTGGGATAGGTAACGGATCTTCAGGAAGCTGCCCAAGTTCGACGATTCCATCGTCAGTGATCACCCTGACACTGCTCGACACTGCCCCTAACTCACTGCGAGACAACCGTTCTGCGGTCGCCGCGATAATTGGGGCCGTCGCGGCACGGTCCTGTAACGCAGCGTCCACAGGATCTAACGCTCGGCTATTGACTTGACTGCGGTAGAGAGCGCCGGCAATCACCAGTGTCAACGAGGCTGCGGTTAAAGAGGCTAAGCCGGATCGAACGGCGAGCTTCATCGGTGGTCATGCCCCTGGGAATGCGCTGGCTCTGTGGCCGTCATCACCGATCTACTAACCGGAATCCGACCCCACGAACTGTCTCAATCAAACCCAACACACCCATGGCCTCCAACTTACGACGTAAGTACCCGACGAAGACATCCACCACATTGGTGTCCACCTCAAAGTCATAACCCCATACCAGTTCGAGAAGACGAAGCCGAGATAACACAATGCCCGGATTAGTGGCAAAAACGACGAGCAAATCAAATTCTCGCCGTGTGAGGTCAAGGGGGCTACCGGACATAGACGCCGACCGCCGATCAACATCAATCCACAAGGACCCCACCGAGAGTAAAGTCCCCGTCGACCCAGTGGGACCAGCTCGACGTTGGAGTGCGTTCAGTCGCGCGACGAGCTCGTCTAAAGCGAATGGCTTGACGAGGTAATCATCTGCACCGGCGTGCAAGCCAGCGACTCGATCACCCACTTGATCTCGTGCGGAAAGAACAAGGATGGGAGTTTCCACAGCCTGATCGCGCAGCTGGACGCAAAGTTCAATGCCGGACATTCCCGGTAGCCCAACGTCAACCACCAAAAGGTCAGGTCGACGTCGGGCTACCGATATAAGAGCCGACTCAGCATTCGCAGCGGTCAACACACGAAAGCCATGCAACTTCAGGCCGGCGGAAATACCAGCACGGACCGGCTCGTCATCTTCCACAATGAGAACGAGACCAGCCCGAGGAGATGGGGGAGCCGATGGCATGGATTTAGTCTCCTCCAAGCGGGTTATCCCCTAGCTGCCGCGCCTGATTAATCCTGGGCCAGCTCGCCTTCGGTTTCTCGGAGCAGCTGCTCGATCTCGTCAAGCTCTCGCTCCAATTCAGCGACTTCATCCTCACCGACCGTCCCAGAGCTATCGCTCGATCCGGCAGATTTTCCCTCATCGGTGGTGGCACTTCCCTCAGTGCTCTCAGTGTCGGATTCATTGGCCGTAGTCTCGGCAGGGGCCGTAGTCTCGGCGGGGGCAGTAGTGCCCTCCTGTAGCCGGTCACGAAGACGGTCCCCACGATCACTTTGGCAACCTGACATGAGGACTGCGATGATGGCCGGCGCCAAGGCCACCACCGCAATCCGGCGCGAGACGTACAATCTCACGCAGCACTCTTGTCGGAGCATTTCTGAGCCAACTTGTCGAGGCCCTCAACTCGCTTTGGCAACAGCGTGACGATGCTCTTGCGCACCTTCAACCGGTTTTCCAAAGCGGTGACGGCCTGGTCGCGACCAGCCTTTTCGGCCCGGTCAATCTGGGCTTCGATCCACGCAGTCGAACCACGCGTCTCAGCGTCACCCTCGAGACGGTCCAGCAACTTAGTAGTGCGCTCTTGCAGATCCGGAATCCGCCCGCAAGCGCGTTCTAAACGCTCCTCTTTGTTGCCCTCGGTGGCCTGTGCTGCGGTGGGGGCCACTACGCTAACGCCGACAACGGCGAGCGCGGCGCAACCGGCAGCTAACGAGCGCCGGATTGAGCTCTTCTTCATGGTGTGCTCCTTGTGTTCTGTCGGCCCGAATATGCCGAACGTGAGGAGCGTAGAAAAGAGTTTTAAGAGAACCTTGTGAGTGCCGGAAAACCGCCCACGCTGGTCCAAGCTCCTGCCTCATCTGGCCACTGCCCTAAGACAGCATGTGCGGCTACTTCACGGAAGCCATCATGGGCGTTCAGGAACAGCCGATCATGGCCTTCGTCCCCATGCTGATGTTCGCAATTGGGTTCGGGTTGAGGATGCCGAATCCCGAGGGAACACCTCAACACTGCCCCGAATGTGTATCTGGACGCGCCCCCCAGGCGGGGGGCATTGGCCGTTAGTGCGGACTGAAAGCAAAGCGCTTGTCGGAGCATGGCGCACCACAATGGTGCTGTACTGCCCGTAGTAACGACATTGGTCCACCGAAAACTCCGAAGCCGCTGAAGTTGCGGTGACATCCACCCGGTCGGGTCGAATAAGAACATCAATAGGTCCAGTCGCGGGAGTCGCCAGGTGAACTGTTCCCCAAGGTGTACTTGCGACGAACCCCGTAGCGAGCGCATCGCATAGTGTCCCGGTGGCTAAAAAAGTTGCTAACCAGGAGCTCGCTGGTCGATCGAATAACTCCTTAGGGGATCCGGTTTGTTCAATGACCCCTACTCGGAGCACAGCAATGGAGTCCGCCATAGATAACGCCTCAGCTTGGTCGTGGGTGACGATCACACTCGTCGCACCACTTGCCCGCAGTAAACGCATCACATCGTCTCGAAGTTCTTCACGTAAACCGGCATCTAACGCACTGAAGGGTTCATCCATTAATACCACCGCAGGATTGTGCGCTAACGCCCGAGTCAACGCCACCCGCTGCTTTTGCCCCCCAGACAATTCGTGGGGCATCCGGGACAGAAAATCGCCCAACTCAGCGATCTCCACTAAACGATTCACCCGGTCTCGTGCTTGCTCAGAACAGCGTTTACCGACCGCGAACTGGATGTTCTCCGCCACGGTGAGATGCGGAAACAATGACCCGCTTTGTGGAACTAAACCCACCCCACGAGCCTCCGGCGGCACCCACTTCTTCGGCCCATACACCTGTTGCTGCCCCAACCAAATCTCCCCGGTGATCGGGCGATGCAACCCAGCAATAGCCCGAATCAACGTGGACTTCCCTGACCCACTGGGACCAAGCACCACTCCCACTTGGCCGTTTGGCACTTCCAGATCAATTCCTTGCAGCACAGGGCTTTCATCAAAACTGGCGGATAACGCCCGAACGCTCACCGTCGTCACGCGAGGCGATCCTGTCTGCCCAGAAGGTAAGCCGGGATTGCAGCCATGACAACGATTCCTAACGCATAAGGCGCAGCAGTGCCATAAGCATTAATTGAGGTGTAACTCCACATGGTGGTCGCCAGAGTGTCCATTCCAATTGGCCTTAACAACAACGTAGCTGGCAGTTCTTTCATTGCCGTCAACATGACGAGCAGCCCTCCCATGGAAACACCCTGCGCGGACAGCCGGGCCGTCACTTTCAACCATGCCCGCGTTGGGCCATTCCCCAGCGAACGGGCGACGTCTTCCCACTCCCGCGGAACCCTGGCGACCGCGGTACGAACACCACCAACCGCTTTAGGTAAGAACATCACCGCGTAAGCGAACGCTAAAGCACCCACGGTTTGGTACAGCGCAGGGACGAGACGAAGCGTGAGATAAACCATTGATAGACCGATGACGATGCCGGGGATCGCATTGCCCAAATATGAGAGGGACTCGACACTAGTGGTTACCCGGCTTCGATACCGAGCCGTCAAGGCGCCAATGGGGAGCGCTAAACCCACCGCTAACGTCGCGCCTGCTGCGCTGACCCCGATGGTAGCGAGCGCCGCTTGACCCCACCGAACCCAATCAATGCTGGACTGGGACGCTTCGGCCAGTCGTATCACCAGCGAAAGAGCTGGGACACCAAGCGAAAGCGTTGCGATGGCGATGAGGGCTACCAACGGAAGGAAAACCCACCGCCCTATTGTGACCTTTCGTGGCGTTCTTGGTTCACCACTTCCCGGTTGACGGCGGCGCCAACGGCCTCGGGCACTTCGTTCAATACCAACAAAAAAAATCGCCAGCAAAGTAAGGAGAAGCGCTAACGTGGCCGCAAGTTGAGGGTCAAAACCTACTCGATATGCCCGATGAATCGCGACCGTTAACGACACGTAGCGCATCGTGGCAACTGCACCAAAGTCCGCCACAGCATATAAGCCGGCGAGTAACGCGCCTGCTGCGGCAGCCGGCCAAATCTGGGGGAGCAATGCGATCCGCAACGCTCCCCATGAGGAGCGGCCCAATGTCCGAGCGAGTTCTTCTAAGGCTGGGTCGGAGCGGCGGAAAGCCGCTAAAACCGGCAAAGTGACATAGGGGGCCGAGACGAGAATGAGCACAATCGCCGAGCCAAAAAAACCACTGATGGAAGGAAAAAGGTCAATCCAGGTGTACGCGGCGACATAGGAGGGCACAGCCAGGGGGAGAGCAGCGAGCACCGCCCAAACACCCTTACCTGGAAGGTGCACCCTGGCAATGATTGCCGCCGTAGGAATCCCAATGACCAAACAACCGACAGTCACAACTACGGCAAGCGCGACCGTGCGAGCCACAAGTTCCCACGTTCGAGCAGTCAATACTAGATCGACGGCCCCACCCCACCCCATCCCAAACACTCGGACTACAAGGTAGATCAACGGCGGCATGACGGTCGCCGCACAGAGAACAGCGACCGCCAGCAGCCACCGGGGGGGACGAATGACCACAGGGTGACTAAATCAGACCAACTTTGGTGAGGAGTTGAACCGTCTCCTCTATCCCCGCCAATTGGTTCAATTCCACACCCGCGCCGACACCAAGATCCGTCAAGCTAGGGAGCCCGGGAGGGCCCTCGACTCCAGTAACGAGAGGATATTCACCCGTCTTGTCGACAAAAGCTTTTTGGGTTTTCTGCTGAAGCAGATACTCCACAAAATCCATTGCTGGGGTGGAATCCACCGATCCAGCTAGAACACCAACTCCTGCGACGTTGACTAAAGAACCTGCCGTACCTGGGGGAAGGAACTTCAGTTGAGTCCGAACATTTTCGGCCCCTACTTCGGCCGCTACTTCCTTAAGGTAGTAGTGGTTGATGAGACCAACGGTGGCCTTACCCGCTTCAAGATCATCGACAATGGCGCTGTTCTTTTCGTAGATCACGGCGTCATTGGCGACAAGACCGCGAAGAAAGTCCTCGGCAACCTTTTCACCACGGGAAACCCGTAAAGCCGTGACAAAAGATTGGAATGACGCGTTTGTTGGTGCAATAGCGATTTTGCCGCGCCACTTCTTGTCGGTGAACTGGGTGACGTCATCTGGAAGTTCAGCTTCAGCGACCTGTTTCGGGTCGTAAGCCACCACCCTTGCCCGCCCCGTCACACCGATCCAGCGCCCCGATATTGATCTGTACTGTGCTGGGACTTGGTTCAAAGGTTCTTCTTTAAGAGGAGCGAGAAGATTGGCTTTTTCTAGAGCACCCAACGCTCCGGCGTCTTGAGAGAAGAAGAGATTAGCGGGGGTGCGGTCCCCTTCTTCACGCAGCTGGGCGGCCATCTCTGCTGTGTCCCCGTACCGAACCTCCACTTGATGCCCGGACGACTTCTCAAATTCGTCAATGATGCCACCGACTAACTCTTCGGACCGTCCAGAGTAGATCACTAAGGCTGATGTTTCCTGGTTAGTAGTAGTGGATTCTTGGGATGACCCACAAGCCGAAATGGGTAGCAGGAAGGCGAGCGAAAAGAAGATCGCTGCAACTTTATTAGTAGGCACAGAAAGAAACTCCTCACCATGCAGTCGACTCGCAGACGTACTGCGCAGCACGACAGGTTTAACGGACCCTACAATAATATAGGTATGCCTAACCTAATAACTAATCTGAACAACTCGGTCCAGAAGAAAGTTGCCCCCACTTTGGTCAACGTGGGGGTCAACGGGCACCTGAAAAAAGCGTTATCGATGAAGGTCGAACCGATCGAGCTCCATCACTTTGACCCAAGCCGCAACAAAGTCACGAGCAAATTTTTCTCTCGCATCATCACTGGCATAAACCTCGGCCAAAGCCCGCAGTTGCGAATGCGAACCCACTACGAGGTCAACGGCACTAGCTGTCCAGCGTTGCTCACCCGTTGCGATATCACGGCCAACATAAACGTTCTCCTCAGCTTCCGATGGCGCCCACTCAATTCCCGGTTTCAGAAGAACACGAAGAACATCAGCCGTCAGCTTCCCTGGTGCATCAGTGAAAACCCCGAGCGGTGAGTCACTCACATTGGCCCCCAAAGCGCGCATCCCGCCGACCAACACAGTGAGCTCAGGAGCGCTGAGGGTGAGCAAGTTTGCCCGGTCAAGCAACAAGGTTTCCGCGGCAACTTTTTCACCTGAACGCAAATAACTACGGAATCCGTCGGCGCGTGGCTCTAGGACGCGGAAAGCGTCCACATCGGTGTGTTCCTGGGTAGCATCAGTGCGGCCAGGGTGGAATGGCACAACAATATCGTGACCGGCATCCCGGGCAGCTTTCTCAACCGCCGCCGATCCACCGAGCACAATGAGGTCGGCGATTGAGATCTTGGCTGCTCCACGAGCATCGAACTCGGCTTTGAGCTGCTCAAGTTTTTGAACCACGGTGTCAATTTCGACCGCGTCGTTTGATGCCCAAGAGCGCTGCGGCTCAAGCCTAATGCGAGCACCATTCGCCCCGCCGCGCTTGTCAGTCCCGCGGAAACTTGCCGCTGAAGCCCAGGCAGTCCGGACCAACTGCTGCCGGGTAAGACCACTAGCCAGAATGGCAGATTTGAGATCCGAGATTTCCTCCTCGGACACCAAGGGGTGGTCCACTGCGGGTACTGGATCCTGCCACGGCTGAACTTCGGGGACCCACGGGCCGAGATAACGCTGCGCTGGGCCCATGTCACGGTGCAACAACTTGAACCACGCCTTCGCAAACGCCAGCGCAAACTCATCCGGGTTCGCGTGGAAGCGCCGTGAAATTTTCTCGTATTCGGGGTCAAGCCGCAGCGCGAGGTCAGTGGTGAGCATGGTGGGCGGGCGACTAGGCGTGCCGTCCTCCGGGTCGGGCACGGTATTAGCCCCAGCACCGTCTTTCGGTTGCCACTGCCACGCGCCAGCTGGACTCTTTGTCAGTTCCCACTCGAAGCCAAAAAGATTCTCGAAGAAACGATTACTCCACTGCGTTGGTGTTTGAGTCCACGTCACTTCGAGCCCGCTGGTAATGGCATCACGACCTTTCCCGGTACCGTGCAGACTTTTCCAACCAAAGCCCATGGCATGTATCGGGCAACCTTCAGGCTCAGCGCCGACAAGATCCGGATTACCTGCCCCATGTGCCTTCCCGAAGGTATGCCCGCCCGCAATCAGCGCCACCGTCTCTTCATCATTCATCGCCATGCGAGCGAAGGTCTCACGAATATCACGTGCTGCCTTCAACGGATCCGGTTCGCCATTAGGTCCTTCTGGGTTCACATAAATAAGACCCATCTGCACCGCACCGAGCGGATTGGCTAAGTCACGGTCACCGCTATAACGCTCATCACCCAACCAGGCTTCTTCCGACCCCCAAAACACTTCCTCTGGTTCCCAGACGTCCTCCCGGCCAAACGCAAAACCAAAAGTAGTGAAGCCCATATCTTCGAGAGCAACATTTCCAGCGAGGACAAGTAGGTCAGCCCACGAAATCTGTTGGCCGTACTTCTGTTTGACTGGCCATAAGAGACGCCGGGCCTTATCAAGGTTGCCGTTGTCCGGCCAGCTGTTTAGCGGCGCGAACCGCTGTTGCCCGTTGCCCGCACCACCGCGACCATCTTCAATCCGATATGTACCTGCGGCGTGCCAGCTCAGCCGAATAAAAAGCGGACCGTAATGGCCAAAATCAGCGGGCCACCAATCCTGTGAGGTGCGCATGACTTCGACCAGGTCGGTTTTTAATGCTTCCACGTCAAGGTTGGCGACCTGCGCCCGGTAGTCAAAGTCAGCATCCATCGGGCTTGCTGCCGGGTGATATGTATTTAAGATCGAAAGATCAATTTGATTCGGCCACCAGTCCTGGTTGGTTCGTGGTCGTTGGTTGGTCGGTGAGGTCACGATCTTCCATCTCCTATTCAGTGCGGTTCACTAATGCACGCTTTCGCAACAGGTGTCTCCCATCCTCGTCTACACCACGAAGGGAAACAAGCGCCTGACACGCCCACCAGGCTAAGGCCTTCCGTTGGCGCCCCCCCACGTCAGAGCACCCCCTCTAGTCATGAAGGGATTGGTCAGGTTCGGTCAAGCGAGCAGAGGTAAACGTGGCGGTCAAACCGGGACCAATGGGAGAGCAGCAGTAAGGGCCGGCCACCCAGTGAGACTCCGGTTGAATGGGGAGCAGACGAACGAGGCGCCACGGGTGATGATCGGTGCACGCTCGAACAGTGATGGCATCCCCGGTGCGACTAGCTCGAATCGTGATGACGTGACCGTCCCATTCGGGCACTGGGGCAACGGACCAATCCGAGCGACCGTCAGTAACAACAGCACCAAGCTGGACTGTTCCATCGCTGAGTTCGAGACCGGCTTTGATCCAATGGCTGTGATCAGCGCGGATGAGCAGCCCGGCTTGGTCGAACTGGTGCGTCAAATCCGCAGTAAACGTCACCTCGAGAGCGTAAGAGTCAGGCAGAGGCGCTAGTAAGGCATGGCCGCTGTCGTGAACAAAACCGTAAGAGGTGTGTCGCCACAAATCAGTATTCGCGGCGGTAGTAACCGTGAGCTGGTCAGCTTCACACCGGTATGACGGCGGCGGATTGAGCCATGCTGCCGCCCGCCAATGTTCACCCCATAGATGAGGTGCAGATCTATCACTGCGGCTCATTGAGTGCTCTCGCGCGCACCCCCATACGGTAAGACCGGAACTTCCGCCTGCTCCTGGCCCACTAGCCGAAAAACGAGGTTCTCGTAAACAGGATTCATATCACCACTATGCCAAGATCATGACCGGCCGCTGCGCCGTCGAGCGGCGATGGCGACGCCTCTGGCGTCGCGGGTGACGGCGCGGTGCGTGACGTAACCCGCTGACCACCTGTGGACGGCCTGAGCCCTAACGCTTCGCGGCTCCACCCGCCCACAGGTGGACAGCGGGACCCCACTTGTCCGCCCGCACACCGGTCACACCGTCGCGTTGACGGGGAAGATGCGGGCAGGACCGTTCAGGCGGTGAGCTGCGTACCGTCCAGCTCGGCGTCCTCGGCGGCGCGGTCGAGGGCGCGCGAGACCGACGAGCTGCCGACGCCGAGCACGGTCGCGATGCGCTGGATGCTATGACCCTGCGCGCGCATGTTCACTGCTTGCTCGGTGCGCTCAGGTGTCATCACTGATGGGCGGCCGCCGACGCGGCCCTGGGCTCGCGCGTGCGCGAGGCCGCGTTGCGTGTTCTCGCGGATCGTGTCGACGCGGAGCTGCGCGAACACGGCGACGATGCCGAACAGTGCTCGCCCCATCGGCGTGGTCGTGTCGATATCCGGCTCGGTCAGACTTCTGATGTTGATGCCGCGATCGTGCAGCTCACTGATGGTCTGAATGGCCATCGTCTCGCTGCCCGCGATCCGGTCGAGACGGCGAACCATGAGGGTGTCGCCCTCGCGCAGGTAGGAGTGGCAGGCGAGCCACTGCGGACGCTCTGCGACGCGGCTCGACTCTCCGTGGTCGACGAACACGCGCGCAGCTCCGGCGGCGCGCAGCTCGGCCTCCTGGGCGGCCGGGTTCTGGTCACGCTTGGACACGCGCGCGTAGCCGACGAGGTTCGTCATGACTCGCTCGTCTCAGGCTGCGAGCTGCGCCCTGTCGCCGTGCGCGCGATGCGGCGCAGGCGCGGCACGACGAACACAAGCTGGGCGGCCACGAACACCGTCGAGGCGATCATGCCGGGGAGCCATCCCGTGCCGTCGATCCACAGCGCAGCGATCCAGAGAACGATCGCGCCTTCTGCGATGAGGAACGCCCAGAGGAGGCGCTGCGCGCCCGGCTGGGTGGTTCCCATCGGGTCGCGAAGACTCGTCACGAGGAGCACGGCAGTCACCGCGAGACCGGCAACAGCGACCCACGAAAGGACGTTCGCCAGAAGGGATTCGTACATGGGTTCTCTCTCTCAGTCTCTGCCGACGTCGTAGCGCTGGCCGGGCCGCTGCGGCGGCCGCGGGCTCGTGCCCGTGTCGCTGTCGGGCCTGGTCGCCTCGGTCGCCGGGCGGGGGAAGGATGCCCGGTACGGGGAGCGGTCGCGGGTGACGTCGCGCGGCGCGCAGCGCTCGGCGTGCTCGCCTGCGGTGCCGGTGGCCGCTCAACGGCCATCGCTCGGAACACGGGAACGAGGGTCGCGGGCTGGGGCTCGTACTTCTCTCGGTCAGGGCCGGAGAGCATCGACGCCTGGTTCCACAGCTCGGGCGTCACACCCGACACGGCCGGGCTGTAGTCGATGCGGTACGGGCTCAGCTCGGCCACGTGCTGCATGAACAGCTTGGCGGCCCGGCCGTTGCCCTCGCGGAACGGGTGAGCCTGGTTGACGTACGCGAACACCTCGGCGGCCGATGACGCGAACTGGTCGCGATCCATCGTCGACCACTGAGCGCCGCGGATGATCCGGCTGGCGTCGTTGAGGTACAGCGGAACGTCGTCCGGGTGCGCAAACTCGCTGAGGTTCTTCCGGATGCCGACCGTGCGGTACTCCCCCGCCCACTCGTAGACGTTGCCGAAGAGCTGCGCGTGAATCGCGCGCACGTGCTCGGCGTCGTACGTCCTCGGGATCGAGACCGCGCCGCGCTCGATATCGAACTGCTGCGCGCTCGTCTCGGAGTACTCCCGCTGCGCGAGAGCGGCCCCGTCGCGCTCTCCGTAGAGGTTGCGCAGCACGGGGCCGCCGGGCTCCCAGAAGTACGAATCCCAGGAGGAGAACTGCGAGGCCATCAGCTCGCGATGGCGTGTGCGCGATGGCGCTCGGCCGCGCCTGCTGCGCGCCGGTCGTACTCGCTCTTGTCGATCGCACCGCGGGCATAGTCGGTCAGGTTCTCGACGTCCTCGCGGTTCGGCACCCAACCCTCGTGCCAGCTCGACGCGAACGTGTTCACGATGTGCGTTCGCGTGGCGGCGTCGAGGGGAGCGAACAGCTCCGGCCAACGGGCCTCGATGTTGAACTCCGCGGCCATGACGGCCCCCTCTCCTCGGTGTGCTTCCAGTCTACCAGCTCGCCCGAAAACGGTCTAGATAAGGTTTCGGGCAGTTTGGGTTTCGGGGCAGAGTTTCGGGTGGTCCGATGGCGGCGTGTCGACGTCGACGTCGGCCGCCGCTCCCCCTCCCTCAGAAACGATCGTTAGCGGGCGGTGTCGACCGCCTCGACGCTCGCGGTCGACGGCTGCGGCGTCGACGAGCACCCGGCGAGGAGTGCCGTCAGGGCCACCGCGGCGATCGCGCGCGTACGCATGGGGTCAGCTCCCGCCCTGGTCGTGTGCTGCGGCGCCCTGGGGCAGGTCTCCGGGCTTCACAGAGGGGAACGGCTTACCGCCGTTGTACTTGGCTTCCAGGCGCTTGACCTCGGCCATTGAGACCTTCTGCATGAACTGGCTGAGGGTGCGGTTTCCCTCGCTGACCATCGTGTGCAGGATCGCGCCGCGGATGCGGTCGGTGTCGTCGGGGTCTTGGTAGAAGCTGACCTTGTTCGGGTACTTCTTGCCGGGCTGCTTAGCCGCCTTTCCCTGGCCGGGCTTGCCGATGGCCAGATCGGCCGGCGGCGTCGCCGGCCGATCTGCCGGCACGGCGACCTCGACGGGCTGAGCTGCGGGGACCGGCTGCGTTTCTGCAGGAGCCGGCGCCGCGACGGGGTTCGCTCCGGTCAGGCTGGACATGCGACGTTCGGGGCGGCTCATGAGGGTTTTCCTTCGATGCTGGCGAGGTGTGCGGCGTAGATGGCTCCGAGTGCGGTCGCCTCGGCTGTCGGCCACTCGTCGAGGCCGCGTGATGACTCGGTGGCGTCCGAAATGACGACGCGCTTCGGGATGGTGGGAGTGAGCAACGGCAGCTCGCGTTCTGCGGCCACGGCTTCGAGGTCGGCAAGCCACTGCTGGGCGCTCACGGTTCGTTCCTCGTGGCGGTTGACGATAATCCCGGCAACGCGCAGCGCGGCGTTGTAGTAGCTCTTGACTCCCTCGATTGTGGCGAGGAGCTGCGAGAGCCCATCAAGGCTCCACTTCTTCGCCTCGGTGACGACAACGACGCCCTGAGCGGCTGTCAGACCGTTGATCGTGAGGGCATCGAGCGATGGGGGGCAGTCGATCAAGATCAGGTCGTAGTCGTCCGCCACGAGCGCCAACGCGTCTTGGAGGCGGACCTCGCGGCCGACCTGAGTAATCGTGAGCTCGTCGCGCACGGTGACCAACGTTGCGTAGCTCGGCGTCGGTGCAACGCTGAGTCCAGGCCATACACCCGGCACAGTGACGTCGCGGATCGTTTCGGGGGCACGGGAGCTGAGCACGTCCGCGATACCGGCCTGAGCGCTGTCGACGGGTTCGGCGGTGGCATTGCTGGTGAAGTTGCCTTGCGGGTCGAGGTCGATGGCGAGCACGCAGCGTCCGGCGAGCACCGCGGCGCGGGCGAGCTGGAACGCGGTCGTGCTCTTGCCGACGCCGCCTTTCTGGTTGCAGAGGGCGAAAATCTGAGCGGTCATGGGTGTTACCTCCAATAGGTCTAAGAGTACTGTTACCGGCGTGAAAGGGGCGACCGAATGGCCGCCCCTCACCCGGTCAGAACGGAGTGTCGCCGTCCTCGGCGCGGGCGTTGCGCTCGACCGTGACGCTCTGGCCGCGGAGGCTGACGGCGACCTCATCGGCGCGGACCTCGTGCTGTAGGCGGGTGCCCTGCTCGCCCTTGTACTCGGTGACGCGGTAGCGACCTGCGAACGTGACGCGGATGTTGCCGCTGCGCTCGGCCGCCTCGACGAGTGCGGTCGCCTGCGATCCGCTCACGGCGACGTCGTAGGCCACGGTGGGGCCATCGGTGTACGTGTCGTCATCCTGGCGGATGCGGTCGCTGACGAGCTCGCGGGCGTAGGTGTACGGGCTGCGCGGCAAGGTTTCCAGTGCGGGTGATGTAGCTCATGACGTACTTCCTTTCGATGTGGGTACTGCGGGGTTGGTTTGTTGGGCTATTCGGCGGCTTCTTCGAGCGAGCCCAGCGCTTCGTCAACGGCGTCGCGAGCCGAATCGAGCGAGCCGGCCGCCTGCTCCGATGCCTGGCCGCGCTCGCTCTCCTGCAAGCTCTCCGGCATGTTGTCGAACGCTTCGCGCTCCTCGTCGACCAGCTCGTCGATTGCCTCGCGAATCGTGTCGAGCTGCCCGCAAATCTCCTCGATCCTGCGGCGGCGGTCCTTGTTCATGGCGCGGCTCCTGTCGATCTAACTCTAATAGTACTGTAGGGGGTAACGGTGGCACAAGGGGTTTAGTCACGCTCGACCTCCAAGGTGTGGCTGTCGACCTGGGACGGGTGGAACACCCATTCCACGTCACTGTTGGGGTTGGGGTTGGCGACGCGGACGCCCTGCACGGGCGAGCCCTCCTCGATCGGTCCCAGCGGGTCGGTGGCCCAGAGCGGCGTGCGGTAGGCGCGGCCGTCGAGACTCAGCAACGTGTCCCCCGCCTGCAAGTCGGCCAGTCGCTTCACGATGATGATTGCCATGCTCGGTCCTAACTCTAGTGGTACTAACAGTACTGTTAGCGGTTTAACGGGTGGTGTGTGCGCAGCGCCTCGGCGGCTGCCTGCGCGAGGGTCCAGCGTCGATCGGCCTCGGCGCGATCCTCGGCGGTGTAGTCGCCATAGCTGGCCTGGTGCTCGAAGTCGGCGCGTCCGCGCTCTGCCATGCTCAGCAGCTCGTCAATGCCGCCCACGGTGTCCTCGTCGAGCGCGAGCACCCGGCCGTGGTCGCTGGTGACCGTGAGGGCGGCGTCGGCGGGGTTCACGACGTGCAGCACGTAGGCGCTGCCCTCGCGGGCGATGTACGCCGTGGCGATCGTGCGCGCCTCGTCGTCGTCGAAGTCGACCTGGCCGAACGTGTCAGGTTCACCCGTGGGCCAGAGCTGCGGTTCGAGGCGGTCGCCGGTGTCGTACGGGGTGAGTTCGCGGTGCGTCATGAGTGGTTCCTCTCAACTCTTGTAGTACTAACAGTACTGTTAGGGGTGCCGATTGTCAAGCTTAGAGGCGGCGCGCTCGATCTGGTCAGGTCGAAACCCGGACCAGTGGTCGTGCTCATCGACAACGACGATCGGTGCTTGCATATAGGTGGCGTCAAGGTCTTTCACGTACTCGATCGCCTCGGAGTGCTCGCTGAGGTCGACGACGCGGTAGGGGATGCCCTTCCCGCCCAGCAGCTCGGGCGTGCCGTCGACGGCGCTGGTCTGGCAGCAGAACATGCACGGCTGGGTCGTGATGGTCACGGTTTCGGCGGTCTGGTTGGTCATCTTTCCTCCTCGGTTACTACCTCTAATAGTACTGTTACCGCTGCGTGAATGCAACGGTACTATTGGGGCGGGTTATGCGTCCTCGGTCTCGGTGAGCGCGTCGGCCAGGGTGTGCGCAGCACGTTTGCGGCGGTGCTGCTGGTGGTGGTGTAGCCCCGTGCGCGCCTCCGGCGATCTGCTCGCGCTCAACGGTCCAGCCCTTGCCGGTGAGGTAGTCGGCTACGGCGTTGTAGATGCCCGCGGCATCCCCATGTCGAACACGGGCACGGGGAAGAACCGGACGCGGCGCTGTTCCTCGTCCTCGCCGATCTTTTCGTTCTCGACCGTCTCGCGGCCGCCGAAAATGCGGATGCCGCGCTCACCCTTGCGAACCTGGCGGACGAGCCGAACATGGAAGCGGCCTCGGCGCGACGCTCTTCGGGGCTCTTGGTGTTCTTGACCTTGCGAACCATCTCACCACCCCCACCGGTATCAGTACTGTTAGGGCTTGTTTCCTGCCCTCCCCCCACGTTTTTTTGCCGTGGAGGCGACTTGTCGCCGCTAGAGAGGTCGGCCGGAGAGCAACCCCTTGGGCCGGCGGCGGAGAGAATTTCGGCGCGAAATAAGGGAGCGCAGCGACCGCGTGCCGAAAATCTCGGGGGAGACGTCGGCGCAGCCGATTGCTCGCAGGTTGACCGAACGTACGCTGCCGAAGGCTCCGCGGCAAAAGAACGAGCGCCGCAGGCGCGGAAGGAGCCGGCCGCGCAGCGGACGTCGAGCACGGCCCGCAGGGCCGCGGGGGAGCGCGAGGGCGCAGCTCTCGTTGGTCGGCCGGAGGTCGGCCACCTGGTGCAGCTCGCGCAGCTCATCCGTCCCCACTGTGTGCAGGCCAGCCCGGCGATGGCTGGGCTGTGCACATTGGGGGCGGGGAGTCCTTGTGTGCCAGCTCGCTGCTAGGCGACGCGCGGGTGCTGCTCGTGGGGCTCTTCCTTGACGGCCGGGCCTCCGCAGTAGCGGCAGCGCACGCCCACGGTCATGCCGTGGGGGATCGACCCACGGCGTCTCCACGTTCGCGCCGACCTCGACGGGCTCGATTCGTGGCGGCCTCGGACGGTGGGCGACGCCGCCGCGCTCGTCCTGGACGATGCGGCGCGCTTCGCGCCAGTCCAGCCGGCCGTCAGGCCGGCGCGGGTGTGGTCCGTAGGCGTGGGTGCCGGCGTCGGGGCTGTCGACGATCGTGTCGACGAGGGCGAGTTGCCCGCGAGCTGGTCGACGCTTCGAGCTGGTGCGTCGGGGGGCTCGCATCCACGTGTCCTCGGCTCGCCACCACGCCCATAGCTCGCGCTCGACGCTGTAGCGGTCGGCGCGCTCGGCCAGGCGGCCGTCGATGCCGGCGCGGACGGCGGCGGCTCGACACCGGTCGGCGGCCGCTCGACGCCAGCCGTCACGGGTGCGCACGAGCACGCCGGCCGACGTGAGGCGGTCGAGAGTAAGGGCGGTTCGTGCGGGAATGTCTCCGGTGGCGCGGGCGAGGTCGTCGAGGCCCTGAGGGTCCGGGCTGGTGCGGGCGTAGGTGTTGCCGGCGTGGAGTCCGAGCGCTGGTCGTCCGAGCGTGAACAGGTCATGAGCGGCAGCGGTAGTCCTGTTGGTGAGAGTCGCGAGGAGGGCCGTACGTTCAGCAGCTCCCGTTTCGATGGGGGGGAATTGCACAAGCGGACCCGGCCCCTGCGGGGCGCGGATGAGTGCAGCTCACCTATGCGCACTCTGATTTCATCCTAGCTTCTACCTTTAAATACTCTTAACAGTCGACCTGATTACGATCATCGGTGGACTTCGCAGCGGAGAGTAAAAGTCGTCCCAATCCAGGGCGCATCAGACCTCTAGCTCCGGTGAGTCCTCGTCGCAAGTCTGCCTGTGCGGAAAGCTCGACCTCGATTGCCGGGCACACACCGTTCAGTGAACGTTCGAAACTCGCGTAGGATTCGTAGACAAAGCCACGGTAGCGCCCGACCTCCAGACGGACGTCCGCGCCAGGTTTGCTGATAGGCAACAGTGGCGATGTCGGATTGGTGCTTCTCACCGTCGTACCGCAGCTCAATAGCCCCGAGCTTGAGGAAGTTGTGCCGTTGTGCGACGGTTCCGCTCCGCTGGCCGGACAACCGGGCGATGTCGTTCAACTCGCTGTCAATAACCCAGGTGATATGAACTAGAAGCCATGCTTAAGCTGGTCATGTATGAAGCCTGTTTCCGCTTTGTCATCAGACATTACCGACAGCAGAGTTATTGTTATCGGCGCAAGTTCTGGGATCGGACACGCTATCTGCAGCCAAGTTGCTGCGCTTGGGGCGAGTGTGCACATGGTCAGCCGCTCTCAGGCTCGTCTCGATGAGGCAGCTGCGGACTTAGGCGGTGACGTCAGGACTCACGCCGTAGACGCGCTTGATCAACTTGCAGTCGAGAATCTGTTCGCCGAGATCGGGGACTTTGACCACCTCGCTGTCACGGCTATTGCTGATGAGACCAAGCTTTTCTCAGCCGTCGGCGACCTGACACCTGAGCTCACGCGGCGGGGAATGGAAAAGTTCTGGATCTCGTTGTACGCCGCGCAAGCCGCCTCACGACAGATCCGCAAAACCGGATCGATCACCCTGACAGCGAGCACAGCTATTTTGAACCCACCCCGGGGTGGCCGCGCAGCAGTAATGAACTCGGCCAGCGGCGCCACAGCCGTATTAGGACGATCTCTGGCCACGGAATTAGCCCCGGTACGAGTGAACGTGATCGCGCCGGGGGTAGTGAACTCTGGAGTCTGGGACGAGTCGCAGCTACCTGAGCTGATCGATTTCGGTCGCGAACTGCCAGTCAGGCATCTCGGCGAACCAAACGAGCTTGCAGCGGCGTACATATTTATGATGTCGGCAACCTATATCACTGGCGTCGTATTGCCGGTCGATGGCGGTTTATCACTCCATGGTTAAGGCTCATTAGCCGTGGAGCGAGGATGTAGTGCGGTTCTTGAATTGAATCGACGCCCAACCATCTTCGCGTCGCTAGTGAATCAGTGTTCCTTGGAAACTCCGTTAACGCGACTTAAAGGGCGTCGATGACAACAACTCGTCCCGTCCTGGTTTTTCGGATGAAATCAACTACTTGCCGCCTGGTGGGCATTTTGCCCGGACGATGAGCTGGCATGCGGCACCCACATCGCTGATTCGGTGCTGCTTGCCTTTGCTACCCCGGGAGAAAAGATCTGCCGGGAATTCAAAACCCCGCCTCGGCATCCCGGGGCGGGGTTTTGAATTGTCTGTTGCTGTCTCAACGCAACGCGCGCCCGAAGGGATTCGAACCCCTAACCTTCTGATCCGTAGTCAGATGCTCTATCCGTTGAGCTACGGGCGCCTAACAAACAATGTAAATGCTATCGGAAGGGGAGCAGCTTGGCTCTAGCAGGTGATGCACCTGCTAGAGCCAAGCTGCTGTTCGTTAAGGAATGTTAAGCCCCTCATGCGGGGGGACGGTGATAGTACGAGCACCAGGTGACCCGCCAAGAATCACCTGCCGTCGCGACTCATTATTTTGGGTATTTGTTTCGATGAGGTTTTTTCCCGGATTAGCGAGAATCTGAATGTAATACGAACCATTCGGCAGATCAGTGATATCGAATGATCTATCCCGCACATACTGGCCGTGTGTTGTACCCCAACCGGGCTTAAGGACCTCCCTCAGACTCCGGGACGAGGGGCTGCCACATTCGGTAAACAAATCTGGTGGCCCGGGTTGCCAGTCAGCACCTAGGACGGTGAGGTCTACCGCATCAGTGGGGAGCAGGCAGTTGAAGTTTTGCTCGCTTTGGGCTACTTGCTTTCCACGAGAACTCAGCAGTTGGTAGCTGGCAAAATTTGCAAGATTCCAATAGGAATCTTGCGGCTCGTAAGTCAACGTTCCGCGGTTTGTGGAAGTGATTTTCCGTCCCTGACGATCAAAGAAAACCTGATACGCAGTCATGTCTGTCGAACCAGTAGCACGAAAACCATCAACGACCAACGGCCCCGGTCCCGCGTTCCATACCGTGGCACCGAAAGCGATGTGCTGACGACCTTTCTGAATACCCCAACCGCTAGTGGAATCGATCAGATCAACACTGAAAGCTGGTAGTGAACGCAAATCAGGTTGGAGATCCTTAGGTACTGACGGTTTCGGCTGACGCATGTTGGATTGATCACGATTTTGGTTTTCTTGAGTGTTGGTTGGAACACCCTCGGAGGTAACCGGGCGATCAGCATTCGGAGTTATATCTAAAGCCGACTGCCATCCACCTGCGACCGTTCTGTTTCCCGTAGGGGGTAGACCATCGACTTGCCCTGCCTCGCGGGCACGGGAAAGTGGACCCGACAGTTCGATCTCCCGCTCCTGAGTTTGCGCTTGCTTCTTATGACGTCTCTCAAGTCCTGGATCTGAAGCCTGAGGTTGGACCACCTTCAGTGGAAAATTGGTGGTGACGTCTGCCGCAACTAACTTCAACGCCGACTGCCACGCCGGTGTCACTTCCATCCGGACGTCATAGTTGCCGACCGGAAGATCCAATTGAGCTATATTTGGTTCTACCGGCATAAGCCACCCACGCTGAAGGCCCATTGTGGTACCAAAAGCAAACGGGTGGGCGGAGCAAAACACCGGGTATGGGTTCTTTTCCGGTGCTTGAGGGTTACTGGGCTCCGAAGTGGCGTAGAAGCCCCAATACCTCCCGGTTGGGCAGAAAGATTTCTTCAAGTCAGCCACTAAATTCCCGGAGGGTTGATAGATCCGGACGCGAAAGAACTGCTGGAGTCCTTTCTCCATGTCAACACTCACGGTGGACGGTAAAGAGGTTACTTGCTGCCGAGTTCCTGTAGTAATAACCACCTCGGCCTTGAGTGGCTCTTGATAACTTGCCCGTCGCAGTCGCACCTCTAGTGGACTAGACATTCCCACACTGAGATGCACGCCCAAATTTCCGTAAAGTATGCCGTCGAAATTTTCAACTACCGCCGGTTTACTTGCCACAGAAAGTTTGAGCGAAAGCCCTGATAGAGCGCCGTCAGCTCCTTTAGCACCTACCAACGCGACGCTCCCTGCCACAAGAAAAGGAACAGCACTGGCTGCTATCCAAGGACGCCTGAACCTTCGTCGGTACGACGTCATTGCTTTCCCCTCTCGCCCCCCACCCGGTGATTTTGGTGTGATTAATCTAATACTTAGAGTGGTTCTTTTGTTGTTTACGGGCATGCGAATCTGATGGCGTGAGCCAAGCTTTGCTGTCAAGGAATGCCGAGTCCCTTATACGGCGGGACGGTAATGGTACGAACACCAGGTGCCCCAGCAAGGATGACTTTGCGGCGGGACTCATTGTTCGCGGTACTTGTCTCAATGAGATTTCTTACTGGATTAGCGAGAACTTGGATGTAGTACGTCCCATTCGGCAAGTCAGTGATATCAAAAGATTCACCCTGCGCGAATTGGCCATACGTACTACCCCAGCCGACTGGCAGAACATTCCTCAGGCTCCTTGAGGAACGACTGGGACATACGTTCAACAAGTCATTGGAATCAGGTTGCCATTCGGCACCTGGGACAGTGAGATTAATCGCGTCGGTCGTTCTTAAGCAGTCCACTCTTTGACCGTTCTGAAGTACCTTCTCACCGGATGAATCCAAGAGCTGATAGGCCGCGAAGTCGGCGAAATTCCACTCCCCACGCATTGAGTTGTAAGTCAAAGTCCCACGATCTACTGAGGTGATTCTTCGGCCTTGACGATCAAACAAAACCTGGTAGGCAGTCATGTCTGTGGCACCCGGAGCTCGAAAGCCATCGACAACCAACGGCCCCGGACCAGCGTTCCATACGGTGGCACCGAAAGCGAGGTACTGGCGGCCCTGGGGCACATCCCAACCACTGGCGGAATCAATGAGATTGATATTGAAAGCTGGCAAGGATTGCAAGTCGGGTTGAAGATTTTTTGGCACGGACGGTTTCGGTCGGCGCGAAGGAGATGGCCCGCGACTTTGGTTTTCTTTAGTATTAGCTGGAGCATCCAAGGCTTTCGGATCGCTCACGTTAGGCGTAACGCCAGGAGCAGACCGAACCCCACCAACCACGAACGGCCCTTTCCCAGTAGGTGGCAACCCAGCAACCTGTCCTGCCTCACGGGCTCGAGCAAGCGGATCGGACACTTCAACTCCGTGCTCACTCGTCCGTTCTGAGCCCAGAGCCTGAGGCGAGTCTTGACCTTCGGCTTTTCGATCCCCATCGGGGGGCTGGACGACATCGAGTGGGAAGGTAGCAGTGACGTCTTCCGCAACTAGCTTCAACGCAGACTGCCACTCGGGTGTAATTTCCGCTCGGACGTCATAGGTTCCAATCGGAAGATTGGGTAACACCAAGAATGACCCTAGCCGGTCAAGCCACCCACGCTGTAGGCCCATCGTGGTGCCAAATCCAAAAGGATGACCAGAACACCACCCCGGATATGGATTCTCCTCGGGCGACCGCGGACCACTACGCTCAGTGGAGTGGATAGTCCCGCGAATTCTCCCTACTGGACAGAAAGATTCCGTCACATCAGCCACCATCGCCCCAGATGATTCATAAACCCGGATGCGAAAAAAGTCTTGAAGCCCTTCTTCCATATCCACACTCACCGTGGACGGTAATACCCTGACTTGCCTTCGGGAGCCAGTGGTGACAATCACTTCAGATTTGAAGAGGTCCTGATAACTGGCTCTTTGCGTTCGGATTTCAAGTGGGCTTGACATTCCCACACTGAGATATGTGCCCAGGTCTGCATAAAGCTGTTCCCCACCGTAGTTCTCGACTACTGCCGGCTGATTCGCCACGAGAAGTTTGAGTGACAGTCCTGGTGAGGTGCCATTGGCTCCCTGTGCTCCCACGACACTGACACTTCCTATCGCAAGAAGAGGAGCCATAAAGGCTGCCCAAGGGCGCCATGAAATCCGCTGATAGAACTTCATCTCTCCTCCAAACTTGAATGATTATGTGATCAAATTACTACCTTTAGTAATGACTTTCGGCTTTCGAGAGAAGAGGGATCCCACAAAATAGACGCTTGAGGAATCAACCGAACGGTTTCTTTAGTTCTCAGCTCACAGGTCGATGGCATAACAAGCCACCTGGACCACCAAGGAGCTCTTCAACATGGACGGCTACGAACCAGTCACCCCTGACCTCATCGGCACCCCTCTTCCTTTAACCGCAGATGGTCTCCCTCGCCCAGATCCGGCCAGATTGGTCGACGCTCTAGACGAAAAGATTTTTGGTCATCCTTAATAGTCAGTGCCGTCATGAATCCTTTGAATCTCAGGACTCCCACCGGGCATCACCTCTACGGTGAAGATCATGGAATCGTTTGTGATCCGATCTGGACGTGCTTTTGACGGTGATCGATTCTTTTCTGGCGGCGCTTGGGTTCTCGTGAGCGAAGGCCGCATTCTTGCCTTTGAAACCGCAGCGATCGCACCGCCGGCAGATGTGCCGCTCATTGATCGGCCACAGGGAACGCTCCTGCCCGGGCTCATTGACACTCACGTTCATCTTGTGGCTGGCTCCGAACCGGACGCCCTCACCCTCGATCAACATCGGACCGCCGAAGAGCGGGATGCTGTCATCCGTCAATCCCTTCAAGCGCAACTTGCATCCGGAGTGACGACAGTACGGGACCTGGGTGATAACAGGTTTTGCGTTGTGGACAAATCATTCCGCGATAATGAACCCCGCATCATCGGCTCAGGTCCTCCCATCACCACACCAGGTGGACACTGTCATGCACTAGGTGGTGTCGTCTCCGACACCACCTCGATCCAAGAAGCAATCAAGGAACGTCAAGAGCACAATGTCCAGGTAGTCAAAATTGTCGTCAGCGGCGGCGCAATGACCGCGCATTCAGACTTGTTGCAATTGCAATTCACTCTTGATGAAATTCGAACTCTCGTCGACATAGCACACGACCAGGGCTTAGCTGTGACCGCGCACGCCCATTCGGTGCCATCGGTAGAAGCTTCGATTGAGGCCGGGGTAGATGCTGTTGAGCACTGCACCTGCCTGACGGAGCAAGGAATCCACAGCCCCACACAGCTTGTGGATAAGTTGGTCGCGCGGAAAATCTTGGTCTGCCCAACTTTTGGCCGCTTGCCTGATCTCCCGCCTTCACCGCAAGCCATCAAGGTGATGGAACGAACGGGAATGACTTTGGAATCCCGTTTGATTCACGTGGATCAGCTCTACCGGGCCGGAGTGCCTATTCTTGCCGGATCCGATGCCGGCATTCACCCAGCCAAACCACACGGAGTTCTTCCATACGCCGTCGTCGAATTAGTAAAAGCCGGACTTCCTCCTGATGCGGCCTTGTTTGGAGCAACTGGGCTGGCAGCGGACGCGTGTGGATTAAGCAAGGTGACAGGTCGATTGCGCCCAGGGTTAGCAGCAGATTTCCTCATTGCTGACGGTGACATTAAGGCAGATATTACTAGGCTCACCCACGTCACTGATGTGATTCTGCGCGGCCTCATTATTAACGGCGGGCCAGCAGAATTGAATTAACTACTTCACTGTACGGGTGAAAAGCCGCCTCTAACTGAAACCCTGCTTCCAGCACGTTCTCCACGTCAACGACCGGATAGAGCAGTGACCGCAATCCATGAGCACTGCGAATGAGTAGATAAGTATTGGGGCGAAGGACTTGACCCAGAGCGGTCAAAATCCTTTGTTTTGCCGCCTTATTCATGCCGACGAGAGCTGCGAGGATGACGACATCACACCCGCCTACCGCATCTGCAAGTCCGTCTCCTGTTTCAGCATTAGCCCTGACCATAGTGATTGCGGGCTGTTGCTCGACGTCTATAACTCGCTCGGTCACTGCAGACGCAGTGACTAAAGCGTGATGGTCCCGGTCAACGACAGTGACATGAGCTGAAGTTGCCCAATAAAGTTCATAAGCGGTCAGAGGTAAAGGACCACCCCCGAGGAAACAGATTCTGGTCTGGTTGCTGACGAAACAACCCACACTGGCGAGGGTCTGCACTTCCATCCGCGTAAGGTGCCGATAGTTGCGTCGATAAGGAAAAGTATCAAGCGTCCTTGCCGCATGCACAGAGCCGAGGATTTTCGCAGCCCATGCCTTCTCCAACAAAGCTTCCCCAACTGAACACATGGTGAGGAGCTCATCTGCAACGCGTTGAATGCGCTTATCAGCCAAAACAGCAGCAGCAAGACTCGGGTTGGGGTCAAGACAGCGCCGGACGAGGTTCGTGAATAGCCGACTGACGCTCGGGGAGGGATCCAAAGAAGATTCAGCCCGCAAGCGGTCAATGAGCCAAAGGATTTCCGTCACATTGTCACTGGACTGCATCTCGGGCGTACGCGCCTCAGCGGCAATTAGCATGATGGTGCGCCCAGTATCCTTTCAACATCAAGCTCAAAATGCACAGTGTTATATGGGTCGGGACGAGTGTCGTACACCACGTGACCCGGCAAAGAGCGCCAAAAGGACTCGGCGCCAGGAACAGCAGCGTCTGTGTGCAAGTAGACCCGCCGGTACCCACCGAGCCCGCAAGCCCACGCCACGGCTGCCCGAACTAACGCTCCTCCAACCCCCCTGCGACGGGCAACTTCGGCAACCCAGACACGTACCAATTGGCAAGTATCAGGACGGTTGTATTCAGCAGCAAGCCAGCCTGGGTTTGGCGGGCTAGCCAACGCACAAGGGCGTAGTGCTGCAGTACCGAGAACCCCTTCTCGCCCCCGTGCAATAAGAAGTTGATGATCGTTTTGGTTGAGATATGTGGAACCAAGATTGTCCAGATCGCGGTGCCATTCTTGGCGGTACCCACCAAGGTTTTTATCTAAAACATCTCTCATCATGGTGAGCGCTTCAGGAAGATCGGCATCATTGGCCGCTATGACCGTAAATTCTTGGTCACCTGACGTCAGCTGAGATAGGGCGGTTTCCACAATGCCTAACCCTCCGATGGGTGATGCTCATATGAGAATGATGCCCATCATAGGTCAACCTAAGTAAGTCCGATTAGGGGGTTTAATCCCCATATCGGCGGCGGAACCGAGCCACCCGACCCTCGGTATCTACCTCGCGCGCAGTTCCCGTCCAAAATGGGTGGCTTGCGCTGGAGATGTCCACGTCAATAACCGGATAGGAATTTCCATCTTCCCAAGCAATAGTACTTGAGCTAGTAGCAGTTGACCGGGTCAGAAAAGCCATCCCGGCACTGCGGTCACGGAAAACTACTGGGTGGTATTCCGGATGAATATCAGGCTTCACGAGTTACTCCTCCAGGTAGGCGCCATGTGGTGCATAATGAAAATCGTTATTATTTAACCAGAGTCCCTCACACCTGGAGATTCCATGGCAGCTCGTTGCATGGTGACTGGCACCACACCTGGGTTCGGTCACGCCATCTCGCACTCCCACCGCCGCACGAAACGGCGCTTTAACCCCAACATTCAGCGCAAACGCTACTGGGTAGCGAGCCTGGGCAGACATGTCCGGCTTGACGTAAGTGTGCGCGGCATCAAAACCATTGACCGGCGGGGCATCGATGCTGTGGTAGCAGAAATTTTGGCCCGAGGAGAAAAAATCTGATGGCCAACAGAGACGTCCGCGGCAAAGTGAAGTTGCGGTCAACCGCAGGGACCGGGCACATGTACATCACTGAGAAAAACCGTCGGAATAACCCTGATCGCCTGGTTATCCGCAAGTACGACCCGAAGATCCGACAGCACGTTGACTTTCGCGAGGAACGCTAATGGCGAAGAAAAGTAAAATCGCCCGAGACAAACAACGGCGCGAGATCGTCGCACGGTACGCCGAACGACGATCTGACTTAAAGCGTGCTTCAGTCGATATGACAAGCAGTGAAGCAGACCGTGCTGCAGCTCGCCTTGCATTACAGCGACTGCCGCGTGATGCCAGTCCGGTTCGACTTCGTAATCGTGACGTCGTCGACGGGCGACCTCGTGGTTACTTCCGCACGTTTGGTTTATCCCGAGTCCGTTTACGGGAGATGGCTCATGATGGTCAACTTCCCGGTGTCACAAAATCAAGTTGGTAGTGCGAACGCAGTGAGCTCCTCTTAGCTACTGCTCCCGCGTGCCAGCTGGTGTAGCGACTGAAAAGATCGGGGAATGACAAAAGCTTCACTAACCCCTTCGGCCACGGCGAAAAACCGCGAATTTGACGTGGTGCTTCTTGGGGCGAGCGGATTCGTCGGACAACTCACTGCACATTATTTAGCTCACCATGCACCACCCGGCACGCGGGTTGCTTTGGCTGGGCGATCCCCCCACAAGCTCGCGACTGTCGCTGCTGGCCTGCCTGGTCAAGCACAAGAGTGGACCCTCATCACAGCCGACAGCCATGATGATGTGGCCTTGGCTAGCTTGGCTCAGCGGACTCAGGTGGTGGCAAGTACCGTGGGCCCATACGCGCGGCATGGTCTTCCCCTAGTCAATGCTTGCGCCGCCGCTGGTACTGACTACACAGATCTTACGGGCGAGGTGCTGTTTGTCCGGCAAAGCATTGATCGTTTTAATGCGCAGGCTCGCCGGACTGGGGCACGGATTGTGCACTCCTGTGGTTTTGACTCTGCGCCATCTGATTTGGGGGTCTTACTCCTCCACGAACGAGCGCGCGCAGATGGCGCTGGGGATCTCACTGACACCACTTTGGTTGCGACCATGAAAGGCACTTTTAGTGGCGGAACTATCGATTCAGTGCGCGGTCATCTAGACGAAGTCGCCACGAACAAAAAGAGCCGCTCTCTTGCCGATGACCCATACTCGCTTAGTCCGGACCGCAGCTCCGAACCAGTGCTGACCGAAGAACGTGACCTCATGCCGGTCCGTCAAGATTCCCGACTCGGGGGCTGGACGGGGCCATTCGTCATGGCGTCGTTTAACACCAGAGTTGTGCGACGTAGTAACGCTATCCAACAGTGGGCTTATGGGCGGGAATTCCGCTACCGCGAGTTGATGGGATTTGGCTCTGGCCTGCGCGGCCGGGTCACTGCATACGGTGCATCGGCTGCCCTTCGTGGCTTCATCGCCGGAATGAGTAATCCATTATCGCGGCCCATTTTGGACTGGATTCTTCCTGAACCTGGCAGTGGCCCTCATGAGGAGTCCCGAGCCGCAGGCTCATTTCGTATGAGTTTGTACGCCGCTACAACATCAGGGCTGGGTTACCACGCTACGGTCGCGGCTCAGGGTGACCCTGGCTATACCGCTACGTCAGTCATGTTGGGAGAAAGCGCCTTAGCGCTAGCTCTTGATGAACTTTCGAGAGAAGGTGGCGTCCTCACTCCCGCCACCGGCATTGGCGGCACGCTTACTGAACGTCTCAAGAAAGCCAATTTTATTATCGGGTCCATCAGTCCTTTGGCTCGCTCACTACGGTGACTAGCCAAGAAACTAAAGCTTCGCGCCCCTATCAAGACCGAGAATCCAGTAGCCGTGAGCTTGACATGGTAGGAAATGAGGGGCCGTTTGATAGTTACTTCAACGGCCCCTCATTGAGGTGGAGGCGATCGGACTCGAACCGACAACCCCCTGCTTGCAAAGCAGGTGCGCTACCAATTGCGCCACGCCCCCGAGCCGGTCGAAACCGGAACGGATCAGTAAACCCTATTAAACTGCATCGGTATTACGTGCCCACAGATCTTGCTCGGCCTTGTCAGCTTCCATTTTGCGCCACACACCAAATGCAGTTGCCGCCAATGTAACCATGAGAATTATCTTTTTCATTCAACTCTCCTCACGTTGCAGTGGGCCTAACTGGACTCGAACCAGTGACCTCTTCCTTATCAGGGAAGCGCTCTAACCGACTGAGCTATAGGCCCATTATTCTGGCAGGAAACAATGGCCCGCCGAAAGACGAGGCTACCTCAAAGCCTTCCAGTCCCTTAACCCGGCTTAGTCATCTGTCAAAGTCATTTGGGCGCCACCGACCAACGTGGCACTGATGTTATAGAGAATCGCGCCTAAAGTGCTTATAGCCGTCAAAAGGAAAACGTTGATTACAGCAACAACGGTAGCGAGGGAAACGATCCGACCGAAACCTAAATAATCCATCAAAGTGAACTGCTCGCCCGATGAATTCCCTAAAACCGTGCCTATGGTCCGGTCGAGATCAGAAAAAACACCCATACCGTTCAAAATCACCCACAAAACTGCTACAGCCACCACAAAGGCGATTCCTAGCGCGACGGAAACTAAAAATCCCAGCTTCATCACTGACCAAGGATCAAATCGGCCAAGCATTAACTGAACTCGGCGTGCGCCGGATTTGGTTGGACGAGGCGAGTCTTCTGCTGGTTTACCTAAAGCACTAGCTGCTGGAGAAGCTGAAGGAATGTGACGGCCTGGTCCTTCTCCTTGGTGAATGGGCAAAGAAGTTATTGGGGGAATCGGTCTGGCTGACGATCCAGCCCTTGGAGCATCGTGCGTTGTCACCCGTTCACCTCCTACAGAATTATGATGAGTTGTCGCTGATCATCAGCGAAACTCAGATCAGCATCAGACGGTACGCCATTCGCTAAGCCAAACTTGAATGCCGGGGGTTACATTCACTTGATTGTCGCCGGCACGATTACACGTTGTGCTTGCTAAGTCCTAGTTCTCACTTGCTTCACCCAGGGGCTCTCCGTCCTTTTCAACGCTGCGCGCTAAGCCAATGATGGAGTCATGCGGATCAGGAGTCGCAAAGCGAACACCTTGAGTATCACGGCCGGTCTGGCGGACATCTTCTACAGGTGATCGCACAACTTTACCTTTCTCCATGACAACAAGAACTTCATCACCTTCTTGGGTCAACATCGCCCCTACTAAATCACCCCCGCGCTCAGAAATTTTTGCCACTTTAATTCCCAAACCTCCGCGTCCCTGGACTCGATATTGCTCTACTGGAGTCCGCTTTGCCAGGCCACTTGCAAAAACAGCAAAAACATCTACCTGATCGCCCGCGTGGATAACATCCATAGACAGTAAGTAATCAGAGCCTCGGAATTTCATTCCCGTCACGCCACTGGTCGCTCTACCCATCGGGCGTAGCGATTCATCGCTAGCCGTGAACCTCACTGACATGCCCTTACGAGAAACAAGTAATAGATCATTGTCAGGAGAAACGAGGCGCGCTGAGACTAATTCGTCCGCCTCACCAGTGATTCCTTCCCGCAAGTTAATTGCTATAAGCCCACCTGTGCGATTTGAGTCGTATTCAACTAACCTGGTTTTCTTTACTAAACCGCTTTTGGTAGCTAAAACTAGATAGGGCTGATGGTGATAATTTTGAATGTCAAGAACCTGAGCTATTTTTTCACCGGTCTGAAATGCTAATAAGTTCGCGACGTGCTGACCTTTGGCATCACGACCAGTCTCTGGAATTTCATAAGCTTTAGCTCTATATACACGACCCATATTGGTAAAGAAGAGGATCCAATGATGCGTACTTGTGACAAAGAAGTGGTCAACAAAATCGTCTTCTCGTAATTGAGCTCCCCGGACTCCCTTCCCCCCACGTCTTTGCGAACGATATTGATCAGCTTTTGTTCTCTTGGCATAGCCACCACGTGTAATAGTGACAACAACATCTTCTTCAGCGATCAAATCTTCCATAGACATATCGCCGTCAAAAGGCATAATTTGAGTGCGTCGTTCGTCACCAAATCTGATAACTATTTCATTTAGCTCAGTACTAATAATGTGACGCTGACGTGACGGAGAAGCCAAGATTTCTTGATAATCAATGATCAAAATTTGTAATTCATCAAATCGGTCGATTATCTTCTGACGCTCCAGTGCAGCCAGTCTACGTAATTGCATATCAAGAATGGCTCGGGCTTGAATTTCATCTATTTCTAAAAGTCCCATTAGCCCGTCGCGAGCTTGCTCTACCGTTGCTGAAGAACGAATTAAGGCTATGACAGCATCCAGGGTATCAAGGGCCTTTAGAAGAGCTCTTAGAATATGAGCTTCTTCTTCAGCTTTTTTTAATCGAAATCGAGTTCGGCGTTGAATAACATCAATCTGATGCTCTACCCAGTGGCGAATAAATCCATCTAACGAAAGGGTTCGTGGCACACCGTCTACCAAGGCCAACATGTTAGCGCTAAAATTATCTTGCAGCTGGGTCTGTTTGTACAGATTGTTGAGAACTACTTTAGCAACTGCATCTCTTTTCAGAACAATAACTAACCTTTGGCCCGTTCGGGATGAAGACTCATCTCGAACGTCTGCAATTCCATTAAGTCGACTATCTTTGACCAATTCCGCGATCTTTAAAGCTAAATTGTCTGGATTAACTTGGTAGGGAAGTTCAGTAACAACAAGGCACTGCCTTCCTTGAATTTCTTCCACCGCCACAACGGCTCGCATTGGAATCGAACCTCGACCTGTCCTATAGGCTTCTTCGATTCCTCGGCGCCCCATGATTAGCGCTCCAGTAGGAAAATCTGGACCTGGTATGCGAGCTAAAAGTTCATTTAGTAATTCCTCGGTACTTGAATCGGGATTTTCCAAATACCACTGAACTCCATGAGCTAATTCCTTCAAATTGTGGGGAGGAATATTTGTTGCCATGCCCACGGCAATGCCATTACTCCCGTTAAGAAGGAGATTTGGAATTCTACTAGGCAACGGGAGTGGTTCTAATGTTTTTCCGTCATAGTTGGGCGAAAAATCAACAGTGTCTTCATCGATGTCCCGAACCATCTCCATGGCAAGTGGAGTCATACGACATTCGGTATAACGCATGGCCGCAGCTGGGTCATTTCCAGGCGATCCGAAGTTCCCTTGGCCATCTACTAGCGGGTACCGCAGCGACCATGGCTGCGCAAGACGAACCAAGGTGTCATAGATAGATGAATCTCCATGGGGGTGGTATTGACCCATGACATCGCCTACAACACGACTGCATTTGTTGTATCCACGATCTGGGCGATACCCACCGTCGTACATCGCATAAAGAACCCGCCGATGAACTGGCTTCAGACCATCGCGCACATCTGGGAGAGCACGGCTGACAATAACGCTCATCGCATAGTCCAGATAAGATCTCTGCATTTCTAATTGCAGATCCACCGGTTCTACACGGTCAGTTGTAGGCGACTGTTCTGTCACATTTTCCTCAAGTTCACTCGGTTAGAATAGCTGCGTTAGCTCAAATTAAAAGTCGAGAAAACGTACATCTTTTGCATTTCTCTGGATGAAAGCGCGGCGAGCTTCTACGTCTTCTCCCATAAGGACGGAGAACATGTCATCCGCAGCAGCTGCTTCGTCTAGATTCACCTGAAGTAGAATTCTGTGATCTGGATCCATTGTTGTATCCCAGAGTTCCTGGGCATTCATTTCTCCAAGACCTTTGTAACGCTGCACACCATTCTCTTTAGGAATTTTCCCACCGGCTTTTCTTCCTCTTTCAATCAGCGCATCTCGCTCTCGATCTGAATAAGCAAAATCGTGTGATCCTCGAGTCCATCTAATTCGATATAAAGGAGGTTGAGCGAGATAGACATAACCATGCTCTATCAATGGGCGCATGTATCTAAATAGCAAAGTAAGTAAAAGAGTTCTGATGTGCTGCCCATCGACATCAGCGTCAGCCATTAAAACTATTTTGTGATAGCGAAGTTTTTCTTCATTAAATTCTTCCCCAATTCCGGTTCCGAAAGCAGAAATAAGAGCTTGGACTTCAGTGTTTCCAAGCACTCTATCTATGCGAGCTTTTTCGACATTAAGAATTTTTCCTCGAATTGGAAGAATGGCCTGAGTCGCCGGGTTCCTTCCCCCCTTTGCCGATCCACCAGCGCTGTCACCTTCGACAATGAATATTTCACACTTTTGAGGATCATTCAGCTGGCAGTCGGATAATTTTCCGGGAAGAGAAGAAGATTCTAATAAACCTTTTCTCCTGGTGGCGTCACGGGCTTTCCGTGCAGCAATTCTAGCTGCTGCAGACTGTATCGATTTCCGGATAATCTCTCGCGCTCCGGATGGGTTCCTCTCGAACCAATCTCCCAAGTTTTCAGAGACTACTCTCTGGACAAATCCCTTCGCTGAAGTATTTCCTAGCTTTGTTTTGGTTTGTCCTTCGAACTGAGGTTCAGCTAGTTTAATTGAAACTACTGCTGTCAAGCCCTCTCTAATGTCATCTCCTGAGAGATTCTCATCCTTATCTTTAAGATGATTTTTTTCTCTAGCGTAACGATTAACTAAAGTAGTTAAAGCAGCTCTGAAACCTTCTTCATGGGTACCCCCCTCATGCGTGTTGATAGTATTTGCATAAGTATGAACACTATCTGAATAGGCGGCTGTCCATTGCATTGCAATTTCGACAGAAATTTTTTTGCCAGAATCTTCTGATTCAAAATAAATCACTTCCGGATGAACGATATCCGCTTTTTTAACTGTATTAAGATGTTTTACGTAATCAATCAATCCGCCGGAATAGCTGTACTCGACTTTACGAGGAATTATGCTTGACTCGGTCGTTTCTTTTCGATCAACAAGGGGATCGTTTGTGCGTTGATCACGAAAAGATATCGTTAGCCCTTTGTTAAGAAAAGCCATCTGTTGAAACCTAGCTCGTAACGTTTCGAAATCAAAATGAACGGTTTCAAAAATTTCTTCATTCGGCCAGAATTTAACAGTTGTGCCTGTTTTTTCAGTAGCTTCTCCTTTTTTTAAATCAAATCTAGGAACACCATGTAAATATTCTTGCCGAAAAACATTCCCGCGCTGTGAAATTTCAACATGCAGTTTCTTTGATAAAGCGTTCACTACGGAAATTCCTACACCGTGTAAGCCGCCCGAAACTGAGTATCCTGCTCCACCAAACTTCCCACCAGCGTGGAGAACGGTAAGTACTACTTCAACTGCTGGACGGTCTTCGCCAGGCATTAGATCCGTTGGAATACCTCTCCCATCGTCACTAACGCAAACGCCGCCATCTTGTAATAGCGTGATCTCTACGTGACGGGCGTAACCTGCCAGAGCCTCATCAATAGAGTTATCCACAACCTCGTATACCAGGTGATGGAGCCCCCTGGGCCCAGTAGAACCAATGTACATTCCTGGTCTTTTGCGAACTGCATCCAACCCTTCCAAAACGGTAATCGCGCTAGCGTCATAGCGATGATCCCGATGAGTGGAAGAAGGATTATGCTCATTGCTTTTTACAGGCACAAGAGGCTCATCATTGAAGGAACTCACTGAATCAACTGGGGGAATTTCCGGCACGAGGTCGGACTCCTTCATGAGATTGGACGCGAAGTAAAAGAATGACTTGTTATTAGATCGAAAGCTTCGTAGGAGATTTAATTCGTAATTAGCTTAACTATTGTACCCCTTGTTTAAGTGAGGTATTACTGTACAGAAGTGAAATTCACAATTTTCTTGGGTCACCCATAAGTGTCACGGGGACCTCGACCACGAACTGTAAGGCGTCCATGTCTCCAAGTAGGAGCATTGGGAGGTTGAACACGAATTTTTTTAACTGTTTCTTCGCCTAACTCTTCAGCTAGTCGAGCTAATATATTAGGGATAAGAAGGCGAATTTGAGTAGCCCATGATGTGGAGGTTGTCCGAAGTACCAGCACACCACCGCTAAAAGATTCAGGGAAGCACTGCTGTGCAATTGCCTCACCCACGATTGAAGGCCATCGTCCCATCACTGATCCAACTGCTATATGTGTATCCCATCCTCGTTCAGTAAGGATTTGGCCTAATTCGACCGAAACTACTCGTGGGTCAGAAATTTTTTCTTTACGCGATGGGTTTAAGTGGAATTTTCTTTTTCCGCTAAAGTTATGACTCCTATTTTTAGCAGTACTAAAAAATCGATGAAGCGCTGCCCGAGACATGATAGTCCCTGCATTTTTATCTACTTCCATCTTTCTCACTTACCAATTTAGATGGGAGAAATTTTTCCTCTTGAAACAAAGAATTTTTTCATAGAGGAAAATCGAGGACAATCTTCTTCTACAGAGGCAGTTATAATTACCTGATCACATCTGGTAATTATTTCAGAAAGTTTTTTTCGTCGGCTTTTATCAAGTTCGGAAAAAACATCATCTAAAATAAGAACTGGTTCGGTGCTCATCCTTTCTTTAATTATTTCATACGCAGCTAGCTTAAGAGAAAGTGCGATTGACCAAGATTCACCTTGACTTGCATAACCTCTTGCAGGAAATTTATCCAAAGAAAGCTTTATGTCGTCTCGATGCGGCCCAACTAAACATACCCCTCGCTGAACTTCTTTTCCTCTGAGTTGTTGAATTCTTTGCAGAAATTTTAATTTAATATCTTCTTTACTCTCACCTAAGAGAGAAGGTAGATTTTCTTTTTCTAAGTTATTTATAGAAGAAATATAATCGAGACTTAAAGAATTTTCTGAAGAAGATACTTCATTATAAAATTGATTAGACCAGATTTTTATAAGACTTAGCATTTTTTTTCTTCCGTAAATAATTTCGGTTCCACATGCAGAGAGTTGGTCATCCCAAGCATCTAAAGTATTTAGGAAAGATTTATTATTTTCCCTTAGTGAAAAGGAGGATTTGAGCAAGAAAGATTTTTGTTTTAGTACGCGCTCATAGTCTTTTATAATTCCAAAGAACATTGGAGAATAAGATGAGAGTAGATTATCCAAAAATTTTCTTCTCTCGGCCGGTTCTCCTTTAATCAAAGAAAGATCTTCGGGGGAAAAAATTACTGCTGACACTAGTCCCAGTGCATCAGAAGTCTTCACCATGCTTTGCTTATTTATTTTGGCTTTAGTAGGTGCATTTGAGCTTAGAATAATTTCCAGTTCTGCGCTTTTCTGATTTTTCTTTGCCCTTACCTTAATTAAAGCTTTTTTTTCACCTAATCTAATAAGTGGACTATTTTGAAAAACCCGATGACTAGATAAAGTGGAAGAATAAATAATAGCTTCTGCTAAATTTGTTTTACCTTGGCCATTGTTTCCCAGAAAAAGATTGACACCAGGGTGGAGTTGAAGATCTAAATCTTTATAAGTTCTAAAATTTACCAGACTGATCATTTCAATATGCACGAGTTAGGGCTTTCTAGCTATTTATCTATTTTATTAATCTCAATCTTATGGCCTCCGAACTGATTCCTTAGAGCAGAAACCGCTTTCATCGCTGGGGAATCATCTTGCCTAGATGTAAAGCGGGAGAACAGAGCTGCAGATATAACCGGCATAGGCACAGCGTTTTCGACAGCCTCTTGAACCGTCCATCTTCCCTCACCTGTGTCATCAACATAACCTTTAATTCTTTCAAGGTTAGGGTCTTCTGCTAACGCGTTTACCATTAAATCTAAAAGCCACGACCTTACGACTGTTCCTCGACTCCATGCTTTGAAAGCACCTGGTACATCCTGCACGATGTCCTTCGCCAGTAAGAGTTCATATCCTTCTGCGTAAGCTTGCATTAAGCCGTACTCAATCCCATTATGAACCATCTTCGTGTAGTGTCCTGCTCCTACAGATCCAGCATGTATGAATCCCTCTTCGCGTGGACCTTCAGGTCTTAATGCATCAAAAATGGGCATCGCTTTGAGGACATCGTCATTCTTCCCGCCGCACATCAGACCATAACCGGTTTCCTTTCCCCAAACTCCCCCTGAAACACCGCAGTCAATAAACCCTATTCCTTTTTTTGCGAGCTGATTAGAATGTTTTTTGTCGTCAAGCCATTTGGTGTTTCCGCCATCAATAACTAAATCTCCTTGATCAAGAAGATCAGCCAATTTAGATATCGTGTCGCTTGTAGCATCTCCTGCTGGAACCATCACCCAGATAATACGTGGCGCAGGAATTTCTTTTACTAATTCTTCTAGTGACGAAACATCACTAGTCTGAGGCTCATGAGAGTAACCGAGGACATCAATATCGCGGTCCCGCATGCGGTCCCGCATGTTTCCACCCATTTTTCCCAATCCAATTAGTCCAATTTTCATAATCGCTCACCCTCCGATTTTAGTATGTCATATTTCTCTAATTTGACACTCGAATTGGCATCAGAACATGCTGGTAGTCAGGAATATCGTCGCCAACGTTATCTTTTCTTCCTGTGATTAGAACGGGCTTAGTTGGACTAGTAAATGAAAAAACTGCGTACGGCAGTCGAAGAGAGTTCAGGCTATCTAATAAATATTGGGGATTAAACGCAACGTCAAAATCTTCTCCATTTATCTTTCCTTTAACTTCCTCAGTTGCAAACGCCTCATCTCCTTGACCAGCTTCAACAACTACACCCTCTTCTCTCCAACTAAGTCGTACTGGAAAGTTTCTTTCTGCCACCAATGAAATTCTTTTAACAGATTCGTAAAGTTCAGCCGTATTTACAATTGCATTATGCTCACTAGAGGAAGGGAAAAGTGAAGAAACTTTCGGGTAGTCTCCATCAAGGATTCTTGATGTCAAGCATCGGTCTTTTGTAGAAATTCCGACAGATCCCTCACTCACTGAATTATTACTTGACTTAAAATTTGAGAGCGATATTTCTACTTCTTCTTCTGAAGTAAGCGCACGAGAAATTTCGTTTATGGTTCTAGCAGAAACTAGAACTGAAAGATTCAAATCACTCTTTTGCGGTGACCATTGAATAATTTTTTTTGCGAGTCTGTACCTGTCCGTTGAGAATAGAGTTATTTCCTCTCCGTGAAATTCAAATTTCACTCCAGTAAGAACAGGTAAAGTGTCGTCTCTACCTGCTGCTATACAAACCTGCTGAATTGCGGTGGAAAGGATTCTCCCTTGAACTCTCCCTATTGACTCAGAAATTTTTGGTAATTCTGGGTAGTCTTCAGTCGGCATGAGGGGAAGATTAAATTTACTTGGGCCGCAATTTATTTGAAATTTTTTTTCTGAAACTTTTATTCTCACTGGGTGAGCGGGAAGTGTTTTTGATATTTCGCTCAATAATCTTCCTGAAACCACAGCCTTTCCTGCTGATTTTAAATCAATACTAACACTAACTTTTGAACTCATTTCGAAATCATGAGAAGAGAACTGCATGGAACTGTCGGAAAAAGCTTCAAGAAGAATTCCACCAAGGACAGGTAGGGCAGGACGTTGGGGCAAACTGCGAGCTGCCCATGCAACTGCATCCGCTAATACTTCGCGTTCGATCTCTAGCTCCACCGAAGATCGCTCCTTCCTATTGATAATTCGTCCGCAAGCCTATCCCCTCCTCTGCAAGCAATCCACGGAGCGTCAGGAATTCACATCCTTGGGAAAGGGACGAAGTACGGTTTAATCCTTCACTATTTCTACTAGTCTTACTCGTAGGGTATGTGGATACTGTGCATAAGTCCTGCATCATCGCTGGTAGATAAGCGAATAGTTCAATCGTTAGACGGTGGAAAAACTGCGGAGCCATTGTGGACCAAATGTGTAGTTACAAAGTTTCTATCCGAAGGGCGTACAACATTCCACAGTATCTAGCGACCACTTCCACTGAAAGCTTTGCCTTATGACTTCTCTGAATGAAGAGTTCCCACAATAATATCCACAGCCTGTGGATTATGCTTCTCTCGTTCATAATTGGTTTAGAGTTAGCTTCAAGCGATTAAATTTTGAAAGATACTATTGGGTAAAAATTGAACTTCAAAATTGAAGACAACACTCGCAGGAACGAAATTTTCAGAGATTCATTCTCATGATGGGGAAGACTTTCATAGCAGATTAGTTAATATGAAGTCCAAAATTTTCTAATAATCCGGAGAGAATTTTGAAAGAAGGAAGAAAGGATATTAATGAGAGAAAGAGATTTAGAGGAAACCTGGAAGTTAACCATTCTTGCTCTTCAAGAATCAGGTCTCACTGCCCAGCAACGTGCCTTTCTAAGTTTGGCTCGTCTTGTTGGTCTAATAGATACTACAGCACTTGTTGCTGTACCAAATGAATACACCAAGGACGTTCTTGAGAATAAGCTCAAAAATTCAGTCGTGGAAACCCTAAGTAAGTCACTTAATCAGGAAATTCGCTTAGCGGTTACAGTTGATTCAAGTCTTGCAGTAGCCATTAGTCTTAAAGAAAAATCTATAGCTAAACCAGAGTTAGAAGCAGCGAGAGAAAGTTCCAATTCTTTTACTTCCACAGATGACCATAATTTTGATTTTCCTAAGGATGGAAATCACGAAAAAGTAAGTAAGAATAGTCTTAGTTCACCAATTTTGACAGATATTGCCCAGCTAAATCCAAAGTATACTTTTGAAAGTTTTGTAATTGGATCTAGTAATAGATTCGCACACGCGGCGGCAGTTGCTGTTGCAGAAGCACCAGCTCGAGCATATAATCCACTTTTTGTATATGGGGAATCAGGTTTAGGAAAAACACACCTCCTACATGCGATTGGTCACTATACAAAAAACTTATATTCTGGGGTTAGAGTACGTTACGTAAACTCTGAGGAGTTCACAAATGACTTTATTAACTCTATTAGAGATGATAAAGCTCAAGCATTTCAAAAACGTCACCGCGATGTAGATGTTCTCCTTATCGACGATATACAATTTCTTCAAGGAAGAGTTCAAACTCAAGAAGAATTTTTTCATACCTTTAATACGTTGCATAATGCGAATAAACAAGTGGTTATAACGTCAGACCTTCCTCCTAAGCAACTATCTGGTTTCGAGGAAAGAATGCGAAGCAGATTTGAGTGGGGACTGATGACTGATGTTCAGCCACCGGATTTAGAAACTAGGATTGCAATCTTACGTAAAAAAGCAATAGTTGAGCGAATGACTGCACCTGATGAGGTCATGGAGTATATTGCAAGTAAAATAACCAGTAACATCAGAGAGTTAGAAGGTGCATTAATACGTGTTACTGCTTTTGCTAGCTTAAATCGTCAACCGGTTGATCTTTCTTTAGCAGGAATTGTCCTGAAAGATCTCATTCCTAGCGATGGATCTTCTAAAATCAGCTCTGCAGTTATCATCGCTCAGACGTCAGCATATTTTGGTCTTACTGTTGATGATTTGAAGGGATCCTCACGGTCTAGAGTTTTGGTTAATGCCCGCCAGATCGCGATGTACCTTTGCCGAGAATTAACTGAACTTTCCTTACCGAAGATCGGACAACAGTTTGGGAATAGAGATCACACTACGGTCATGCATGCCGAAAGAAAGATTCGACAGCTTATGGCTGAGAGAAGAAGTATTTACAATCAGGTCACTGAATTGACTAATAGAATTAAGCAGCAAAGTCGGTAATTTATTCGCATACTGGGCCTTAGTTCCTAACCCAGAGTTATTACCAAAACAACAACTCGTAGCTTGGAGCTTAGTTGCACCCTAGGTCGATTTGACTATTCTGCATGTAAGAGTTTAAAATTTGAGAAATTTACTATTTTAAGAATTTTCTGCCACTGTCGTCGATATAAGAATCTTATCAATTGGGAAGACCTAAGGATTCTTGGAAAGGTTCGTCATGTCTAAAAGAACATATCAACCCAACAACCGTAGGCGCGCTAAAGTTCATGGATTCCGTTTAAGAATGAGAACTCGTGCAGGGCGGGCAATCCTTGCAGCAAAGCGCCGTAAGGGCAGATCTTCAATCTCGGTTTGATGTCGCTACCTTCCAAGAATCGAATAAAAGACCCAAAAGATTTTCTCCGCATCCGTAGATACGGAGAAAGATCCCGAGTCCAAGGCTATTCAATCTTAGTTCTTTTTGACGATCGTTTGCGTTCTTTTAAAGCCGGAGTACTAATTTCTAAAAGCTTCGGAAATGCGGTTAGGCGAAACAGAATTAAACGACAAATAGCTCATATCATTAGTAGTGAATTAAGGGAACAAGATTCTGGATTCTTTGTCCTGGTGATAGTTAATCCGAAGGTTCTTCGTCTAGACGTTCTTTCTTTCAAGAATTCTTTCCGCGCTTTTATTTGCAAGAAAATTTTTTCTAGGACTAATGTGTAAAGTTAAATTAAAGAATTAGAGCGTAGGAGAATGATAACAATATTAAGACCCTCAACAGTAGTTATTCTTTTAATTAAAACTTACCAAAGTATAGTTAGCCCCTGGACTTATCCTTGCTGCCGCTTCTATCCCTCTTGTTCTTCTTATGCTTTGACTGCATTTTCTTACCATGGGTTTTTCCGCGCTTTTTGTTTAACTGTTGCGCGATTACTTCGTTGCCATCCATGGAATCCTGGAGGTTTGGATTTTGTTCCTCCCTCTTCAAGGCGGAAGGTCAGTGAGTCAGATGAGAATTAATCGAAAAGCTTCGCTCCGTTACTTTAAGAAAGGCGAAAATGCCTAACATTTTTTATCCTTTAGAGTGGGGCGTTGCTTGGGTTATGGTGTTTTTCCATAGTCTTCTCGAGAGGATAGGTATGCCAGCCGACTCAGGGTGGACCTGGGGACTATCTATCATCGGATTAGTTATAGTCATACGAATAATCTTAATTCCTTTATTCGTCAAACAGATTAAAGCATCAAGAGGTCTTCAACTTATACAGCCCCAGATTCAGGAGATTCAGAAAAAGTATAAAGGAAGGAAAGATCCAGGGTCTCGGCAAGCAATGACCCAGGAGACTATGGCGCTTTACAAAAATTCAGGCACCAATCCCTTAGCATCTTGTTTACCAATTATTTTACAAGCCCCAATTTTCTATGCGCTCTTTAGAGTTCTCAACACCTACATCAGGAATAGTAGACCTATTGGTCCTTTAAGCACGTATCTATCCTCTCAAGCCGAGAAGTCAACTATACTCGGTGCTCCTCTGTCTTCCACCTTCTTGAATTCTAATTTTCTGAGTTCCAAGATTATTACCATTGTTCTAATAGTTCTTATGTCTTTAACTAGTTTTTTTACTCAATACCAATTAATGCGCAAGAATATTCCATTGTCCGCTCTTGATAATCCCTTTGCGCGACAACAAAAAGCTCTTTTATATTTGCTTCCAATTATTTTCGCTATTTCAGGCGTGAATTTTCCCATCGGGGTCTTAATATACTGGTTAACTACAAATGTATGGTCTCTCGGGCAACAGTTTTATGTAATTCGTCACATGCCAGCTCCGGGTTCTCTTGCTGAAGAAGCTTTTCTGAAGCGTAAAGGTCATGCGTCTAGCGCAGACTCGACTCCGCGCCATAAAAAATCTCACGGAGAGACAAAGCCAGATTCTATTAAAAAAGGACAGCGCGAACAGCCCAAAAGAAAAAATAGGTCAAGTTAGATTCAAGAGAGAATAGGAATATGGCCGTGAAGGATTTCAGTGATTCCAAAGATGAAATTTTAGAGGAAAGCGAAATTGCGGCAGACTATCTTGAGCTTCTTTTAGATCTAGCTGATGTTAATGGAGACCTAGAGGTTTACATTGAAGACCGGCGCCCCAGTGTATCGATAGTTGGCTCCGATGATTTTCACGTACCACAATTTCTAATAGGGAGTAGAGGGGAAGTCATCGACGCACTTCAAGACCTCACTCGTCTAATGATCTTTACTCAGACAGGAAAGAAGAGCACTCTTCTTTTAGACATTGCAAGTTATCGCGCAAAGAAAAAAGACGCAGCATCTCGACTGGCGCTCGGGGCGGCAACCCGAGCCAAGTCCTCAATGACCCCACAATCTCTTCCGCCAATGACTGCTTTTGAGCGCAAAGTTGCTCACTCCATCGCATTTCGTGAAGGCTGTTTTTCAGAATCGAACGGCGATAGAACTGATCGCTATGTGACTATCTACCCGCCTAGTTCCACGTGAAACATTCAATTAGTTCAGAAGATTTGAGCCTAATACGCCGGGAATTCGGACCTTCCTCGGATGAAGTCGTTAGCTATATGGAAATGCTTAAAGGGCCCGGAGTTGAAAGAGGTGTCATCGGCCCTAATGAATCCTCAAAGCTCCTGGAAAGACATATCATAAGCTCATTTCTTCTTGCCGACTTGATGCCTTTCAAAGCCCATCTGGTTGATGTTGGTTCAGGCGCTGGTCTTCCAGGAATTCCTCTGGCTATTGCTCGTAAGGATTTAGAAGTTACTTTAATTGAACCTATGGCGAGAAGGATTGAGTGGTTAAACTATGTATCTGAAAGTCTTATGCTGGATAACGTATCTCTAGTTCGAAGTAAGGTTCAAGAATTGAATGCCTTCCCATCGAAGTCCATTGTTTGGACTTCGAGAGCATTAGCACCACTCACCAAACTCCTGACATGGATGGGGCCAATTATGCGGAAGGACGACATTCTGCTCGCCGTAAAAGGCATAAGACTTCAGCGTGAAATGCGTGAGCTGTCTCCTGAATTACGGTTTTCTGTATCATCCATTCGCTTAAGCCACCCTCTCTTGTCAGAGCCAGTTAGAGTTGCGGCGTGTCAATTAGAAAGAGCTAGCAGTGAGTCACTCTGAGTCAGTCAATAGGGAATTCCTGGCCAAGGAAAAGCCGGCCTCACTCACAGGATGGCCGAGAGCGTACAGCCACACGGAGAGCATGGATAGTGGCTGGCCGCTCTCTGGGCAGAGTAGCTCTGAGTCATTTAAAGTTTTTGAAAGTGATTCAGATGCCCCCCTGGCGCAAGAAGTTGCACATCAAGTTAGTCGCTCATTTGCTCTACGGGATCTTAAACTTCCAAGACCAAGCAAGACACGAATTTTTGCTGTTTCAAATCAAAAAGGGGGGGTAGGAAAAACAACTTCTGCTGTGAACTTAGCGACTTCTTTGTCAAGACACGGACAAAGAGTATTAGTAGTAGATGGTGATCCTCAAGGAAATGCATCGACTGCTTTAGGAATTGATCACGGCAAGAGAGTGCCCAGTGTCTACGATTGCTTAATTGCTGATGTTCCCCTTTCCAAGGCCGTAAGAGAGCATGAATTATTTTCTTCACTTTGGTGCGCTCCTGCCACTATTGATCTGGCTGGAGCAGAGATTGAGTTGGCTTCATTGGTGGCCAGAGAGTTTAGACTAAAAAGAGCCTTAGACTCTTACACAACACACCGACAGAGTATAGGAATCCCTGCGCTTGATTACATACTTATTGACTGCCCACCATCACTCAGTCTTCTAACTGTGAATGCTCTAGTTGCCGCAACTGAGGTATTAATCCCTATTCAGTGCGAATACTATGCCCTGGAAGGCTTAACACAACTACTTGGAAATATTCAGCTAATAAAAGATCATTTGAATCCAAGCCTATACGTTTCTACCATGCTGCTGACTATGTATGACGGTCGAACTCGTCTTTCTTATGATGTTGCTGCCCAAGTTCGAGAGCATTTTCCAAAGTTAGTGCTCAGTACATCTATCCCACGTTCCGTCCGAATCTCTGAGGCTCCTAGTCACGCTCAGACAGTAGTAACATACGACCCTAGTTCTACGGGAGCGTTGTCATACTTGGAAGCCGCCAAAGAAATAGCACTACGAGGAAAGGACTTTGCTAAAGATGAATGAAAAACGGCGTGGTTTAGGTCGAGGTCTGGGCGCCTTGATTCAGCCTTCTAGTCAAACTCAAGACAGACCTGTTGATGTACTTTTTCAAGATGCGCAGCCGTCTTCCGGCGTATCTACAAATTCAGGTGTTCCACGTGGAACACCTGAATTTGTAGATACGCCCGGGGTCATTTACGAAGAGCTTCTAGTTGATTCCATTCGCCCAAACTCTCGGCAACCCAGAACCATTTTTGATGAAGATGAACTAGATGAGCTTTCTAATTCAATTAAGCAAATTGGTGTCTTACAACCAGTAATAGTTAGGAGTCTAGGGGCTGCCAGCTATGAGCTCATTATGGGGGAAAGAAGATGGCGAGCTGCCATTAGGGCCGGCCTAGAAGCGATCCCAGCTATTATCAGAAAAACAGATGATGATAATTTGCTTAGAGATGCATTACTTGAGAATCTTCATAGAAGCTCTCTTAACCCATTAGAAGAAGCCGCAGCCTATCAACAGATGCTAGAGGACTTTGGCTGCACTCACGAAGAGCTCGCTAGTCGAATAAGTAGATCACGTCCTCAGATTACAAACACCATACGATTGCTTAAACTTCCTCCTCTAGTTCAGAGAAGAGTGGCGTCAGGAATCATTTCGGCAGGCCACGCGAAAGCGTTGCTTACCCTTAGCGACGGAGCCTTGATTGAACGTTTGGCACAGAAAGTAGTTGCTGAAGGATTATCGGTAAGAGCGTTAGAAGAAATTTCGGCTACCTACAAAAATTCCTCTAGTTCCCAGAAGCGTGAGCCTAAAGCAGGATCGCGTCAACCAGAATTAGACGATTTGGCCAAAAAGCTTTCAGATCACTTTGAAACTCGTGTTCTAGTTTCTTTAGGTAAAAAGAAAGGGAAACTGTCAGTGGAATTTGCTTCCGTAGAAGATCTTAGAAGAATTCTTGCAACAATGGTACCTGGTAGTTCTTTGTTTGGTCCGTCACAATAATTGCGCTCTACCAAATGAGATTGTAGAAGCGCCGTACATGAATCAGTTTTCTCTTTACAGCTTAGCAACTAATTAAACTATTCTGCACGAAATATTGAGTCCTTGACCTTAAGAAAATCCAGACCATAGTCCATCTATGGGTAAACCCCAAGCATCTCTAGATGTCAGCTACTAGGTAGTTCGAGTAAGAAGAACAAAGCTAGTGAGAATCGCCAAAAAGAGTGCAAGCGAATCAGCTTCCTTCACTCAGGCTTGCCTTCAAAAGAAAAGGACTCCTTGCAAATCAAACTGGATAATTATCTGAACTATATAAACCCAGATAATTAGCACTTAAGCAATGCACCGATGGCGAGTACAAGATACCCAACCCGCATTTAGCTAAATTCTGATACATAGAAAACATGATTTACAGTCCTGGTTACTAGTGAGCGGCTGTCTGCTGTGGTGTGTAATGAAAAGTAAACCGTGACTAGTGGATACGACTAAACTAAACTGACTTAAGGCGTTTATACCTGAACAAGTATTCAAACATATCACTGTGGTAGTTAGCTGGCAATGTTGAAAACCAACTCTGCTGCCAGGCTTTTTCCAACTTGATTCCTGCCTCCAAATAATTTGAGTAGAACTGCTTGGTAACCAACCGTATCTTGAATTCTAACTAGCGCCGGAAGATCGTAATTTGATAGAAATCATTGGGCTAGAAGAAAAGTATGAAGCTCTTACCGCGAGCTGATAGGAGAAAGTCACCTGAGAAGATCAATTAGCTTCGTAAAGTCTTGAACTGAACTTTTTGCTAATCTAAGTCAAATCAAGTTCACGAAGAAGTGCAGGTTTGGGTTTAGCGCCTATGATTGACTTAATTACTTGACCTTGAAAGTAAACTTTCATGGTTGGCAAGCTAGTGATCCCATATTGCGAAGCTGTGCGAAAATTTTCATCAGTATTTACCTTTACAACCTTAAGCTTGTCTGAATACTCGGCTGCTATTTCATCCAAAATTGGTGACAGTGCCCGACAAGGACCACACCATGGAGCCCAAAATTCAACCAAAACAAGGGACTCATGCCGCACAACTTCGATGTCAAAATTGTCATCGGTAGCTTCGAAGACCAGAGACATATTTTCCTCCATCATGTTCTTGGGAAACGAGTTCTTGAAGATCAAATTTATTCAATCGACTCAAGGTAGCGCTCTACGTCTAAGGCGGCGACGCAACCAGAGGCGGCAGCGGTAATAGCTTGCATATAATCGCTATCTATAACATCACCACATGCAAAAACCCCCTTTTCGCTAGTCTGGGAGCTTCTTCCGTCTACATAGATATGGCCATGTTCTTCTAGCTTAAGCTGATCTTGAAAAAGTTCAGTACGAGGATCATGTCCAATAGCGATAAAAAGGCCAGTGACATCTAGTTGACTTAGACCTCCAGTTTGAAGATCTCGGAGAGTTAGTCCGTCCAGACTTTTCTCTCCGTGGATCTTCTCGACGGCTGTGGACCAGCGAAAAGTAATCTTCTCATTCGCAAAGGCTCTATCACTCATCACTTTTGAAGCACGCAAGTGGTCACGGCGATGTAGAACGGTTACTTTGCGGGCAAACTTAGTGAGGAAAAGAGCTTCTTCCATTGCAGAGTCGCCACCTCCGACAACTGCGATGTCTTGATTTCGGAAAAAGAATCCGTCACAGGTGGCGCACCAAGAAACCCCCCGTCCGGAGAGTCTTTCTTCTCCATCTACATGAAGCTTTCTGTACGCTGAGCCCGTAGCAACAATAACGCTACGGGCCGTATATTTATCGCCACTTCCAGTCCACACTTCTTTTTCCGATGGTTTCAAATTTACTTTAACTACATCATCAGTAACTAGCTCAGCCCCAAACCTCGCGGCTTGATCTCGCATGCTTCCCATAAGATCAGGCCCCTGAATTCCCTCCGGAAAGCCAGGAAAATTTTCGACTTCTGTAGTGTTCATTAGCGCGCCACCAAAACTTACAGACCCCTCAAAAATTAAAGGGACTAAATTCGCACGCGCCGCGTAGATCGCCGCAGTGTAGCCTGCCGGTCCGGAGCCAATAATGATTACATCACGGCTGTCCACAGAGCATCCTTCTTCTTGAGGGTTAGTTGATAAAGCCAGAACAATTGACATGGTAGAAATATTCCAGATGACCTGCCGATCAGAACTACAGGCTGGTAAAGAATCTACATAGATTTGGTTTGCACAATAACTCTTCATGCATCTGCCGGAGATAAATCTATGTTGAGCCACTAGACGGATTATTGTCCGCGCCGAAAATCTTTCAGATTTAGTTCTCTATGAAACTTGTTAATAGTCTGGAAACCAGGGGTGAATACTCAGTTCTAGCTTTACGTGTATGCAATCCCTTTTTTTGTGACCCGTAGTAAACAACGGCAAAGAGCAAGACCAGCATCAAAATGATCACTCAATTTCCACTTCAACCACTTCGACTCTAAATCCTCCATTAACAGTGCTAGGTGTGGTGAACCATAAAACGAGATTCTCAATTTTTGTGGACTGTAACGGAGTAATTTCGATTTGGTCATTGATTTTTTCTTGGGAAGAAAGAATAGGTGCCAATGAATCGTCTTGGTTTATGGTCCGCAGCTCCACAGTAGAGTCTGACTGCTGCCCTAAGCGCAGGCGGATGTATGAAATTGACTTAGAACCGTCTAGCTCCAAAAGAAGCCCAACACCCTTTTTGAGGTTCCCAAAAGTTGAAGTCTTATAAGTGAGTGAAGTCCACTTAGTCTCGCTATCTCCGTCAAATGCCTTATAAGCCTCTTCGTCTTTTTCGGTGCCGTTACCTTCGGGGTCATATCCACGAGCTGAACGGATCAAAATTTGATTTCTTTGTGAGGGAATAGTTTTGGTTAAGGACTCAGCAGTTGGTGGAATAAAAAGAGTTCTACTAGGAGAAGAGGCAGCGGAGCTACGTGGATAAAGAGAAGTTCCTTTCAGATCACGAAGACCAAGATAAGCTAATAAGATAACTATCCCTAAAATAAGAAAATAGAAAAGTGTTGAAAGTACCTTTTTATTCCCGAAAATTTTCTTAGCCGATTTAGAAAATTTTAAACTCTCAAATTTAGATTTTGTTGCAGAACCGGTTTGTAAAAAGTCCTCACGCTCTTCAAGCGCCTCATGAGAAGTACTCAAAAATTGCTGTAAATAGGATGTAGAGAATTCCTTTCCAGCTCTTTCATCAAAAGGCTCGTTTACTTTTTGAGTAATAGTTCCTGACTCTCGAGAAGAAGGTGGGGAATAGGATTCATGGATATTCAATTTTGGAATGATTTTAGGAGAAACTAAATCGGCTAATTCTTTTAAAGTCTTAGGCGGAAAGTTTCGATGTAAAGATTGTTCGCAAATTTTGTCTAAATCTGGGGGAATATTACTACGTAAGGTTGAAGGAAGCACGGGAAGACCGCGCTCCATTGGAGCTTCGGGTATTCCAATATGGGCTTTTCGATTATCGAATAATGGCCATCTTCCAGTTAATCCTGCGTACAGAATGGCGACGAGCGAAATAATGTCGGTCGCCGTTGCCTGTTCACTTCCTAAGTCCTCCTGATGGTCGCCATGACCCGCGAGGGTCGCCGCTACCGCTATTTCGCTAATTCTTACTTCTCCATGATTGAAGTAATAAAGATAATTAGGATTTAAATTTAAATGATGAATCCCTCTGTGCCGGGCCGACTCCAAAGCTAGCGATGACTCTCTAGCAATTATTCGAACATCTTTAATGGCCAAGGGGCCATTACGAAGAATTGTGGAAAGAGATAAAGCGTTGATCCACTCGTTAACTACAAATAAGTTATGAGAAACTCGACCAATATCCAAGATGCGATTGAGTCGAGGATCATCAATCGAAGCAGCCCGACGAGCAGCATCAGTGACTGCTTCAACGTGAGGAAAATCGTTTGAAACAAACCTCACAAAGACACGACGTCCAAGTACTTCATCCTGTGCTTGCCAAGATGAAGTAACAACAGTGTGCCCTAAGCGATTCTTTAACGTATATCTATCGCCCAAAATGGTTCCTGGCTCCACCTTAAACAGGATGAACCTCCCTAATGTGAATTACATCATCATAATTAATGGGAGCACTCTAAGTGGTTAGGGGTGGTCGGAGTAGAAAAATCTTAGTTTATTGAACAAAAAGTGGTGAAGCGACTGGTGACTTAGCTAACAAGAGAGGGTCTCGCTGCGCCAATAATTTTTCCATATCCCACTGAGCCTATTTTGACCACACTACCTGTCCGAGGGGCGTAAAGACTTAAGCCATTTCCTATATACATACCAACGTGACGAATTGTTTCAGGTCTATAAATGTCGGTAGCATAAAAAACCAAATCGCCTGGTAGTAGTGCAGACAAAGAGATGCGCGGAAGCTGGGCGTATTGCTCACGCGAAGTTCGGGGTATGACAAGCCCAGCTTGAGCGTAGGACCACTGCATCAAACCTGAACAGTCAAACGTGGTTGGTCCTGTAGCACCCCAAACATATGACATGCCCAGTCTTGTTGACGCTGAGCGAATAGCTACAGCAGCAATTCTGTTTGGGGCCGCAACATTCGGAAGGGTTTGACTAGTAGCGGTTGCTCCCTCCAGTCCGCGTCCAAACGCATCAGTGATGCCACCTATGCCCAACTGATGAGCTCGGCTAGCTGCATCAGAGAGTTCCCGAGCCTCCTTCTCCAATTGCTGCTTTTTTAGAATGCGCAAAACAGCTGCATCAGTGTTCGCGAGAAGACGTTGTTGTTCATCGAGGACAGCAACTACATCAGTTGCCGCTTGGGCAGCGGCTGCTTTTTGGGCTACAACTCCTGCCTTACTCAATGAAATTTGCTGGGCTTGCTCAACAGCCAAACGAACTCTTGTCAATGCTATGAACTCGCTCTCTGCATCTGTCTGAATAAGAGACTCGACAGTGTTCCAACGGACTGCAGCTTCGTCAAAAGTTTTGCTTTCCAGAAAAGTGGAAGCAATGCCAATTAAACCCCCAGACTGGTAGATCGCTCGGACACGTTGCGCACTTCGATCAGCGGATACTTGGGCATTTAATTGCCAATCTTTTACTTGCTGCTGAGATAAAACTTCCGTAACCGTGGTGTCGTTGAGAGCTTCTTGCGCCTGTATGTAATTCTCAACGGCAAGATCGTGTTTTATCTCCAAGCGTTCCACGGCGCTTCTTAATTTTTTGGCTTTTTCCTGTAAAGCAGTATCTGTCGGTTCCGCGTAGGCATTGGTGCAGTTGTAGGCGAAACTGGTTAAAAGCAAAAAATAAACCACTCTAAATCGAAATCTCTTCATAGCGTTTCTGCTCTTTTCGCTGCACTAACCCGTATTAAAGTCCAAGACTTTATTTTAGGAAGGGAACCAAAGAGAAGTGTGGAAGCTTTTCGTTCCAAAGTTACTTCAGCTGTTCCGTCCGCCAAAAGAAAAAATCTCTCGCTATCTACTCTGTTGTCGCTTTGTTCAATTTGTGCCGCATCGGTCGCACTTCGTAAAGACTGTTGACTGTTGCGGCTTTGGATCCAACGCGCACTAGCTGCCTGAGCAGCGATCTCACTGTCTTCCACAAGCGATAAGCGAGTAGTGAAAATGGAGACGGAATCAAAAACAACCACACCGGCAAATGTTGTAAAAACAACAAGACGTAATAACCAGCCAGCTATCACATCACCCTGTTCGGCATCTTTGGAAGCGATAGGTAAGAACGACAGCACAGGTGAATCATCGGTAGTTGATTAACGGTTCTTAAGATAAATCACCACTTGTGGCGTTTCGAGTTTGATCGACGAGCTGGGGAACGATGTCGGGGACCTGTCACATTGAATGCTTCTGTCCATCTTTCTGGCAGTCGACTTAGGATTGGTTGCGCAAGCTCCGAAAGTTCCGTCACATCGAGAAACCGGCAAATCCAGAGATAACTAACCGTTGTAGCTGCTCCACCCAAAAGCAATCCGCAAAGCGCCCCAAACTTTCCGCTACCGATAAATTCTTCAACCCCCCACACAACTATTCGGCCGGCCAAAATTGCCGGCAGCGCAGCCATTAGCAGGCGGATATAAATGCCGAGTACGCGAGCAGCGTCGATTCCCCCTAAGCGATTAATTAAACCGGCTGCTCCATAAAAAGCGCATATCATATAGCCGATTGACATTCCCACCCCTACGCCAATGACCACCCGGTCTGGTGCCAAATATTCCCCGGATAAAAAGCTGGTTAATGCTATAACAACGGATAGAACAAGTTGCATAAAAAATGGTGTCCGCGCATCTGAGAATGCGTAATAAGCTCGCTGAAAAAGATATTGAGCACTAAAAGGCGCTAAGCCCAACATCATAGCTATAAGAATAGAAGAAACGACCCTTGTTTCTTCTGAAGTATTTCCCCAAAACATGACAGTAGTAAGCTGTGGTCCAATAGCAATAATTCCTGCAAGTGATAGAACAGCCGCTATTGCAGTAAGTCGTAGTCCAAGGGATAAATCACGACGAACTGCGGGGAAATCTAAGTCTTGCACTGCATGACTCATGCGAGTGAAAAGAGCGGTGGTTAAAGAAACCGTTACTAAAGAATGCGGCAAAATGAAGAGCAAATAAGCAGAATTGTATGCATTCAAACCCGGTCCGCCCGCTGGCCCAGCGCTATTTACAGCCCTCGCTGTAACAACAAAACCTAATTGGGCGATAACTGCAGCAGCTATAGACCAGCCCGCTACCTTTCCAGTGGGGCCAAGGCCAATGCCGCGAAAACCCCAGCGAATTTTGAAACGGAATCCGGACTTCCTTAAAGGAAACCAAAGAATAAGAGCTTGTAGTGCAACACCAGCTGTAGCGCTACAAGCCAGAATCACTATCTGTTGGGTGGTCCACTGTTCAGGAGCATGGGTGGGGCCGGTCGATCGATAGCGTCCAATCAGCCACAACATAACACCTAGGCCGATGATCCCAACAAGATTGTTTAACGCAGGTGCCCACATATAAGCACCAAAATTTCCACGAGCATTGAGAACTTGACCCAATATTGAGTAAAGGCCATAAAAAAAAATTTGGGGCAAACACCAATAAGCAAAAGCAGTAATAAGATTTTTTTCCGATTCTGACCAATCTCCAGAAGTAAAAACTATGGGTACTAAGGGGGCGAGAAAGGTAATAATAATCGTTACAACAGCAAGCCCAAATAGTGCCAAAGTGAGAAGCCGGTTAAGAAAGTCTTGCCCGCGTTGAGTATCTGGATCTCGGATGGCCCGAACAATTTGGGGCACCAGGATAGCGTTGAGCAATCCTCCGGCGAGTAAGCTATAAACACTGTTAGGAACAGTGTTAGCGGTTGCAAAAGCATCGGCTGCAATTGCGCCACTAATTCCCAACAAAGCTGCCAACATTGTTGTCCGAATAAACCCAAGAATACGAGAAAAAGCAGTACCAGCAGCCATAACTCCACTGGACTTTAAAACTGAATCCTGATTCATTTTAATTCTTATATAACCACGTTGGGTGATGAATCAGAATTAAGTTGCCGGCGAGGTTTCCGAACTGCACGGGCTAAACCAAAAGCTAAAATTAATCCAAGCAAAATACCACCGATGGTAATCCAACGATCAGTGGGGCTGACTCGTACGGAAATCTCCTGTTCCGAACCTAAAGGCTGATTGGAAGGCGTAATAAGTTGAGCACGAAGAATGACATCTCCACTGGCACGAACTTTTATCGGAATTGAAACACTCATGCGTGTTTGGGGAGGAAGAGATATGGCAGTAGAAAACTTTTTCTCCACCGACAAGCGAGGATTGGATGTCACTACTCTCAATCGAAGATTGCGGATCGCTTGCTCCAAATCATTGGCGACCGTGAGTTGAATTTCTCCCGAGTCACGAAGAAAAGTGATATTTGTTGGCAGCACCGAAACTTGATTGACTAATGAAACTGAGTGTTCTTTTTGGTCCTTTTGAGCACGCTGCAGGCTTGTTCTTCGCTTTTGCCATTCTATGGAAAGAAGTTCCAAAGCTCCTTGTTGGGCCTTTTGGATAAGACGTGCTGGATCGTCTAAGACTTCAGACACTATTGCTAAATCCTCTTGTAATCGCTCAACGGCAGCCACATCAGGTGAACGTACTCCAGAAAGTTGTCCAACAGTGGCTTCGCGAGGCAACTTCGAAGCGTCACCCCTCTCACCTAAAGGAGTGAATATCTCCCCGAGTGTGCTGGATGTGATCCAGGGTCGTTCTTTGTTTGGGCTGGCAATGGCACGGAACGCTATCGGATCAGGATCAAGGGAACGAGGCAAAAGAATGAGATGACGCCGTGGAAGACCTGGCCGTTCGGTCGTGTTTGCCGCCGTTTCGGCAAGAAAGCGAGTGATCGTTGTGGCATCTTGCTGAGTTGCAGCGGCAGCTAGGTCTGACAAAGTAGAATCTCCGACTAAACCCACAAGGCCGGGAAGAAGATTTGTACGAGCGTCTGGAGAATAATCCAAAGCTTGACTAAGCGATCTTCCACGGTCTGTCAGTAAAACTTTTGAATAACCTGCTTCAGCCGCCACGCGCAACGCCTGATCTGATGCTTTTCCTTCGGCTGGCCAAATCACATCACTGCGAGCTGGAACACCAAGGATCTCTTCTATGGTTCCTTCTCCAGTTGCTCGTGCCGAAGCAAGAAGTTCCGTTCCTTTAGGTGAGCTCAGCGCCTGCAGGTCTGAATCGCCGTAAGGCAGGTTAATGATTTCGTGACCAGGGGCTTGTTTTTTAAATCGGCTTAAATAGTTTTTAATAACTAGTTGGTCGTTGGCTATCTCGCCGTCAATACCGTCTTGTTCATTTTGATTTTTTTCCGGGAGATCTTCCGAAACCTCACGATTTATTTTCGCTAACTGATTTAAGGTAAAAAGGAGCTGGGGGTCTATAGCCCACACCACACTTGGTGTACTGGCTGCATCAAGTACTCGATCTAACCTACTGCCAGGACGGACAGCATCCGCAATACGAGCGGTAGCTTCTTCTACCGATTCATCTGGGCGCCACTGGGTTTCAGGGAGTCCAACAAACGGCACAACCCAAGTAAGAGCTTGAGATTCATACTGACGTGTAGCTGGTTGAGCCTGAATACTAGCTCGCACGTAAGCCACGGAATTCCGATTTTCCGTCTTAGGGTCAGTCGCAACCATTTCAATTGCAATGGGATATACACCGAACTCAGGCGCAGGCATCCCGATTGAGCGCGCGGGAATTTCCAGAGAAAAAGTGGCTGAGGCCCCCACGGGAATAGACTGATCAAGAGACAGTGCTGGGTTGAATGAATTGATAAGTCGCTCATCCCCGTTCCACCAGCGCGCCACTTCATCGCGTGTGCCTAAGCGTCTAGTGGATGACTTAAATTGAAGAGTGACGTCATCCATCACTGTTGTTCCAGTGTTTGTTACTTGCCCACGCACCTGAATGATCTCCCCATCCGAAAGCACCAAATCAGGGGTAATAGAGGTGAGCACAATCCGTGCTGCAGTTAAGCCAGCTGTAGGACTAGCTTGAGCGACGGGGATAGAAATCTGAGCCGCAGCTAGCAGAAATAATGAAAAAAGCCATCTACTCGTATAGATATGCAGGTGAGTCATTGAGGATTCGCTAGCCATCGACTCGCCAAATTGGCGATTCGTCGTTCGTTTGGAAAAGTCAAAATAGAGCCTAGCTTTTCAAGAGGAACCCAGGCTGCGTCAATTGCCTCAGCATCAGGATCGTTGGCAATAGTAAGGCGCCCGCCTATCCGTTCCATAAGGTAATGATGAACCACTTTATGAATACGGCGGTGAGGCACAGAGAACCAGTAATCAATAGCACCTAGATCACAAACAATTCGTCCAACTATTCCGGTTTCTTCGGCTACCTCTCTCATCGCGGTCTCTGGGAGCGTTTCTGTGCCCTCAACATGCCCTTTAGGTAAGCACCACTCAACTCGACCAGCTCGGTTCCGCCGAGATATCACCGCAACCCTCGGTGCAGCGCGGTCGTCCATTATGAGACCGCCCGCGGATGTCTCCCGGATGTCAGAGAACCGCCGAGGCGGTCGGGGGAGAGGAAGAGGCACATTCATCACTCTAAGACAAAGGGAAGTGAATCCTTCTGCCCGCGGTACTCTCACCACTAGCAAATCTCACTCGGGCATCGCTTACCCTAGACTTTCGTGTCGAATCATCAGGATGGTTCCCTTCCAACGCTGGGGCCTCGTACTCCTGATGTTGCTGTTGAGTTAGGCAAACTTTTTCAAAGCTCCGGTTACGAGCTAGCGCTTGTCGGCGGATCGGTTCGGGACATTATCCTTGGTCGGCCGATTAGCGATTTGGATTTCACCACTAATGCGCTCCCCGATGAAACAGAACGCGCCATTTCGAGTTGGGCGGATACAACCTGGGATGTAGGACGTGCATACGGCACCATTGCCGCTCGACGCGGTTCCCACACCGTTGAAATCACGACCTATCGAGCTGAGATTTACGATCCAAGCTCCCGGAAACCAGTAGTTGCGTACGGAACACGTTTGGACGAGGATCTTGCACGCCGGGATTTCACTATTAATGCAATGGCTTTGACCCTTCCAGACGAAAAATTTGTTGACCTCTACAACGGCCTTCAGGACCTTGTTTCAGGGCGGTTGACTACGCCTAACCGCCCTGAAGTTTCTTTTGACGATGATCCTCTGAGGATTCTCCGCGCAGTACGTTTTAGCGCACAGCTCGGCCTCACTCCAACGGATGCTGTCCGGCAGGCGATGACAACGATGGGGGCCAGGTTAAGCATCATCTCGGCTGAGCGGGTGCGCGACGAACTCATCAAGCTCATGCTTTCAAATCGGCCCGTTCTCGGTCTGAGATTGTTGGTCGAGACAGGCCTTGCCGATCATGTTTTGCCTGAGCTATCGGCAATGCGCCTAGAGCGGGATGAACACCATCGCCATAAAGATGTTTACGAACACTCACTGACAGTTCTAGAGCAAGCTATTGCCCTAGAAGGGGGGAGCGTCCCTGGGCCGGATTTCACCTTGCGGTGGGCAGCTTTACTTCATGACATTGGAAAGCCAGCGACCCGCCGTTTTGAACCGGGCGGCAAGGTGTCTTTTCATCACCATGAGGTGGTGGGAGCAAAAATGGCAGCGAAAAGGATGCGGGCTTTGCGGTTTGATACCGCTACAACAAAAGCGACATGTCGCCTCATCGAACTTCACTTGAGATTTCACGGGTACCGAGACGGGGAATGGACTGACTCCGCTGTTCGGCGGTATGTCACTGACGCCGGGGACCTTCTTTCGCGGCTGCATCGATTAACCCGAGCTGACTGCACGACCCGCAACGTCCGTAAAGCTGCTCGCTTAGCTCGCACATACGATGACCTGGAGCAGCGGATTGAACGTCTCTCCCAGCAGGAGGAGTTAGCGGCGATTCGACCTGATCTTGACGGTGAACAAATAATGGGATTTTTGGGTGTTGAGCCTGGTCCATTAGTGGGTCGCGCGTATCGCCACCTCCTTGGATTGAGGATGGAGCATGGTCCACTTGGTGAAGCGCAAGCTCAAGAGGAATTGAGCCAATGGTGGCAACAGCAACCTGAGCATGCTCAGGTTTTGTCAGGGTTTGATAAAAATGTTGCGAGCGTTCCACAAGATAAATCCCGTGGCAATGATGTAACTCACCGCGATTCCCGCGACCAAGGTAGGAGCGGCGCCTGACATTGGAAGCATGGCTGCAGCAATACCTGCGGCGGCAACAAAAGCAACGTTGAAGACAATGTCATAATTGGCAAAAACGCGACCTAAGTATTCATCGCTGACGGCGCGCTGCAGGGTGGCATCAACACAGATTTTTATTCCCTGGAGAGCGAATCCGAGAATAAAAGCAGCGGCTAAAACCACTGAAATACTCAACCAGCCAACGACAAGAAAACAAGCCGCAGCGCTGCTTGCGAGACAAGACCCTAACCAGAGCGAAGGGCCCCAAGCTGATATGCCACGGGGTGTGACTATCGCAGCTAAAGCGAAACCCACCCCCGTGGCGATCGCAACAAATGTGAGCAAGGCAAAAGCACCCTCAAGATCTGTGGCTTCTCGAAAGTAGTTACGGCACAACAGAATTGTCATAATCGTGGTGACGCCAAAACCACACCTACTCACTGCGATTGCTAAAAAACTTAAACGCGCCATGGGAATTTTTGCTACATGGTGGAGGCCCTCCCAAACAGCCCTCCAACCGTTTATAGCGCTTAAAGTGAGGGCTTGTGACATTCGGTGAGGACCAAGTAGATCCGGAGAAATAATTCGGCTCAGCACCATGGATACGAGATATCCGCTAGCTGCTAAGCCAAGCAACCAGACATTACCGACGTCTCCGGCTGGGAGTCTCCAGCGCGCCGCGTACGCCAGTGCCCCTCCGAGCAGAAAAGCTAACGTGCCGCACGTAGGAACCACCGAGTTTGCTACTACTAGATGACTCGGAATCACCACATGGGGCAAGCTCACCCCAAGGGTTACTAGAAAGAACCGATTGATTGATAAGCCAATTAAAATGAATCCGTAAAGAAGTGCATCTACACCTGTCAGGGTGAGAGCGCCTGCCGCGCCGATGGTCATCACAGCTCGGCACCCACTGGCTGCGAGCAGAATATTTCGGCGTGACCACCGGTCGATCAACACTCCTGCGTATGGTCCGATCACGGTGTAAGGCAAGATGGTGATCGCGAGAGCACCCGCGGCGCTACCGGCCGTTGCCGCGCGTTCAGGGGAGAAGAACAACGTGCTGGCCAGTGCAGTCTGAAAGATTCCATCTGCTCCTTGAGAGCTCAACCGAACGGCGAAGATTCGCCGAAATGATCTTCTGCGACAGAGTGTCTTCAGACCGTTAAAAAAGTGGGGTGCATCAGAAAGCCGATCTGATGCACCCCACTGAACGGACAAACCGGTGATTTCAGCGCTCAACATCCCCGCGGATGAATGCTTCAACGCTGGCACGACCCTCGTCGTCGGGGCGTTGCACTGGAGGGGATTTCATGAGGTAGGACGAAGCCGACAAGATCGGACCACCAACGCCTCGGTCTTTAGCAATTTTTGCCGCACGGATTGCGTCAATAATGATTCCTGCTGAGTTGGGAGAATCCCATACTTCGAGCTTGTATTCGAGATTCAATGGAACGTCTCCGAAGGCACGGCCCTCTAGGCGAACGTAGGCCCATTTTCGGTCATCTAACCATTGGACGTAGTCAGAAGGCCCAATATGGACATTCCGACTCCCTAAATCGTGACCAATATTGGAAGTGACCGCCTGTGTTTTGGAAATCTTTTTCGACTCCAAGCGGTCGCGTTCCAGCATGTTTTTAAAGTCCATATTGCCGCCGACGTTGAGCTGATACGTGCGATCCAGGACAACTCCCCGGTCTTCAAATAATTTTGCCAGCACGCGATGCGTAATGGTGGCACCAACTTGTGACTTGATGTCATCCCCAATAATGGGAATCCCAGCGTCACTAAACTTCTGGGCCCACTCGGGGTCTGAGGCAATGAAAACGGGAAGCGCATTGACGAATGCGACTCCAGCATCAATGGCGCACTGGGCGTAAAACTTATCGGCTTCCTCTGAGCCCACCGGAAGGTACGAAACGAGAACGTCCGCTCGTGCTTCTTTGAGTTCCCGTACAACATCCACTGCCGGAGCGTCTGATTCTTCGATGGTTTCTCGGTAATAACGGCCAAGCCCATCGAGTGTGGGGCCCCGAAGGACTTGAACGCCAAGCGGGGGGACATCGCAGATTGCAATAGTGTTGTTCTCGCTGGACACTAACGCTTCAGAAAGATCGAAACCGACCTTTTTGGCGTCAACATCAAACGCGGCAACGAATTCAACGTCCCGCACGTGATAGTCCCCGAACATCACGTGCATAAGGCCGGGCACAGTGCCGTTCGGGTCAGCGTCAGCGTAGTAATGCACGCCTTGGACCAATGATGCAGCGCAGTTTCCTGCGCCGACGATGGCGACTCGGACGGGTGCCATGTGAAGCTCCTTCAGTCTTTTCGGGTGGGTGGGAACTATCGATGAAGTTCTGTAGGTGAGGTCTCACTTGGAGGAGATGCCACTGCCGTGGATGGAGACTCTCGTTCGTGCGAAATTAATTCATTTAACCAACGCACTTCGCGTTGAACTGATTCCAGACCATGGCGATGAAGTTCTGATGTGTATTGATCAGCGCGTTCACGACTTCGTCCTAAAGCGGCGCTAACGGTAGCTAGTCGTTCTTCTAACCGGATGCGCCTTCCTTCTAAAATACGGAGCCGAACGTCCTGTTGTGTCCTCGCGAAAAATGCAAGACGGACCCCGAAGCTCTCATCATCCCAGCTAGTGGGCCCGGCATCATCGACAAGCTCCGCGAAACGGTCTTTCCCTAAAGCGGTCAGTTCGTACACGATCCGGGCCCGCCTCGTGTTGACCCGTGTGGCAGACATGCCCTGAGCCTCAGTAATCCATGTTTGGTCGCTGAGATTTTTGAGACATGGGTATAACGTGCCGTAACTCAATGCGCGAAATGGGCCAAGAACTGTGGCTAATCGTTTACGCAGCTCATAACCGTGCAGCGGTCCGTCATGAAGCAAGCCGAGAACTGCTAAATCGAGGGCATCGGATCGTCGAGCCATGGCCCCTCACTTTCGGCTGATAGGAATAGATGCTGCATGGACAAGCAGTGCTTCTACAGTTCGATGTATCAGTTCGATACATCGAACTGTAGAAGCACTGCTTGCGTATCAGCAAGTTAGGAAAGAATCCATGGCGCGAAAAATACTTCTGGTAACCATCCATCACCTCATGGTTATTTAAAGAGCTGAGTTCTTTGCTTTTAGCGAGAACTCAGGGAAAAACCTTGGGTGAGATTACGTTGGCGCGCATACTTGGTCAGATCACAAATGACTTTCTTTGGAGTGCAAACGTCAATGCGCATTGTGGACTACCCGCGGTGGGGTAAAAAAGGTTTCCGTCGTTTCGTTCCTTCGTGGAAGCTTGTTCTCGGGTCAGGGCTAGCCGGATTTTGTCTCGCCGTTGTTGCCTTCGCCATTCTTTATGCCCGAGTGGCGCTTCCAGACCCCAATCAGAACGTAAATTACAACGCGTCCGTGGTGTATTGGTCAGATGGGAAAAGTGAGCTAGGCCGCTTCTCTGATCTTAATCGGCGCTCCATCCCCTTACAGGAGATGCCAGAAACGTTTCGGTATGCCGTGCTTTCCGCAGAGGACCGGAGCTTTTATCAGAATCGGGGAGTTTCACCGCGTGGTATCGGGCGTGCGGTATGGGTGAAAGTTAGCGGTGGTTCTACCCAAGGCGGATCTACAATTACGCAGCAATATGTGAAGAATTATTACCTTACTCAAGATCGTACTGTTGAAAGAAAAGTTAACGAATTTATTATTTCTTTGAAAGTCGAGCAGCAGCAATCCAAAGACACTATTCTAGAAAATTATCTCAACACAATTTATTACGGACGGGGCGCTTATGGGATTGATGCCGCGAGTAGAGCTTATTTTGGAAAACCAGCAAAAGATTTAACCTTAGCTCAAGGCGCTCTTTTAGCTTCTGCTATACAAACCCCCAGTTCTTTTGATCCCATTAACAAGAAAGAACGAGCTCAAGCACGCTGGGAATATGTACTAGACGGTATGGTGGAAGAAGGTTGGATTACTGCTGAAGATCGCGAAAAACAAAAATTCCCTTCTGTGAAAAAGCAACAAAAAGCGAACACTCTCGGTGGATCCACGGGTTATCTCTTGGCTGAGGTTCGTCAAGAGCTTAAGCAAAAAATGGGCTTAAGTGATGAAGAGATTGATCGACGGGGTCTTCGCATCGTAAGTACGTTTGATCAAAAAGCGCACGCAGCTGCGGTTGAGGCAGTGAAAAGCATTGAAGTCCCTACTGTTGATAAAGATAAAAAAAGGTATACCGGAATTGGTTTAGCAGCGGTGAAGCCTGGCGACGGAGCGGTTGTCGCCATGTACGGGGGGGCTGATGCCGTAGAGCGTGAGTACAACGATGCAACTCAAGCCACTCTCCAGGCAGGTTCGACCTTCAAGCCATGCACACTTGCCGCTGCTTTGCAGCAGGGACGGTCGCTTCGCTCAATCTATTCGGGAGCCTCACCACAGACATTCAATGACTACACGGTAGGAAACTTTGGCTCGGAATCATTCGGGGACCTTGATTTAGTTCAAGCGACTGCAAAGTCGGTAAACACGGTTTACGTCGCGCTTAATGAAGAAATTGGCCCAGAAGCAACACGCAACGTTTGTGTAGAAACAGGAATTCCAGAGGACACCCCTGATTTGCAGCGAAACCTGGCGAATGTTCTTGGCACTGCGTCACCACGTGTCATTGATGTTGCTCGGATGTACTCCACTTTTGCTGCGCAAGGAGAGCGTGCTGAAACTTATATGGTGAAGACCGTCACGACGGCAGACGGGAAAAACCTATACAAAGCCACCGTTAAAAAGAGACGGGTATTAAGTTCCGATGTTTCCGCTGACGTGACTTACGCTTTGCGAGCTGTTGTAGACAGCGGTTCCGGATATAAAGCTCGTGATTTACAACGCCCAGCCGCTGGAAAAACTGGTACCACCAATGAAAACAAATCTGCTTGGTTTGCTGGCTATACCCCCCAGTTAGCCACCGCGGTCGGTTTTTACCAGCAAGTGGATGGACAACCGGCTTCACTCAGTGGTTTCGGAGGTTTGGAACGAGTCACGGGTGGTTCCTATCCTGCTCAGGTATGGACGGCATTCATGAAAGGTGCCATGGAAGGACAGGAAATAGTCGACTTTCCAGAACCTGTCTTTGGTGGGCAACCAAACAAGTTGCCAGAGCCGGAACCATCTAAGGAACCCACAAAATCAGCCTCATCGACAAAGACGCCGTCTACACCGCCGACTAAGTCGGTTTCGCCTACGCCGGTGAAGCCGACAAAGTCGGCGACCCCAACCGAACCAGGAAGCCCGCAGCCATCCGTTCCAACGCCATCTAATTCAAACGGTGGGCCGCAGAGCAGTCCCCCAAATCAACCACAGGAACGTTGAGACCGGGGGGATTAGTTGGGGCAGTATCAAAGAGTGTCTACTCCCGATGATTTTCAACCGGACGTGTCGCCGCAAAATCCTTTTGCCAGGAAATCCGTAGAGATATTTGGCGGACGGCTCGGACGCCACGTCGGGTTGGGGCGACATGGATGGTGGACGGTAGCTCGTGTTCTTCTAGTAACCGCCATGGTCACCATGGCGGTTGCGGTAATTCAGAAAGAACACTGCCGAACTGAAGGATGGTCTACCCCAGACCAGTTTTTTCATGCTTGTTACAGCGACCTGCCTTTGGTTTTTGAGACAAGTGGTTTAGCTAGCGGTACCGTTCCCTACGTTGAGAGTGGGCCTGACGGCTACTTACATCAGCCAGTCGTGACTGGAATCTCTCTGTGGGCTTTAGGCGCATTGACTCCTGATGGGGAAAACCGGGCCGCATGGTATTTCGATGTTTCGACGGTTTTTATCGCTTTACTTTTTGCTGGCCTGGTGTCGCTATCGGTTGTAGCTGCTGGTCCTTATCGGCGTTGGGACGTTGCTCTTATTGCAGCTTGCCCATTGGTTGCTCTCACCGGTTTGGTGTCTCTTGACCTTCTTGGCGTCACGCTTGCCATGGCAGCTTTAGTTGCGTGGGGTCGAGAAAAATTAATCTGGGCTGGAGTTTTTCTTGGTCTCGCCACGATGGCGCGTACGTATCCAATGGTTTTGATTCTTGTGCTTGGTGTTCTTGCTGCTCGGGCTGGGTCTTGGCGCGCATGGCTGACGATGACGACGGTATGGGCGGGGAGCAGTCTTGCGATTACCGGTCCATGGTTGCTGATGAACGCCGAAGGCGTTTTAGACACCTATCAAGCATGGTTGAGATCAGGACCAGGCTACGGCTCCCTGTGGTTCATTCCTCAAGCCCTTAGCTCAGGTCAAAATAATGTTCTTTCCGGTCTCACTGTCACGCCCGAAGTAGCCACAACCCTCGCTGCGGTGGGTATAGGTGTCGCCGGGCTCATCTGTGCAGTTCTTTCTTTGTCTACCCCGCGACGTCCACGGGTAGCTCAAATAGCCTTTGTTGGTTTAGCAATAATTGTGATGACAGGTAAGGCATGGCCGGTTCAAGCAGCCTTGTGGCTCCTTCCGTTTGCTGTTTTGGCTCATCCCCGATGGCGGGATCACTTCATCTGGTGGGCTGTGGAAGCAAGCTACTTTATGGCGGTCTGGCTTTATCTAGGTGGACTCAGTGATACGGACCGTGGTCTTCCAGCGGGGTGGTACACCGCCTTGGTCGTCATCCGGTTAATTGGTTTGGGATGGTTAGTGTGGCAAGTGATTCATGCCATGCGGTGGCCTGACGGCGCCGTTGAACATTATGCTGAAACAGAAGATCCACTAGGTGGCCCTCTGGCTCATCGTGACGACCGTCTCACTCTTCAATTCAAGTAGAAGAATTTTGTTGTAAAGAAAAAGTCTTGCAACGCAACCTTTATGGGGGGCCGCTCGAAGTTAAGGGTGGTACTAGCCGCACGGCTGGACCCCCTCGACGAAGGAGTACACCATGAAAAATTCTAGTGCCATCCGGGTGGCGGCAGCAGTCGCGCTTGGCCTGAGCCCACTTGCGGTGGCAAGTTCTGCCTATGGAGCCGACGATGTCACCGTCACCGTGGTACATGGCATCCCGGAAACCAACGTGGACGTGTATGTCAATGACAAGAAGACGTTGCCTGACTTTGCGTTTAAGACTGTTACTGATCCGCTGTCACTTCCTGCCGGAAGCTACGACATTGATATTCGCAAAGCTGGTGACCCAGAGAGCGCGGAGCCAATCCTCACCACGGATGCTGACTTAAAAGCTGGCCAGAACGTGACCGTCGTGGCCAATCTCACCGCTGACGGCAAACCTGCACTTAATGCTTTCGCGAACCCAACGACAGCGGTTCCAAGCGACATGGAGCGTGTGGTGGTTCGGCACACCGCGGCTGCGCCAGCTGTTGACGTTCTCGCTGGTGGAGACCCCATCATCGAAGGTCTCGCCAACCCTAAAGAAAAGTCTTTGATGGTCCCAGCAGGATCAGTTGACGTGGCTGTGGCCCCGGCTGGCTCCACCGACCCGGTGCTTGGCCCATTGACGTTGGATCTTAAGGGTGGTTCCACGACTGTCGTGTACGCCATCGGCAGCTTAGAAGCCGAAAACCTCACGGCGGTAACGCAGACCTACAAGTCTGACCACTCCACACCCACCAGTGTCCCTGCTGGTGAGGGGTCCACTGACTTGGGTCTAATCCTAAGCATTACCGCTCTTGGTGCCGGCGCTATCGCCTTTACCGCCAGCCGGACGCGCACCCGGCGCGCTGCGGACGTCCGCGCGTGAGCTCTTCCTCTGGAAATGTTCGGCGACCGGGCGGTTTACGCCCGGTCGCCGGCGTCATAGCCTTGATTCTTATTCTTGCTGGTGCTATCGGGGTCTGGCAGTACACCAGGGATGCCCCAGCTTTCGAAGCTGCTGGCCAAGTGCCACTCGCGGACGGTCCCACCTCGCCCACTCAAATAAGCGACTCAGCATCGTCTTCCCCGGCTGCCGGCAAACGCATCACTGTTTTGGAAGATCAATCGTTCACGCCGAACCGGTTAGTGATGACGAAGCCGAAAGTGGATGCTCAGATCATTCCAGTTGGAGTAGAAGACGACGGCGCCCTTGTGATCCCAGAAGATCCACAGGTAGTTGGTTGGTGGTCTGGTGGCGCGTCGCCGGGGTCTCCGGTAGGCACTGTGGTGCTATCCAGTCACGTTACGACGAAGGCTGGCCCAGGAGCGATGCTCGAATTGCGCACCGCACCGATTGGCTCCCGGGTCGTCGTTCAAGGACCGGAAGGATCTCAATCGTATGAAGTCCAAGCACGACAGCGTTACGCCAAAGATGCCTTGCCATGGAAACAACTGTTCGCGCAAGGAAAAACACCGCGACTGGTGTTGATCACATGTGATGAGTTCAATACTGAAACTCGCCGTTACCTGAATAACGTTGTCGTCGTTGCGACCCCTATTTCTTCGTGATCTTGTGGAGTGGGAAGGGCAGCGAAATCATAGTCGGTCATGGGTCTGGGTCGTCCAAAAAGCCAACCTTGGGCGAAGTCGCAGCCCATTTCTCGCAGCAGTTGTGCCTGTTGTTCGGTCTCCACGCCCTCGGCGGTGACTTGAAAGCCGTGGGCGTGGGCTAACTCAATCACCGCGCGAATAACGGCATTCGCTTTGGCTGAACCGTCTAATCTGCTGACGAATGTTCGGTCTGCCTTGATAAATGTCACCGGCATGTCGTGAAGATAGGCGAGGGCCGAGTACCCAGTACCAAAATCATCAACGCCGGTCCTAATACCAGCGGCAGCCAGCCGCACTAAGGTGTCTTGGGCGGCTGAACCCCCTGGGACAAGTGAGGTCTCGGTGAGCTCAAAGCGTAGGTGAGTTGGGTCGATCTTGTAGCGAGTGATCAGCGACAGGACAAATTCTTCTATCCCAGGTTGACTGAGAGTTCGCGCTGACATGTTGACTTGAATCACGATGCCTTGCGCGGAAGTTCCTCGCCACCGTGAGAGCTGACGAACTCCGTGCTCGACCATCCGGCGGTCCAGTTCAACAATGAGCCCGGTGTCTTCTGCTACCGGGATGAATGCGTCAGGCAAAATCCATCCGCTGTCGTTGTTTTTGATGCGGACCAGCGCCTCCATGCTGTGCACGTGGTGATCTAGTAGCGAAACAATGGGCTGGTAAAACGGGATCAGCTGATCATCGTCGATCGCCGCACGTAGCCGGCGTTCGGTGTCCAAGCGGGACTCCGCTTGAGCTTGCATATGGATGTCAAACAACGCTACCCCGTCTCGGCCAGCATCTTTTGCCCGGTACATCGCTAGATCCGCTTCCCGGAATAGACGATCAGGTTCGTGATCGTGTTGAACCGAAACTGCGACGCCGATACTTCCAGTGCATACGATCGCGCTACTCCCAGGCACGTCGATAGGTTGCCGGATGTCGTCGAGGAGCCACCGCGCAACATCGCACGCAGCTTCAGGGCCTGCCACCCACGGCAGTAACACCACAAATTCATCGCCCCCAAGACGTACCACCGTAGGGGAACAATCGCTAATCGCGGAGAGCTCTAAAGAACGAGTGAGTCGGTGTGCAATCTCTATCAACAACGCATCGCCAACGGCATGCCCCAAGGTGTCATTGATGAGCTTGAAACGATCAATATCTAAGAGAAGAAGTGCAGTGACAGGCTCCAGATCAAGGCTGTCATTTTGTTGTGTTTGCGGTGGCAATGCGACGATGGCCCGCCGAATCAAATCGTCTAATACATTCCTGTTCGCTAATCCGGTGAGACCATCTCGCGCGGACATCCGCGCTACTTCACGCTCAGCGGTCCGTTGATGAGTGATGTCGGCGACTGCACCAAAAGTCACCATCGACTCATCGTCCTCGCGTTGGGTCCGAGACCACATGACGAGCTCCCGCCACGTTCCATCAGAGTGACGTAGTCGTAAAGACTCAGTAACCCCCTCAGGGCTAGCACCACGATCCCGAGACATCTTTCCTCGTTCTCGGTCATCTGGGTGTAACCGTGATTCCCACAGAGCCAGGCTGGGGGTAGTAGTCACAGGATCGAGGCCAAGGATTTCGTACATCTCAGGGGACCAATGGACATTGATCCGGTCCCATCGCCACACACCAGTACCGGTGAGCGTGGAGGCTGCGTTAGTTCGTAAACGTTCGCGGGCTAGATCATTTTTCGAGGACACGATCGTCCAGTTGGAAGATGCGACAAGTGCAAGGATTCCTAAGACATCAATCACAGTCGGCTGAGCATCAAATGCTCCCAGTTTGGTGGAGGTAGCGATCAAGACGCCTACTGGAGCACCGGAATTCAGTACTGAAACGCCAACTGCCCCACGATGTTGTTGGTCTTCAGGGAGCGGAGCAAACCGAGGATCAATGAGTAAATCCGTGGTGATAGTGGGAGTAGCGGAATGAATGCAGTGCTCGGTGAAAGAACCAGCTCGCTCGTACCACAAACCTTCGAGATGCCTCACCTCATAACCGGCGGTGGAGACAATATGAAAATGCTGTTCTTCAATAAGTGCGAAGAACACTCCGCAGCTAAGAAGAGCCGCGGTCTGATCCGCAAGCAAACGAGCGATCGCATCGAAACTGTTCGCCGTCCCGATGACAGTGTGTGCTGCAAGGAGATCACTGGATGATACGAAAGCACCCGGTAAGACCTCGGCGCTTCTCGTACTGGTGAAGCTTGCGTCTCCCGACATGCTTTCGCTGCCATCCATACAACGCTCCGTTATGTAAACGACTCTTAGAGGCATCGTTTCATGTTCTTAAGCGCGACTGGGTTGGGAGGGGCGCGGAGCTCAGTTTTCTTTACACCGTGCGTGGAGTCTGAAGAGCGTGGGTCAAATGTGTAGACCGCATTCGACCTTGTCTTGACCGGACCAGCGGCCAGCTCGAGGATCCTCACCAGGAGCTACCGCTCGAGTGCACGGCGCACACCCGATACTGGGGTATCCCTGATAGGTCAGCGGATTTCGAGGTAGATGGTGCCGTTCTTGATACTCCTCGACATCCGAGTCACTCCACGTCACTAAAGGATTGATTTTGAGTCGGTCATGCGCCTCATCCCAGGCAATGGCGGGGGTATCGGCACGTGTGTCTGACTCAACCCGACGGACACCGCTGACCCAACCGGCATAACCCTCTAAAGCCCGAGCCAATGGGTCCACTTTGCGTAAAAAGCAACAGAGATTCGGATCCCGATCATGCAGGCGAGGCCCGTAGTCGGCATCTTGCTCCGCGACGGTTTGAGCGGGACGGACATTCACCACCGACACGGGGAGTGCCCTCCGTACAGCGGATCGAGTAGCCAGCGTTTCCGGAAAGTGATAGCCGGTGTCCAAAAAGAGCACGTCCACTCCGGGCAGGATTGTGGACACGATGTGCGGCACTAGAGCGTCCTGCATGCTGCACGCCACAGCCAGCTGCCCCCCGGTGGCCTGAACCGCCCAACGAATGATCTCTTCTGCCGGGGCTGAGTCCAAACGTGCCGCCGCTAAATCGACTTGCTGCCTTAAAGTCGCAACATCTACCGGTGCGGCCTGCGAAACGGATGTCATCGCAGCGCCTCTTCCTCTGCCCGGACCGCCCACGGTGCGAAACGTTCACCCGGTGTACGGTCATCGATAAACCGCCGAACCAGTCGTTCCACGTAGTCGGCAATCTCGGTGCTCGTCACTTTAAGACCACGAACTTTACGTCCAAAGTCAGCATCTAAACCGAGCGCACCGCCCAGGTGAACCTGGAAACCTTCGACTTGTTGCCCGTCGGCATCGGTCACGATCTGGCCTTTGAGGCCGATATCAGCGACTTGGATTCGGGCACAAGAATTCGGGCATCCATTGAGATGCAAAGAAATGGGCTGGTCCAATTGATCCGCGACGTCCGCCAGGCGATGTTCAAGTTCAGCGATCACCCCAGCCGCGGCGGCTTTAGTCTCGACAATGGCAAGTTTGCAGAACTCGATCCCAGTACACGCCATCGTGTGTTGCCGGAAAACCGACGGCTGCGTCACTAAACCAAGGTCAGCCAACTCGGTGACCGCAGTGTCGACCTGGTCTTCAGGGACGTCAAGGAGAACTAACTTCTGATGCGGTGTGAGGCGGATGCGATCTGACCCGACTCGTTCCGCCAAGTCAGCGAGCGCCATGAGAGTTTCCCCATTGACTCGGCCAACTGTTGGCGCGGCGCCGATGTACCGCTTGCCATCACGCTGCACGTGAACACCAACATGATCCCCGCGGTCTGAGCTTGGTTCTGGTGCTGGGCCATCGACGAGTGGTCGTCCCACATAATCCCGTTCAAGGATTTCCCGGAATTTCTCCGGGCCCCAATCAGCGAGGAGAAACTTCAAGCGTGCTTTATGCCGTAGGCGGCGGTAACCGTGATCACGGAAGACGGCTGTCACCCCAGCCCACACATCGGGGACTTCCGCAAGAGGAACCCACGCCCCTAAACGGACCGCGAGTCGTGGGTTCGTAGATAGTCCGCCGCCCACCCATACGTCGAATCCTGGCCCATGCTCTGGGTGCTGGACCGCCACAAACGCGACATCGTTGATCTCGTGCACGACATCGGATACGGGCATACCAGTAATGGCGCTCTTAAACTTCCGGGGCAAATTACTAAACGAAGGATCGCCAACGTACCGACGCTGAATTTCCTCAATCGCGGGCGTGGGATCAATGATCTCTTCCGCTGCGACCCCAGCGACTGGGCTTCCTAAGACGACGCGGGGGCAGTCACCGCACGCTTCGGTCGTGAGTAGCCCCACAGACTCAAGACGCTCCCAAATCGCGGGCATGTCTTCTACTTGAATCCAATGCAATTGGATGTTCTGGCGGTCAGTGATGTCGGCAGTGCCGCGGGCGAACTGTTCACTGACCTCACCGATCGTCCGGAGCTGCTCAGCGCTTAAAGCCCCACCGTCCACCCGGACGCGCAGCATGAAATATCGGTCTTCTAACTCATGTGGTTCGAGCTGTGCGGTGCGTCCCCCATCGATCCCTGGCCGCCGCTGGGTGTAGAGGCCCCACCACCGAAAACGGCCATGAAGATCGTCGCCAGGGATCGAATCAAAACCGTCCCGAGCGTAAATTTGCTCGATTCGAGTTCGGACGTTCAGCGCGTCATCTTCGGACTTGAATTTTTCGTTCGCGTTCAGTGGGGACCTGTCGCCCAGCGCCCATTGGCCGTGGCTGGGGGTTGGGCGGGTGGTGGTTTGCGAGCTGGTCATGCGGGATGGCTCCGGAAGGCAGAGGAGAGGGGAAACCCGCAGCTGCGGGTGCGCACGCCAAGTGTCGCATGGCGTGCGCGATAGTCCAGGGGGGTGATCACCCTAGGGGTAACTCTTCGGTGATCGGGTTGATTCCGCGCTCGGTGACGGAGTCTGTTAATCAGATGATTCTCGGTCAGTGATCTGTTGAATAAAGCCACGAAACAGCGCCAAACCATGGTCGGTGCCAATGGATTCAGGATGGAACTGCACCCCTTCAATCGGCAGGTCACGATGGCGAAGGGCCATCACGGTGCCGTCGTCCGCAGCCCGGGCTGTGACCCGAAGCTCAGCCGGAAGGCCCTCATCGAGCACGGCCAATGAGTGGTAACGAGTGACAGTCAGTGGGGATGGTAAGCCCGCCAACATTCCCTGCCCATCGTGATCAACTGGGCTCGTTTTGCCGTGCATCAATTGAGCGGCGTGCCCGATCCGCCCGCCGAAAGCTAATCCCATGGCCTGTTGGCCAAGGCACACCCCGAGAATGGGCAACTTGCCAGCAAGTCCATGAATCAACTCGACGTGTCCAGAGTCCGTCGGGTGGCCAGGTCCAGGGCCTAGGATGGCGAAGTCCGGGTGCCGGTCGGCGATCTCACGAGCGGTAAGGACGCCGCTACGAACTACCTCCGTGTTGACCCCGAGCTGGCTGACGTACTGATAAATGATGTGGCTAAAACTGTCGAACGCGTCAATCAGGATGGCTTTCATGCTTGGACTCCAGTGCCGGTCATGTCATTGGCGGGCGGAGTCGTTGCCGACTCAAGGGCCGATGCCGGCGTGACAGCAATGTCGTCGAGGAGTTCGCTGTTGGTGACCGCCCAGTAGGTCGCACTCAGTTTGGCGAGGGTTTCTCGCCATTCGGTGGCGGGAACGGAGTCAGCGACTATCCCCGCGGAGGCTCGCAACCGGAAAGTCTTTCCGGTAACAAACATGCTGCGGATCGTCAAACCGGTGTTGACAAAACCCCCGACGTCTAATAACCCGAACGCGCCGGCATAGCCTCCGCGACGCGCGGTCTCTAAATGCTCGATGATTTCCATCGCGCGAATTTTTGGGGCACCGGTCATCGTGCCAGCAGGAAAAGTCGCGCGGATCGCATCGTATGCATCGTAGGTATTTTCTTTAGCGGCAGTCACCGTCGAGACCAGGTGAAATACGTGCGAAAAATCCTCCACCATGATCAATTCATCGACGGTGACGCTTCCGATTCTCGCGACGCGACCTAAATCGTTGCGGCACAAGTCAACTAACATAATGTGCTCGGCTCGTTCCTTTTCATCAGCAACAAGGCGCGCGACCCGGGCAGCATCGATAGTGGCGTCCCCACTGCGCGGTGCGGTGCCGGCGAGGGGCCGCATGATCATGGCGTCCCCACTGATTCGCAGGAATAGCTCTGGGCTGGCACTAATCAGGGTCGCGACACCAAGATCGATAAAGCACATGTACGGCGAGGGATTGCGTTGACGGAGGCGTTGGTACACCACCAGCGGGTCAGCATCGGTGGTCACGGTGAGTTCGTGGCCGAGTTGCATTTGGTAGATGTCCCCGGCCACGACGTGACCCAGCGCAGTCTGGACACCTTGCTCGAAGGCTTCGTATGTGGTGGAGTCTTCGATGGATAAAGGGTGGGGAACGGTCAGAGACGGTGTGTCTTGCGGGGAGTGGCTGGCAGAGATCATGGTGTTGATCTCGTCGGCGTTTAGTGATGGCCACACGTCACTGTTTGCCACAATGATTTCTGCGCTGCCGTGATGCAGATCGTAGCTCACACAGGCTTGCGGGACGACGAGCGTTAGCTCAGGGAAGACGTCGGTTGGCTCGATCTCGTATGGGAGATCCTCGATTTGGTGAACAGCGTCGTATCCGTATACCGCGAAAACCCCGAAAGAATATGACCCGTCCCGAGTATCAGGAACCAGAAAAGCGTCTCGAAGTTGACGCTGAAGATCCCAAAACGCTTGCCCGCCAGTCAACTCCAAACCGTCAGTTGACTCAACAACAACACCGCTGTCAATCAGGCGGATCGTCGTGTTTTCGACTAAAGCCGCGCACCCGCTTAGTGAAACTTTCCCCCCGCGGATCGTAATCGTCAGTAGTGGCGCAAAGCCGACGACCGCGCGCTCGCGATCAGCAACCGGGCCGGCAAGCGATTCCAGCAAGAACGACCCAACGTGGCCGTAATGGTCGCGGACCGCGAGAAACGTTTCGAACGGATCTCGCGGATTGGTGGGGCGACGGGTTAACGTGACGTTGATTGGTTCGCTTAATGCGGGCATTGCTCCTCCAGCGGGCAGTCAACAACCCTCACGATGCAGCCGTGACGGCACTGACCAGACGATATCCGTCAGCCGAAGCTCGGCACTGGCCCCCTTCAGGGAAAGCGGAGCTGGTTCTTTCTCTGAACTGACCAGTCAGGTGATCAGGCCCAGGTTAGCCCCAGCCGAGCTCGTGAAGACGGTCGTCATCGATTCCGAAATGGTGGGCGATTTCGTGGACCACCGTGATGGCGACCTCATCTAAGACAGAGTTTCGATCTGCGCACACTCGAAGCGTAGGAAGCCGAAAGATGGTGATGCGGTCAGGGAGGGGCGGCGGACCGCCCCAGTCATAGTCGCGTTCGGTAAGAGGCGTTCCTTCGTAAAGCCCAAGCAGGTCACCTGGTTGATCGTCGGGCGGTTCATCCTCAACAAGAATCACGACGTTTCGCATTAAAGAGGTGAGGTTGGTGGGTACGCGGTCTAGTGCGTCGGCTACCGCGTCCTCGAAGTCCGCTCGGCTCATCTCCGCCACGGCTTTAGTCTGCCTGGCTGAGTGTTCGCTCAGTTGTCGCGGCACGCTCTGACCCCCGGCTTTGGCGCGTGGGTGGTCCGTCCCCTATGCTGATGAGGTCCTCGACGCTGGAAACAGCGGAGGCGTCCAGGCGCCCCCATCGTCTAGCGGCCTAGGACACCGCCCTTTCAAGGCGGCAGCGCGGGTTCGAATCCCGTTGGGGGTACGCAAGCGCTGTTGTACGAAGAGGTGTACCACCTGGCCCCGTAGCGCAGTTGGTTAGCGCGCCGCCCTGTCACGGCGGAGGCCGCGGGTTCGAGTCCCGTCGGGGTCGCCAACCGTTCGATAGCGGACGGTCGCAAGGCCAGGTAGCTCAGTTGGTACGAGCGTCCGACTGAAAATCGGAAGGTCGACGGTTCGACCCCGTCCCTGGCCACCATTGAAATGAACCGTACTGGGTCTCTCGGAGGGTGCTGATCTAGCACGGGAGACTGATCATCATGTCGGCACCGAAGAAGTATGACCAGGAGTTCAGGGACCGGGCGGTGCGGATGTACCGCGATCGGCTGGAGCAGGGTGGGACGTCGCTGCTGGGTGCTCGCCGGCAGGTGGGGGCTCTGCTGGATTTGAAGCCGGCCACGTTGCGGAACTGGGTCGAGGAGGGCGAGCGCGCCGAGGGCACGCGCCCGGCGGCCACGGCTTCGCGCCCGAGTGACTCCGAGGAGGTCCGAGGGCTGAAGCGGCGGGTGGCGGAGCTGGAACGGGCGAACGACATCCTCAAGACCAGCGCTGCGTTTTTCGCTCAGGCGGAGCTCGACCGCCGCTTCAAGCGATCGTCGACTACATCGACGATCGCCGCGCTGTTCATGGCGTCGAGCCGATCTGCACGGTCCTGGCCGTGGCCGGGGTGGCGATCGCGCCCTCTACCTACTACGCCCCAAGCAGGCTCCGATGAGCCGAGCGGTGCTGACCGAGGCCGTACCTGGTCAACGCCCTGGTCACCCTGTGGAAGGAGGACTGGGGCGTCTACGGGGTCCGTAAGCTCTGGCCCGCCGCCCGCCGCGCCGGCCTGCAGGTCGGCCGGGACCAGGTCGGACGGCTGATGGCCATCGGCGGCGTCACCGGTGCAGTGCGAGGCCGACACCGGATCCGCACCACCACCGGTGACCCGGGTGCGCCGCGGCATCCGGACCTGGTCAAGCGAGGCTGGGACATCCCGGCCAGGGTCGACCAGCTGTGGGTCGCGGACTTCTCCTACGTCTGGACCCTCGCCGGGTCCGTCTATGTCGCGTTCATCGTGGACGTCTACTCCCGCCGGATCCTGGGCTGGCGTGTCTGCACCTCCAAGGCGACACCACTGGTCACCGACGCCCTGCGCCAAGCGCTGGATGTCCGTCATCGTAGTGATTCCCGTTGGACGGCAACAGGTTTAGTGCATCACTTGGACGCCGGGTCGCAGTACACGTCCGTGGCGCTGACCGCGGAACTAATCGAGGCCGGGATCGCCGGATCCATCGGCACCGTCGGCGACGCGCTCGACAACGCGCTCTGCGAGTCGACCATCGGCCTGTTCAAGACCGAGGCGATCAACCTGACCGGCCCCACCTGGCGCGACCGACGCGACGTCGAGTGGCAGGTCGCCCGCTGGATCCACTGGTACAACACCAACGGCCTGCACCAACCGTGACCCCCATCCCGGAGGTCGCGTAACCAATACGCCCTCCGGGAGACCCAGTACGGTTCACTTCGGGGCGCGATTGGGCCTGACCACCGTGCCCAGCCAGTGCTCCAGGTATCCCTTGACGGTCCAGTTCTGGACGGACACCCGAACGGCCGGCAACCCGCACATGAGTACGACCCGCACAAATGTGCGGATCAGAGCAGTCCGCGTTCGCGGGCCACCCGCTCAGCCGCGTTGCGGGTCGACGTGCCGGTCTTCGCCATCGCCGATGCCAGGTAGTTGCGGACAGTGCCCACCGAGAGGCACAGTTCCGCTGCGATCGCCGCCGTCGAGTGGTCGCGGGCAACGAGGCGCAGCACGTCGAGTTCGCGGGGCGTCAGCAGACGTGAGCGGGTTCTCTGAGCGCGGCAGCGGCGACCGTCGGATCGATGACGGTGGTGCTCCCCTCCAGCGCGACGTCCCCGATCTCGACGTTGCTGGCCTGCTTCAGCTCGGACCAGATCGTCCGTGCCTCGGCCGCGACCTCCGCCAGCCATTCGTTCTTGAGCCGCAGCTCCGAGTTCTTCAGCCAGTCCCGTGACTTTTCCAGGACCGTCAGCACCTGCTCCGAGGTGGCGACCTCCCGTGCGCTCCTCACCCAGGCAGCGACCTCCGCCGCGTGCGGCGCCCATACGTCATCCACAACCCAGCTGCACCCGACGGCCTCCATCAAGTCCTTCAGTCCGTCGAAACCAACGCAGAACGCAGCGACGCGGTAGCGGCCGCTCTGGCCGAAGGCTCCGGCCTCGTTGTCACCCGCGTTGGTGACGCCGCAGCCTGTCAACGGATGACGGCCCTCCTCCGAGACCCTGGGCGCCAGTTGCGCGACGTCCGCGCCGTTTTCACTAGCGTTCTGCGCCGGCTGTATCGCCAGCGCAACATCGTCATGCATGGCGGCACGACCGCGGCGGTCGGCCTCGACCCAGCGCTACGCACCGCCGCCCCCCTTGTCGGCGCGGGTTTCGACCGCCTGGTCCACGCCCAGCTCACCCTTGACGTAACGCCGCTGGACCTCGCTGCTCGCGCTGAGAACTCGCTCGCCCTCATTAGCGACAGCGAGGGGCCTCGCTGTGACACGCCTGCTGGACTGAGACGACCCCGCACACCCTATGGCTCCTTGGGATGGCAGTTGTTCACAAGCTGCTCACGGACGCACGAGGACGGCGGCACCTGAGACGGTCACCACGGGTACACACGTGGTCTTTGAGCAGCATGGATTCAGCTGCCGAGAAACCGACCGGCACCGCGGCGTCTGCCCGTCCGCCACCTGAAATCGGAAGGTCGACGGTTCGTCCCCGTCCCTGGCCACCACAATCACCGCAGGTCAGCGCCTTGTGCAGCCTGCGGTGTCGGTGCCACGGCCCAGCGTCGACCTTCGGGACCGACTCGACGATGCAACACGTGCTCTACGCGACCGAGCACGTGTTGTACTCGCGTCCGCTTGACGACGTTTTTGGGCGACCTCCTTGTAGACTGGTAGTCACAGGCGAAGGAGACCGACATGAATGCGCCGAGGCCTCGAAGCTTCGCGGACCTGATCCCGTATGCGACGCCAGACTCGCTCGACGAGCTGCGCGGGCCGACGTCGGGCGTGGTTCGTGTGTCGTCGCACATTAATACTGCTCCGACGCCGACGTACAACTTGGACAGTCCGAGCGGGTTGTGGACGGCGTACAGCGCGATCGTTCGTGACGGGTACGCCGACGAGCAGGCCGCGTTGTTGGACCGGACGACGCTGGTGCGGTTGTGGCCGGACCTGAACTTGCCCAAGCGGTGCCGGGAGACTTGGACGGCGAAGTTCGCCGAGCTGCGCGCCTTGCCCGTGCGTGCTCTGGCCGTGTAGCGGCTCGTGAAGGAGATCCACGAGCGGATCGCCCGCATAGGGCTTGCCGTCACCGAGCAGCACGGGTTCGCCCTGGCCGGGGGCTACGCGCTGTCGGCCAACGGGTTCGGCGACCGCCCGTCGATGGACGTCGACCTGTTCACGAAGGACATGTCCCCGGAGAACTTCACGCAGGCCGTCGACGAGCTGACGGCCGCCTACGAGCGCGACGGCCTGACGGTGAGTGTGCGCACTCGCGCGGACCTGTTCGTGAACCTCGACGTGCATGACGCGGCGACGGGGGAGTCCAGCGAGCTTCAACTCGGGTGGGACTACCGTGAGTTCCCGCCGGCGCGGCTGGACATCGGTCCCGTCCTGAACGAGCGCGACGCCGTGGCGAACAAGATGACCGCGTTGTTCTCTCGGGGCGAGGTCCGCGACTTCATCGACATCGACACCGTGGTGACCTCGGGCCGGTTCAGCGGGGAGGACGTCCTCGCGCTGGCCGACACCCGCGAGGCGATCGTCGAGCGGTTCGGCCAGTGGGCGGCCCAGATCGACCCGGCGCGAGCGGGGGAGCGAGCAGCGTCGGAGGGGGACCAGGAGCGGCCGGCCACGACGCCGGCCGGAATGTCCGAGGACTTGTCGGCGGTGCGGGCCGCGTTCCCGGGCCGCACCCGCGACGTCGTGCGCGCACCTCGCAGCCCGCAAGTCGCACGGGGGCGGCGTGCCGGCCGCTGGAGTACGGACGAGGACAGGGGACGGAACGATGATGGAGCTGAACTACCTTGAGGCCGCGATCAGCGCGGCCGTGGAGACCGCGAATGAGACGAATACCGCCGTAGCATTACTCCGTCATGCTGATCAGGAAGTTCAAAGCTGACAGGTTGGGGAGCGTCGCCATCATTGAGGAGCTGAAGTACCAAGCTGAATTCCTTCAAATTCTGCATCGCTACCGCATAACTGAAGCACTGAGCCGTTCACTTACTGGCTCTGATCAGACTAGACGCGGAGTTCGATAACGATGTGCGGCATTACTGGGTGGGTGTCGTTTCACCGAGACCTAACCCGCCATCAGGTTGAGGTGGGCGCCATGACCGCGACGATGGCATGCCGGGGTCCGGATGCCGAAGGTCGTTGGCTGGGGCACCACGCGGCGCTTGGGCACCGCCGTCTCGCAGTGATCGACATTGAGGGTGGCACCCAACCCATGTCGGTTGATACTCACGATGGGTCTGTGGTGCTCACGTACAGCGGTGAGGTGTACAACTCCACTGAACTTCGACGAGAGCTGGGTACGCGAGGCCACCATTTCGAGACCCGTTGCGACACCGAGGTGGTGCTCCGCGGGTACTTGGAATGGGGCGAAGGAATCGCCGAACGGTTGAATGGCATGTACGCGTTCGCGTTGTGGGACAACAGAATCGACACGTTGGTATTGATTCGAGACCGCTTAGGCGTTAAGCCGCTGTACTTTTACCCAACCGATGATGGCGTGTTGTTCGGCTCCGAACCGAAAGCGATTCATGCAAACCCTTTGACGGAGCGCGCGATTGACCTCGACGGTCTCCGCGGGCTGTTCAGTCTCACTCAGCAACCGGGCAGTTCGCTGTGGTGTGGCATGCGTGAGGTGCCCTCAGGTGGGGTAGTTTCCGTTGACCGCACCGGCCTGCGGGAACGCCGCTACTGGACGCTGCAAACCCTCGCGCACGCCGATGATCTACCGGTGACCGTTGCGCATGTGCGGGCACTTTTGGCGGACATCGTTGACCGCCAACTCGTGTCCGACGTGCCGTTGTGCACTTTGCTTTCGGGCGGGTTGGACTCCAGTGTTATCACCGCATTGGCTGCGGCGAAGCGCGGTCATGGTGGGCAATCAGTACGCAGTTTCGCAGTGGATTTCGTTGGGAGAGAAGGCGACTTTGTTCCTGATGATTTTCGGGCCACCTCAGACGCGCCGTTTGCGTTAGATGTCGCCGCACATGTTGGTTCGGATCATGAAGCCGTGATACTTGATCATGCTGAGCTGGCTGACCCGGCGGTGCGTCGCGCGGTCATCACTGCTCGGGACAGCCCACTCAGTCTTGGTGACATGGACGCGTCCCTGTACTTACTGTTTCGAGCTGTTCGTGAGCGCTCCACGGTCGCGCTTTCGGGTGAGTCTGCTGATGAGGTTTTTGGTGGGTACCGGTGGTTCCACCAACCGGAAGTGCGCACCGAGCGGACCTTTCCGTGGTTGGGGGTTTTTGTCAGCGGTGAGCGAGCGCGCCTCTCGGGCCGATTCACTAGTGAGCTCACCACCGCCCTCGATCTGCCCGAGTACATCCGTGATCAGTACAACAGTGCGGTCGCTGAGGTCGATTTTCTTGCGAACGAAAGTATTGAAGAGAAGACCATGCGAGTGGCGTGCTATCTGCATGTGACCCGTTTCGTTCGGATGCTGTTGGAGCGTAAAGACCGCCTCAGCATGGCGGTCGGTTTAGAAGTGAGAGTGCCCTTTTGTGATCACCGGCTCGTCGAGTATGTCTACAACACCCCGTGGGCATTCAAAACGTTCGACGGCAGGGAAAAGAGCCTTCTTCGGGCTGCGTCAGCGGATCTGCTCCCGCGGTCAGTGGTAGACCGGGTGAAGGTTCCCTACCCGGTCATACCAGACCCGAGGTATGCCGCCGCACTGGTTCAACAGTCACGGGATCTTCTTGCCGCCGATAACCCAGTTTTCGAACTGGCTGACCGCCAATGGCTTGAGGACACGACGCGACAAGACTCAACCGCCATGCCCATTGAGGTGCGTAATGGAATGGAACGAATTCTGGATCTGAGCGTGTGGTTGGACATTTACCGCCCTGAGCTTAGGTGGTGATGTTGGCACCAAACTGGCCATTGAAGGCGATTTCGTGGCGGGGTTTACGGCTTCTTGGTCGTGATTGGCGTGCGGCGTCGATCGCTGCAAGTCTCTCAGTTATCGAAGATTCCACAGGATCGGAACATCATGAACGGCCGAGTCTATTCCCTGAAGTAGTCTTCACGCGTGGTTGAGCGTTGAGGGCTTTGCCGTACTTTCGGCGCGTTTCTTCAGTGCTTGGTTGAACAACGCGAATCCTTCGGAAGTGTGTCTCAGGGTGCGACTTAATGCTGGGACTAATACGCCACGAAATGTTTCTCGTTGAGTGAATTGGGTCTGATCAGGGCCCTTCGGGGTGAGAAGAAACTCGTGAGTTCCGTCGAAAAGTCCTGGAACGACGAAGCGTCCCAGCCAACTCAGATGCCGGGCCTCATCAACAATTTTTATGGTGGGAGTAAAGGTCATTCCGCGGCTTTGCGGGGGTTTAATCCGCACGTTCAGGCGCGCCCCTGAATGGAGGGGGCCGGTGATGTTCGTGATGAACTCGTTCCAGGTTGGATATGCCGCAAAATTAGTGAGAATGGCCCAGACGTGTGCTGGAGCGGCGGCGATGGTGATAGTGGATTCAATTGAGCGAGACATGGACGGCCCCTTAAAAGCATTGAATAGTTGCGATTAGGATCGTAGGGGACCGTCTCTTTTAACGCAACCAAAAGATGCGATAGTTACTTCATGGGTGAAGTGCCGAAAACCTTGCTGCGCCAAGGTTCTGAGGTGGGATCAATTCGTCCGGGTGGGCGCGCGGCCAGAGTTAAAGCCGCAGTGTTATCCGCTGTGCTTGAACTTCTGGCTGAATCGGGGCTCGCGGGGGTGAGTATTGAGGCGGTGTCCGCCCGAGCTGGTGTGCACAAAACCACCATCTACCGCCGATGGCCTGCCCGAGTCGATCTGATTCGTGACGCTTTACGTGAGCGACTAGCCGCCACTCTCGTCGTGCCAGATTCCGGTGACATCGAAGCCGACCTCATCACGTTGACCCGATCAGTTGTCACCTTGCTGTCTTCCCCACTTGAGAGCGCGGTGACTCGCGCTTTAGTGGCTGCGATGCCCCACGATGACATCACTGGCCTTGCCCGCGACTACTGGAACCACCGACTTCGCATGATTACCCCACGAATTCAGGAGGCCATCGCCTGCGGGCAGCTCCCAGCAGAGACGGACCCAATGGAAGTGATGCGATCAATTGCCGCCCCAGTGTTCTTCGCGGTGCTAATAGAACGACGTTCGATAAACACCAACATCGCCGAACGCACTGTCCGGGATGCCTTATTTCTTGCTCGTTCTTTCAACTCACCCTGACTCAAGGCAGGCAATACGATCATATGCCGAGCCAGTCGGTCTGTAGCCGTTACCTCAGGTTCTGGCCCAGAAGTCAAGGGCCAACAAAACCGCTGGTGGGGCCCAGGATCACTTAGCCTTGAGAGGTCAAGTCCAGCAGGGGGAGGAGAGCATGATGCCAGCTACGTTCGAGGTACACGAAAACATTCGGGGCGAATATCGGTGGAGCCTCAACAACGGTGAAGGGAAAGTGATTGCCGCAAGCCAGGGCTACCCCAGTAAAGACGCCGTCCTGGCGGCAATTTACGCGGTGCAGCGGCTTGCGGCGAACGCTCGCATTGACGACCGCACTGGTCCGGCACTGGTGATTCCTGCCGCTCGGGCCGCCGCGTCTTCGCTGCATCCTTTGGGCTAAGTCCTGACGAGACCCCGGCGACCTAGTGTTCGTAAGGTCTTCTGCTGTGGACGACGATTCGAATCCGTCGCGTGCACCCGGTAGTCTTTTCAAGTCGGTCACCTTGACCGGCGTTTATCAGACCTCCTGCCCCGGAAAGCCCGGGGCCGCTTGAGTCCAGAGGAGGCAGGTCTGCGCATGCGTCACTACGAACTTATGGTGATCCTTGACCCTGATCTTGAGGAGCGCACTGTCGCTCCGAGCCTTGACACATTTCTTAATGTCGTTCGACAAGGCGGTGGGACGGTTGACAACGTTGACATTTGGGGTCGCCGTCGCCTTGCTTATGAGATCAACAAAAAGTCTGAAGGCATTTACGCCGTCATCGATATGCAAGCCACTCCTGAAGTTGCCCAAGAGTTAGATCGCCAGCTTGGGCTCAACGAATCCGTGATGCGCACCAAGCTGATCCGGCCTGAGGTGCGCTGACCCATCCAGTACGACGAAGGGCAAGTCATTGGCAGGCGACACCGTCATCACCATCGTCGGTAACCTCACCGCCGACCCGGAGCTTCGGTTCACCCCGTCCGGCGCGGCAGTGGCAAACTTCACGATTGCGTCCACGCCACGCTCGTTTGACCGCCAGGCAAACGAATGGAAGGACGGCGAAACGTTATTTATGCGGTGCTCGATTTGGCGCGAAGCAGCGGAGAACGTCGCTGAATCTTTGACTCGTGGCACGGCAGTCATCGCTCAAGGCCGATTGCAGTCGCGGTCGTACGAGACCCGCGAGGGTGAAAAACGCACCGTCACTGAAATGCAGGTTGATGAAATCGGCCCCTCCCTCCGTCGGGCAACCGCGAAGATCAGCAAAGTTCAACGCGGTGGTGCTGGTGGTGGCTGGGGCGGCGGTGCTGGTAATGCTCAAGCGGATCCGTGGGCTACTGGTCCGTCCGGTTCGGCAGAGAGCGCTGGTGCTGCCGGCGGTTTTACCGACGAACCACCTTTTTAGTTCATTCCTATTCCGACCATCCCGAGTCATAGGAGACTCGGGCTCCACGAAAGGGGAGCACCACGATGGCCAAGCCAGTCGTTCGCAAACCTAAGAAAAAGTCGAACCCACTGACCAGTGCAAAGGTCGGGTACATCGACTACAAGGACACCGCCCTGTTACGGAAGTTCATTTCCGATCGGGGCAAGATTCGCGCCCGCCGAGTCACTGGTGTGTCAGTCCAACAGCAACAGCAAATCGCCGCCGCGGTGAAAAACGCGCGCGAGATGGCGTTGTTGCCCTACTCCAGCTCCAGCCGCTGAGAAGGGGGTTCTTCCGATGAAACTCATCCTCACGTCAGAAGTCACTGGCCTTGGTGCGCCAGGTGACATCGTTGACGTCAAAGACGGGTATGGCCGCAACTTCTTGTTGCCTCGATCCCTTGCTACTCCTTGGACTAAAGGTGGTCAAAAGCAAGTAGACGCCATCCGTCAGGCTCGCGCCAGCCGCGAAATCGCCACTCTAGAGCAGGCTCAATCTGTGAAGGCTCGCCTGGAGTCTGGGGCGGTGGCGCTACCAGCACAGGCAGGTGCCAACGGCAGGTTGTTCGGTGCCGTGACCACCGCTGATGTCGCGGCGGCGGTAACAGCAGGTGGCGGTCCTGAACTGGATCGACGCAAAATTGAGTTGGGTCACCCCATCAAGGTGGTAGGTGAGCACGTGGTTAGCGTCCGGTTGCATCCGGAGGTCTCTGCGACCGTCACGCTTGATGTCGTGCCCAACTGACAAAGTGAAGTAAGTGGCTTAATGCGCTTATCTCCGGTTCCCGGTGGGTACTAGACAGACACCCCCAACCGCATCCACCGGGAACTCCCAGCTCGTAATTGCATCATGAGGGCCCGTGCCGTCATGAAGATAATAAATGCCCACCACACTGAGGTGGGCGTCGCTGGTTGGGAGCGAACCACCAGTGCTATGGGTAGGTAGAGAAGCACTGACCCGATCATTGCTATGCCAAGAAAACGATGATCGCCAGCACCAATGAGAATGCCATCCAGTGCGAACACGAGTCCGCATAACGGTTGGTGAATCCCGACGATGAGCAATGCTCCTGCGATGGCATCGTGGAGTGCGGGGTCACCAGTAAAAAGATCGGGTAACACACGGTGGCTTGCAATCAACAGACCACCGAATGCGACCCCTGATCCGATGCCCCAGGTGGTGAGAAGTTTCGTGACCGCGCGGGCCCGTTCGCGGTCACCTGCGCCGAGTGCGTGCCCAATCAGTGCTTGTGCGGCGATTGCTAACCCGTCCAGCGCAAACGCGAAGAAAGTCCAGACGGTCGCTGACACGTGATATGCGGCGAGTGTGATCTCCCCGCCGGAAACGGCAACCCATGCCGTGAGAATGACAGCACCTCGGACTCCCACAGTACGGACCAATAAGGGAACACTGCTGTGAGCGGCGTTCCAGATCGCCCCCAAGCGCGGGCAAAGAGTGCCACCAAGTCGTCGGTGCTTTCGAATAACGACGATGGCGAGCGCGCTTCCCATGCCAGTGTGGGCAGCCGCAGTTCCTAGTGCTGACCCTACGATGCCGAGGTCTGTCCCGTAGACCAGCAGCGCATTCGCGACAGCGTTTACGGCGAATCCCACCATTGCTACAACCAGTGGTGTCCATGTGTCACGGAAGCCACGCAGCACACCGCTGGCTGCTAATGCAACGAACATGCCGGGGAGCCCGAGCGCTGAAAAACGCAGGTAAGTTACTGCCCCTTCGGTTACTTCGTTGGGTGCGCCAAAAACAGCGGTGATCGGAACTGCCCCTGCGGCCAGGGTGACTCCGACGAGGAGGCCAAGAAAAAGCGATAACCATCCACCGTCAATTCCACGCTGTGACGCTTGGCTGATGAGTCCCGCTCCGGTGTGACGTGCGACGGTGGCGGTTGTTCCATAGGCAAGGAAAACAAAGAGACCGACCAGCCCAGTAAGAACGGTTGAAGCGAGCCCGAACCCGGCCAATGATGTCACTCCAAGGTGACCAATGATGGCGGCGTCGCACATGAGAAAAAGCGGCTCTGCGGTCAAGGTGAAAAAAGCAGGTAAAGCTAAAGTCAATACTTGACGACTAGTCACTGATCTGTCACTTAAAATTGGTTTTGTAATCGGAGTGCTCCCAAAAACTTTTTTTGTCCTACCCACTGTGGGTTTCGTTCGCGCTGGTCACAGGCGGGTTTTTTGTAAAACTTTTCTTTTTTCCACATCTTTATTCACAGCCTGTGAGTCATGAATTCACACGTTGCCCACAAGTTGTCCCAAAGGTGCTCCACAAGCCCAATTGAACTGATCTTGTTCCTTTCGTAGTCTTCCCAACGGGACTCGCCGGGCACGGTTCATAGTGATCGAGAGTTCATTGTCAGTGGCTTCTGCTGAAGTGTGATCGTGGTATCCCTGCCTCGATTTGTGGCTCTATGTGGGTGGAGGGTGATCCGTGTCGATCACTGAGGTTGATGTCGCGCAATACGACAGACCCCCTCATAGTCCTGGCGATTCTTTCGACCGGACGCCACCGCAGGATGTCGCCGCTGAACAGTCAGTGCTTGGCGGAATGATGCTCAGCAAAGACGCCATCGCAGACGTAATAGAAGTATTGCGAGGTAACGATTTTTATCGTCCAGCACATGAGATTGTGTTCGATGCCATCCTTGATCTTTATGGCCGGGGGGAGCCGGCTGATGCGGTCACTGTTTCTGATGAGCTGACTAAGCGTGGGGACTTAGGGCGCGTCGGCGGCGCCCCGTATTTGCATACGTTGATTTCATCGGTGCCAACAGCGGCGAATGCTGGGTATTACGCGCGGATCGTCCGGGAACGGGCCGTCCTGCGAAGGTTGGTGGAGGCGGGCACAAAGATCGTCCAACTGGGATACGCGACGTCTGGAGGTGACGTCGATGATCTGGTGAACGAGGCCCAGGCCGAGGTGTATGCCGTTACTGAACGGCGGACCAGTGAGGATTACCTGCCCATTGGTCAGATCATTGAACCTACGGTGGATGAGATTGAGGCAGCGGGGCATCGTGGCGAGGGCATGATTGGTGTGCCTACCGGTTTCGCTGATTTGGATCGGCTGACTCACGGTTTACATGCGGGGCAAATGATTGTGCTCGCGGCACGGCCAGCGATTGGTAAATCTACGCTGGGGTTAGATATTTGTCGTTCCGCATCCATCAAGCACGGTTTGGCGTCGGTGATCTTCTCCTTAGAAATGAGCCGAACGGAGATCACGATGCGGATGTTGTCTGCTGAAGCACGAATCCCGTTGCAGCGCCTACGGCAAGGCCGGATGGAAGACGCCGACTGGACCAAAATGGCCCGCACGATGGGTGACTTAGCCGACGCCCCGCTGTTCATTGATGATTCGCCCAACATGTCGTTGATGGAGATTCGAGCGAAATGCCGGCGTTTAAAACAACGGCACGACTTAAAGCTAGTCGTCATCGATTACTTGCAACTAATGACCAGCGGCCGGCGGGTGGAGTCTCGCCAGCAAGAAGTGTCCGAATTTTCGCGGGCACTCAAACTCCTCGCTAAAGAGTTGGAAGTCCCGGTCATTGCGATCAGCCAATTGAACCGTGGCCCGGAGCAGCGCACCGACAAAAAACCCATGTTGGCTGACCTCCGCGAATCAGGGTCAATCGAACAAGACGCGGACATGGTCATTTTGATGCACCGCGAAGACGCCTATGACCGGGAATCCCCCCGCGCCGGGGAAGCTGATTTCATCGTGGCCAAGCACCGTAACGGCCCCACCGACACCATCACGGTGGCTTTCCAAGGTCACTATTCACGCTTCGTCGATATGGCTCCAAGCTGATCACTCAGCGCTGGCCGAGTCGAGCTAGTCGTACTCATCACAACAACCACCCCAAGGGGGAGGCAACCATCCACATCACACGATCTGGTGTCGCGCAGCCGAACATCGCAGCCTATGAGTCAGGTCGAAATAATCCTTCCATGGTTATGGTGAAGCGTCTGAGGAAGGCGGCGCGTCCGCTACCTCACACTTTGGTCGTTATGCATCGAGATCAGTTGGTTGCTTTGGCCGCTGAATATGGACATGACCGATGTCCGGTTATTTGGTTCCGCTCAGCGGGGGGACGGCGGGCCCGACAGTGCCATCGCCTGAGCACAGGATCCTGACGACGGCAGTGACAGGTTTAGCGGCAGAGTCACTGGTCATCAAAATCGGTGAGAACGATGCCAGCCGCCGCGAGTATTCCATATGAGCCGTCTTTGCGTCGTGCGATAGGAAAAGCGCGCATAAACGAGCCGAAGACCAAAAACCCGATCAAACCAGGAGTGAGAGCTCCCGGTAAGGGTTGTTCCAACACGTGGGTCACCATCACTTTTCAGGCGCACTGTGGCGAAGACAGGGTCAGGCTAGTGGAGGTCCCGTGTTGCGGTGTGTCGCCTGACGGCGGTAGGCCCACATTGAGATGGCGGTGATCACGAGAACGGGTATGGCGATGAAGACCCAGGTGGTGCCGAAGCCGTCCACGGTGCGGCTCAGCCAGGTTTGGGCACGGAGGGCAGTGTCCACGATCGGGTCTGAGGTGGCGGTGCCGGCGAAGACGCGGAGCTCAAACCAGCCATACCAGGTGATGTACGCGCCGGCGACGAGAACGAGTGCGCCACCAACGCGGTTGAGCCACCCAACTGCGTTGCGCATATGCCGGATTACCGTGCCGCGGGCGCCGGCCACCGCGATCGCTAGCACGCCGACTACCGCGCCCATGCCGAGTGCGTAAGCTAAAAATGACCACACCACCCCCAACGGGTCACGTTCCCGGATCGCCCCGGCCGTGACGGCAAGGAAAGGCCCGATCGTGCAGGACAGGGACGCCAGGGCGAATGTCACGCCGTACCCCACTTGCGAGGTCCACGAAGTGCTTGGTGCGCGGCCTCGACGAAACTGCGGAACGGGGAGTTTGCGCCCGGCCAGCATGGCAATTCCCAACCCGATGAGCCCAACCCCCAAGATGAGGGTCACGACAGGGAGCCACCGTTGCACTGAACCAGCGACAGGTGCTATCAGAATCGCAAAGCCGCCGAATACGAGTATGAAACCGGCGGTCATGCCGGAGGTGAACCGGAGGGCTCGATGGATCTGGCTCGTTCCTGATACCCCTTCCTTAGGGAATGGGTGAGAAGCAGTCCCAGGGCCCGCGACGAGCATGGTGAGGTATGCCGGCAGCAGGGCGAAGCCGCATGGGTTAAATGCGGCGCCCGCACCTGCAGCGACAGCCAGGAGCAAAGTGGCGGTATCCATGACTCTTGGTGCTTAGTTGACGAGTTGCGCGGCGCGGGAACGGAGCGCGTCGTCGCCTAACGCGCCGACTACTTTCTCGATTTTTCCGTCCGCGCTGATGAAGACGAACGACGGTTGTGAGGTGACCTCGAACCGTCGCCAGAGCGCGCCGTCTTCGTCAACAAGGTGACTGAACCCGTTGGTGGAGGTGGTTTTCACGAAGTCCTCCATTGCGGGTTTTTCACCCATACCAGGAACGCCAATGAAGGTGACTTTGCCAGTGAGGTCTTTTGCTGCGGCAGCGACGGTCGGGGCTTCACCGCGGCAAATCGTGCACCAAGGCGCCCAGAACCACAGCACAGTGGGTTTGCCGGCGGATAGCGTCGAGACGTCAACGGTTTGCCCAGTGAGGGTGGTGGCGGTGAACGCCAATGGTCCGGTCCCGGCTGGGGTTTGCGCTGAGGAGTCAGGTGTGGCAGTACTAGATGAGGTTGCTGAGGGCACGCTCGTTGACGACTGGCTGGTGCTGTCAGAGTCAGCTGAGCAGCCGGTGACTGTGAAAGCGGCGATAGCACTAGCGGTGATGAGACGTGCGGTGCGAGACGGGCGAAGCATCGAATCCTCCTGAAAGAACGAGCGGGTCACCTTCAGTGTGATCTCTGCAGCTCATCCCGGGTTGATTTCAGGGTTCTCGTTCGATTTTCGTTAGATCTGGGTGAAGTTTCCAGCATGGTTTTAGGAGAGAGAGGTCAATCCCGATAAAACCCTCAACATCAGTAGGAATAGTAGGTATAGTGATTTCGGCCCTGTTCGGAAACCTCTGGAGTTCCCATGCGACGTCTCGTCCTGCTCGCGCTGGTTGGTTTTGGTGCTCAATTAGTGGACGGAGCGCTCGGCATGGCATATGGCGTCACTTCCACTACGTTGCTGCTGGCGATCGCGGTTAACCCGGCAGCCGCGTCCGCCACCGTTCACTTGGCGGAGATTGGCACCACCCTCGCGTCGGGCGCCGCGCATTGGCGGTTCGGCAATGTGGATTGGCGAGTAGTGTTGCGGGTCGGCGTCCCCGGTGCGATCGGCGCTTTCCTGGGTGCGACGGTGCTGTCCAATTTGTCCACCGAGACCGCAGCCCCGTTGATGGCGATCATTTTGATCAGTCTTGGGGTGTACCTTCTGGCGCGCTTCACGCTCCGTGGATTAGACCGTAAAAATATTGGGAAACCGTTGCGACGCAGGTTCTTAGCACCCTTGGGTTTATTCGCCGGGTTTGTTGATGCGACCGGCGGTGGCGGGTGGGGCCCAGTGGGCACACCTGCCTTGTTAGCCAGCGGCCGGATGGAACCACGGCGAGTCATCGGGTCTATTGACACGAGTGAATTTTTGGTTGCGCTCGCAGCTAGTTTGGGTTTTCTGATTGGGATTAGCGGTGAAGGCGTGATCGCGACGTGGGTGATCGTGCTGTTGGTGGGTGGTTTGGTGGCGGCGCCTATTGCTGCGTGGCTGGTGCGGCACATCCCGCCGCGCATTCTTGGGTCACTGGTCGGTGGGCTGATCATTCTGACGAATTCGCGGACCTTACTGAACAGTGATGTTGTTGATGCCGCAACGTCGGTTCGGTATCTCATTTATGCGTCGATAGCTACCGTCTGGGTTGCTGCGGTGGCGTACTCATTCCGGGCTTACCGGGCCGAACGTGCAGTGGCCGAAAAGCAGGCGGCGGTTCCCGCAGTGAGGTAATGGGTTGATCAGGAAAAGTGGTGGGTTGGCACAATGCCGGCCCACCGCTTTTTGTCTGAAAATGAAGTTTTTGATCTTTTTCTTCCGGGACTGAAAGGTCTGGCCCTATTCCGGTGACTCTTCAGATGTGAACGTGCTACTTCAGAAACAAGGAGGCTGGGTGTTCTCCAGCAGGTCTGGTGACATCACCGCCGATCCAGCGCAACCTTCTGTTGCGTCGGAGGGTCGGGTGGTGGTGCATAGCGGTCCAATCCGGGATGAGCGGTGGATTCAGGAGTTGTTCGTCGCCCATTCCCGGCAGGTGTTGGCGTTCGCATTGCGCCGGCTCACCCGAGAGGACGCCGAGGAGCTCGTGGGTGAAGTGTTCACCATCGCGTGGCGCCGCCGGACGGAGATCCCCTCCGACGTCAACGAACTCGCGTGGTTGTACGGGGTGGCCCGACACCGGGTTTCCGCTGTGAACACCGCAGCGAGCAGCGGCGCCGGCAAGTCACCGAGCGAGTCGCCTGGGACCGCACTGTCCCGTTGAGCATGGTCAGTGACCACACCGTGCTGGGTAGCGAGAGTGCCCAGTGCGACTCAGATCTAGTGCGGCAAGTTTTGGCGACGTTGCGCCCGGACGATCAGGAAATCCTTCGGTTACTTACCTGGGAGGAACTCAGCCACGCCGAAGCGGCGGTCGTGTTGGACTGCTCGGTGAACGCGGTCGCGATCCGGGCGAGCCGCGCCCGGCAACGCTTTGCTCGCGCGCTCCACACAGCACCATCCGCTACGTCCATGAGGAGGTCGTCATGAAGCATCAAGCCAAGGGGCCACGAAATGAGGCGATCAACGTTGACGCCATCCTCCGTGCCGCGAACCCCATTGACCCGAAGTCTTTACCCCTGCCCCACCCGCGCGGTTTTCCGCCCGTCTTAATGGAGGAGATCACCATGGTTACTACCCAAACCCCCGATTCCACCACTGACCTCGGTGAGGTCACGTCAATGACACCTGTTCGGGCCCCGAAGAGCCGCCGCCGCACATTCTGGACCCCCCTAGCCGCTGCCGCCTGTGTTGGCGCAGTAGGGATCGGCGCGACCATGTGGCTATCCGAAGGCCCACCAGCCACTGGCCCGGCTGCCTTCCAAGACGCGGTCACGACCACCGTAGCCGCGGCCAGCGACGGCTTTGCTTGGACCAGCACGGTCATGAATAAGGGAAAAGTTCTGTCAACAGACACTGTGCGTTGGGACGGCAAAGACATGGCTGTCACCAATAACTCGGAAGCGGAAGCTAAACCGGAAGCCGTCCAAGCCATCGCCATCGGAAATAAAGAATTTTATCTCTACGACCCGTCCGAGAAAAAATGGCACGGACCGGACGAAGTTCCTGAAAATGAACTCATCGCCGCAGATTTTTTTGAATCATTAAAAGGGGTAGGAACTCAATTTCTTAGCTCCGCCAAGCTTCCTGACGGCTCCACAGCTGAGCGCTATTCCATTGACATTGAAGTGACAGATGCAATTCTCTATCTCGTGGGCGGCTACCTCGCAACAGACGCCGGGGGTTTCTACGTAGGGCTAGAAAATTTGGGCGTGAAACCGACGACGGAAATTTGGGTTGATGACGCGAATCTGATTCGTCGGGTCGTCATCATGAACGACGCAATCTCTGGAGAGTCCCCCTCTCGTGAAGGTGATACGTCCTTTTCGGGTCGTGAAGCGGTTACAGCTGGTCAAATCCAGCTAGTGATGGACGTGACAAAATTTGGAAACGTGCCTGACGTCACAGCCCCCTTGAGTGCAGAGGGCGGGGCCTTGCAGAGCGACTTGATCCCGAGTACTCAAGAGATTAAAACGAGCCCGACGCTGACCGCACTTCTTAAGGAATTGGAGCTTCCAGTGACGCCTACTGGTTTCGTAATGCTTTTGGAAGGAAGGGAACTCACGGAAGAGCAGAAGGAAAAGATCAAGAAAGGAATCAGCGAATTGCCTGACTCGGCTCTTAAATCAGGGCTGGGATTAACAGTCGAATCCTGAGCGATAACCAATCATGATGTGGGCTCACAAACAGTGAAGCTCACATCATGATTTCCCTCATGCAACCTTTGGTGGTTTTCGCCGCATCAGTGGGGGTATGAGTTGCAAGTTTCTCAAGTGGCTGTACCGGGAGAGGAGAGACAGTGAAATCTCAGCAGTGGAAGTCGCGACGGCCTTGGGTGGCCGCTTCAATCACTCCTTTTCTAGTGGCAGGGAGTGCCACCGCGGGCGCCCAAGTGGCGGACGGTGCCCTACCGGGGCTTTCGCTCAAGGTGGTAGTCGCAACCAATCCAGCGGTGATCGAGAAGTACAGCAACGACGGGCTTTACGGGGACTTGGGCGCATATCTCAGCGTCGGAATGTCCAGCCCGTTGGAAATTCGGGCGAAGCGCGCCAGTTACAAAGATCCAGTTAAGGCGGAAGTTGTTGCCACCAGTGGTTCCCGGCGGCAGGTCACCCCTTGGCACGGTGATGGGCCTTCAACGTGGATGGGCGATGCCAATCGGGGAATACGTGGAACTGCCGAACCTCGCGGTTGGCACCTATAACGTTCAGGTGGAAATTACGCCAGCGTGGCGATCCGCCCTGAAATTGTCCACCAAAGATGTGACCGCCAAGTTTCCGCTGAAGGTCATCCGAGCCACAGACCAAGATGCGCCAGTCCCAGAAGGCGAAGCGTTAAGCCGAATCAGCACCCCAGGGAAGGCCAGTAAATCGGGGCTTGAACTGCCGGATTCACTTGCTCGGGCTCGTGAAGCTGGGCACGTTGATGGTTTCGCTCCAACTAAGGAAGGGCCATTCGCGGCTGGTGGTGTGCGGTCTGCTCCAGGCGTCACCCCGGACGCCTTAACTTAACCGATTTAGGTGGCGCCTCGACTGTCACCGAGGAGAATCACAGCCACGGCCCAGGGGAAGAGCACGCTCGTGATGAAGAGGGCTCGCAGGAACAACGCACTCAGAGTCTCTCCGCTTCGCCAGCGCCGAAGCCGTCCGTGCCAAAGAATGTGCAACCTGATCTACGGTCGTTGCCAGCCTTCGGTTTTGAGCTCACTAGTTCTGAGCAAAACGGTGGTGAAGACGGCCATCAGTACCTCGCGTTCGGTGCCACAGTATGGAATGCCGGCCCGGGGCCGTTAGTCGTGGACGGTTTCCGTGATCCCGGTGCCTCGGAGATGTCCGCCCACCAGGTCTTCTTCGATCAGCAAGGAAAGAAGGTCAGTTCAGTAGACCGGGGAACACTGGCTTATGACCCACGCCCAGGGCACACTCACTGGTATTTCACAGACTTCGCGACGTACCAGTTGTTGGGTTCGGACGGTAAAAAGGTAGTGCGCAGCGAGAAGGAATCCTTCTGCCTGGTGCCAACCGACTCCGTTGACCTCAGCGTCCCCGGTGCCGAATGGCAAACCGACTCAACTGGGTTGTCCAGTGCCTGCGGCAGCCCCAACTCGATGGGTCTACGGGAAGTGTTGCCGTCCGGTTGGGGTGACACCTACAGCCAGTATTTGCCTGGTCAATCGTTTGATGTCACCGATTTACCAAACGGCACGTACTACGTTCAGGTGCTCGCCAACCCAGTGAAGAACCTGATCGAAATCAACACTGCGAACAACGAGTCACGTCGCAAAGTGATCCTTGGTGGCGAACCCGGTGCTCGCACCATCAAAGTCCCCCACATGAGGAACTCGACATTTCCTAAGCACCACACGCACCAAACGGCGGGCTCTAGCAAGCGAGCACATTTGGCCAGAGCCCGCATACTTGCCGCCGCTTAGCGACGAGGAAGAGTGAGCGGAGATGCAACCTTTGCGCATCTTCACCACATCAATAGTGGTGTAAGTCTCGGGGGAGACTGAGCGTCCACCAAGCTGCTCAGCTTGGAGCGCTCAATGAACGGCCCGCCGCGGATCTCCCAACTGCGGCGGGCCGTTCCTATGCGGCAAGTTGGCTGGGTCGTGTACGGAGGATGGCCGTCGGACTTCTTCATCGCTGGCCCATCTGGCAAGACTCGTGCGGGGCCATTTGTCGCTCTTATGACGGGATGTCCGTGCTCGTAAAAAGTCAGCGCTTTTGTGGGACTCACTGGCAGCGAATTCGCTGCCACCATGGCGTAAAAGTTGCCGTCTATCCGGCAACCAGAAACGATGACCGGGCCACGATCGATAAGGAACTCCATGCGCTCCGACCAATGGATCCGAGATGATCAGTCAGTGTCAGATGCGTCCAGCCTCATCGCGCATTCTCCACGGCCGGTGGACGAACTGGCATCTGCTGACCTCGTCACCCAACCCGACATGAAGGCGCTTCGCCGTCGGGACTTCGTAAACGTCTGTGGGCTGTTGATCCTTCTGGGGATGGCCAGCTATCCCCTTGTTATGGGAGCGACAGGTCTGGCCTTATGGTCGCCTTTTCTTTCCGGTGTGCTGGGCATAGTCGTGGCAATCATGGCCTGGCGCTGGCAACGCGATACATGGTTTGGGGCTGAACCCGTATTGATTGTTCGCAAAGACGATATTCGGATTAGGCACCGAGGCCACTATGTGTGGGTTCCGTGGTGTGACATCAAAGACATTGAAGTAGATGCTGGAAGAGGGTTATCTGCGACCCCGAGTTTGGTGTTCATTCTCCGCGAAGAAGCCTGCACGAGGCTACCTACGGGCCCCGTGAGTCTGGGCGATCGTTTACTCACGTTTCATTCAGAGGAGCTGCACTACTCGCAGCCATTTCAACAGCCATCGTTCGGCGTTGTTGCCCACACGGTTCACGCGCGTTGGCGGACTGCTGTTGGAGTCGGAACGACGCAATAGCCACGGGCAGCAGGTCTTCGACTTCGTTGCTGCATCAGGCGAAACGATCAGAGGATGTCTCGGGCGAAACGAGCCCAAACCACCTTACCGGTGGGGGTTTTCGACCAGCCCACTTCCTCGCTGATCCGCTGCACGATCACCATGCCGCGCCCTTGTTCGGCGAGTGCGTGTTGTTGTTCAAATCGAGGCACGATGTGGCTGCTATCGGCAACGGACACCACCCAATTGGTAGGGCTTTCGCTCAACGTGACCGTGAGACCGCCGGGGGCGTATCGCACACTGTTAGTCACCAGCTCACTAGTGACAAGAACAATCCGGCGCAGTAGTTGCTCCGGGACCTCACCAAGTGCGTCGTGAATGCAATGGCGAGCTGAACGGGGAGCCTGACTATCGGCGCGTAAAGCCCACTCGCCGATAATTCGCCCGATCGGGAGCTCGGTGATCGGTAATTGGCGCACGCTCATCTGAGCCTTTCGTCTCAGCGCGGACAATGAGGACCGACCCCTGGCCCGGATCTACCGTAGCGCTGGATGTGGGATCTGGCAGGAATTGCCCTGATCCGATTACCTCCCCATGCCCTGAGCTGACCTGAAACACTAAGACAATGGTGGTCATTTCCCAGTCCCGCAAACTTGCCGACGTCTGTTACGACATTCGCGGCCCGGTCCTCGCGGAAGCGCGCCGTTTGGAAGACGAAGGCCACCACATCCTGAAACTTAATATTGGCAACCCCGCGCCGTTTGGCTTCAATGCTCCCCCAAAAGTCTTGGCTTACGTTGCTGAGAATCTGCCTGCCGCACAAGGGTATTGCGATTCTCAGGGGCTGCTCAGTGCGCGGCGTGCGGTCGTGGACTACCACCAAGGGAAGGGCCTGACCAGCATCGGAGTCACTCACACTTACCTGGGGAACGGAGTGAGCGAGCTCATCGTCATGGCCATGCAAGCATTACTGAACAACGGGGATGAAGTTCTGGTGCCTGCGCCGGACTACCCACTGTGGACAGCCGCCGTGTCACTTGCCGGTGGCCGCGCGGTGCACTACCGCTGTGATGAAACTGCCGGCTGGCAACCTGACATCGATGATCTCCGCGCCAAGGTCAGCTCGCGGACTCGTGCGCTGGTGGTGATTAACCCGAACAACCCGACCGGTGCGGTTTACAGTGAGCCAGTCCTGGAAGCCATGATTGAGGTGGCCCGGGAGAACCACCTCATGCTGTTTAGCGATGAGATATACGACCAGATCCTGTATGACGAAGTCGCACACACCTCAACGGCGGCGTTAGCGCCGGATGTGGTGTGTGCGACATTCAACGGACTGTCGAAGGCATACCGATTGGCTGGTTTCCGTGCTGGGTGGATGGTGCTCTCGGGCCCAACCGGCACCGCGAGTAGCTATATCGAAGGTCTCACTGTCTTAGCCAATATGCGGTTATGCAGCAATGTCCCCGCGCAACTGGCCGTCTCTGCCGCTTTGAATGGGGACTCCGACGTGGAAGAGTTATTACTACCCACCGGCAGGCTTCGCGAACAACGAGACGTGGCGCTGAAGATGTTGGAACAGATACCCGGTGTGACCTGCACTCGCCCGCAAGGTGCCCTTTATCTTTTTCCGAGATTTGACCCACAGATATATTCCATCGCCGATGACCGGCAGTTCGTGCTTGACTTCCTTCGCGAACAACGTGTGCTGGTGGTGCAGGGGACTGGTTTCAATTGGCCTGATCCTGATCACATTCGGATTGTCACTTTGCCGTCAGTCGATGTGCTTCATGAGGCAATTGATCGGCTCGCTGCGTTCTTAAGTACTCGTCGCTATTAACTAGTAACGCAACGAATCGGCAAATGTTTTATAAGCCGAACGGACCTGCCGCGAAGCGCTCTCTTGGGGTGTGACACGATCTCGGCCATGCGCGTGGACCACGTCTCATATGTTGCCGAAAACGGAGGTTTGACCCACGCCGCCGAGCAATTAGGCAAAGCGCTGGGGGTAACGCCCGTCGATGGCGGGGTGCACCCTCGGTTCGGCACCCGCAACGTCATCCTTCCGTTAGCTGAGGGCCGGTATATCGAAGTTGTTGAGGTGTTAGATCACCCAGCGTCCGACAAGGCGCCGTTTGGTCAAGCCGTCCGGATGCGTGCTCAAAACGGTGGCGGTTGGCTCGGGTGGGTGGTGGCGGTGGATGATTTGGCCCCGGCGGAGCAACGTCTCGGGCGACTATCAGTCCCCGGAAATCGACATCGCCCGGACGGAGTTGAGCTGAGATGGCGGCAGATCGGTGTGAAGGGCCTAATTGCTGATCCGCAGCTTCCTTTTTTGGTGCAGTGGGAAGTTCCAGCGGATTTGCATCCATCGGCGGTTGGTTCGCAGCCAGTGGGTTCGGTGCCAACCGCTCGGTTGACTCACCTGCAGATCGCTGGTGACAAGAGCCGGGTTTTGGACTGGTTAGGACTCCCAGATCACGACCACCCCGCGGACGTCGCCATCGATTTTGTGGCCCCCCACGGCAACCCAGGTTTACTGTCTTGCACTTTCGCATCGAACTCAGGGCAAAGCGTCACCATTTAGTGCCACTTAAGGAATAAGCCCCGCGAGTCGATAGCCACAGCACTATCGGCGTAGGGGGTTAAAGGATGTCTCAGGATTCGGGTTGGTCCTCGCAAGGCCCTGGCCCACAGCCATTGACCCCAGACCCCAGGTTCGGTACTCCGCCAGCCCAAGCATCAGACCCCCGCTTCGGTGCTCCGTCATTACCCGTCGCACCCCCCGTTCCGAACCCGCAATTCGGTGCGTCACTGATGGCCACGACTCAACCCCACTCTGGTGCGTCGCCACTTTCAGCGCAGCATTCTCAGTTTGCTTCTCACTGGCCGGCCACGACCCCGCCGAAGAAGAAAAGCTCAATGACCCTTGTGATTATCGGAGTGGGGATAATCGTGGGGCTTTTTGTGCTGATACTTGTGGCGGCAGTGGTGTTGCCTTTCCTGCTCCAACGCATAGATGCCCCGGACACGGTCGGTGATCTTCAGCGCAGTAACGATTCCCAGATTCGCCAACAAATCGAACCTGTCAGCGATGCTTTCCGCCAACTTGCCTATGTGAAAGAAGCGGCCACTGAGATCTATGCAACGCCTGACTCGTCGGTCCAAGTGGTCGCCTCGGCTGCTGTCACCGATGAAGATTTCCCCATCGAGCAAGTGATCAGCAGCGTCAAAGGCGGTGCTACCCAGTCGATGAGTCCTGGCGGTTCCCCGATCTTTGTTACCCAAGCTGGCGGTGGGGTCATTAGCACGATGGAGTGCGCCTTGATATCCCCCCAAGCAGTGGCTTGCATTTGGGTGGGTGATCGCTCATTTGGAAGCACAGCCATCATCAGTCGAAATGGCATGGATCTGGCTACGGGAGCGCAAAGATCTAAAGACGTGATCAACGCGATGGTGAAGAGGCGTTAACCACACTACCGACGGTGCTCCTGGATTATTCACAAGCAAGGTACTCAACAAGAGCTGTCGCCTGCCCGGTATAGGTCGCCGGGGTAAGGGCGGACAACCGCTCCTGGGTGTGGGCCGGCAAGCCTAGATTTGCAATGAAAGCGCGAAGAGCGGGGGCGTCAACGCGTCGGCCACGGGTCAGATCTTTAAGTCGCTCATACGGGTCTGCCATGCCTGGTACCCCGGCGAGGCCCGCCGCGCGCATTGCGGATTGGACTGCTTCGCCGAGCACCTCCCAGTTAGCGTCTAAGTCAGTAGCCATGGCGTTGGGATCCGCATCGACCCCGGCCAGGCCTCGGCGGATGTTTTCAAGGGCAAGAAGTGAATGACCAAACGCGGTGCCGATGTTGCGTTGCATGGACGAGTCGGTGAGGTCCCGTTGCAGGCGGGATGTCACTAACGTGGCTGCCAACACATTGAACAATGCGTTTGAAACCTCCAAATTTGCCTCGGCATTCTCGAACCGAATGGGATTCACTTTGTGCGGCATCGTGGACGACCCAACAGTTCCCTGCCCGCGGACTTGCGCGAAGTACCCCATCGAAATGTAGGACCACATGTCAGTGCAAAGGTTGTGTGCGATCCGGTTGAACCGGGCAACGTCGTCGTAAAGTTCGGCTTGCCAATCGTGGGACTCGATTTGAGTGGTCAGCGGGTTCCAAGTCAAGCCCAAGTGGGTCACAAAGGAACGCGACACTTCGGCCCAGTCGGTGCTGGGTACGGCAGCTATATGCGCCGCGTATGTCCCGGTGGCGCCGTTGATTTTTCCCAGATATTCCGCGGTGTCGATTCGCCGCAGTTGACGGCGCAACCGATTCGCCAGAACAGCCAGTTCTTTTCCCATGGTGGTGGGCGTGGCTGGCTGCCCATGAGTGCGAGCCAACATTGGCACGTCGCGTAACTGCACCGCCAGCGCGCAAAGATCGTTGACGAGTTGTCGTGCGAGTGGAGCCCATACATGCTGGACTGCTTCCCGTACCATCAACGCGTACGCAAGATTGTTGATGTCTTCACTAGTACAGCAAAAATGCACTAGTTCAGTCAGGTCTGCCAGGCTCCCAGTAGACATCCGTCGTTTCAGATAGTACTCAACCGCTTTCACGTCATGGACGGTTTCGCGTTCAATGACAGCTAAGTCCGCGACGTCTTGTGGGCCGAACTGTTGTGGGATGGCTCGAAGCGCGGTGATCTCCTCGGCTGACAGCTCACGCACCCCCGGCACCGCACGCGTGCTGGCGAGGTGAATCACCCATTCGATTTCAACGCGAATTCGTTCTCGATTCAACGCTGCCTCAGAAAGGTGCTCCACCAGCGGAGCAACTGAACTGCGGTACCGCCCGTCCAGGGCACCTAAGGCAACCCCTGACGCGGCCAGAGGAGTCATGCTTGAGGAAGTCACAGCGGAGGGATCGGACGAAGAATCTGATGATGTCACCGGAACATGCTCGCAGAAACACTGTGCCCCCCGAGGCGCCGTCCGAAGAGTGATCAGGCGAGATCAGACTCGCGGTACGTTTCACCGCCTGAAGCGACCGACATGGCCGCAAACCACTCACCTTCAAGGCCGGCGAAAACCACAAGACGCCCATAAGGGGTGTCTTGTGGTGCATCGACAACCTGCCCACCCAGCTCAACAACACGTGCGGTGGTCGCGTCAGTGTCCACGGTGGCAAAGTAGGTGAGCCACTGCGCTGGGGTTTCTTGAGGTAACTCGTCTGGAATCTCCCCCACCCCGGCGACCATGTAGTCGTCGCTGGCGTTCATCGTGAAATAGATAAGGGAGTCATCTGGAAGAGGCTCTGCTGTTAAACCAAGGGCAGAGTAGAACGTGACAGAAGCAGGTACGTCTCGGCTGAGCTGCTCATTCCAGACAAACCCGCCAGCTTCGTTGACGAGCTGGGCGCCGATCATGTCACGGGCTTGCCACATGCCAAACGCGGCACCAACCGTATCCGTTGCGATCAACATTCGGCCCATTGAACCTACGTCCATCGCCGGCACGATGACATTGCCGCCAGCTCCGATGATCTGAGCAGCGGACGTGTCAGCGTTGTGAGTAGCGAGATAGGTGATCCATGAGCTGGGTTGTGAAGGGTCTTGCTTGTTGCCGATTCCAGCAACGTGGTGGCCGTTAAACGTCGCAATCCCGTAGCCCCCAAATTCTTCAGCTGTTAACTCGTACTTCCACCCGAATAGACCGGTGTAGAAGTCGCGAATATCCGCCGGATTCGTTGCTGATAAATCGACCCAACAGGGTGTGCCGGCAGCCCATGGGCTGGTGTGGGTAGTCATGTTTCACCTTGGCATAGGGCACTGACAATAGGGAGAAGAATGAGACCAAACTTCTCAATTCTCGGTACAGCTACGCGTTATCGGCGCGGTCTCCCACGACGACGTTAAGACTTCCCGGCCAGCTCAAATAACGCACCGACAAGTTGATGAGTGTGGCGAAGCGGTTGCGGTTACTGACTAACGTCACCACGTGCAGACCCACCCACGCCACCCATGCGAGGAACCCGCTGAACCGTGCACCAAATGGCAGCTGCACCACAGCATCGCTGCGGCCGATGGTCGCCATCATGCCTTTGTCCTTGTAATGGAAAGGTTCCGTCGCGGCCCCGGCAAGGATTCGGCGGATTTGGACGCCGGCGTGCCGGCCACCTTGAATTGCCGGTTGCGCTACTTGCGGCAGGGGTGTTGCTTCTTGGGCGGCTACGTCGCCGACCGCGAAAATCTCCGGATAGCCTTCGACACGCAAATCTGGGCCCACTCGAATCCGCCCGCCGCGTCCGGTTGGTAAACCCCACCCCCCGACGACGGGGGTCGCAGAAATTCCAGATGCCCACACGGTCACCGCCGCCGGGATCGTCTCCAGCTCACCATCAGCCCGCTTAATCACCACCGCATCGTCGCGGACTTCTTGGACGGATGCTCCGAGGCGTAAATCCACCCCCCGTTTACGGAGTTCCTTAGCGGTGTACGTCCGTAACTTGGGGTGGAAAGGCGCCAAAAGGTGGTCTTGCATCTCCACCAAGATGATGTGCACTTGCGTCGGGTCAAGGGTCCGGTAAGCAACCGGAATGGCGGTGTTGCGCAGCTCAGCCAGGCTACCCGCCATCTCCACGCCCGTAGCGCCTCCGCCGACGACGACCACGGTGGGAGTAGGTGCCCCTGGCAAATTGCGGGCGGCATCTTCCAAAGCCGTCATGACGTGGTCACGGGTCTCAATCGCGCCAGCTCGCGTGTACATCGTGTGCGCGTGCTTAGCGGCTCCTGGGATCCCAAAATAGTTGGCGGCGATCCCGGTACTGATGATGAGGTAGTCGTATTCCACCGGATCGCCGGTATCGAGGCTGACGTGCCGACGTTCTGGGTCAATCCCGGTGACACTTGCGCGCAAAAAATCAGCATTAGGAAAGCGACTCGTGAAGGCCCGTAATGCGTATGTCACATCACCGGGGTTAAGGCCACCAGTGGCCACTTGGTAGAGCAGGGGTTGAAACGTGTTGTACCCATTACGGTCAATAAGCAGAATGTCTACGTCAGCGACGCTGAGTTGTCGGACCGCCGATAGGCCGGCGAAACCGCCGCCGATCACCACCACGCGAGGCCGGCGGCGAGAAGGAAGAGTCACCCTTTAAGGATAGGCGTTCACCCCGACTTCAGCTTGCCTGGGAGCTCGTTTCGCCAAAGTGGTGCTGACTCGCTTTGCTGGGGTTTCAGTTAAGCGGAGTGGGGAGCGTTAAGCGCCGGATGGTCGAGGAGCTTCCGGCAGGCGTTTTCAATCTGAGTGAGGCAACGTTGGAAGTCATGCGCGTCTCCCCAGTACGGGTCAGGAACATCCGCCGCGTCGTCAGCGGTGAGACCGTCCAGGAGGACGATTCGATCATGATGGTCGCCGCTGGTGTCTAAGCGCCGCAAAGCGATGAGGTGACTGCGATCCAACGCCACAATCAGATCGAGATCAGCGAACTGCTCTGGATCGAATTGACGTGCTACATGATCGCTGCCGTCATATCCTGCGTCGGCAAGAGCGGTGACAGTACGCGGATCAGCGCCGTCCCCTTCATGCCAGTTGCCAGTACCGGCGCTGCTCACTATGACGTCTGCCGCTCGCCCGGCTTGAGTGAGAAGTGCTCGGGTGATCACGTCAGCCATTGGGGACCGGCAAATATTTCCCGTGCAGACAAAGCAGACGCTACGTGCCGGGACGCCTGTCATAGGTGGGTCGGGACGGGCACTTTCGTGAGGCAGATGCGACTCAGCGGTCACGATTGGTGTCCCGTTTCCGGTCGTGATCTTTGGGGTCGGGGAGCACTATGTGCAAAATGAGGCTGACGAAAGTCACAATGACTGCTGCCGGTAACGCCCCAGACCAGAAAGAGCCGATGTCGAAGTACGAGCCGGCCAGCCCCGCGGTAATCGACAGCATGAGTGCGTTCACCACAAACGCAACCAGGCCCAGACTGAGGAAGTAGAACGGCAAGGTGAAGAACTTCACCACCGGTTTCACGATGGTGTTCACGACTCCGAAGATCAACCCCAGCAGCAGGAACACAGCGATCACACCGATAGTGCTGCCATCACCGCGAGACACGCGAAGCGGATCAACGACCATCGTGGCGATCCAAATGGCTACCGCATTAATGCCGACTTTGAGGATGAGAGATCTCATGACCGCACATTCTGGCAGTCGAGTCCTCACAACGCGAACATCGTCGCTGTTTAAGAACTCAGGTGCTGTTCTGAAGGCGCCGTGAGACGGGCAACTCACCCCCGGTTGCTCAGAAGTCACTATGGTGAATGGCGTGCCATTGCCGCCCGACCCACATGCTGACGCTTCTGTAGTGGGTCCGGTACGCCTTCGCTCGGCGTTGGATGGTGTGCCCACCTATGTGCCGGGTGGTCGGAACGTCGCGGCTATAGCGATGTCTCTAGCCTCCAACGAAAACCCTTACCCGCCATTGCCATCAGTTCGAGAAGCCATTGCCAAGCGGATAGGCACCATCAACCGGTACCCAGACATGGCCGCTTCAGAGCTCACCTCAGCCCTGGCTGAACACCTTGAAGTCCCAGAAGAGTGTGTGGTGACGGGCCCAGGCAGTGTCGGTGTGCTGAGTCAAATCGTGACGGCGGCGTGTGAACCGGGTGCGGAGGCGGTGTTCAGTTGGCGATCTTTTGAGGCGTATCCCATCGTGACGCAGGTCGCCGCTGCGACGCCGGTGCCAGTGCCCTTACAGCCAGACGGACGCCACGATCTTCCGGCTATGGCGGCTGTGGTGACCGCCCGCACCGGCGTTGTGGTGGTCTGCTCCCCAAACAATCCCACCGGTCCAGTGGTCCACGCCGATGAATTGGATTCCTTTCTTACCAAAATCCCGAATGATGTCGTTGTTGTCTTAGACGAGGCGTACATCGAATTCGTGCGTGATACCCAGGCACCTCAAGCGTTGGCGGTGTGGCGACGGCACCCCAATGTGGTGGTCCTTCGGACTTTCTCGAAGGCTTACGGGTTAGCTGGCCTCCGAGTGGGGTATGCCATAGCAGCGCCTCTCGTCGCGGCCGCGTTACGGAAAACAGCTGTCCCGTTTGCGGTGAGCAGCCTCGCTCAGGTGGCAGCCGTGGCATCTCTTCAATACCGCGATGAACTACACGAGAGAGTGGAGCTCATCGTTACCGAACGACAGCGGATGAGCCAGGTTCTTCAAGAGCAGGGGTGGGAGATTCCTAGCAGCGAGGGGAATTTTTTCTGGTTTAGTTTGGCGGAAGCCACGGAAGATTTCGCTTCGCTATGCCAACAAAACCATGTCATTGTGCGCCCATTTGCTGGGGAAGGAATGCGAGTCAGCGTGGGAGACAGAACAGTGAATGACCGTTTCCTTCACCTTGCCCGCGAATTCCGTGCTGCTATCCCGAGGGCCAATCGAGTTAGCCTGGACAAAGGCTAAAGATCTTTCATGAAGCTGCCGACGTCTGCATCATGACCAGCTATGGACTAGTCCGATCGGGGCATGGTGCCACCGTGACGCAGCCCTTAGCCTGGGTATGCGGTGATCAGTGGGCCTTGCTTCCTGCTCGACCACCATTCTTAGCGCAAATGTTCTTATTGCAATCATTCCTACTGTCACCGTCCTCGGGGGGCGCGCCAAATGACTGAGCCGGAGCCCACTGGGCCGCCGCGCGCCAGTACTGCGACGGTGCCCTCTACCCGGGCTGGAGTTTTAGCTGGGTGCGTGGCGACGGTATCTTCCGCGGCTTTGGTAATCGCGGCTGTCTTCGGTTTTCAGTCTCGTGGGATCGTAGCCGGTCAAGCACGAGGTTCAGTTATTGACATTCCAGGGGACGTACGAGCTTATGGGCCAGCAGTGGAATCGCCTCCTCCTGCGCCAGGGCAACCTTCGAGCCCGCGCGGATCGTCCTCCCCGGTGGTTCCTGATTCCCCGCAGCCGTCCGCCACACCATCCCCCACGGTGAGTGGGGTGACGGTGCCGCGGGACGGTGACTCCCCCCGTCCTACCTCGCCGACTTCCGCCCCGACGTCCGCTCCCGGGCGACCCACGCCGTCCGCGCCGCCGACGACCGGTCGCCCTACTCCTCGCCCGTCAACGTCAAGCCCGACTAATACGCCGCCCCCTGTGTTCGCCGTGCCTTTCACTGAACAACAGCGCGCTTTCGCCGTGGATGTGGTGACATCTAATGTCACTCACCAGGTCAAGCGGGCGCTCCGGTTCACGGAGACTGTCACCCCAGCTGAGCAGATTGTCGAGAATCTTCAAGCGAAACTTCCCGTTGAAGTCAATGACTCATTAAATGAAGCCGCAGTTGCCTCGTATGACGCCGGCAAGGTCGTCGCGGCGCAGGGCTCACCAGAACCAGTGGTGCGAGCGGTCGCACAGACCACCTACTTTGAAACCTTCACTGTTGCGTTGGAAACCAATGTGATGGACGTGGTCATCGACGAGGTCGGTGACGTAGAGGGGTATGGCAAAGCGCCGACCGTCCAACAAGCAGTCAGCGCGGTTTTGCCTAACACAGCTTTCAAGGTCTCGGAGACCACCGTCGAAACGGTAACCGATGCCGTTACCGAGTTCCTTGAGCCGAATGAGCCGACTGCCCCTCCAGTGCCGTCACCGCCGCCCACTCCATCTGCGGTTCCTCTCACCGTGCCGGAGCCGACTAGGGCGTCTTCCTATTTTCCGGCATATGGATCTTTTCCGACATATGGATCGGGTCAGCCTCACCTCAAACCTTAACTCCGAAGCTCCTCGTATATCCAGAATCAAGTCGCCCCAGGGTAGTTTCTGCCGGTACCGTACGTCGCATCCGCTTTCGCCGTAATGACGAAGGAGAGCGTCGTGATGAACAGTCCCCGTGGGGACGGGGATCCTGACCAGATTCAGCTCCTCACTCCGGACGGGCAACTTCTATTTCATCCGGACTATTCGCCTTATCTTCGAGATCTTTCCCCGGAGCATCTCCGATCTTTTTATCGGGACCTCATCATGGTTCGCCGGTTCGATACCGAAGCCATTACTTTGCAGCGCCAAGGCGAGTTGGGTTTATGGCCAAGCCTGGTTGGTCAGGAAGCAGCTCAAGTGGGTGCTGGCCGGGCTTTAGCGGCGCAGGATTACGTTTTCCCGACGTACCGGGAACATGGGGTGGCGTGGTGCCGTGGGGTGGACTTACTCAACGTGCTGGGGCTTTTTCGTGGTGTCCACCACGGGGGGTGGGATCCGAAGCGGCATCACTTTCACCTTTACACCCTGGTACTTGGTACCCAGGTGTTGCATGCCACCGGCTATGCCATGGGGATGCAGCGGGACCACGTTGTTGCCAGTGGCGATCCACATCGGGACGCTGCTGTCCTCGCGTGTTTCGGGGATGGGGCGACTTCCCAAGGGGACGTTAACGAGGCGTTCGTTTTTGCTGCGGTGCAGAACGCTCCGGTGGTGTTCTTTTGCCAGAACAACCAATGGGCGATCAGTGAGCCGGCCGAACGTCAGACCCGAATCCCGTTGTATCAGCGAGCATCGGGTTTCGGTTTCCCTGGGGTCCAGGTCGATGGCAATGACGTATTGGGGGTTTATGCCGTCACGAAAGCGGCATTAGAGCAGGCCCGCAATGGTGGTGGCCCCACCCTTATCGAGGCGTTCACGTATCGGATGGGCGCGCACACTACGTCGGATGACCCTTCTCGGTATCGGGACGAACAGGAGGTGGAAGCGTGGCGTCGTCGAGACCCGATCGTGCGGTTTCGGACGCACCTGCTGGGGGCAGGGCTGTTCGATCAGGACATGCTTAAGGCGATGGAGGAAGAAGCGGAGCAGTTCGCAGCGGAGCTCCGCCAGCGTTGCCGATCCTTGCCGGATCCACAACCGGCGGACATGTTCGCGCACGTGTACGCCCATGACCACCCGCTGATTAACGTCGAGCAACAAGCGTTGGCTGACTCAAGTCAAGGCAGCGACCACGTGAGTGCTCCATGATCATGACGCTGGTAGGTGCGCTCAATCACGGTTTGCGAGCCGCGTTAGAAGCCGACCCGAAAGTGCTCATCATGGGTGAAGACGTGGGGCGTCTCGGTGGAGTTTTTCGGGTAACGGATGGTTTGCAGAAAGATTTTGGGGAGGACCGCGTCATTGACACCCCATTAGCTGAATCTGGCATCGTCGGCACCGCGATTGGGTTGGCGTTGCGGGGTTATCGGCCGGTGTGTGAGATCCAATTTGATGGTTTTGTGTACCCGGCGTTCAACCAGATCGTCTCCCAGTTGGCGAAGATGAGGGCCCGTTCCTCCGGCGCGCTGATGTTGCCGGTAGTAATCCGTATCCCAATGGGTGGTGGGATCGGTGCGGTGGAACACCACAGTGAATCCAATGAGGCGTATTTCGCTCATACGGCCGGGTTGAGGGTGATGTGCTGCGCGGATCCGGTAGATGCTTTCGTCATGATCCAGCAAGCCATTGCCTGTGATGATCCGGTCATTTTCTACGAGCCTAAACGGCGATATTGGGATAAGGCCGAGTTGTCTGAACAACTCGGCGATCGAGCTGCTATGGGTCACGCTCGGGTGGTGCGTGCTGGTCATGACGTCACCGTGGTGACATACGGGCCCATGGTGCGCACGTGTCTGGATGCTGCGCAGATAGCCGCCGAAGAAGGTCGTGATGTGGAGGTCATGGACCTCCGGTCATTGTCTCCATTGGACATCGACACCGTCGTGGCGTCCGTTGAGCGCACTGGACGTGCCGTGGTCGCGCATGAGGCGTCCACTTTTGCTGGCCTGGGGGCTGAGGTAGCAGCCGCTGTGACGGAACGGTGTTTCTATTCGCTAGAAGCGCCTGTCCTGCGGGTGGGCGGGTTTAATGTGCCGTACCCACCGAGCAAGATTGAAGGGGATTTCCTCCCTGATGTCAATCGCGTGTTGGACGCGATTGACCGAGTTATGGCGCATTGAGGAGGAGTGCCGTGAGCGAGCAGCAGTTTCGGTTACCGGATGTCGGCGAAGGGCTGACAGAGGCAGAGATTGTGTCGTGGAAAGTTCAGGTGGGCGATGTCGTTGCGGTCAACGACATCGTGGTGGAGATAGAAACGGCAAAATCCTTGGTTGACTTGCCGGTGCCGTTCGCGGGTGAAATATCCGCGCTTTTTGTTTCGGAGGGGCAGACTGTCCCGGTAGGGATGCCCATTGTCGGGGTGAGAGTTGGAGAGGACCCAGCAACGACGGTCACCGAGGATTTCCCCGCGGCCACCCAGAATGTTCAGTTACCCACTGACCGCGCTGAAGCCGCTGTCCTCGTGGGGTACGGCCCGCAGTTAACGGGATCCTCTCGGCGGAACCGGCGAGTCCTCGCAAAACCGCCAGTTCGTAAGATCGCCAAAGATTTGGGTGTCGAGATGTCTGCGGTTCCAGCGACTGGCCCCGGTGGCACAGTCACCCGCGAAGACGTGCAGGCGTACGCAGGGCAACGCGATGCGTTGACGGATCGGGAGACTCGGGTTCCGGTCTGGGGGGTGCGTAAAGTCACCGCCCAAGCAGTGTCGGCGAGCGCTTTCACCGCGCCGCACGTGACCGAATTCGTCACCCTGGATGCCACGCGCACGATGAAACTAGTGGCTCAATTGCGGGGCGAACGCGAGTTCGCCGACGTCCGCGTCACCCCCTTGCTCATTGTGTGTAAAGCCTTATTGATCGCTGCCCAGCGCAATCCGGGGATCAACGCGGCGTGGGATGAACCCGCCCAAGAGATCGTGGTGAAGCATTACGTCAATCTTGGGATCGCGGTAGCCACCTCACGCGGGTTAGTGGTGCCCAATGTCAAGGACGCGCACGCGATGTCATTACACGAATTAGCGTCGGCTTTGGATAATGCGATCGCTACTGCTCGGGCCGGCAAATCCACCCCGGTGGAGCAGACCGGCGGCACGATCTCCATCACGAACGTCGGCGTCTTCGGGGTCGATAGCGGTACCCCAATTCTCAACCCTGGTGAAGCGGCAATCCTTGCCTTCGGTGCTATTCGGGAACGCCCGTGGGTGCATCGCGGAAAGGTTCGCCCCCGTCAAGTTACGACGTTGGCGCTGAGTTTTGATCACCGACTGGTCGATGGGGACTTAGCGAGCAGGTTCCTCGCCGATCTTGCTGCTGTTGTGGAACGGCCAGCTCGCGCTCTGGTGTGGTGCTAGCCGACCTCCTTGTTGTGAATGGGGCACTGAATGGGTGCCTACTCTGGTGGGGTGCCTGATACTTCCCGAGCCTCAAAGGTGTCGTCTACGGCGACACGGAAGGGTCACCATGGCGGGCGACGGCCAGTCATATTTGCTGCTCTGATTCTTGCCGCAACAATGACTGCGGTCGCCGGACTGCTGCTGACCGGGGGCGCGGGGGCCAGTGTCATTGCTGATCCGGGTTTTCTCGTGCGTTGGGGTTTGCCGGTGATGACGGTCGTCGTCGATTTGGCTGCCAGTCTCACTATCGGGTTGCTGGTGGTTGCTGCCGCACTAGTGCCGAATTCCGCGGTCCATTTGCCTGGCCGGACGGACGGTCGATCCCAGGGCATTTTGCGGCCAGTGGCCTTGCGGTTGACTCGGGTGGCTGCGTTATCGGCGTCAGTGTGGGCCAGTGCCGCCGCGATGACCGCCGTGCTGACGTACGCGCGGATCTCTGGTCAGGAACCCACAAGTTCTGGTTTCGCTACCCAACTAGGGCAGTACCTTTTTGTGTTGGAGCCGTTGCGCGCGTGGGTGATCAGCGCTGTGGTGGTGACGGTGGTAGCCGGTGGGGCAATGTTGGCGTTGCGACTGTTCACCGTGGGTTGGCTGATGGTGTTGTCGCTCGCGGCTCTGATTCCGCTGGCATACGTCGGGCATTCCGCGAACCAGACTGATCACGAGCTGGGAGTGACCTCGTTGGCTGCGCACGTGATCGGGGCTGCGGTGTGGGTGGGCGGCGCGCTCGCTATCACGTGGGCCCGTACGAACCTCGCCGATGCCGTTCCGGTGGTGATCCGCCGGTACTCCGTTCTGGCCGGGTGGGCGTTTGCCGCGGTCGCGGTGTCCGGTCTGATCAACGCGTGGGCGCAGCTCGGGGGGTGGGCTGATCTAGGGAGTCAGTATGGCGTGTTGATGGTGATGAAGGGGATGGCATTGATTGCGCTGGGGGCACTGGGGGTCCGGCATCGCCGGAGAACCATCCCCGCGTTGGTGTCCTCGGGCGTCTCGCAGGCGGCGGCGTTTTGGCGTTGGTTTGCGGGGGAGCTGGTCCTGATGGTGGTCACGATTGGGGTGGCGGTGGCATTGGCCAATAGCGCACCACCAACGGGTAATGCTCAGAGCGACCCAGATGCTGCCACCATTCTGACGGGGTATCCGATGCCGGAGCCACTGACTGCGTCGGCATGGTTCACGGCGTGGCGAGTGGATTTGCTGTGGTTAGCGGTGGCGGTTGGCGCGCTCGGGTTGTACGTGGGGGGTGCGCGTCGGCTACGGCGCCGTGGTGACAGTTGGCCGGTGTTACGCGTGTTGTCGTTTGTGGCCGGGTGTCTCATCTTGATCTGGGCGACTAGCGGATCGCCCGGGGTGTACGGGAGGGTGCTGTTCAGTTCGCACATGCTGGGCCACCTCGTGGTATCAATGGTCGTACCGCCGTTATTGGTTTTAGGGGCGCCGATGACATTAGCGATGCGCGGGCTCACCGCCCGGCGTGATGGCAGTCACGGGCCCCGGGAGTGGTTGCTGGCCGTGCTGCACTCTCGTTTCTTAGCATTGCTGAGTCGAGCCCCGGTCGCGGCAGTGATTTTCGCCGGCAGTCTGGTGGTGTTCTACTACTCGCCGTTGTTTGAGTGGTCGATTCAGACCCACACCGGACACGTCCTGATGCACGCGCATTTCCTAGCATCGGGGTATCTCTTCGCGTCGGTGCTAGTGGGTGTTGACCCTGGGCCGGCCCGCCCGGCATATCCGATGCGCCTGGTTGTGTTGTTCGCCACGATGGCGTTCCACGCCTTTTTTGGGGTCTCGTTGGCGAGTGGCACCCAAGTGTTGGCTGGTGCTGTGCTCCATGAACTGGATCGACCGTGGGGCGTGGCGCCGCTGCTCGATCAACAACAAGGTGGAGCGATCGCTTGGGGTTTAGGGGAGATCCCGGCGGTGGCGCTGGCATTGGGGATTGCGGTGGCGTGGGCGCGTTCTGATTCGCTGGAAGCGCGGCGACGAGACCGACAAGCAGACCGGGACGGTGAAGCTGAGCTCCGTGCCTACAACGACCGGTTAGCCGCATTAGCGGGCCTCGACCGGAGGCAATCGCACGGTGGAGGGTTAGGTGGCCAGCTACCGAACGGCCAAAAGCAGGATGGTGCCTGATGAAGGTAGCGGTCATTCAAGTGGGATACGGCGATGATGAGCCTGTTCCGGACCGAGTCCGGCGGGTAGTGGGACTGGTCCGTGAGTGCGTTGGTCATGACCTGGTGGTCTTACCGGAGCTGTGGGCGCCGGGTGGGTTCGCGTACCGGCACTGGGGCGACCGCGCCGAGTCACTCGACGGCCCGACGGTGACTGCGTTGCGCCGGGCCGCGCTTAATGTCGGGGTAGTTTTGCATGCGGGTTCCATCGTGGAAACCGTGACGGAATCGGGTGCACAGGGGGGCGTTCCGGCGACAACGACCCGGTGGAACACGTCGGTGTTGCTTGGCCCGGACGGTGAGATCTTGGCGACGTATCGCAAAGTCCACCGGTTTGGTTTTGCCGGTGGCGAGAAGGTGCTGCTGAATGGTGGGGATGCAATCGCAGCGCCACGGGTGCGGCTCCCGGTCAGTGGCGGGGACGTCCACCTTGGGTTGGCTACTTGTTACGACGTGCGCTTCCCAGAGCTTTTTCGCCGGTTGGTGGACGCGGGCGCAGAGGTGTTGGTGGTCCCCGCGGCCTGGCCGGAGGCCCGTGCCGCGCATTGGACGATCCTTGGGCAAGCCCGGGCGATTGAGAACCAAAGCTACTTCGTGGGGTGTAACACTGCCGGTGAGCACAGTGGTCACCGCATGGCCGGGCTAAGCCAGATAGTGTCACCGACCGGTCAGGTCATCGCCCATGCGGGCGTTAACGCTCAAACCTTCACCGCTGAGCTGGATCTCGTTGCGCTGCAAAGGTATCGAGCCGATTTCCCAGTTTTATCGGACCGCGTGTGGTGACACTGCCGTCATCGCGATCCGAAGTGATGTGGTCACGGAAGCGGACGGTTACGGTGGAAGGCAATAAAGGCAACGTTTCCCTCGCGTCGAACACTCGCGTGGGGATCACTCAGGCTTCGCCAGTAAAGCTCTTGGGCGTGCGCATGGATTTCCATCGTGGAGGGTTTGAGATCGACTAGGGCCCAACGAGCAGGCGTGGGGTGGCCAGAGTCCAGGAGTTTCACGCGGTGCTGCTGAATCAGGTGAGGCCCCAAACGCTCGCTGGTAAGAAGAAGGGAGCCTCGGGGAAGGTGGGCAACGAAACGAGATGCGGTGCGTTGGTCCACAGAAACAGTAGTGATGTCGGTTCGCCATGGTGCCGCATTCGTGAAGCGCACTAAACCTGGAATCATCGCAAGAACCGCCGCAGTCAGAACAACGGTCCGCTGCGCCTGATGCGCCGAAAAGAAAACGACACGCGAGTTCTTTATGCTCCCTGGCTCGGCTAGCGGCCGACTTTTCAGGGCGTGAGTTAAGGCAACGATGCATAGGGGTAGCAGAATTGCGTCGTAATGAAATTTGTATGACCAGTAGCCGGGGTTACTCGACGCAACGCGCCATGCCAACGTCGGAATTGCGAGGAGGAGAATTGGCTGTTTGATAGCTAATCCACTTAAGCCAACTACAAGCAGTATTGGAACCACACGAGTGATGAATGGTCCTGACGTTGTGGTGTTCGTGTCACCAAAAAGAAGATGAAGGTACGGGCTGGTATTGCTAGGGTTCTGCAAAATAATGACGGCATTGGCTATCGTAAAACCAGCAAATCCGAGCCCACTGATGGTGAGCGCCTGTCGCGCAACAGGCCGCTGAGTGTGATGACGATGCATCGTGTACCACGCTAGCCCAGCCATGATTACCATTAAGCCGAGATCTTCTTTAATGCATAAGCAAGCACAAGAAGCAGCGATGGCTTGGGCAAATTTCCTGTGTATGAGTGAGAGAGCGAGCCATGCCACCAGAGGTGCCCCTAAACCCGTTTCATGGACATCAAAGGCAGCCGCGCCCATGAAAGGCGAAGAAGCAACCGCAACGAAAGAAACAAACGCCGCCTCACGTGGCCGCAAGCTACTCCAGGCGTAACCGCTCAGAATGGCTACAGCAACGCCAAGAGTGATCGCTTGCAGAACGATCAAGGAGCGTGGGTCAGGCCACAGTGCATACCCTGCGCCAAACAGAACGGTGATGGGGCTGAAGTGGTCACCGAAAAGAGTAATTCCTTTAATTTCGGAGTAGGGGCCCTTTCCGTTTACCCATCCTTGAGCTGCCTGCGTGAAAATACCTAAGTCGTAATTTCCGCTCCTGCCAGATGAATACCGTGCTAACCCCACCCAGGCGTAAAGAATGATTGCAGCTAAAGAGATCGCGATAGTCACGCTCAAGTCTCGATGTAATTTGTTAAAACTTTGGAAGAGTTCAAAGCGCTGCTTAAACAGTGCGGAGCTTCCTTTCTGGCGTTGGTGAGCGGCGCCCAGTGCGGGGCGCCGCTCACCAAAGAGATCCTTAATCTCTCAGTCCCACTTTTGGAATGATCCGCTATTGCAGGTTCGGGTGTAGACCTCGCGGGAAGTATTGCTGTCCAGGCAGCGCCCCGTCGCTACATTCTTTATGACACCACTTGAAATAGTCCACTGTTGGTAGCGATTCCCAGATGAACACGCGTTAGCGTAAACATTTCCGCTGCTATTGCTGTCCAGGCAGTAAGAGGTTGCGAGATTCTTCAGAAGGCGCCCGCTCCCAGCCGATGAATCCACCCACTTCTGATAAGAACCACTATTACAGCCTCTGGTATACACCGTTCGCGATGAGTTGCTATCTAGGCAATAAGAAGTAGCGCGGTTCTTATAGTCGTTTGTTGCTGCATTGGCGCTGGGCGCAATGCCAACGACTCCAGTCACCGCGATTGCTGCCGCCATAGTTATGGTGCGGATTCCCATGGATCTCTCCCTCGCTAAGCGGGGGGGGGGGGCTCTAAGTTGGCCTCCCTGCACCTGCCACTGTAGGGAACCGCAACGCCGGAAGGGGGCTAAAGAGGTGTGAAATCGCTACAACGTCACATCTCGTTGCGCTGCAAAGGTATCGAGCCGATTTCCCAGTTTTATCGGACCGCGTGTGGTGACACTGCCAGCTAGCCCCGCGTTGAGATAGGAGGAGATTTGCCTGGCGGTGACGGGGCGAGAGAAGTAGTACCCCTGAGCGGTGTCGCAACCGTAGTCGGTAAGGGTAGTGAGCACCTCGGGTGATTCGACTCCTTCCGCGGCGACACTCAGCTCCAAGTTGTGGCCCAGCTCGATAACGCTGCGGACGATCACGGTCGCGTTCGGGTCGCTTCCCATGGCGGTGACGAAAGACCGATCCACTTTGATCTCGTCCAGGGGTAGAGTTTTTAACTGGGCGAGGCTGGTGTACCCAGCACCGAAATCATCGACGGACAATCGAACCCCCAAATCGTGCAGACTCGTGATGACAGTCCGGGAGCGTTCTGGCTCCACCATGATCGCTGACTCGGTCACCTCACACGTGACCATGGCGGCGGGGATGTCGTAATGAGTGAGTTTTTCCTGGACGGTACTCACCAGATTCTTGTCGTGTAAATTCCGGGCGGAAAGATTGACCGACAGCGGAATGGTGTGGCCGATGTCCAACCAAGCCCGCATTTGCGCGAGCGCCGCGTCGAGCACGTACTCGGTTAATCCGCTAATCAGGCTGGTGTGCTCAGCGAGCGGGATGAACTCGCATGGCGACAACAGCCCCAGCTCGGGATGTGCCCAGCGGGCCAGCGCTTCAACCCGGCACATGCGACCGGTGTCAAGGTTGATTGTGGGTTGGTAATGCAGCACAAGTTCCCGGTTTTCCATGCCGCGGCGCAGTTGGCCCAGAAGTTGTAAACGGCGTGGGGAATGCTGGTCATCGTCCGCGTCGTAGATAAAAACTCCGGTTCCCTGTTCTTTCGCGATGTACATCGCGACGTCAGCACAACGCATCAACGTGTTCGGATCATCGCCGTGAATCCCAGAGATGACCACACCGATACTTGCTTCTATGCCCAGTTCGATGCCATCAATGGTGATGGGTGTGGTGAGTGCTGATCGGAGTCGGTCCGCGACTCGGGCCGCTGCGGTGAGGCTGTCAACTGTGGGAAGTAGGACAGCGAATTCATCACCGCCAAGTCGTGCCACCGTGTCTACGTCGCGTAGTTCGGGTGCGAGACGGGGGCCGATTTCGGTGAGCACCCGGTCGCCATAATGGTGCCCCAGAGTGTCGTTGATCTCTTTGAAGCGGTCTAGGTCAATGAGCAGAAGCCCAGTGTGAGTCCCAGCGCCATGACTGGCGTGGAGTGCTTTTTCGAATCGCTTGGCGAGTAGGGTTCGGTTGGGTAGGCCCGTAAGCGCGTCATGTAAGGAATGGTGTGTGGCATGTTCCCGCTGGTCGTCAATGAGCCGGCGGACGCGGCGCAGCATCACCCCGAACACCACGATGAGTACCATTCCGCTGACGAAGACGATCGGTGTTGCGGAAGCAACAAAATGTTGCAGGCGATTGAGATCCTCTAGTGCGCCGACTGCGGCATCGTGTTTTCCGCGGGCTGCGTTGTTGAGGTTCGCCGCGATTCGCTCGAACAGTGGATCGGTTTCAGTGTCGTCTATCGTCGCGGCGAGTGCGAGATCTCCTGCTTGTTGGGCCGCGAAGAGCCGCTCACTGGCAGCAAGAAATTCCCGGTGATCAGCGCGGATTTGTTCTGCCCTGGCGTCATCGGCGGGGAACCCATCTCGTTGAATTCGGTTGAGAGAGTCATCGAGTTCATTGGCGACGACAGCAAATTCGCTGAGCGTCTCAGCTGAGGGCGTAAGCCGGTATTCGCGTTCGATGGATTCTTCGGCGGCAGCGTGCTGGGCGGCCATCGAGTAATGGTCGGACAATCGGCTGGCCTGTAGTGCGCGATCTCCTACGGTGTTCATTTGGTGGGACGTCCAGAGCGCGAACACGGTGAGCCCGATTAGGACGATCACAAACCCGATCGTTGCCAGTCGAGATGAACGAACGGCGCGGGGCAGGGTGGGATCTATCCAACTCACTCCGTTAGTTTTCCTGCTTCGTCGCCCGAGTGGGGGAATCCGAGGTAGTCGACTTACTCTCACCCCCATCTCGCTACGGTCGTGACTGGGCGAGCTCTCAGCTCACAATTCCCCGTTCAAGGTTCCATCTTTGTGCGCTGGTGTACGCGTCGATCATGGCCCAAAGCCAGACGGCTAGGAGCGTCGCGAAACCAATAAAAATGATCATGAAGAAAAAGCTCAGAAACCACACCACCAGCATTGCGGCGCCTTTTCCGGCGTCCCCGTTAATGAATTGGCCAAGCCCAGGGATGAAGAACGATGCGAGCAATGCGACTCCCGCATTTTTTGGTGCCACCACATAAGGAGGAGCCATCATGCCGTTCGGATAATATCCAGGCACAGTCTGGCCCCCATAAGGTGCCAGTGGGAACACGGTCGGGATCGGCTGGGTCGGATGTACTAAACCCAAATTTGGCGCACTTTCGCGGTGATAGTCAGTCCATTCCTGCCCGGACCAGTAACGTTCATTGCCGTCTGACTGTGGGTACCACCCCCGGGGTGCCATGTTCACTGAGTTACCTCCTCTCACGCCGCTGCTCGGCTCACCGTAGCGGCCAAAACATCACGTGCCAACCCGCCAACCCGTAATGCGGCGAAGGCTGTGGCTGCGCGCGAGAACCAGTCGTCTCACTAGACGGGTTGCGGACCTAACTTCTCGGCTATGTAGGTGGTGAGTTGATCCCGCGTCGGCTGGCCCCAGCCAATGCAGAAGGGGATGCCCCGCAGGGTCGGCGTAGACCTGATAACCCTCTTCGCTGCCGAGGTCATTTGCCGCTTGCAACGAGTCGCCGCCGCGCCGGCAAGCAAACCCGACGGCAGTATTGCGTTGAGTGGGCTTTCAGGGGTGGAGCGGGTGACGAGAATCGAACTCGCACTGTCAGCTTGGGAAGCTGATGTTCTGCCATTGAACTACACCCGCGTGTCACCGGGGTTTGCTGGTGACTGCTGGACGAGCATAACGGATGCGTTGTGCCGTAGTCGTTGCCCGGCGGTTTACTCCGATACGCTCGGCCCGTGTTACTCAGTGACCGGGACATCAAAGCCGAAGTGGACGCTAGCCGGATTGTCGTTGATCCGTGGGACGCGGAGATGATGCAGCCGTCAAGTATCGACGTGCGACTGGACCGGTCCTTTCGGCTCTTTGATAACCATAAATACCCCGTCATCAATCCGTCGATCGAGCAACCTGATCTCACCCGGTTAGTGGAGGTCGCCCCGGACGAAGAGTTCATTTTGCACCCTGGGGAGTTCGTGCTTGGTTCGGTGTATGAACAAGTCAGCCTCCCGGACGACATCGCCGCCCGGGTCGAAGGTAAGTCGAGTTTGGGCCGTCTTGGCCTTCTCACCCACGCCACTGCCGGTTTCATCGACCCGGGTTTCACCGGGCATGTCACACTCGAACTGAGCAACGTCGCTACGTTACCGATCGCGTTGTTACCGGGGATGAAAATCGGGCAGCTGTGCTTCTTCCGGTTATCTTCCCCGGCAGAACACCCTTATGGCAGTGAGCGGTACGGATCGCGGTATCAAGGGCAGCGTGGTCCGACCGAGAGTAGGTCTTCCAGTCGCTTCCACCGGACTGTCGTCTCGTAGGTGTTCTGATGCCACTATTTCGCCGGGGAAGCGACGACGAAGGGTCCACGGAGCCTAAGGCGCTCAGCGAGGATGAGCGTCGTCATTACGAAGATTTCCGTTCCACCCACGTGCTGGTAGTGCCGGATAGTGTTCTCCCGCAACGGGTTGACGGTTTAATTTCTTACCGCTACGCGGACACGCGCCTCACCACCGAAGGGTGGACCCAACTGGGGCGCAACTCCGCGATCAGTGGCCCGCATCTGATTACCGGTGATGAAGCACGCGACATCGTGGGTGTCCCAGAACCATGGCGGACCTTCTATGCCCTTCATGTTGAACCAGACCATGACCCATCTGGTTTCGCCGAGATCATGGACCCCACCGCCCGGGCATGGTGGATGCGCGCTTTCCCCGAGGGGATGCCGTTACGCGAAGAAGCTCGGGTGGTTGATCTAGCCATGGAAGTCGCGCGGCGGACGGGCGGCTCGATCAGGGTGGCGAGTAGCGGGGCGCTGATGCGGCCAGATCCATTCCGCCTTTACGACCTGATCGTGTGGTCGCACTATTGGTTAAACCCGCATCAACTGTTTGAGTTGTTATCGCCGATCCTTCCCGGGGCGTACGTGCCGGTCGCGGTGCCGCATGAAAACCCGCTGACCAGCCGCCCCGATGATCAACCACCGTGGGCGAGTGACCTGACTAACCCCGATGAAGTCAACTTTGCTGATGTCCTCAGTGACGAGGACCGAGCTTTGATTGCCTATGTCGCGGAGCAACACGAAGCAGCGGCGGCTGCGACTGGTGGTGCGGACGGGTACTCCCTGTGCGCCGAACATGATTTGACCGTTGAGGTGACGGCACAGCGAACCCCCCCGGACTGGGTCCAAGCGCGGGTTGACCGAAGTGCTTCTGGTCATTCCCGCACCGAACCGCTCATCTCCTATACGGTGCGATGGCTCCCAGATGATCAAGCATTATTGGAATCGGAGGAAGCTTCGCGCGAGTTCAAACTTTATCGAGACCGGGTACGTACCTGGCAGGAAGACACCGCAGTTGCTGTCGCTGAAGTCACGGCTGGTGTCATCAGTGACGCAGTTGGCTTCGAAGTTGATCGGTATCTCGGGTCTCGGCCGTGACGCGGGGCGCGTCGCCACCATGATTGCTTATGCAACGACTGGAGATGCGACATGATCAATGGCGTCGCTCCTTATAGTGCCATCACGCGTGTTCTGCTAGTTGATAATCACGATTCATTCACGGGCAACGTCTTTCACCAAATAGCTCGCCTGATTGGCCACGACCCGCTCGTCATCCGCAACGATGAGCCAGGCGTGAACGTTGATGCGTTACTCAACGAGGCCGATGCGGTGGTGTTGTCACCGGGGCCAGGAACGCCGTTGCGGTCAGCCGACATCGGGTGGTGCGCGCCAATCGTCGAGGCCGCGTTCAATGGTCGAGTGCCGTTATTGGGAGTGTGCCTGGGGCATCAGGTGATCGGTCATCTTGCGGGGGCCACCGTTGGGCTTGCTCCTGAACCTCGCCATGGTCGAGAATCGACGATTCGGCACGATGGTCACCCACTTTTTGCCGCTCTTCCCTCGCCGTTCACTGCGGTGCGATACCACTCGTTGGCAGTCCATGATTTACCGTCGACTTTACGACCTCTTGCATGGTCAGAGGACGGCGTGTTAATGGCTTTGCGCCATCATTTACACCCGGTGTACGGCGTGCAGTTTCACCCTGAGTCAATCCGCACCACCCGGGGGGACGCGGTCGTTGCCGGATTCCTCGCGTTAGCTGATGCTTGGTGGCGAAGCCTTGACAGGCAAGCCCGTCGTGCGGCCGATTCTGCCGGTGGTGCTGGTGGATGGTCTTGTGTCATCCGCTCTCGTGATGGACGACGCGCCGAGCAGAAAACCGTTTCTCGCACGGCACGAGAAGACGATTCAGTCCGAGGAGACGGCGCGGATTGGATTGTTCTTACCGAACAGTTCCCAGTCGTGGTGAACCCAGAAGTCCTGTTCGATCACTGCTGGCGGCCCCGGGACCACGCTTACTGGTTGGACGCTTCGGCGCCGGACAATGACACCGGCCTCCGGTCGATCATGGGGTCCGCCGCCGGGCCACTCGCCCGAATCCTTACCGTCAATTGCACCGCCGGGACTTTCTCGGTCCGAGATACCCAAAGAACCCACACGCAGGTTGGTTCAGCGTTGGAATATGTGGCGGCTGACCTTACCGCGTTTTCAGTAGCACCAGCCGCGGACCGGCCAGGTTTTTCGCTTGGCTGGGTGGGCTACCTCGGGTACGAGATGTATGCCGAATGTGACGTGGCAAACCCCGAGGGATTAGACGTTAACCCGAAGGGGTTCGCGACTGCCTCGCCGAACGCTTCAGGTGCCCCAGACGCGGTACTGGTTTTCACTGATCGCGCGCTCGTCTTCGACCATGGTTCGAATCGGGTGACTCTGCTGGCCCTCGCTGACCCAGCTCGTCCCGATCCTGAATCGGGATCGATCGCCGATGCGAGGGCTTGGTTCAGCGATGAACGGGCTCGAATAGACGGCATCGTGCAGCGTCAGCCCGATGCGGGTGGCGCGGGTCAAGCACTCAACAGTGAAGGTCCGCCAGCTCATGCTGTTGGGTCCAACGCGGTGGTAGCGGATGCGGTGGCTTTGGCTGCCGCAGGATTCCCACCTGAGCGTTCGTCGCTGCGCAGCCGTCATGGGCGTGACCGCTATCTCGCGTTGATTGCGGAATGTCTGCGTCAGATCCGAGCTGGGGAAAGTTACGAACTATGTTTGACGAACGACTTAACCGGCCCCGCTCTCGCCGACCCATGGGAGACGTACCAACAGCTGCGTCGAATCAGCCCATCTCCGCTCGGATCCTACCTTCATTTTGGTGACGTTCACGTGCTGAGCACGTCCTTTGAGCGTTTCCTCTGCGCTGATCCCACCGGAGCCTTAGAAGCTCGACCAGTAAAGGGAACTCGGCCTCGTAGTGAGGATCAAACCCGCGACCGTCAACTGGCTGCTGAGCTGATGGGCCACGAGAAAGACCGAGCAGAAAACCTCATGGTGGTTGACTTGGTTCGCCACGATTTGAGCAAGCACGCTGAAGTGGGGTCAGTGCAGGTGCCGCACCTTTTTGAGGTGCGTAGCTATCCAGCCGCACATCAGATGCTCAGTACGGTTCAAGCTCAGCTGCGTCCGGGACGCACCGTTATCGATGCCTTCCGGGCGGCGTTTCCCCCTGGATCAATGACCGGTGCACCCAAAGAGCGCACCATGCGGATCTTGCATTTCTTGGAGCAGGGGCCACGGGGGGTGTACTCGGGGGTGATCGGGTATTTCTCCCTCGATGGGAGTGCCGACTTCGCGGTTGCTATTCGCACCGCCGTCACCACTCCGAGTGGTTTGCATTATGGGGTTGGTGGTGCGGTGGTGGCACTGTCTGATCCTGGAGCGGAATACGAGGAGACCATCGTGAAAGCCGCGCCACTCCTACGGGTCCTCAAAACATCCTTCCCGTACGGCATCGTTGAGCCTCCTTCGAGCAACCCCTAAGGACCGGTCAGGTTGTGGTGGTCAGCAATCACGTGCGGCTCTGCTCGGGGTCCGGTGTACGGTGAGTTGGTTAGACGACAGGGGAGCGCCATGGGCGCTGAGAGTGCGGAAACCCGCAGACCCTCGAACCTGATCCGGTTAGCACCGGCGAAGGGAGTCGGGCCTCAAGCCGTCCGCTGTGGCGAGCGGCTTCCCCTCCTACCCAGGAGGAAGCAATGGCATTTCGTCCTAGTGCAGCAGAAAGAGCAATTTGGGCCACGAGTGATCGTCCAGGGTGGCGGACCATCGATGTTGTGGTCACCGCCATGCTGGGTGTGGTTTTTGGGGTGGCGTACTGGGGGTGGAATTTCGTTTACGCCGCTATCGATCCCGCGTTGAAGGCGTTTCCGCCGGCTAGTGGGTTACTCGCTGGGCCATGGTTGATCGCTGGTGTGGTCGGGGCGTTGGTCGTTCGTCGGCCAGGCGCCGCATTGGGAGCGGAGTTACTCGCCGCGAATGTGTCCTTTCTCATTGGTAACCAGTGGGGGGTGGCGACGCTGATTTCCGGTGCGCTGCAAGGGATCGGTGTCGAAGTTGCTTTTCTGCTTGTGGGGTGGCGTCGTTTTGGTCCGGTCGTCGCTGCGTTGGGTGGGGCGCTCGCGGCGACAGTGGAGTCGGTGTACGAGTGGTTCGCATATTGGGACGCCTGGCAGTGGGGATACAAGTTCGCGTATTGGGGTTTGTTCGTGGTTTCTGGGATTGTGGCGGCTGGCTGGGGCGGGTGGATTCTGGTGCGGGCGTTAGCCCGAGCTGGCGCGTTGGATGCTTTCCCAATCGGGCGTATGGAGCAGGAACGGCGATTGCACTGACTGCTCGATTGCGCGGCGTCACCTGGCGACCTGCTGGGCGACGCCGCGCCGTCTTAAACGGACTGGACTTTGATGTCGCACCGGGGGAGCAGATCCTACTCACTGGCCCAAGTGGGTCCGGGAAGTCCACTGTGCTGCGGGCTCTTGCTGGTGTGCTGACGACCGCCCAAGTGGGTGATCTCACCGGAGTCGTGGAAGTGACCGGACGGGTAGGGTACCTCCCCCAGGATCCAACATCTGGTGCCGTGGCCCCTACCATCGGGCGAGATATCGCCTTCGGGCCAGAAAACATTGGCCTACCGCGAGCAGAAATCTGGCGTCGAGTGCATGAGGCGCTGGAACTGGTCGGTCTGTCGTACCCCATCGATCACCCCACCACCGCATTGTCAGGCGGGCAACGCCAGCTTCTCGCGCTCGCGGGGGTGTTATCGCTGCGACCCTCACTGCTCCTCCTGGACGAGCCGACCTCCATGCTCGATGACGGCGCGGCGTCGCGGGTGCGGGCAGTGATTCAACGAGTTGCCCGACACATCAGCGCCGCGGTGGTCGTGGTGGAGCACCGTTTGGACGGGTGGGTAGACCACGCGGATCGTCTGGTGGTGTTAGACGCGGCGGGGAACGTGTCTGCGAATGACTGCCCGGCGCGAGTTCTCGTCGGCTCCACAGCTGGCTTGTTGGCGGCCGGGGTGTGGGTGCCGGGCCAAGGAAGGCCAGCCCGAAAACCATTGCCGGGCAAGGAATTTTGCATCTCAGAGTCCACTTATCGCACTGTTCCATTGGTGCCAGCTGGGTCCGATGCAATGGTGGCCCACAATGTGGTCTTCCGATACCCCCGTTCTCCGTGGAGCTCCGCGCGGCATGGCGCGCGGAGCAGCGAAACGCCCGCCTTGAGTGGTCACCACGCCACTTTGACCGGTGGTCAGTTGACAGTTGTCACCGGTACGAGTGGGGCCGGAAAATCCACCATGGTTGCCCTGTGGGCTGGTCTCGCTCGGCCCCAAGCCGGCAGTGTGATTGCGCATCCGGTGTTAGCCGCCCGGGCCGAGAGGCGCCCATGGCGGTGGCGGTCGGTCCCTTTGGCGCGTCGTGTTGCGTGGGTTCCACAATTTCCCGAGCAAACTTTTGTGACTCGTACCGTCCGTGACGAACTCCTCGCTACTTCACGGGCGATTAAAATTCCATTGGCGGTGGCATTACCGAAAGCAGAAATGCTCGCTGAGGTGCTCGGTTTGGATCACGTGTGGGAGCTAGACCCGTACCGGCTTTCGGGTGGCCAACAGCGCCGTCTGGCGTTGGCCGCTGGGGTCGTGCACTGTCCAGCCATCGTGCTTGCTGATGAGCCGACGACTGGGCAAGACAGGCTTACTTGGGCTGCCATGGTGAGTGTTCTCCAAGCGATGGCTGACGTCGGGGTCGCAGTCGGAGTCGCCACGCATGATCCTTTTTTGGGCGATCTCGCCGATCATCGCGTCGCGATTTGCCCCCCTGCTGGGGGAAGCGAGTGAGTCGTCGGCGCTCCTCGCTCGTTGCTCGGTGCGGGCCAAGCTCACTCGCGCTGGCGGCTTTCGCACCGATTCTTGGCTCCTGGTGGATCACTGATTGGCGGGCCGGAGCGATCACTTTAGGGGTGCAGGTGGCGCTCGGTGCGACTGTGGTCTCTCATTCCCGATTGACGATGGTGCGTATCTTCCCGGTGATGATTGCGGCGTTCAGCGTGGGGGTCTCTTCGTGGTGGTTGGGGCAGGGGGTGGTGAGCGAGGGGGTCACATCTGGCCTGCGAGTACTCACGATGGTGCTTCCGGGTGCCGTAGTCGCGCTGTGGGTGGATCCGGTGGTCGTGGGTGATTCGGTTGCTGGTCGGCTGAGGTTGTCGTCGCGCGTGGTGGTTGTGGTGGTGGCGTCGCTGACCCGACTGGAGTGGGCTGCGGATCAGTGGCAACAGATCCGTCGCGCTCGGCGGGTCCGTGGGGTGGGTGCGCGGTGGTCGCCGTTGCGCCGGGGGCAGGAAGCAGCGGCGGTGACGTTTAGTTTGTTGGTGGCCGCCTTGCGCGAGTCGAACCGCATGGCCGTCTCAATGGAAGCCAGGGGTGTCCCAGCGCGCGGATGGCCTGGTCTGGACCGCACGTGGGCGTGCCCACCCCCACGATGGACCGGTGCTGACACAACTTTGGCAGTTATCGCTGTTGTTTTTGTTGTGACACCGATTGCCGCTGAATTACTTGTCTGATCAACTTCAGCTGGGATTAGGCGGGTCCGCGTCGGCGGCGGCTTCGCTCGCCCAAAGGTCGGTCAAAAGTATTGTCAGGGTGCGGGATTGGTGGTGCAGCAAAAGGGACCGAACCTGTCGTCCCCTCCGCAGGGCCGTCGCTGTCGAGCCGCAAAGCGAGCGCTGGACAGGCGGACACGGCCCGTTTGGCAAGATCATGCAGCCGTCGATCAGTGATTGATTCCAGGATAATCGGGTAACCCCACTCGTCGAGATCGACGATCTCAGGAACGAGCTCATGGCATAGGCCATGCCCGGTGCATCGCTGCCAATCAACGCGTAGCTCGGCAGTCACGAATGACCACCTTCTGTTTCCTTGCTGGTTGGCAGGGGAGGGAGGCCGCGTAAAATCCCACCGGGCTGCCACACCGGTAATTCACCGGAAACGTCAGGACGCGGCTGAGGAATCGAAGTGCTTGCGGACGGAATGAGATTCCGATCAGGTAACACGATGGGCGTGCCGTTCACTGGAGCGGAAATCGTTGCCGGATCAGGAAGCGGAGTGAGTACCGGGCTCAACCTCATTGAGGTGTCTGTGCTGACCGGCGCGCCATGAGTGATGGCTGGCGTGGTCGCGGCGGTGGCTACTGGGGCGCCAAGGCCGCACCGTCCGTTTTGGTGATGCGTCACTTCATCCGGGAAGGCGACCAAGAGGGAGGCGACGAGGCGGGCCGTGGCATCAGGGTGCCCGCAAGCCCCACGTTCAATGACCAATAAGGCGAGTTCCTGAATGCGCCCGACAGTATCAATGCCACGGGCTAGGTGGTCAATTGCGACGGCTAACGCCGGCAGGCCCATCTTGCAGGGGCCGCAGCGATTCGCGGATTGCGCCGCGAGGAACCTCGCGATTCGGGCGGTCCGCATGACTGGGCATTGCCCCTCGCTTAAAGCCAGGATGGCTCCAGCTCCCAGGGGTGGGTTGCCGGCGTCGGCGGAGCGGTCCAGCCGAACAGTCGCGGCATCCTCAGGGTGGAGCCAGGTGCCGTGGTACCCACCGAGAAGTACAGGCTGCGACGGTTGCCAGGCCGGGCCAAGCGCCTCACCAAGGGTGGTCCCGGAGGGAAGTTCATGCACATTTGGTTGTAAACCGTTGCTATTGATTGTGACCAGGACGGTCCCGGAGGATCCCGGCCGACCTTGCGCGATGTAAGCGCCCGGGCCGATCCGTGAGAGGACGGCAACACGTGCGAAGGTTTCGGCGTTCGATAGCACCGTGGGCCGGCCCCGTACGCCTCGCTCGGTTGCTGGTGCCGTTCTGGTGACGGGAAGGTTTTCCCGTCCCGCGAGGAGTTCCAGTACGGCACTGGCTTCCCCTGCGACGAAACGGTCTTGAGTTTGGTGCAGGTGCCAAGTCACTGGTGAGTGGTCGACTTCTCGCTCTTGGATTGCTTTTCGCAGGGCCACGGCGACCCCTGGTCGCCCTTGGGGAGCGACTAAGTGAATGTCTTTGGCGTGCAATGCTTCTGCGGTGATTTGAGCACCATCGAGGACGAGGTGGGGGGTGCCGATAGCAAGGGTGGCATCTTTGACGCTCGTCGGTTCGCTTTCTGCGACGTTTACCACCACCACGGACCGCTGGCTTTGACAAGCGTCCACCTTGGCGGCGAAGGGAAAATCCGCACCCCCACACCCGCGAAGATCAACATGAGCGGTGAGTTCGATGAGCTTGCTGGCGTGTCGGCGTTCCAGGCGTCCGACCCGCTCCCGATGTGCCCGGTAAGAAGAATCTTCAGCGATGTGCTCCAGCACCATGGGCCCGGGGTGCACGGCCGCTGCGACGGTGGTAGGTGCCCCCTTCATTGGGTCCTCCTGGTTCGGTGTGAGCGTGCCGCTTTGGCTTGGCGGCGCGTGAGGGCGGCCCGAGGGTGAGGCAACGGTACGGGCGAGGGCTCGGGACGAGTTAATACGATCAGCCGAATCACCATAGCTACCACTACTAGTGCGATACAGCCGATGGTGGTGATCACACTCCACGACTCACCGGCGTCCGTCCCCATACCGAGGCCGTGAATCACACCAATCATGAAGCCAGGGTAAGTCGTCAGATGGACGCTGAGCCACCAGCGGTGGCCGATGCGGTGGCGCACCACGCTGGTGAGGATCGTCGCCACCATGAGGTTGCTGGCTACTGTGCCCAAGCCGAGCCACACCGGCTCATAGGTAGCCCCCACTGGGATGAACGCGTGCCACCAGCGAATGTCTACATATTCATCGACAATGGACGAGCCGGCGTGCACCACCAGGAGGGCGAGGGCAAGAAATGCGATATTGCGATGGAGTCCTTGAGTGACAAAACGTGGCCACCAGCGGTTTTGGAAGCGGGTAGTCGCGACCATGCCCAAAGTCAGGCTGAGGGTGTAAAGCACTAAAAGGACGACGCCAGTGCCACGGTTGATGTACCACAGCGGAGCTTCGCCGAAGGCCGTCGCGAGGTCTTCTGCGGTGAGGTTTTGCCTCATGCTGTTTCTCCGACGGGCACAGGCCAATGGGAGGTATGTCGCACCGTGCCGCTGGTGCCAATTAATCGCGCTGGCACGGATCTTTCGGCTAGCCAAACCCAAGCGTTCTCGCCGAGAAGGATCGCGGAAGTACTAGCGATATTAGCGGCGACCGCGGAGCGTCCTAGTGCACTGACAGTGCGCCAGGGCCCGGCAGCGGACTCACCAGTCCTCGGGTCAAGCAGGTGGTGGTGGGTACTTCCTTGGCGTGACCAGCGTCGAGCTAACACCGTGGAGGTCGCTGCGCCACCAGCGCTGCATTGAAGATCTTCGGGGTCTGCGAGCGCAGCGCTAGTGGATGCCTTTTCTGTTGGTGTGATTTCTTGGAACCGAACCGGCCACTTTGTCTCCCCGACGATGGAGACATCCCCACCTAAGCTGACGATGACATCGACTCCGAATCGCTCGGCGATGCTGGCAGCGACAAGATCACTTGCCCAGGCTTTTCCGGTGGCACCGAGGTCAAGCACACACCCCGCTGGGATGGTCAAGAGTCCTTCGTCGGCGTCCACCTTAATGTTCTGCCAGGCCCCAGCGTGGACCGGCCGCGGGATAGCGCAGGGTTCATGAGAGGCATCCGCAAGGAGGGCGAAATCCCGGTCGTAACCAAGAGCCTGAAGAGAAAAGCCGATGGTGGGATCGATCAACCCTCTGGTTTGGCGCGCCGCATCCACCGCTACGGCAATGGCATGAGCGAGCAACGAACTCACCCGAGTTTGGCGTCCGGCGTGATGGTTGACTCGGACTAGTTCAGAGTCGGGACGAAATCGACTGCATGTTCGGTCCACTTCGTCGAGGATGTCGCGGGCGTATGCGAATGCGTCGGGTAGTGCGGTGATTGGTTCAGTCGCCAATTGCGCGTAGCTACCCAGGGTGTTCCACGTTGCTGCGGGGAGAGCTGTGGGCGCTGGGACGATGCTGGTACTCAAGATCCGCTGGAGGTGACGGTGGGCATGGGGGATGCGGTACTTGATGACGCAACAGGTGCGGGGGCAGTGGTCTCCGGTGGGCGAGTGCTCGATGTTGTCCGAGCCGTTGGCTCCTTGGTTGCTGATGATGTGGTGGTTGATGACTGTGCAGGACGTGGCGTGTTGCCGGCTGGCTCTGACGTCGAGCTGACCAAGGTGGATTCGGGGTCGGATACTCGACGGGTCGTTTCCGTACTGACGGCTGATCGTGATGTCTTAGTCGCCCGAGTACGCGTCGCCGATGCGGTCGTGGTGATGGTGGGTTGAGTCGTTGCCGAAGCAGTGCTAACAGATGCACTGGGGGCCGCAGGTTGAGCTGCTTGATCTTCTTCAGTGGTTTGAGCAGCGACCGCACTCGCCCAACCAGAAGCGGCAACGGCGGCTATGGTGATGCCGCCCGTGAGGGTCGTCAAGGTGGTTAAGGCACGGTCACGGGTCCGGGGGTTATGCCTCATGGGTCAGCTTCCGTTGATGTAAGCGAACATCGGTCATGCCCCGAGCGGGCTCCCCCGCGAAGACGGTAAAGGGAATTCCTGGCGCCTGTCTAGGTGCAGCTCAATGATGACTCGTTGAGAGGCAACGAGGTGGTCGCTCTGTGGTTAAAGGGTTACTTTGCGTCCCAATTTTTCGAGCTATGAGTCTCCTCCGCTCAACCTTCGGGTCACGAATTGACAGCGCGCACCATCTCTTCCAAACTTGAGTACACCCCGCTCATGTTTGAGGCTGCGGGTCTATTGCTTGTAAGTGCAACACTCACGTGCCACCACTTCGGTGGCCGGACTTAGAGGAGAAACCATGGCACGCGCGGTCGGTATCGATCTGGGGACGACCAACTCGGTGGTGTCCGTTTTGGAGGGTGGCGAGCCGACAGTGATCGCCAACGCTGAAGGTGGTCGGACGACCCCTTCAGTGGTGGCGTTCGCCAAAAACGGTGAGGTGCTCGTGGGTGAGATCGCCAAACGCCAAGCCGTCACCAACGTAGATCGCACCATTCGGTCCGTAAAGCGGCATGTTGGTAAGGCATGGACCGTCGACATCGACGACAAGAGTTACACCCCGCAAGAGATCAGCGCTCGTATTCTCGGCAAACTCAAGCGTGACGCGGAGTCCTATCTCGGCGAAAATGTCACCGATGCGGTGATTACCGTCCCGGCGTACTTCAATGACGCCGAACGTCAAGCCACTAAAGAGGCCGGTGAAATCGCTGGCCTGAATGTCTTGCGCATCATCAACGAACCCACCGCCGCGGCGCTCGCCTACGGGTTAGAAAAAGGCAAAGAAGATGAACTCATTTTGGTCTTCGACTTAGGCGGTGGCACGTTTGACGTCTCATTGCTCGAAGTAGGCAAAGACGAAGATGACTTCTCCACCATTCAAGTTCGTGCCACCAGTGGGCACAACGACCTCGGTGGTGACGACTGGGATCAGCGCATCGTCGATCATCTGCTGCGCACCGTCAACACGGGGTACGGCATCGATCTGGCGAAAGACAAAATCGCTATGCAACGTTTGCGGGAGTCCGCTGAGCAAGCGAAAAAAGAGCTGTCGAGCTCGATGAGCACGAATATTTCGCTGCAGTACTTGTCAATGACTGAGAATGGCCCCATCCACTTGGATGAGACGCTCACTCGGGCCCAGTTCGAGCAAATGACGGCTGATTTGCTGGACCGCACCAAAGAGCCATTCGCCAACGTGATCAAAGACGCCGCTGTCGCTGTCGCTGACATCGACCACATCGTCCTCGTGGGCGGTTCCACTCGGATGCCCGCAGTTGCCGAGTTGGTCAAAAATCTTGCCGGTGGCAAGGAACCCAATAAAGGCGTCAACCCTGATGAGGTCGTGGCTGTTGGTGCGGCATTACAGGCAGGTGTGCTTAAAGGCGAGCGTAAGGACGTGCTGCTGATTGACGTCACGCCGCTTTCGCTGGGAATTGAAACCCAAGGCGGGCTGATGACTCGGCTCATCGAACGCAACACGGCGATCCCGACCAAGCGCAGTGAAGTGTTCACCACGGCTGCTGACAGCCAGCCCAGTGTGACCATCCAGGTGTTCCAAGGTGAGCGAGAAATGACGCGCGACAACAAACCCCTTGGCACGTTTGACCTCACTGGAATCGCTCCCGCGCCCCGGGGTATGCCGCAGATTGAGGTGACGTTCGACATCGACGCCAACGGCATTGTCAACGTCTCCGCGAAAGATCGAGGCACTGGTAAAGAGCAGGCCATGACCATCACCGGCGGCAGCGCGCTGCCAAAAGAAGAAATTGATCGCATGGTCAAAGACGCTGAACAGCACGCTGCCGAAGACAAGCAGCGCCGGGAAGAAGCTGAAACCCGCAACCAAGCTGAGCAGTTAGTGTGGTCAACGGAGAAATTTCTGAAGGACAACGAAGAGAAGGTCCCGGCTGAGCCGAAAGCCGACGTAGAGAAGGCCATCGCCGAGTTGCGGCAGGCGCTTTCCGCGGAGGTGCCAGTCGCGGAGGTAAAAGCGAAAACGGAGGCGCTGGCCACTGCCAGTCAAGCCATTGGTCAGGCGATGTACGCCGCCGAGGCTGCGGCTGGTGAGGCTGGGCCACCTGCTTCAGATGCGGCGGGAACTCAGGCGGATGACGATGTCGTTGAAGCCGAGGTGGTGGATGACGAGCCGGTAAGTGCCTCATCTGATGACGCCGATAACCCGGGTGCAGGAAAGGCCCAGGCATGACGGACACCCTCAGCGGGGCGGGGCACTCAGAAGAAGATGAGGGCCCCGTCGTCCGAGATCGGCGGCGGATTGATCCAAAAACCGGCGCCGTCCGAGATCCTGCTGATATTGACGGGCAGCGGGATCAGGTGGCTTCAGAAAGCCCGGATAGCAACGGTTCCGGGACTTCTGTTCCAGAGGAAGATCAGGCGAGCTCACGTGACGCCGTACTTGCGGCTGAGCGGTTAGCTGATTTACAACGGTTGCAAGCTGAGTACGTCAACTATCGCAAGCGAGTAGAACGGGATCGTGACGTTGCCCGCGACTTCGCGGTGGCATCAGTTTTAGAGTCGTTACTTCCAGTGATGGACGATGTGCAGCTAGCTCGTCAGCACGGTGATCTCAATGGTGGCCCGTTCGCCGCTATCACCGACAAGCTTGAAGCCGCGTTGGAGCGTTTTGGGCTCACCCGGTTTGGCGAACCAGGTGAGCCGTTTGACCCCGCAGTTCACGAAGCGTTGATGCATACCGAGGCCGACCTGCCTGAAGGAACAGACGTCCCCACAGTGGTTCAAGTGCTCCAACCGGGGTATCGCGCCGGGGAGCGAATCCTGCGGGCAGCTCGCGTCGCGGTCGCTGATCCCTGATTGGGGTACCTCGCAGGTGAAGGTAGTCGATTTGTTGGTATCGAGGTTTAAGAAGGGCGGCGTTGATGGCCGGTCAAGACTGGTTTGAGAAGGATTTCTACGCCGCCCTTGAGGTGCCCGTTGATGCTGATCAGGCGGCCATTAAGAAGGCATATCGTCGGCTCGCTCGGGCGCATCACCCCGATGCCACGGGCGGCAATGAAGCTCGTTTCAAGGAGATTGGCGAGGCATATTCGGTACTTTCCGATGCCGAACAGCGCCAGCAGTACGACACCATTCGGACGATGACGCATGGCGGGCCCCGGTTCGCTCCCGGTGGAAGTGGTGCCAGTGCTGGCTTTGAGGATCTCCTTGGTGGCCTTTTTAGCGGTGGTGCCAGTGGTGGGGCGCGGGCTCGGCGAGCTCAATTTCGTACGGGCAATATCGACATGGAAGAGCTTCTCCGCGGCATGGGGGGCGGTGGTTTCGGAGGTGGTTTTCCCGGTCACGGAGGCCCCGCCGGGCCGCAACGTGGATCCGATGTGGCCGCGACAACATCGCTGGTTTTCCGTGACGCGGTCCAAGGTGCGACGGTTACCCTTCAACTGCCCAATGGGCGGCCAGTGACGGTCCGGATTCCATCCGGGGTTCGTGACGGGCAGCGAATTCGGTTGCGCGGCAAGGGAAATCCCGGTGACCCAGGTGCTGCAGCAGGCGATCTTCTGGTGACGGTCACTGTCGAACCCGACCCAGTCTTCAGTCGTCAGGGCGATGATCTTGTCGTCACGGTGCCGGTGAGTTTTGCTGAGGTCGCGTTGGGTGCGACCATCGATGTCCCACTGCTCGCACCGCAGGGCGGCCCAAGTACGGTCCGAGTGAAAGTCCCCGCGGGGACGCCGTCGGGGCGCACGCTGAGAGTCCGTGGTCGAGGGGTCAAACACGGGAAAACCACGGGTGACCTTCGCGTTGTGGTTCAGGTGGTGGTCCCGCAACGTTTGGTCGGCGCGGCCCGAGATGCCGTTGAGGCATACGCCGCAGCGACCGCGACCGCTAATCCACGAGCTGAGCTCATGGAGGCTGCGTCACGGGCCTCGAAAGATTGGCTGTGGAACGGTGCGTCCGGATCAGCGGGGAAGCGTGATGATCCCTCGTTCTAGGTCTGGGTCAGAGTTTGACGTGACTGACAGCACCCCAATTTTCGTGATTTCGGTCGCCGCGCAACTCGCAGGGATGCATCCGCAAACATTGCGGCAGTACGACCGGCTGGGTTTGGTTTCGCCTGGGCGAAGTAGTGGTCGTGGCCGGCGATACTCCGCCCAGGATGTCAGCGTGCTCAGGGAAATTCAGCGCCTTTCCCAAGACGAAGGTGTCTCCTTAGCTGGGATCAAGCGCATTCTCACGCTGCGGGCCCGGGTGGCTGAGTTGGAGGCGCGGCTCGATCAGGCGCTCATCGAGTTGGAGCAGGCTCGTCTTGCTGGTGGCCAGGTTCGTCGGGTTTTCGCCGCTGGACCCAGTGGCGACGTGCTAAGCGTAACGACCGGGCGCCGTCCCGCCCGGTCCGCGTTCGGCCAGCAGACCGCCGTCGTCCTCTGGCGCCCGTCCCGGTAAATCCTGCTCAAGCCCTTGAGTTAGCCAGTTGCGGGAACGAAGACAATCTGCTCGCCACGGAGCATGATTGCGCCGTACGCGTTGACGTCGAGAAAAGTGCCAGGAATATTTGCCACGGCATCGACACCAGTTTTCCGTCGAGAATCACACTCATTTCTTCTGTGACCTCGCCGTAGGTTAATCCGTTACGGAAGATTGGATCAGAGGGGGCAATTCGATTCCCATGAGGAAGTTCCCAAATTGTGGCAAGCGTCGTCGGGTCTAGAGCTCGAATGCCCGATTTAGTGTTGTAGCTCGAACCAAACTGTTCGTATCAGTTTGTCCCCATCGCGGGGGGAATTAAATGAGAACCGTTATCATATATTTATGGCCAACTTTCCATCGTCTGAATTGTCTTCGCACGCGCATAACTCGACTCCAATTGCCGTGTTGTCATCACTCGATCCAGTGCGACGCACGTCAGCAGTAGCCGGCATTGTGGTAGATCATCCTGCTGCAGTGGTCATGCAACATGATTTGTTGCCTGCTCAAGGAAGCGTTCGGCGCCGCGTTTTTGATGCAACAGGTTTGCTCGAACATGTGGTGACGCCTATGAGCCACGCCTGCATGGGGTGCGCACTTCGGGAGGATGTCATGCCCACCATGACCCGATTGGTGAGCTCTGGGCGGTGGGACGCGGTCGCGATAGCGCTCCCAGTATCGGCAAGCCCCCTTCCAGTGGCTCGTGCTATCGCTCGAGATGCGGAACCCTCCCACGACCGGGGTGGTGTTCGATTAGCTGGTGTGGTTTCAGTGGTGGCAGGCGAGTCAATTGAAGCCGACTTGCTTGGCGATGACTTGCTAGCTGAACGCGAGCTGCACTTGACTGACAATGACCATCGAAGTGTTGGAGAAGCCTGGTGCCATCAAGTTGAGTCAGCCACATTATTGATCGCCGATCCGGTGGATGAGCTCGCGGCTGGTCTCCTTGACCACCTCGCCGGGCCTTACGCTACTCGGGTTCCCGGGCCACACCTAGCGGATTGGGCCGAGATTTTCTCGGCCTCATGTGATCTTCACGTTATTGATCGGTGGCTTGATCCTCGGACTCGTCGCCCAAATGATGCTGTTGATACCACTGCCGTCTGGACTCTTGATCTTCGCTCGGCGATGCCGATGCATCCAGAACGAATCCGCGCTGAAATCCCGGAGTTGTGTCCGCCTGGGGTGCGGATCCGTGGGGCGATATGGCTGCCAGGCCGTCCAGACACGGTAGTCGAGTGGGACGGCGCCGGTAACCAGCTCAGCATTGGTGCGCACGCCGACTGGCGTGGCTCACCGGCCACTCGGCTGGTAGTTACTGGAAGCAAGTCTGTTGACGCGGCGGCCCTTGATGCTGCTTTTCAGCGCGCATTGCTCACCGAACGAGAGCTTCTTCGTGGACGTCGCTACTGGTGCACTCAAGACGATGGTTTCGATCCTTGGCTCGGCCAACGCAACATAGCTGCGTGAGCTACCGCGCTGCTGTTGAAGCGCCTCTAGCCAAGGCCCTGAAGGTGGTGCGGGCGTTGGCTAAGAAAAGCTAATGTAAGGGTTTCGTGGTTTGGAGATAGGCCGGATTTCAGTAATTCGAATAGCTGGTGGAGTCTCGCCGTCAGGGGAGGCCGGGCGCTCCACCACGCCCACCACTTCGATCCAGGTGTCTGGGGGTGGTGCGGCCACTGCCCGTGCTTCTACTTTGACGGCAATACCATCGGCGGCACAGCAGGCGAGCATCATTCTGGTGACGTACCACGTGTCCGATCCTCCCGGTGAGGCGAAGCCATCGATTCGGACGGTTTTCCCTTCTAACCCGCCTACGCCTGGCTCAGCAGTCCGAATGGAAAGGTCAAGAACGGACAAGGTAAGGGCACTCCCGTCGGTGGGGGCTGACGGCAGCGCCCGGGCTTGCCGCCCGGTGCTCTGATTAATCACCCCAGAGTCACGGCTTGCGGCGTCAGCACCTAGCGCTGTTGGAGCGACGGTGAACAGCGTGAGGACTGGAAGAAGCAAAAGCCAACCGGCGTGCGGGCCGGAGTGGTGGTTGTGCCCGCCGTCGTCGTCTCGGTGCCGGCCAGTGCTTACCTCAGCCGCGGGCATTTCAGGGCTACCTCCGGGTCCGCGCTCGGCACGTGAGTGAGACTTATGGCTCTTTTGTTGAGGTATGACGGAGCGCCACATCACGACCGCACCAAGCCCAGTCACCAAAAGGCCAGAAATGATCAAGTAAGGCTGGATAGACGGCTTTACGTAATTAAGGTGCTGGTCGCTGATCGCCACCCGGGTCGCGACGATCCCAAAGAGCGTGAGTACAAGACCTTGCGCGTAACGCATCATGGTGTCACCACACTAAAAATGAGACGAGGACGGTTGCCGCAATTGCTATCACAAAGGTGCTCGGAGCGAATCTGGCGGCAAACCGCCAGGAGAACGTTCCTGCTTGCAGGCTGATCAATTTAACGTCAACGGCCGGTCCCACCACCATAAACGCGAGCTGTGCGACCGGTGACATCCCAGCGAAGCTCGCCGCGACGAAAGCGTCGGCCTCAGAGCAGATTGCGACGATGACGGCGAGAAACGCGAGTGTGATCACCGCAAGCCAGGGTCGATCAGCGACCGCATCGAACACTTGATCCGGAACGACAATGTTCACTGTTGCCGCGATCATGCCTCCCACTACTAGGAAGCCACCAGCGTGCAGGAAGTCATGGCGCGCCGCATCGATGAAAATGGAGAACCGGGAGTCCTCTGGTGAGTGGTCACGGCGGGGAAGGCGCAACCACTCACCTCGCCCGAAGCGAAGCCATAACCACCCCATTGTGACGGCGACGAGGAGGGATGCAGCGAAGCGGGCGACTACCATACCTGGTTGCCCGGGAAAGGCCACTGCGGTGGATATCAACACAATGGGGTTGATTGCAGGCGCAGCGAGAAGAAACGTCATTGCCGCGGCAGGGGCGACCCCGCTGCGGACCAAACTGGCCGCGATGGGAACGGCACCGCACTCGCACCCAGGCAGAACCGCACCGGAAAGACCGGCGACCGGCACGGCTGCGGCGGAGTTACGCGGGAGGATCCGTTGAAAAAACGAGGCGGGCACGTACGCGCTGATGAGAGCTGAAAGACCCACACCAAGGACGAGGAAAGGGAGAGCTTGAATGCAGATCGCCACGAAAATAGTGGCCCAGCTCTGCAGCCCAGGGTTATCTAGCCAGGTGTTCACTAAGGCCCGCCAATGAAAGAAAGTTTTTACCCACCGACCGAGGACAGTTTCTCCTGGTAACCACGACCACCATCCTGCCAGATCGGTGGGCGGCCCCAGGAGATCCACAGCTTTTACTCAGGTGGTCGGACTGCGATGGCATGGAGGGAATCGAGCAATGCGGTGCGGGCGCTCTCGTCAGTAATGAGCTGGTCGATCATCAGGGTGGCGAAGCCGTGAACGGCTGCCCAGGCCAATAAGTCCAACCCGGCTCGGTGGTGAAGTGCGCTGAGGTTGTCCAGATCGTCGAGAACTTGGCATAAAGCTTCAAATGCTTTACTGGTCTTTGGTCTGACAGAAAGGTTTTGGCTGTTCTCTGGCGGGCAAGCGTATGGGCCAAAAGTATGCCGGAATAGCTGTGGCTCGTCATGCGCGAAATCGATGTATGCCATCCCGATGGCTCGTAGCCGGCGGCTTGCCGCCTTCCAGTCGTGGCCGCGAATTTTTCGCATCGCAGTTAGGACGCGCTGGTCCAACTCGTCATTGCTAAGCACGCAAACGCGGTAGAGCAGTGCGTTTTTATCCGCAAAGTGATGGTAGGCGGCACTGGCGGTGACGCCTACTGCTTGGGCTACTCCACGGAGTGAAACGGTTTCTGCTCCGCCAACTTGGACGCGCTTGTAAGCCTCGGCAACAAGAGCGGCAGCGAGATCGCCATGGTGATATACGGCTTTACTTCGCCCTATTTGAGTGCTTGCGGTGCGTGCTGCGGATGACATAGCGAAATCCTACTCGACGAAAGTAAACGATGTTAAGAATCTTAACGTCGCTCAGAATCTTGACAACGTTTAGATTATGCGTGAGGGTTTTGCCATGACTTCGCTGCCCGACACCCAGACATCCTCACCTCCTGAATCCTTGATTCCCGTATCTCCCTCGACTTCGCTCACGCGCTATGGAGCATTCGTCGCCCACCGGCCACGACTTATCTTGGGTTTCTTTGCTTTGGCGCTCACCGTCATGGGTGTGCTTGGCGCGGGGCTTTTTCCGCGGCTGGCAGGTGGCGGTTTTGATGATCCAGGCAGCGAGTCAGGCCGCGCGGCAACCGCCTTGGCAGAAAAATTCGATGTCCGTACCCCGGTCGCGGTGGTCGCCGTCGAAATGACAATGGGGATTGACTCCGCTGCCGCTGACGCCTCAGCCCAAGAGTTAGTAGCGAGCCTTGAAAGTGTTTCCGGTGTGTCCCGGGTGCAGTCCTATTGGACGTCCGGACGTCCAGACGCATTGCGCGGCAACGACGAACGGACCGGGCAACTGATCGTCGATTCAAACCTCAAGGCCGGCGAGATAGAAGCGCTCGCAGAAGTCATCATGACTCAGATCACTGCTTTTGATGAGGCAAATCCAGACTTGCGCGCCTTCATGGGCGGGGCACCAGCTGTCAACGCTGACTTCAGTTCGTCTATCACCAGTGACCTCAAAACCGCTGAGCTCATCGCGATCCCGGTCCAGTTCGTCCTCTTGCTCATCGTGTTCGGCACCCTGGTCGCTGCCGGTTTGCCATTTCTGGTGGCTGCCGGCTCCATTGTGGGCAGTTTCTTCGTGGTGTGGTTGGTGTCACTTACTACGGATGTATCAATTTTCTCACTCAATCTCATTACTGCCTTAGGGCTTGGTTTAGGGATTGATTACGCCCTCCTCATCGTCACTCGTTTTCGCGAGGAACTTCATGGAGTGAATGGCGCCGCGCCTCGTGCGCCTCAAGATGCTGTAGTCCGCACCGTCGCGACTGCTGGTCGGACGGTGCTGTTCTCCGGAGTCACCGTAGTCGTCGTCCTCGCCGCGATGTTGTTTTTTCCGCAGTACTTCCTGCGGTCCTTCGGTTACGCCGGTGTTGCGGCCACCTTGCTGGCTATGGGTGCCGCGCTGACCGCGCTCCCTGCTGCGCTCTCTCTTGCCGGCTACCGCATCGACCGGTTACGCGTGCTCCGTCGGGACTTGCGTCCCCGTGACGAGGGAGCGTGGTCTCGGATCGCTCATGCTGTCATGCGTCGACCCGTTGCGGTGGCGCTAGTCACCGTCATCGCATTGGCTGCCTTAGCGGTTCCCGTCTTGGGTGCGCGATTCTCGCAGTCCGATCAACGTGATTTGCCAGATGGGGCACCCTCAAAAGTGGCCGCCACCGTTCTCGCGGACCGGTTTACCGGCCAGCAGGGCAGTCCCATCGACGTGGTGCTTCCTGGTCAAGGTGACCGCTCAGCTCAGGTTCAGGAGTATGCTGCCCGAGTTTCCCAAGTCCCCGGGATCACCTCCGTCACCACTGCATCGGCAGTGCTTGTGGCCGGTGCAGTAGTCACGCCTAACCCTCGCCCTGAAGGTTTCGTTGCCGGAGCTGACGTCCGGCTGAGGGCGGTGGCTGATGTTGGTTCCCGTACATCTGCTGGCGAAGATCTCATCGCTGCGGTGCGTGCGGTGCCGGCGCCAACCGATGCCAGGTTGATCGGCGGAGTCGGCGCGGATTTTGTTGATTCTCAGGCGGCGATCAATGACCGCGGTCAATGGGCTCTGGTCTGGGTTGTGCTGGCAACGTTAATCGTGTTGTTCCTATTCACCGGGTCTGTCGTGCTACCGATCAAGGCGGTGCTCTTGAACGCGGCGAGCCTAATCTCCACCTTGGGGGTATTGGTCTGGGTTTTCCAGGACGGCAATGGGCGGTGGCTGGTCGGGGATTTCACTGTCACCGGACACGTGGATACTTCGATGGCAGTACTCATCGCGGTGATTGTTTTTGCCCTTTCAATGGATTACGAAGTGTTCCTCGTATCGCGTATCGCTGAAGAACATCGCCGCGGCATAGCGACTCAAGACGCGGTCGCAATTGGCTTGCAGCGATCCGGGCGAGTTATTACGGCGGCTGCGGTTTTATTAGCGGTGGTTTTCGCTGCTTTCGTCACCAGCGGTGTCACCACGATCAAAATGCTCGGTCTGGGTGTGGCGTTCGCGATTGTGGTGGACGCGTTTGTGGTGCGGGCGCTGTTAGTTCCCGCCCTCATGCGACTGATGGACCAATGGAATTGGTGGGCACCGGCTCCCCTCGCTTGGGTGTATCGCCGAATTGGGCTACGCGATGAGTGACACCATTAAGTAATAGACAAGACACCGGTTGTCGATTGTGTGGGCGTTTCGGACGGTTTTAGCCCTTCCGGTCCGTCCACAACATCGGTATGGTCCGATCATGGAGAGACCGAACTGGGCCCCTGCGGGCATTGACATGGAAAAGCCGAGCGCGGCTCGGCTCTACGACTACTACCTCGGTGGTTTTCACAACTTTGAAGCTGACCGGCAAATGGCGCGTCAGGTTGTTGAGATGTGGCCGGAGATCCCGCAACTAGCCCAAGTTAACCGGGCCTTCCTTAGGCGTGCGGTACGCGAGTTCGCAGCGTCCGGGATCAAACAATTCTTGGATCTTGGTTCAGGTATTCCGACAGTGGCGAATGTGCACGAGGTGGCCCACGAAATTCACCCAGACGCCAAGGTGGTGTACGTCGATCACGACGCTGTTGCCGCTGAGCACAGCCGGTTCATTTTGAAGGACAACCCTCATACCGCCATGGTTCAGGCTGATCTTCGCGACCCGAACGCTGTTTTGTCAGATCCAGCTGTGACTCAGCTGCTGGATTTCACTCAGCCAGTGGGAGTTCTCATGGTGGCCGTGCTGCACTTCGTCTCTGACGAGGACGATGCGTCCGGGATTGTTGCCCGGTACCGGGATTTCGTGGTGTCAGGGAGTGGCCTGGCGATTAGTCACGCGGCAGAAAATTCAACCGGGAAGATTGCTCAGCTTGCTCAGATGTACAAGAACACGCCGTCGCCTTTGTATTTGCGCACGCACGAGGAAATCGTGAGTTTCTTTAATGGTTGGGATTTACTTGACCCAGGAGTCGTTCGTTTTTGGCGTCCCGATCCCGAAGAGCTCACCGGTGAAATTTCCCCGGATAGTTTCCCCGGTTTTGCTGGGGTGGCCCTTCTGCCATGAGGCCCACTGTTGGGTCATCCGCTGTGGAAGGAGTCACCGATGCCCTTCGGTGGTCAGTTCGCTGAGGTGGTAGACGACTGGGTTGCCGTGCTCTCGGCTCAGGGCCGCAGGCCACGTCACTCTTCTGCGGTACAGGTATTCGCCGGCGAGTGGGTTGCGGCGGTATCGGCGTGTCTTGATGACGGTTCACCTCAGGGCGAGCAGCGCGCCTCAGCGGTAGGTGATCGCCTTGGTCGCGCGATGGTGCATCACCAGTTTGATACAGCTAAGGCAATTTCTGGCACGGTCCGCTTTTTCGCTCGGTGGGGGTGGTCGATCAAATCGGGTGATTCGGGGAGATGCTCGCGGTTAGCCGCTTTTCACGGCACTCTCGCGAGCGGCTACGCGGATGAATTGTTGAATTCGGCGTTAGTTCAACAGGATCGAATGCAGCGAGCTGCGCTGATCGCGCGTCAGCAGGCTGAAGTAGCACAGCGCGCAAGCGAGTCTCGCTTCAGAACTGTTTTCGCCGAGTCCCTGATCGGGATTGGGGTAGGTGATTTGGACGGTTATGTTCTGGACGTCAACCCCGCTTTGGCGGCCATGCTCGGGCGAACGTTGCGGCAGTTTCGGGGGGTGCGTTTGCTTGATTTGGTTCATCCGGGTGACATCAAAGACGATCGCTCGTGTTACGACGAGGTCGTCAGCGGGGTGCGCCAATCTTTTCAAGCGGAGCATCGATTACTTCGTCACGATGGCTCCACGCTTTGGGCTGAAATCAGCGTCTCGCGGATTCAAGGTGACTTCGACACCCCCTGGCATCTCATGGTCATGGTGAAAGACATCACTCATCGCCGTTCTTTGCAGCAGAAGCTGGCCTACGAAGCCACGCATGATCCGCTAACTGGGTTGCCAAACCGTACCGTGTTTTTAGAACGGCTGACCCAAGCCTTAGCTGACCCGCCTCACCGGGCGGTCACCTTGTGTTTTCTTGATCTCGATAGCTTCAAAGTGATCAATGACTCGTTAGGGCATCTTGTGGGGGACCGTCTTTTAGAGACGATCGCGCAACGGTTAGCGGGTGCGATTAATGAGTCCGCGTTGGTTGCGCGTTTGGGCGGCGATGAGTTCGTCGCCTTAATGGGTTCCTCAATTAGCACCAGTGATGCGCGTGATTTTGCCCACCATCTTCTTGATGCCGTCACTCAACCCGTGTGGCTTGAGGGCCACCAACTGTCGATCTCAGCAAGCGTGGGGGTGGTGCATGCAATTCCCGGTGCGACCACTGCGACCGAAGTCATTCGTGCTGCCGACATCACATTGCAACAAGCAAAAGCTGAAGGTAAGGGGAGAGTGGTCTTCCACGATCCGAATCAAGGTGCGACCCAAGTGGCTCGGTACACGCTGGCCGCGACATTACCGGGTGCATTGGACCGTGGTGAGTTCTGCCTGCGGTACCAACCGCTGATCCGACTAGCCGACGAACAGTTAGAGGGCGTGGAAGTGCTCGTTCGGTGGCAGCACCCCGAATTTGGTTTGTTGACTCCAGACCGTTTCATTGAGCTGACTGAAGAAACGGGCGCGATTATGTCTCTTGGTCGCTGGATCCTGCGGGAAGCGTGCGAGGAAGCGGCGAGCTACGGGCTCGATGCTCGCCTTAGTGTCAATATCGCGGTTCGGCAGGTGCAGCAGTCGTCGTTCGTCCCTGATGTTTTCGCGTCATTGAAAGCAAGCGGACTCTCTCCCGAGCAACTCCAGCTAGAGATCACTGAGAGTGCTGTAATGACGGTCGACCCGTCCGGCCCGATGGATTCGCTTTTTGCTCTTGCTGAGCACGGGGTGCGCATCGTGGTGGACGATTTCGGAACGGGCTATTCCAATTTTGCCTACTTGCGTCGGTTACCCATTCACGCTTTAAAGCTGGACGGTACGTTCGTCCGCGATCTCACCGCCGGCGGCGGGAAGGACCCAGCCGCAGTGCACATGGTGTCCACCATGATTGATCTTGCGCATGGTTTAGGGCTTTCGGTGACCGCGGAGGGTGTGGAGTCCCAAACGCAAGCCAGTTTGTTGACGGAATTGGCTTGTGACACAGCGCAAGGATGGTTCTGTGGTCCGCCCACCACCTTAGATTCGGTTAGAGGTAATTTTCCGTCGGCTTTTTCGCTAAACGCACCCCAGCGAGCCCGTGGTGAAGTTTCAACCAAAACTAGGTCGTAGGCTCAATGAGTGGACGTTATCGCCGCGTTAAGGTCAGCCGGGTTAGCGGTTTCTGACGCGCCGCTTCAGCGGTCGTTGTACTCCAGTGACGCATCGTTGTATCGGGTCGCACCGCAAGCAGTGGTGGTCCCTCAGTCCGTGGATGAGATGATCGCGACCCGCGCGATCTGCGCTGAGCACAGTGTTCCCATCACCATGCGAGGCGCGGGGACATCGGTTGCCGGGAACGCGGTAGGCCCGGGAGTGATCATCGATGTTTCTCGGCATGTGAATCGGATCATCGATATTGATGACACAGCTGGGACTGCTTTAGTAGAGCCCGGGGTGATTCCTGCGGCTTTGCAGCAGCAAGTGTTGCCGCGGGGGTGGCGATTCGGTCCCGATCCGTCTACCCACAATCGGTGCACGATCGGCGGCATGATTGGGAACAACGCATGTGGTTCCCGAGCGTTGGGGTATGGCCGAACGAGTGACAATGTGCTTGGTTTGGATGTTGTCACCGGTGCTGGTGAGCGCATCATTCTTGGTGATATGCCTACTCCGAAAACGGAATCCTCTTCAGTCGCCGCGCTCAGGGAGTTGATTGGGGCAAACCTGGCGATAGTCCGCACCGAGTTCGGCAGGTTCGGACGGCAAGTCAGTGGGTATTCCTTGGAGCACGCATTGCCTGAGCGGGGCTGTGACGTGGCACGGATGCTCGTGGGTAGCGAAGGCACGTTGGCGCTGACGTTGGGTGCACGGGTCCGGTTGGTGCGAGAAGCGCCGGTTCGAGTTTTGGTCGCGTTAGGTTTCCCTTCGATGGTGGACGCCGCTGCGGCAGTCCCAGCCATCCTCGCGCATGCTCCGGTTGCTTGCGAAGGTTTGGATCGTCGCATTGTGGACGTCATCACCGCACGTCGCGGCCCGTCCGCGGTGCCCGAGTTGCCTCGGGGGGATGGCTGGTTGTTCGTCGAGTTCACTGGCTCCCAGGCGGGGGAAGTTGAGCTCGCCGCCAAACGGCTAGTTGCCGACAGTGATGCTCTCGATGCGCGTGTGGTGACTGATCCAATCCAAGCCGCCGCGTTGTGGCGGATCCGTGAGGACGGCGCGGGTTTGGCGGGCCGCAGCCCAAATGGTGACCCGGCCCATCCCGGCTGGGAAGACGCCGCGGTTCCGCCGGCACGGCTCGCCGACTACTTGCGGGGTTTTGAAGCTCTCCTCATCGAGCACCGTCTCACTGGTCTGCCGTATGGGCATTTCGGGGACGGCTGTGTGCATGTTCGGTTGGACTTTCCATTGAATCGTGCTGACGGCACCCAGCAGATGCGCGCATTCCTGACCGACGCCGCTCGATTGGTCGCCGACCATGGCGGTTCGATGTCCGGTGAACACGGCGATGGTCGGGCCCGGGGTGAGTTACTGCCGCTAATGTACTCGCCGGCTGCGATCAGGCTTTTTGAGCAGGTCAAAGGCATCTTCGATCCTGATGACTTGCTTAACCCCGGTGTTTTGGTGCGGCCAGCCCGAATGGACGCAGATGTCCGAGCGGCGAGCACCCCGCCGTACCGGCAGGGTTTGGGGTTGGCCTACCGCCATGATCGTGGTGACTTGTCGATGGCGGTGCATCGATGCACCGGAGTCGGGAAGTGTCGTGCTGATACGACTGCGTCTGGTGGGGTGATGTGTCCTTCGTACCTCGCGACACGAGATGAGAAGGACTCAACTCGAGGCCGGGCCCGCGTATTACAGGACGCTGTGGCAGGTCATCTTGGTCCGGATGGTTGGCGCTCCGAGGCGGTCCATGAGGCCCTCGATCTTTGCCTTTCCTGCAAGGGGTGCTCCTCGGACTGCCCGACTGGAGTAGACATGGCGGCCTACAAAGCCGAAGCGTTGCATCAGCGTTACCGACGCCGGGTCCGTCCGCGTTCGCATTACGCTCTTGGCTTGTTGCCGCGGTGGACTCACCTCGTGGATCGTCTGCGCTTGGCGCCGGTCGTCAACGCAATGTTGGGTGTGCGGCGGTTGCATCCTTTGGTGACGTGGAGCGCTGGGGTGGATGCTCGTCGTGGGCTGCCGAGGTTTGCCCGGCAATCGTTCCGTCGGCAGTGGCGTTCGCGGGGGTCTAATGCCGGCAGGCACGGTGAGGTGGTGCTTTTCGTTGACACGTTCACTGATTCCTTTGCGCCGCACGTGGCGTGGGCAGCAGTGAGGGTGCTGGAAAACGCGGGGTATCAGGTCAATGTTTTGCCGCAGCCCGTTTGTTGCGGATTGACGTGGATATCCACCGGCCAGTTGGATGGCGCTCGCCGTCAGGTCACCGCGACGGTTCGAGCGTTGACGCCTTGGGTGGCACGCGGTGTCACAGTTGTGGGGTTGGAGCCGTCGTGTACGGCCGTGTTGCGTTCGGACGCAGGGGAATTAGTTGCCGAGGCTGACCGACCAGCAGCGGACGTGGTGGCCGCAGCCACCCAAACATTGGCTGAGCTACTCACGGCTACCCCGGATTGGTCACCGCCAGACTTGTCCGGCCTGCGCGGGGTGGCGCAACCGCACTGCCACCATCACGCGGTGATGGGTTGGTCTGCGGATGCCGCACTTCTCACCCGAACGGGCGCGGATATCCGCCGACTGGGTGGGTGTTGTGGCTTGGCGGGTAACTTCGGTGTTGAGCGTGGTCACCACGACGTGTCGGTCGCGGTGGCCGAGCATCAGCTCCTTCCGGCGGTGCGGCAGGCAGCTCCAAGTGATGTCGTACTCGCAGATGGGTTTTCGTGCCGTACCCAGCTCGCCGACCTCACTGAGACTCCAAGTGAACACTTAGCTGAGCTCCTCGCCCATCACCTTCCCGATTAATTGTCGTCCTTCATGCTCGCTCTCGGATAGCGAACGGCCCGCCGCGGTGGGGAGGTCCGTGGACGGGCCGTTAACTAATGTCAGCAATGACTCAAGCGCTGAATCTTGCAAGAGCGTCGTGATGCAGGGAACTAAAGATGACTCTCTAAAGTTGAGCGGGGTAGACTCAACTTAAGTTCTGCGCCCGGGAAGGACAGCCCCATGGACCTTGCACTCACGACCCGCAGTCAAGAAGCCCTATCAACCGCAGTGGGGCGAGCCGCTGCAGCGGGGCACTCGCATGTGGAGCCGGCGCATCTCGCTGCCGCACTCATCGGGCAACCCGATGGCACTACCGGGCCATTAGTGCGGGCGATCGGCGTCGAGCCTGCTCGCGTCGGGTCGGTGATTGAGCAGGTGTTGTCCGGTTTGCCATCCGTCAGTGGTGCCACCGTGGGAGCCCCCCAGCTAAGCCGCGCCATGCTGGCTGTTTTGCAGGCCGGGAAAAAGGAAGCCGATGCTCTTGGTGATCAGTACGTCTCAACCGAGCACCTTCTTGCCGGTCTCGCTGACGATGCTGGCCCCATCGGCCGAGCGCTGGCAAGCGTTGGCATCACCCGCGCCGCCGTCCTCGACGCGCTACCCCGCATTCGGGGCAATGCGAAAGTGACCAGCCCAGACCCTGAAGGCACGTATGACGCGCTCACGAAGTACGGAGTGGACCTCACCGCCGCTGCTCGGGATGGCCGTCTTGATCCCGTCATCGGGCGGGACGCAGAGATCCGCCGGGTTATCCAAGTCCTCTCCCGGCGCACCAAGAACAACCCGGTGCTGATCGGTGAGCCAGGGGTCGGCAAGACCGCTGTTGTGGAGGGCCTTGCGCAACGCATCATCGACGGTGACGTCCCAGAATCATTGCGAGACAAGCGACTCATCTCCCTTGACCTCGGCGCGATGGTTGCTGGCGCAAAGTATCGCGGCGAGTTCGAAGAGCGACTCAAAGCCGTTTTGGAAGAAATCAAAGGGTCCGACGGTCAGGTCGTCACCTTCATTGACGAACTGCACACGGTGGTAGGAGCCGGTGCGACTGGCGACGGGGCGATGGACGCCGGGAACATGCTCAAGCCCATGTTGGCGCGCGGTGAATTGCGGATGGTGGGCGCCACCACCCTGGATGAGTACCGGGAGCGAATCGAAAAAGACCCCGCTTTGGAACGTCGGTTCCAGCAAGTCTTCGTGGGAGAGCCAAGCGTGACCGACACCGTGGCGATTTTGCGTGGTCTCAAGGAACGCTATGAGGCCCACCACAAGGTGTCGATCGCCGACGCGGCGCTCGTGGCCGCAGCCACGTTGTCTGACCGATACATCACCGGACGGCAACTTCCCGACAAGGCTATCGACCTTGTGGACGAGGCCGCCTCACGCCTCCGGATGGAAATCGACTCCTCGCCGGTGGAGATCGATGAGCTTCGGCGAGCAGTGGATCGACTCACCATGGAAGAGCTCGCGCTGGCCCGCGAAGAAGATGCCGCGTCCCGAGCTCGACTCGACACTCTTCGGCGTGACCTTGCCGACCGCAGTGAGCAATTAGCTGCGCTCACGGCCCGATGGGAGCAAGAAAAAGCGAGCCTCAACCGGGTAGGTGACCTCAAACAACAACTCGACGACCTGCGAGGCCAAGCCGACCGGTTGCAACGGGAAGGTGACCTGGCAGGGGCGTCTGCAATCTTGTACGGGCAACTTCCGCAGCTGGAACGAGACTTAACCGCCGCTCAAGCCGCCGAAGAGGACGCCCCTTATGGCGATCCCATGGTGAAAGACGAAGTCGGCCCCGATGACGTTGCCGACGTGGTCAGCGCGTGGACGGGCATCCCAGCCGGTCGCCTCCTTGAAGGGGAGACCGGCAAGTTGTTGCGGATGGAAGAAGTCCTCGGGGAGCGCCTAATCGGTCAACGCGCCGCGGTCGAAGCGGTCAGTGATGCGGTCCGTCGGTCTCGTGCTGGGATCGCCGACCCTGATCGCCCCACCGGTTCCTTCCTGTTCCTCGGGCCCACAGGTGTGGGGAAAACCGAACTCGCTAGAGCGCTCGCGGACTTTCTTTTCGACGATGAGCGCTCCATGGTCCGCATTGACATGAGTGAGTATGGCGAGAAGCACACTGTGTCCCGGCTGCTTGGTGCCCCACCCGGTTACGTCGGCTACGACGAGGGTGGCCAGCTCACGGAGGCGGTCCGGCGTCGTCCGTACTCGGTGGTGTTACTCGATGAGGTAGAGAAAGCTCACCCGGATGTTTACGACATCCTTCTTCAAGTCCTCGACGATGGTCGGCTCACCGACGGGCAAGGGCGGACCGTGGACTTCCGAAACACCATCCTTATCTTGACTTCAAACCTAGGCTCTGCGTTTCTCACCGACCCCCACTTGGAGGCCTCGGCTCGTCGTGAGGCGGTCTTGGCGGCGGTTCGGGCCGCCTTCAAACCGGAGTTCATCAACCGTCTCGATGACGTGGTGATTTTTGACGCGCTCACCCTTGACGAACTTACCCGCGTGGTCGACTTGCAGGTGGACCGGTTAGCGGTTCGGTTGGCCGAGCGTCGCTTGACGTTGGAGGTGACCGCCGCCGCCCGAGAGTGGTTGGCACTGACGGGGTACGACCCGGCTTACGGCGCGCGCCCCTTGCGCCGGTTGGTAGCCAAAGAAATAGGGGACCGGTTGGCGAAAGCATTGCTGTCCGGTGACATTCGCGAAGGTGATTCGGTGGGCGTGGATCGCCCAGCAGAAAACTCGGCGGACCATCTGGCCGATGGTTTAGTGGTGTCGGCAGCCAGCTCACGCGACAGGTGAGTCAGTCGGGTGGTCCTGCCGCGAGGCGCGGGCTACTTGTGTGGCCGTTTCGTTCTGCGCGGTACTGCCGGATGATGCGTCGAAATCGCCGTTCTAACACTTGTGGGGCGAGGCGCCCGAGTATGACCACTCCCCACATGCGACGCGGAAAAACCACCATGCCACGGTTGTGATCAATCCCGCGCAAGACGGCGGTGGCGAGACTGTCCGGGGATTGGGTGTCACCGAGTATGTGGTGAACGGTTGCTCGGCTCACGCCGGAGGCAAGAAGTGAGCGCCGTGCTCGCCGCACCATGGGGGTGTCGATGAAGCTCGGGCAGATCACTGTCACCTTGACTCCGAGGTCGGCGACTTCTAACCGTAGTGTCTTACTTAAAGCCACAACCGCATGCTTGGTGGTCGTGTACGGCAGCATCAATGGAGCCGTGATCAAGCCAGCGGCGGACGCGGTGGTGACGATGTGCCCGCCCTGTTGCCGAATCATCTGCGGCAAAACTGCCTGGATGCCGTGCATGACACCACGGAGGTTGACATCCACGGTGTGGTCCCACTGGGTTGCGGTGATTTCGTCGGCGGTTCCACCCACCGCGATACCCGCGTTGTTGAAAAAATAATCAATCTGTCCATGATCGCGGACGACTCTTTCGACGAGCGCCACTAAGTCGGCTCGCTTAGTCACGTCCACTACAGCAGCGAACGCCACTCCGCGTTTGGCTTGGTGAGCAAGCTGAGGTGACGGAGCCCTCCCACTGGAAAGATCAGCCGCAACGCGGTGGGCTGCTTTCTCGTCGCAATCCGCAATGATCACCACGTGACCGCGTCGGGCGAGCGCCTCCGCGATAGCACGGCCAATTCCCGAAGCGCCCCCCGTCACGATGCTTACTGCACGATGTGAGTCGTGTTCACCAGTGCGCCGGCCGGCCATCTTGCCCAGGCGACGGCTAAGGGGTGGCTGGCTCGCCATTACGGCACGGTCCTTTCTGGCTTAGTGATCCGAGCCCTCAACCGGGTCAAGCTCCACCATGACGGGTGCGTGATCGCTGGGCCCCTTCCCTTTACGTTCATCCCGATCAATCAGCGCGCCGCTGACCCGCTGCTGGAAAGCCAGGGAACCCAAGATGAAGTCAATGCGCATGCCCTGTTTCTTCGCAAACCGCAGTTGCTGGTAATCCCAGTAGGTGTAGACACCAGGGCCAGGGGCGTGCGGACGAACCACGTCCGCAAAGCCGGCTTCGGTCACGGCGGTGAAGGCCGCTCGCTCGCCAGGTGACACGTGGGTGGCCCCGTCAAATGCCGCTATATCCCAAACATCGTCGTCATAAGGGGCCACGTTCCAGTCCCCGACAAAAGCGATGAGCGCATTCGGCTCCTGGGCGAGCCAGTGCCGACCAGCCTGAGCCAGATGCGTGAGCCAGGAAAGTTTGTATTCCACATGCGGATCCCCCAGCTGGCGACCGTTGGGGATATACAAACTCCACACTCGGATCCCAGCGCATGTAGCTCCGAGAGCGCGAGCTTCGGTGACTGGTGGATCACCCCACTGTGGTTGACCCGGGAACCCGATTTGCACGTCAATCATCCCCACTCGGGAAAGGATGGCTACCCCGTTCCACTGGGACGTTCCGTGATGCGCTACCTCATACCCGAGTGCTTCAAACTGAGCGGCAGGAAATTGCGCGTCTGTGCATTTGGTTTCTTGAAGGGCAACCACATCGATCTCTCGGCGAACCAACCAATCCGCAACACGATCAGCACGAGCTCGAATTGAGTTCACATTCCATGTGGCTAGGCGCACCCTACGAACCTACCGGGCTCTGTTCATCCAAAGCGCACCCGTTCCGGCGACCGGAAATTTGACGGTGACGGGTTGACGCCACGGGTGCTCATAGGGTTAAGGTCACGTTTCTATGAGGCACCGCAGCAAGCCCCGTCGCTCTTTCGTTCATCTCCTGGCGTGTGCTGTCGCGTTCATGGCTTTGGGTTGCACGAGTCCCGTCCTCGCAGAAACCTCGCGTCAGCTTTATTCGACCGTACCCCCGGTGGCCTCTTTCAGCAGTGAACCCACGGTGGAACCTTCACCGGCGTCGCCTTACCCCTCTAAGACCACGGATGCTTCCCGTGACCGAGCGGTGGAGCGTGTCTCACGGGATCGAGCTCCTGCCCTTCCGGAAAAGAAGCTTGCTTCAAAAACTGAGTCCCCTCAGGCATCTGTTTCCGCTTCGACGAGCCGCCAAGGCTCCGATCCTGCATCGCTAAACACCATCCCTCAGGGAAATGTGTCTGTGGTCGAGCAAGAAGGCATTGATGAAACGAACCGGCAGCGCCGGGCCGCTGGCTGCGCTCCGTTGGTGGTGAATCAGTCCCTTCAAGAGGCAGCTCGGGACAAGGCCACCGAGATGGTGCAGAAGAAATACTTCGCTCACGACTCCCCAAGTGGGGAAAGCCCAGCCGAGCGAGCCCGCCGTTTTGGTTACACCGGACCTTTAGTAGGGGAGAACATTCTTGTAGGGGTGGGCGCAGATGGTCAAGCTGCTGTTGATGCGTGGATGAACAGCGACGGACATCGCCGCAACATCCTCACGTGTTCCTACCGCTACATCGGAATCGGATATGACCCGGGACGTGTGCTCTCGGGGTACTCCGCAGGTTCATGGGCCCAGATCTTCGGCGGCTGAACCAGGCTTGCCGTGATGAGTTGTCAGTCTCGTTGTTGAGGGATCCCGGCGAGAAGCTTGCGCACTTCATGTTCTGGGTAGCGGCGATGCCCACCGAGGGTACGAATTGACGTTAACTTGCCGGCCTTTGCCCATCGAGTCACTGTTTTAGGGTCAACCCGAAACAATGCAGCGACCTCAGCTGGAGTGAGCAATGCCTGGGCGTCAGAGGTCCTGGTGTTCATTGGTGCTCCTTTGAAATGTGTCGCGTTGGTGACGCGAAGATTAATTCCAGAATGCCTGGCTTGTGGCATCAAGGGAACAATCCGGACGGATCATTCTCTGTCATCATCTGGACTAGTCATCAGGGCCATTCGGGTGAAATCGCGCAGGTAACCCCGAATAGTCATCGCAACGAGCCGTAAGCATTGGGGTGGGCTCGCTCAGGTGTCCTTCGACGATGTACCGTGGAGGAACGACGAATAACCCACCCCCGGGGCCGCTGAAGGCCGTCCCGGTTAGACCAATGAGGGGGTCGACGCCATGGGTCGCGGCCGAGCTAAGGCCAAGCAGACCAAGGTCGCCCGGGAACTGAAATACTTCAGCCCCCCCACGGACCTCACTGCGCTGCAACGGGAGCTGGGCTCCCGTGAACGTGAAGCAAGGGAGCAAACGCCTGTTGCTTCTGCAGATGACGAGGACGACGACTACGGTCAATGGAGTTCTCACCAAAGCTGATTCAACCGTCTCGCTGGCAATGTTCGCTGTTGCCAGCGAGACGAATCAGTACTGGCGTCCACATGTTATGTGGTGACTAAGCCTTTCTGGCTTGCCCGCCTAAGAGGCATACTCGCCGACGAGGTGTGTGAAACCGCCAGCCACGCCTTTCGCATGATGTGCTGGAGTGTCGCCCTTGGCGATCACTTCACCGGCAGTCCACGCGTTCACGCCTCTTTCACTGAGTTGATGAATGGTGGCGGCTGCCTCATCGGCCGGAACAATAGCTACCATCCCAACTCCAAGGTTGAGGGTGCGTTCCCAGTCGTCTTGAGGCACATTCCCAAGATCACGAAGAAGAGTGAAGATCGCTGGCGGAGACCAACAGCTCCGCTCAATCACTGCTTGGCACCCTGGCGGGATTACGCGGCTGACATTCGCGGCTAGACCGCCCCCGGTGATGTGGGAGAAAGCGTGAACTCGCCCAGCCGCAGCAACCGCTAAGACATCTTTGGCGTAGATCCTGGTCGGTTCCAAGAGCTCCTCGCCAAGTGTGCGACCTAACTCGGGAATGACCCGCTCTAGCCCCCAACCGGCAACATCGATGACCTGACGGACAAGAGAGTACCCATTCGAGTGCAAACCAGATGACGCCATCGCAATGATGACATCCCCAGGTCGCACTCGATGAGGCCCGAGTAATGCGTCCGCTTCGACGGCACCGGTGACGGCGCCGGCAACGTCATACTCGTCTGGCTCTAGTAGGCCCGGGTGCTCAGCGGTTTCCCCACCCGCGAGTGCACACCCCGCCACAACGCAGGCTTGCGCGATACCACGGACAACGTCGGCAATGCGCTCGGGTACGACACGCCCGCAGGCGATGTAGTCGGTCATAAAGAGAGGTTCAGCGCCCACTACGACGATGTCATCGACCACCATGCCAACAAGGTCAAAGCCAATGGTGTGGTGGACATCAAGCTTTTGGGCGATGCGTACTTTGGTACCGACTCCGTCGGTACTGGTAGCGAGCAGTGGTTTGCGGTAGCCGGCCAACGCGCTGGCATCAAAAAGCCCGGCAAAACCGCCAAGACCACCCACCATTTCTGGTCGAGTTGCTGCTGAGGTCCATTGTTTCATCAGTTCAACGGCGCGATCTCCAGCTTCAACGTCGACGCCGGATGACGCGTATGTCACCTGCTCATTCACGGGCTCGCCTTCCTTTCACCTTAAGCGGAGGTGATAAATAGCGGGTACTCACCGCCTCAGGGCCGGTGCAAAGAATCCGAAGCGCCACCAGCCAACCCGATGGATACTCCGTCTGCGTCATGACTGTGAGACACGGTGGGAGAGGCGGCGGGCATAGACGTGAAATCCAAACCTGGCAGTGCCTCCAAGACGCCTTTACCGAGTTGATCAGCTTGCGGTAACGGCACAGGATAGTTGCCGGTGAAACAAGCTCGGCACAGTCGATGCGCGGGCTGATTCGTTGCGGCGATCATGCCTTCCTCGCTGATGAAGCCTAGGCTGTCCGCGCCAATGGAGGCACGAATTTCCTCTAAGCCTAGGCCGGTGGCGATCAGTTCGGCGCGGCTGGCGAAGTCAATCCCGTAAAAGCATGGCCAGGTCACCGGCGGGGAAGAAATCCGGACGTGGACCTCTGCCGCGCCGGATTCCCGAAGCATCCGCACTTGGGCGCGTTGAGTATTTCCGCGCACGATTGAGTCATCAACAACAACCAAACGCTTTCCACGGATGACTTCAGTCAGCGGGTTGAGCTTAAGACGTATGCCGAGTTGGCGGATGGTTTGACTGGGCTGGATGAAGGTGCGCCCGACGTAAGAGTTTTTCACAAAACCTTGGCCGTACGGGATGCCGCTTGCCTCGGCGTACCCGATTGCCGCGGGGGTGCCAGATTCGGGGACACCGATGACTAAGTCAGCTTCCGCTGGGTGTTCGGCGGCTAACCGGCGGCCCATCTCGACCCGAGCTTCGTGTACTACCCGCCCGGAAATCGTGGTGTCTGGTCGGGCGAGGTAGACGTACTCGAAGACGCACCCTTTCGGATCGGCGCTAGCAAAGCGATGGGACCGCAACCCGTCGGCATCGATGCTGATCATCTCGCCGGGTTCGATCTCGCGCACCATGCTTGCGCCGATCGTGGCTAACGCTGGTGTTTCGCTGGCGACAACCCACCCGCGTTCTAACCGTCCTAAGACGAGTGGGCGGATCCCGTGCTTGTCCCGAGCCGCGTACAACGTGTTCTCGTCCATAAACACCAGACTGAACGCCCCGTCTAGTTCAGGTAGGACACTGAGCACGGTTGCTTCGAGGCTGTGGTCTGGGTCGCCGGTAAAAAGTTTGGTGATGAGCGCTGTGTCGCTTGTACTCTCACTGCTCGCGTCGCCAGTGAGTCGAGTGCCGAACCGTTCCCGAGCTAGGTCGCGAAGCTCCAGAGTGTTAGTCAGATTTCCGTTGTGCGCCACGGCGATTGTGCCGGTGGCAGTGCTGCCGAGAGTGGGTTGCGCGTTCTCCCACGTGCTGCCGCCGGTGGTGGAATACCGGGTGTGCCCAATTGCTAGGTGCCCCGTCAATGAACTCAAGGCAGTTTCATCAAACACTTGGGATACCAAACCCATGTCGCGATAAATCAACAGCCGTTGACCGTCGCTGCTGGCAATTCCCGCTGACTCCTGACCGCGATGCTGAAGAGCGTAAAGCCCGTAGAAAGTAAGCTTGGCGACATCGTCGCCAGGGGCCCAGATCCCGATCACCCCACAGGCGTCTTGGGGGCCTTTCTCGCCGGGAAGGAGATCATGGGAAAGCTGACCGTCGCCTCGTGCCACATCCTGAGTGTCCCACACGGGGATGGGGTCAGCGGCGTCCCGGTTCTTGAGCACCGACTATGGGGATCACCGCTGACGTTCCAGGAGCAGTGCAACGACACCGCCGATCACCCCGCCGAGGAGACTCAACAAGAGCGCGACATAACCGGTGACCGCGCCAATCCCAACGTCGGTCGCGGACCCGCGAATGACGCCCACAACAACCCCCACCAGCAAGCCCAAAAAACCGCCGGTGGCAAGGAAAGCGCCATAACGGGGAGCGCGCCTAATTTGTTGAGTGTGGGGCTGTTCGGGAGAATCCTCAGACATATCGCCGACGGTATCTTGCCGCTACCTCTCCGGCTCGTCCTGATCGTGTTCTGGCGCAATGGCATCAATGAGTGGTAGATAATCGCTGAGGTCAGCACGTGTACCACTCGCACGTAGCGCACCCGATGTGGTGGCTTCCGCCCAGCTCATTGCACCTGTTGCGACCGCCAGCCACGTTTCGGTGGTGGTCTCAATGGTGTTGGGTGGCGTGCCTCGGGTATGCCGAGGCCCGTCCATGCATTGAACGACGCCAAATGGTGGCACTCGGACTTCCACACTGTTGCCAGGTGCGCGAGTAGTCAGTTCTTCCAGGGTGAATCGCACAGCAGTTGCGACAGTAGGGCGATCAGTGAGTCCACGTTGCCAGGCGCGGACAGCATTCCACCCGGTGATCGGGGCAATGCGACGTCGGGTGGAGCGCGACTGTTCTGAGCGGGTTGGATTTTCCTGGTCGGACGCCTTTTCCATCGGCTTAACTTTCTGTTTTAGTGGCTCACCAGCAATGAGGAAGCTGAGTCAACGCCAGTGAAACATGTGGCGACCTGAGGAATGCCATAGGCTCAGTCTTGCGGACCTATGAGGGCTGCTTCATGAGCGCAAAGCCACGATCTTCAGCACTCGTGAGGTTTCGCTTCACTGGGTGCACCACGTAAAGCCTTGGCAGTACAACGTCACTACGGGAGACAAGATGACCTACACCTTGCCTGATTTGCCTTACGACTACGCGGCGTTGGAGCCAGCGATGACTGGTCAGATCTTGGAGCTGCATCACGCTAAACACCACGCGGGATATGTCAAAGGGGCCAACGACACGATTGAGCAACTTGCCGAAGCGCGTGACAAAGATCAACTCGGTGGTCTAGTTGGTCTAGAGAAAACACTCGCGTTCCATGTGTCAGGCCACGTTTTGCACACCATTTTCTGGGCGAACCTCTCGCCGGATGGCGGGGACCGGCCTGACGGTGAACTCGCGACCCTCATTGAGCGCGACTTTGGGTCATTCGATGCGTTCAAGAAACAGCTCACCGCGGCGACCGCCACGACGCAAGGGTCTGGGTGGGGTGTGTTGGCGTGGGAGCCGCTGGGGCAGCGTCTTATTGTGACTCAGGTATACGACCACCATGGCAATGTGGGCATTGGTTCAGTGCCTTTGCTGGTGTTCGACTCTTGGGAACACGCCTACTACTTGCAGTACAAGAACGTCAAACCGGACTACGTCGCTAAGTTGTGGGACCTCATCAATTGGGATGATGTCACCGCGCGCCTGGCGCTAGCCCGCGGAGTCTAATCGTTCTCAATAAAGAGGGTTCATATCGGAGTCGCCGATATGAACCCTCTTTATTGCTTGTGGTACTGAATCAGCGCCCGAACACTGCGGGCAAGGTTGCCTCGTGGGTAGTTTTTAGCTCATTCAGGGAGATCGAAAAAATCCCTTGAAGATCGAGTGCCGCACTAGGCCCTGGCTCGTCTACGACGCCGATTCGCACATGGGATTGACCGCGCGCGGTGCACAGGTCAGTCCACCGAACCTCCTCGCTGCGAGGCACGGCCACCACCACGCGGGCGGTTGACTCCGCAAATAAAGCAGTGAAAACATCGACGCCATCGCGCTCGCAAAGCTCATCCAGCCAGATGCGCGCCCCGACCCCGAAGCGTAGGCACGACTCGACTAGGGCAATGGCGAGGCCGCCGTCAGAGAGGTCGTGCGCGGCGTCCACTAAACCATCTCGGCTCGCTGCGATGAGGATTTGCGCCAGTAAGCTTTCCGCCGCGAGATCTACTGCCGGAGGAAGGCCACCGAGGTGCTGGTGCGCGACGTCCGCCCAGGTGGACCCGCCGAACTCTTCCTGGGTGCTGCCAAGAAGATAGACAGCCTGGCCGGCTTCACGCCAACCAGAAGGCACGCGCCGAGCTACATCGTCAAGGACACCGAGGACGCCCACCACTGGGGTCGGGTGGATCGCGACCTCCCCGGTTTGGTTGTACAAACTGACATTGCCGCCCGTCACTGGGATGCCGAGAGTCTGGCACCCATCTGCTAGTCCTCGTACCGATTCGGCGAACTGCCACATCACGGCGGGATCTTCGGGGGAGCCAAAATTCAGGCAATCGGTGACCGCTAAAGGTGACGCACCCGTGGTTGCGACGTTGCGGTATGCCTCTGCCAAGGCCAGTTGGGCGCCGGCGTATGGGTCCAACGCAGCGAATCGACTGTTGCAATCTGTCGCGATCGCAACCCCCCGGCCAGTGATTTCATCCACCCGGACCACACCTGCGTCATCCGGCATGGCGAGGGCTGTATTGCCCATGACGTAGCGGTCATACTGGTCGGTCACCCACGCCCGGCTGCACAGATTGGGTGAGCCAACAAGTTGAACGAGGGTGTCTCGTATTGCTTCTGGGGTGGTGGGTCGAGTAAACCGATCCGAGCTGGGTACGTCTGCTTGGCGGGCGTCCAACCAAGATGGCCGAGCATAAGGGCGTGCATACACCGGCCCATCGTGCGCGACGGTGCGCGGTGGCACGTTAACGACGGTTTCGCCGTGCCATTCCACGACCAAGCGACCCGTATCGGTGACTTCCCCGATCACGGTTGCTTCGACATCCCACCGGCCCGTGATCGCGAGGAAGGCGTCCCGATTTGTAGGCGCCACCACCGCCATCATGCGTTCCTGGGATTCACTCATCAGGATCTCTTCGGGAGCTAATGTGCTGTCTCGCAATGGAACTCGATCCAGCCACACGTGCATTCCGCCGTCCCCATTGCTGGCGAGCTCACTAGTAGCGCAGCTCAAACCGGCACCGCCGAGATCCTGAATACCCTCGACAACGCCCGCGGCAAACAGCTCTAGACAACACTCAATCAGCACCTTCTCGGCGAACGGATCACCCACTTGGACAGCAGGTCTTTTACTGGGTCCAGTCGATTCGAACGTTTCCGAAGCCAATACCGAAACGCCGCCAATTCCGTCGCCACCCGTCCGCGCCCCGAACAAGATGACCAGGTTGCCAGCCCCGCTCGCGTTGGCCAGGTGGATGTCGGCGTGCCGCATCGACCCGACGCAGAGCGCGTTCACTAACGGGTTGCCTTGATAGCAGGAGTCGAACACCACTTCGCCGCCAATATTTGGCAAGCCCAGGCAGTTACCGTAACCGCCGACGCCAGCTACGATCCCGGGAACAACCCGCGCGGTGTCGGGGTGGTCAATCGCACCGAATCGCAGCGGGTCCATCACCGCGATCGGGCGGGCGCCCATGCTCATGATGTCTCGGACAATTCCCCCCACGCCGGTCGCTGCCCCTTGATAGGGCTCGACGTACGACGGATGATTATGGCTTTCTACCTTGAAAGTGACCGCCCAGCCATCGCCGATATCGACGACACCAGCGTTCTCCCCGATACCCACCATGAGGCGCTCCCGCATGGCGTCGGTGGTTTTTTCCCCGAACTGACGCAGATGCACCTTACTGGACTTATAGGAGCAGTGCTCACTCCACATCACCGAATACATGGCGAGCTCACTAGAGGTGGGTCGTCGGCCCAGAATCTCCCGAATCCGCTGGTATTCATCGGGCTTGAGCCCTAGCTCAGACCATGGCTGGTCGGCATCCGGCGTTGCATCAGCGGCTGCCACGCTATCGACGCTCATGCGTTCACTCCTGCCGAAGTCCCAGTGAGAATGGAGGTGAAGAAACCGAGACCGTCCAGCCCATCAGTGCCGGTTCGTGGATCAGGGCCGTACCCATGCTCGACGGCGTGCTCAGGGTGTGGCATGAGTCCCACCACATTGCCGGCAGCGTTGCTGATCCCGGCGATATCGCGGTACGACCCGTTAGGGTTGTCACCGAGATACCGGACCACAACGCGCCCCTCGCCTTCCAATTCGTCTAACGTGCGTTGGTCCGCGACGAATCCTCCTTCACCGTTTTTCAACGGCACCACGATGGTCTGCTCGGTGTTGTAGGCGGACGTCCAGGTGGTGGTGGTGCGTTCGACGCGTAACGGTTGGTCGCGGCAAATAAAAGTGCGGTGATCATTGCGGATCAAGGCACCGGGAAGAAGGTGCGTTTCGCACAGCACCTGGAACCCGTTGCAAATCCCCAGTACCGGTATTCCGCCACGGGCTGCGTCCACCAGTGGCTCCATCACGGGAGCGAACCGAGCGATTGCCCCACAGCGCAGGTAATCCCCGTAAGAGAAACCACCGGGGATGATCACCGCGTCCACATCGTGCAGGTCGGCGTCCGCATGCCAAAGGGCTACTGGGTCACCGCCGGCAAGACGGACCGCCCGTGCCGCGTCCCGGTCATCCAGTGAACCCGGGAACGTCACCACTCCTACTCGCATCAGGGGCCCTCAGCGGCGGCGTCATCGATGACGGTCACCCCGACGACATCTTCAATCACCGGATTGCTCAGCAAAGTTTCGGCGAGTTCCCGAGCCCGGTCGGCGGTGGTGCTATCTGCCACGCCAGGCACAGTAACCTCAAACCGCTTGCCTTGACGGACTTCGCTGAACTCGGTGAATCCCAGTCGCGGCAAAGCCAAAGCAATGGCTTGCCCCTGAGGGTCGAGGATTTCAACTTTCAGCATGACGTCGACGACGACGCGGGCCATGCGCGCTCCAAACGACGGGCGACCCGAAGGTCGAGATGGAAAAGGGGCCGCGAGCGGCTACCCCAGACTATCGACTGGTGATGAGGCGCGACGTGGCCCTAGCTGTCAGGCTGACCCCCATGCGGATCACCCACTGGTCGAGACCAATGAGTCCGCCCAGCTCATCGGCGAACCGGAGACTACCGCCGAATTCAGTAAGGTTGGGATCGCGATGATGGGCGCCTTGGACGAAGGTCGCGGAAACGGTGGAGTATGTGCGGGCAGTGCGCCCTTAGGTCGCAATTCCCATCCACGATGGACCTTTAGCGTCGCCTGCTCGGGGCCACCTATCTCGGCTGTTTAGAACGTCTTGCCCCTTCAGGGACCTTCGTCCACCCGCTAACCCCAGCCGTCCCGTGGGCTGGCTGACCGCTACGGAGTGATCTTAAGTTCGGGAAGTTTAGCCATCAGATCTCTATTCGCATGAGATGAGAATCAATCTGAGCGAGAGGTTTAAACTGCATGAAACAAAGCCCTGCCGAGGCGCTGCCAAAACTTTGGTTTAGCAAAATCAAAATGTGGTGCCGGTCAAGCGTTCGTATGCCTCGACGTAACGGGCTCGGGTCGCGGCGACCACATCGTCTGGTAGCGGCGGGGGTGGTGTGTGTGTGGAGCGGTCCCAGCCGGACGCCGGTGACGCCAGCCAGTCCCGGACATACTGCTTGTCAAATGACGGTTGAGCCGCGCCTGGCTTCCATTGGTCTGCTGGCCAAAAGCGTGACGAATCCGGGGTGAGGACTTCATCAGCCAGCATGAGCTCGCCGGTTTCGGTCACCCCAAACTCGACTTTGGTGTCAGCCACCAAAATGCCGCGCTCGCGAGCCACGTCATGACCTCGGCGCAGAATGGCAATTGTCACTTCGCGGAGTCGTTCCGCTAGCTCACTTCCCATCTCACCGATGACCTCCTCGAAAGTCATCGGGACATCATGTGCTCCGACCGCCCCCTTCGTCGTCGGAGTGAAAATAGGTTCCGGAAGAATGGAACCGTCAGCCAGATGAGGCGGCAGGGGAACCCCGCACACCGTGCCATGAGTGGTGTATTCGACCAAGCCGGACCCGGTGAGGTAGGCCCGAGCCACGCACTCCACCGGCACCATCGACAACCGACGGACGACCACCGCCCGTCCCTGCACGGCCTCAGGCACGGGAAGATCCAGCACATGGTGCGGGATCAGATCAGCGAGTTGGTCGAACCACCATAGAGACAATCCGGTCAAGATCCGACCCTTATCGGGGATGGGGGTGCTCACGATGTGGTCATACGCCGAGATCCGGTCACTCGCGACGAGAAGGAGTTTGCCGCGGTCGTCCGGTGACTGCGGTTCGTAGAGGTCACGAACTTTGCCGGAGGAAATGTGCCGCCACCCGGGCAAGGTCAGAGCTGTCACGACTGGTCCTCGTTGGTTGCGCTCCCCGTTGTGATGTCGCGTCCGGAGGTACGCTCCGGAATCGTCATGAAGTCCACCTGGGCGGCAATGTCGTTGCGGAATTGCCCGCCCGGCAAGGCGATCCGCCGCATTGCCGAGTAAGTAACGTCACGTGCTGCGGTCAGATCTCCACCTGTGCCCACGACAGTAAGGACTCGTCCCCCCGCGGAAATCACGGAGTCAGATTCTGTGGGGGAGTTAGCCGTGCCGGCGTGTACGACGTGAGCTCGGGGAGTCGCATTCGCGTCGCTCAAGCCGGTGATGGTGTTGCCCAGTTGAGGGCTTTCCGGGTAGCCAGGTGCGGCAAGGACCACTCCAACTGCGGCGTCCGAGGACCATCGCAATGGCCCAACGTCCGCGAGTGAACCAGTGGCTGCGGCGTAAAGCACCGCACCTAAGGGTGTATCCAACAAGGGCAGGATGACCTGTGTCTCGGGGTCGCCGAAACGCGCGTTGAATTCAACAACGCGAGGACCAGTGGCAGTCAATGCCAGCCCGATATACAGCAAGCCAGCAAAAGGGGTGCCACGTTCTCGCATCGTGGTGATCGTTGGTTCGGCGACTCGTGCGACCACGTCCTTAACCAAAGTGCTGGGTGCCCATGGAAGAGGGCAGTAGGCGCCCATGCCGCCGGTGTTCGGGCCGGCGTCCCCGTCTCGGAGGCGCTTGAAGTCTTGGGCCGGTGCGAGGGGAAGAATCGTTGTTCCATCAGTAATACAAAACAGGGAAACCTCAGGGCCGTCGAGATATTCCTCGATGACGACCTGAGCGCCTGGCCGGTCTAGGCAAGTCTCAGCGTGTTGCTGGGCGAGGGCCACATCCTCAGTGACGACCACACCTTTGCCGGCGGCGAGCCCATCGTCCTTCACGACATACGGGGCACCGAAAGAGTCAAGGGCGGCCGTAACCTCGGCGCTGGTAGTGCAGACGTGAGCGCGAGCGGTGGGCACCCCGCAAGCAGCCATGATCTCTTTTGCGAAAGCCTTGCTGCCCTCTAATCTGGCTGCCTGGTGGGATGGGCCGAAGCAGGCGATCCCACCATCCCGGACGGCATCGGCGACGCCGGCGACAAGTGGTGCTTCCGGGCCGATGACTACCAGGTCAGCCCCCCAGGAAGCAGCGTGCGCAGCCACGGCGGTCCCATCCGTAGCGTTCACTGGCGTGCAAGACGCTATCTCCGCGATGCCTGGGTTGCCCGGAGCGGCAGCAACATCACTGACATTTGCGTCACGCTGTAAAGCTAGAACGAGGGCGTGTTCTCGGGCGCCGGATCCAATGACGAGAACTCTCACGACTGAAACTCCATGATGGTGGACCCTACCGACCAGTCGTGAAGTGGCGCGCAGAGGTGCCGTGCGAGAAGCTGCTCAGGCAAACTCGGCTCGGTCATGAGCACGCGATAAAACCCTCATGACCGAGCCGAGTATGAGGGCAAAGTCCCCGTGAGGCAGGGGGTTTTCTCGCGGGGACCTCGCCGTCACTAAGGCGTCCTCGTTGGGGAACGGAAACGCCTTGAGGTCGGATGAACCGACGTACTCACCATGTCAGACAAGGTTGCCCTGCGCTACCTTCTCAGCCAGATCGACGCGTTATTCCCTCCGCCACGCCATAGTTATGGCTCTCAGTTGTTGACATGAAACTGGGAGTAGCCATATTGGCGATAATTGTTCAACAGGCAAAGTTCACAACTAATGACGCGACGTCACCCAGGAAGGAGATTGTGCCGGGCAACAATCTGTTCGCGACCAGGGCCAACGCCAATCGCGGAAATCCGTTGACCGATCAACATTTCAACCGTAGTGACATAGTCCTGCGCGGACGGGGGGAGGTCACTGAAAGATCGGCATGTGGTGATGTCTTCTGCCCAGCCGGGGAGTTCTTCATAAATCGGCACGGCGTGGTGAAAATCAGTCTGGGTCATGGGCATCTGTGCGTGCCGGATGCCGTCCACGTCGTACGCCACGCACACGGGGATGCGTTCCAAGCCGCTGAGGGTGTCCAGCTTGGTAAGGATGAAATCGGTGACTCCATTGACACGAGCGGCATGCCGCCCGATCACCGCGTCAAACCACCCGCACCGACGTGGCCGCCCCGTGGTCGTGCCGTATTCACCGCCGGTCTGGCGTAAATGCTCGCCCATGGTGTCGAGGAGCTCAGTGGGAAATGGTCCTTCGCCCACACGGGTGGTGTATGCCTTGATGACGGCGACTACCCGATCCACCCGCGTTGGGGGGATCCCAGAACCAGTGCATGCGCCGCCAGCAGTCGCATTAGAAGACGTGACGAAAGGGTAGGTTCCGTGGTCGACGTCGAGGAGTGTTGCCTGACCAGCTTCAAGGAGGACTGTGCGGCCTTCATCAAGCAGGTTGTTGAGCAATAAGCCAGTGTCAGCAACCATTGGCTCAAGGGTCACGGCGTGGGTGAGTAACTCGTGAACGACTTCGTCCACCGTGATGGCGCGGCGGTTGTAGACCTTCGCGAGGAGCTGATTCTTGAGGTCGAGAGCTGCTTCTACTTTCTGTCGCAAAATCTTTTCATCAAAGAGATCTTGGACGCGCAGGCCTACCCGATTCATTTTGTCCGCGTAAGTGGGCCCAATCCCTCGGCCAGTGGTACCGATTCGCCGGCTGCCGAGAAATCGTTCGGTGACTTTGTCAAGAACGCGGTTGTAGGGGGCAATGAGGTGAGCATCGGCGCTGACCACGAGGCGAGTGGTGTCTACACCGCGTGCCTGTAACCCTTCCAGTTCATTGAAGAGCACCGCCAGATCAATGACGGCGCCGTTCCCAATGACTGGAATGACGCCGGGGGTGAGGATGCCGGAGGGGAGGAGGTGGAGGGCGTACTTCTCGTCGCCAATGACCACCGTGTGGCCGGCGTTATTTCCACCGTTGAATTTGACCACGCAATCAACCCGGCTTCCGAGGAGATCAGTGGCTTTACCTTTGCCTTCATCTCCCCATTGAGCTCCAACAAGCACCACAGCTGGCATGACGCGGAACCTACTTCCTAAGTGAAGGCTTTGCTCACACTTCGCGATGACGCCTATGTGGCGAGGCTTGTTTTCGCGATGACGGCGATGTTTGTCTTCGGGATTACGTGGCGCAGTGAGGGTAGCGGACTGGGTGAAACAGACTTCCGTGAGGTTCGAGGCAGAAGATCAAGGGATATCTTAGGGTCACTAAACGACTTCTTACTGTTACATTAAGAGCGCGTCACGTGAGTGACGTGCACACGCGCTGACGTGGACTAACCACAACGGCGAGGTCGCGGCCGGTGCAGGGGTCGGCCGCGACCCAACAGTTCAGTCAGAGCATCGAGCGACGTTGACGGCGATGCCGCCGGATCGACGATGCCGAACTGAGAAGCCCACAACGCGAGGCGGTCAGGCCCGCCGGACACAGGGATCCTCCGGACCTCACCGTTCACTGAAGAGCCGTTAGGCCAATTGCACCGCCGCTTGTGGGTCGCAATCGCGCAAGAATGTTGCACAGCGGTCACGTTCAGCGTTCTCACCGATGGCTTCGGCTGCTCGACCTAAGACGCGCAATGCCCGAAGGAACCCGCGGTTCGGTGCGTGATCCCATGGAACAGGGCCTTGGCCGCGCCATCCGTTGCGACGCAACGCGTCCAGGCCTCGGTGATAACCAGTCCTGGCGTACGCGTATGCCTCAATCCATGCTCCGCGGCCCGCCGCCTCTTCGGCAAGAGTTGCCCACGGCAGGCTTGTCGCCGGGTATTGCGCTGCTAAATCGACGGCGGATTCGCCAGCGAGCAACGCAGTAGCGACCGTTGCTTCTGGGGTGTCTGGGAGCCGAGTCGGTGGAATGCCCAGCAAATTGCCCGCGTCGTTCATTTGGCGCGCTGGCCAGCGCTACGTAAATTCTGGCAAGCCTCGACAATTCGAGCGGCCATTCCTTCCTCCGCGGCTTTACCCCAGGCGCGCGGATCGTACGCCTTTTTGTTGCCGACCTCACCGTCAACTTTGAGAACCCCGTCGTAGTTCGCGAACATGTGTGCCACCACAGGACGGCTGAACGCGTACTGGGTGTCTGTGTCCACATTCATTTTGACGACGCCGTAATCAACCGCAGCGGAGATTTCTTCAGGCAAAGAGCCAGAACCACCATGGAAAACTAAGTCAAAAGGCTTGCTGCCCGCGGGAAGGTTGCGTGCGGCCACGATCGCGTCCTGGGCTTGGCGCAGAATTTCGGGGCGAAGCTTCACGTTGCCGGGCTTGTAGACACCATGCACATTGCCGAAGGTCAGCGCCGTCATGTATCGGCCCTGCTCACCTAATCCGAGCGCGTTCACGGTGGCGATGGCGTCCTCGGCGGTGGTGTACAGCTGTTCGTTGATCTCGTGAGCAACGCCATCTTCTTCCCCGCCGACGACACCAACCTCTATCTCCAAAATGACCTTCGCCGCAGCGCACGATGCGAGGAGTTCCCGTGCGATGTCTAGATTTTCATCCAGCGGCACTGCGGAACCATCCCACATGTGCGACTGAAACAGCGGGTTCTCCCCGCGGGCCACCCGTTCGGTGCTGATCGCCAGCAGCGGCCGGACGAACGTGTCGAGTTTGTCTTTCGGGCAGTGGTCGGTGTGCAGAGCAATCTGGACACCGTAGTTTTTTGCGACCTCGTGGGCGTACTGCGCAAGTGCGACCGAGCCAGTCACCATGTCTTTGACGGTCGGTCCAGAGAGGTACTCACCACCGCCGGTAGACACCTGCACGATGCCGTCACTTTCGGCTTCGGCGAACCCACGGATCGCGGCGTTCAACGTTTGGCTGCTGCTCACATTGATCGCTGGGTAAGCGAATGCGCCGGCTTTGGCGCGGTCCAACATGTCGGCGTACGACTCGGGGGTCGCGATGGGCATCGAGGCTCCTGGGATGTAACGAGGGATATGGGCTGCGCACGGTCGTCGTGCCACCGGCGGGCAAGGTCACGTCATGACACAAACCGAAGTGAATTCTACCCCCAACCACGGAAGGAGCTGACCGCTCGTGAATCAGGCATGCCGAGTTCGCTCTTTCTGTCGGTGGCATCAAGATTGCAGTGACAACCAGCGGGCTGAGGTAACGAGCAGGCCATCAGGCTGGCCATCGGCGTCCAGCGGGTGAGGAAGATGATTGGATGTCGGTGTATCGACGACGTCGGCACGACATCAACCACATCAGGAGGACCGGGTGCGATTAAAAGACCGTTTGAACGGTCAGCGCATCCTGATCACCGGAGTCACCGGCTTTGTCGGCGAGGCTCTGTTGCAGCGGATGCTCACCGATCTGCCTGGCGTTACCCCGGTATTGCTGGTCCGGTCCAAATCTGGCCAATCAGCGAGCGACCGAGTCGCCAAGCTGATTCGTAAACCGACCTTCGCTAGCGCCGCGGAGCGTGCGGGTGGGCCCGATCACCTGCGTCAAGTCGTTGAAGTCATTGAAGGTGACTTGAACGATGTCCCAGAACTGCCCATTGACCTCAATGTGGTGGTCCACTGCGCCGGCGACGTCAGTTTCGACCCGACGATCCAAGACGCGATCACCACAAATGTCATTGGCACCCACGCGCTTGTCCGGAGAGTCCTTGAAGCTAGTGCTGCTGGTGGGCAGGCCATTCATTACATTCACGTGTCCACCGCGTACGTCGGTGGCCGCCGACGGGGCGCCGTCCCGGAAGCGGCAGTCGCCCATGACGTCGATTGGCGCGTTGAGCGAGACGCCGGGCTTCGAATTGCCGAACGGATCGAAGACGACTCCCGCCAGGCTACTGTTTTAGACCGGCTCGCGACTGCTGCCGAACAAGAACACGGTCGGGCCGGGCCCATCACTTCCGCGCAGGACGCTGAACGACGTCGCCGCGATTGGGTGAAAAAACAGCAACAAGCTGCTGGCGGGCAGCGAGCTCGCAGCTTGGGGTGGACCGACGCATACACCTTCACCAAAGCCTTGGGGGAGCGGGTCGTTGAGGAGCTGACTAGCGGCGCCTCACCGGATGCGCTAGGCGCCCCTGCGTTACCGGTGAGCATTGTTCGACCCAGCATCATCGAGTCCGCGCTCACCTGGCCGAACCCCGGGTGGATCGAAGGTTTCAAAATGGCCGAACCGATCATCCTCGCGTACGGACGCGGCGAATTACCCGAGTTCCCGGCCGCGCCAGATTCAGTGGTTGACATCGTTCCCGTTGATCACGTGGTGAGCGCTCTACTCGCAGTCTGCGCAACTCATCCGGAACCTGCTGCGCCGCAGTACTTTCACGTTTCATCTGGGGCGCGTAATCCGCTCACTTTCCGTCGGTTGTACGAACTAGTACGGGAGTACTTCGAGAAACATCCCTTCGAAGGGGCTGAACGTGGACCGGTGCCGTTGGCAACGTGGCGTTTTCCCGGCGCCCGCCGCGTCGAAAACCTTGTCGCGCAAGGGGAGCGAGCTCATCGCATCGCGGATCGCGCATTAGGGTTGTTGCCGCGTAGTGACCGCGTCCGGCGCATGTCTCGTGACTTAGATGCCCGCGGCCAACGCATTGAGTCCCTCCGTCGGTACCTCGACCTCTACCGTTCCTACACTCAAGTCGAGCTGCATTTTGTGGACGATGCCACTTTGGCGTTGCACCACGCGCTCGACCCAGCTGACTTAGAGCTCTTCGGATTTGATACCGCCGTCGTTGACTGGGCAACTTATCTACGAGATATCCACTGCCCGAGCATCACGCAATCCGTCCGTAAACATGACGCATTGCGTCGTCGCCGGCAAAACTCAGGGCAAACTGGCGCGGCCAACGATGATGCGACGCCGCGCGCTTTGGATGGTGACCCAACCGGAGTGCTTGCTGTTTTTGACATGGACGGCACGCTCATGTCAAGCAACGTGGTGGAGACATACCTTTGGTTACGCCTCCCTGAATTGGACTCGGCGGGCCGGTTCCGTGAGGTCGCTGCATTGCTGCGACAGATGCCGGCGTATGTGGGGGCGGAGCGTCGCGACCGCGGTGGATTCTTGCGAGCGGTTTACCGCCGGTATGCCGGCGCTGATCTCCACGAGTTAGACGCGTTAGTTGACGAAGTTGTCACCCCGCACGTGTTAGAACGCTTCAGTGCGGCGGCGGTCCGGCGGGTTCGTGAGCACCGTGCGGCCGGGCACCACACCATTTTGTTGACCGGGGCGGTTCGTCCGTTGACCCGCCCGTTGGCTCCGTTATTCGATCATGTGGTGGCCGCGGAGTTAGCTGTCGATGATCGGGGTCGCGCGACCGGCTTCCTCGCGGCACCGCCGCTGGTCGGGGAATCCCGTGCCGCGTGGTTGGTGCGGTACGCCCAACTGCACGGTTACGACTTGAATCGGTCTTACGGCTACGCCGACAGTCACTCAGATTTGCCGATGTTGCGTGCGGTTGGCAAACCCACCGCGGTCTCGCCCGACATTCCGTTGTACCGGGCGGCTCGCGCTACCCGGTGGCCGGTGGAGACGTGGCGCACCCCGGAGGCAACGCATCGGCACCGTGTGCCCGATGTCCGACACGACACGACGGGGGTGCGGTTGCCATGATGCTTGCGTTGGAGATGTTCCGGTCCGCTCCCCGGTACGCCGCCGCTAAAGCCACCCGCGGAAAAATGCCAGGATTGCTGGTGGGGCCGATGGCGCCGCTGCGGTTGGTGACCCGAGACGAACCGCACATCGCTCGCCCGGGTTGGGCCATGATGCGTCCCCGGTTGTCCGGGATTTGCGGTTCTGATTTGGGGGCTATCACCGGCTCCACCTCGTTGTATTTCTCCGCAGTGGTGTCCATGCCATTTGTGCCTGGTCACGAGGTGGTGGGTGATCTTGTCGAAGACTGCGAAGACCTCCCCGCGGGGACGCGGGTGGTGATGGATTCCGTGCTGACCTGTGCGGCCCGGGGGGTGCAAGCCTGCCAACCCTGCACTGAGGGCCACACCAATCGATGTGATCACATCACAGTTGGCCATCTTGCCCCTGGGCTACAAACGGGCTTTTGCGCGAGTACCGGTGGTGGTTGGGGGGAGCGGATGGCCGTGCATCGAAGTCAACTCCACGCTGTTCCAGACGAGCTCAGCGACGAACAAGCAGTACTGATCGAACCATTGGCGTGTGCCGTGCAACTGGCTCGGCGAGCTCAAGTGCCCGCCGGGGGAAGTGTTGTGGTCAGTGGTGCGGGCGCAGTCGGGTTGTTTGCGGTCCTGGCGCTTCGCGAGCTCACCACGGCTGGTCGCATCATTGTCGTCGCCAAACATGGCCGGCAAGCCGACCTTGCTCGAGCTTTCGGTGCTACGGATATCGCGGCTCCCGATGAGGCGTTACGAGCGGTACGTCGGGCAACTCGCGCGTTGCGGGTTCAACCACGCGGGCTCCCTGCGGCAGCGTCACGACGAGTCGGTGAGCTGCTGCTTGGTGGGGTTGATGTGGGCGTGGACGCGGTCGGGTCCACCTCATCGATCAATACGACCCTGCGGGCGGTGCGGGCCGGTGGTCGGGTGGTGCTGTCCGGTATGCCGGCGAGTGCTGATCTGTCCCCCGTGTGGTTCCGCGAGTTAGATGTCACTGGGACGTACGCGTCCAGCGGGGATGCCTTCGCAGTGGCGACCAAGCTTGCGGGGAGCGCCCCGTTAGACGACGTGATCGGGGGTCGTTACCCGTTGAATCGCTGGCGGGAGGCCATCGACCACGCTCATTCCGCTGGTCGGCTCGGTACCGTCAAGGTGTGTTTCGATGTTCGGAGCCGCGCATGATTACCCTGCCTTTCACTCATATTCGTTGCACCACAAGGAGATCACTGTGAGCCGCCCCGGATTCGTCCTTGAGGTCGATGACCGGACACCCCCTCTCGTGGTGCACGGGGGGGAGGGTTTTCGGTTGGAGTCCTTTCCCCGCGGCACCCGGGTGGTGTACCCGCCGGAGAAGCTGCCCGGCATCCGAGACGTGGACGGCGCCATCCGCCGGGCTTTACTGAACCCGGTCGGGTCGGACCCACTGCCCACCCTGCTGTACGCGGGGATGCGCTTGACGATCGCTTTCGATGACATCTCATTGCCGTTGCCGCCGATGGTCAAACCCGACATCCGGCAACGGATTATCGAGCAGGTTCTCACCATGGCCGCCGAGGCTGGGGTCGACGACGTGGAGATCATCTCCGCTAACGCTTTGCATCGCCGCCTCACGGCAGCGGAACTAAAAGACATCGTCGGCGAACGAGTGTTCCGGTCCTTCTTCCCGCAGGGAGCGTTGTACAACCACGACGCTGAGGACCGCGACAACCTGCTGCACGTGGGGCTGACGGACCGCGGTGAGGACGTCGAGATCAACCGCCGGGCCGCCGAGAGTGACTTGCTGGTGTACGTGAATGTCAATCTGGTGGCGATGGATGGCGGCCACAAATCAGTGCCGATCGGGCTCGCGTCGTACAAAAGCTTGCGGCACCACCACAACAGCCACACGATGGTGCATTCTCGTTCTTTTATGGATCATAAGAAGTCCGCGATGCACCATAGTGCTTGGCGAATGGGCCGAATGCTCGCGGACCATTTGAAGATCTTTACAATTGAGACCACTCTCAACAATGACGTTTTTGGCTCTCCCTTTGACTTCCTTACCAAGCGTGAATGGGAGTGGAGTGTCCGCGATCAAGCCACCATGTTGGGTTCCCGCCGAGCGCTCGCCGTCGCCCCCAAAGGCTTGCGGCACAAAGTTTTTCATGGCATCCGCGCCCCGTATGGTTTGACCGGAGTGAATGCTGGTGAGACCGAAGCGGTGCACGAGTTGACCGTGGCGAAAGTGCACGACCAGCAGCTGGTTGAGGTGCAGGGGCAAAGCGATGTGTTGGTGTTGGGGGTGCCCTTCCTTGGCCCATACAACGTGAATTCGATCATGAATCCGATCCTGGCGACTTGCATGGGCTTGGGATATTACTTCAACAGTTACCGCGGTAAACCGGTTGTCCGGAAGGGCGGTGCGGTGATCCTCTACCACCCGGTCGAACCAGACTTCAACCAACTGCACCACCCGAGTTACGTGGACTTTTACGAGGAAGTACTCAGTACCTCTACGGACCCGGCGGTCATCGAAGCGAAGTTTGAGGAGCAGTACGCGACCGACCCGTGGTACATCCACCTCTATCGGACATCGCACGCTTATCACGGTGTCCACCCGTTCTATATGTGGTACTGGGCGGCCCACGCGATGGATCACGTTGGTGACGTGGTGTGGGTGGGGGCGGATCGTAAAGCCGTTCAGCGGATGGGCTTTCGGGCTGCTTCGACCTTGGCGGACGCGTTGGAGATGGTTTCGGGAACGGTTGGCTACTCCCCGTCCATCACGTACTTGCGTAATCCGCCGCATCTGATCGCGGACGTGCGATGACCTCACCGTTGGGGCACATCGTCCGCCATGTGGCGACCGGGCGGGCATTGAAGGAGGCCCGTAGTGACCTGCGTGCGGTAGCGCGGGGGTGGCGTTGGGGCCGCCGCGCGTTGGTCCCGCGCAGCGCGGAACCCTTTGCGCCGCAACGAACTTCGGAGGCATTCCGGACGGCGTGGGCGCGCACACCAGTTGCTCAAGTGGCGCGGGAAGGGATTCAGCGGTTGGCGTTGGGCCCCTTGCTGCGCCATGAAGTGACTCCCACAGTGCACGGGCTGGATGTCTTGGATCGGTTACCGGCCCCGGTCATTTTCGTGGCGAATCACACCTCGCACGTGGACACTCCGCTGATCCTGTGTTCGCTGCCGCATGTGTGGCGGCGGCGAACCGCGGTTGCGGCGGCGGCGGATTATTTCTTTGACACGTGGTGGCGGGCGGCGGGTTCGGCCATGGTGTTTAACACGTTTCCCATTGAGCGACGCACCGGTTCGATGTCGTCCACTCCGGGCGAGTTGCTCGATGGGGGGTGGAATGTCGTGGTGTACCCCGAAGGTACTCGCTCCCCGGATGGCTGGGCGCGGCCTTTCCGGCATGGTGCAGCCTTTCTGGCGATCCGGCACCGGGTTCCGGTCATTCCGGTGGCCTTGCGTGGGTCGTTTGCGGCGATGCCGCGCGGTCGGGCCTGGCCTATTCCAGGGCGCCCGCCGGTGACGGTGCGATTTGGTATGCCTCTTCGCCCAGTTGAGGGTGAAGGTCCTCGTGAGCTTGGTGCACGGATCGAGGCGGCAGTCGCTGAACTACTAGATGAGGACGCAAGTACCTGGTGGGAGGCAAGGCGTCGATCTATTGGCGCCCAAACCCCGTCCCCCACTGGCCCGAGTGTCGCCCCGTGGCGGCGGGTGTGGGCGCAAACCGCATCGCCTGCCGTCCGGACGCGTCGCCGGGTATGGCGTTAGTCGGGCATTCACATCAGCGCGTCACCCAGGGGTCACCTCAAAGACGTGTTGCCTAATCCACGTATGCATGGCGATCGCTGCGGCGGCCCCAGCGTTGATCGATCTGGTGGACCCAAACTGAGCGATCGACAGCGTGGCCGAGCAGGCTTCCCGAGCCTGATCTGATAATCCTGGGCCTTCTTGGCCAAACAGTAAAACGCATTGTCGCGGCAGGGTTTTTGTTTCCAAGGGGACTGCTCCCGGCAGGTTGTCGATTCCCAGCAGCGGGAGGTTCTCTCCAGCGGCCCAAGTCGCCAACGCGGTCACGTCCGCGTGGTGGCTGAGATGTTGATACCGGTCAGTGACCATCGCGCCGCGCCGATTCCACCGTCGTCGTCCGATGATGTGCACCCGAGTGGCGAGAAAAGCGTTCGCGGTCCGCACCACCGAGCCGATGTTGAAGTCGTGCTGCCAGTTCTCGATGGCGATGTGGAAGGGGTACCGCCGGGTGTCAAGGTCAGCCACGATTGCCTCGTGGCGCCAGTAACGGTAGTGATCCGCGACGTTGCGCCGGTCACCATCGGCAAGAAAAGCCGGGTCTAATCGGTCATCGCTTGGCCATGGCCCCAGCCACGGGCCTACTCCTACTGTTGCGCTGTCAATTTCAGTTTCGCGATCTTTTTCGCGCGGAAAAATTTCATCACATCCATCTCCGACCGGTGTGGGATCGTTCACGTCGGGCGGCATCATGCTGACAGCATCTCAGGGAGCCTGTGATGTCATGACGGCTCACTGAGCGGGATGGTGGAGCGATTCATACCAGCAATAACGCAGTGCTGCCAAGGGTGCCTATGTGTGACAGTTTCACCCAGCCTGGTGGTCAAGGGAAGAAATAAGGCCGGGAGATCGCGCCGAACGCCTGAGGTCAGTGAGTGGGCTCACGTACCCTTGGCGAGTGCTACACACCTTGGGTCCGTCGTGGCTGAATCCGGAAACCTTGTTGGAGACTTTCGGGCCGTTCGCTTTTTGGGGAACAGTCGCCGTGGTGTTCATCGAATGTGGGTTGTTCTTTTTCCTGCTCCCCGGTGATTCGCTTCTTTTCACCGTCGGGTTGTTCATTGCCGAAGGTTCTATCGACGTTTCATTGCCATTGGCGTTGGTCGTGTTGGTAGTCGCCGCGATTGGGGGTAATGCCGCCGGGTATGAAATCGGTCGAGCTGCTGGGCCCAGGATCGTCCGGCCTGGTTCCCGACTAGTGAAACAGGCGCATATCGATCAAACGTACGCGTTCTTTGATCGGTATGGTGCCCGCGCGCTCATCTTGGGGCGGTTCGTGCCCATTGTGCGGACGTTCATCACACTGGTGGCTGGTATCGGCCGGATGGACCGCCGTCGGTTTTACCTTTACACCGCAATCGGTGCGGTGATCTGGGCGGCTGGGGTCACCACGCTCGGGTATTTTTTGGGCACTATTCCCTTCGTTCGCAACAACCTTGAGGTCATGCTGCTCACGGTCGTTGCGTTCTCACTGGTGCCGATCGCGGTGGAGTGGATCCGTTATCGTCGGGGACGCAACGCTAATTATGACGAGGAGCACGAACGTCAGCGGGTAGTAGACGAAACCATTTCCAGCTAGCGGGTTTTCCTACCGTGCTAAGAGTTTTTGCTCTTCGGCGATTCGGCGGGTTGGTTCAGTGTCGCTGCGTTTGAGTGCGTTGAAAACTTCTTTGGCTTTGCTGTCATCCCACAACACAACAGAACCAGCCCCAGTTCGAGAGCCTGTTCCGGCTACGGGCACGGTCATCGAGATGCCGTCTCCGCCGGACACTCCGCGCATGCCGAAGACAAAGCGGGTCAAGGCAAGTGGGCCAGTGTTTTCGTCCACTGTGAGGGAACTCCCCCCGGAGGATGCAAGAGGGAACGATCGGAAGGGGTTGAGCACCGTGCTCGGCGTGGTCGCTTTCTGCACAATCGCGGCGAGCACTTCGCGCTGTCGTTCGACCCGGCCAAAGTCGCCTCGGGGGTCGGAGTATCGGGCTCGGGCGTACCCAAGCGCGGTGGCGCCATCTGCCTCTTGGCAACCCTTTTTGAGGTTGATTCCCGCGCGCGGGTCGTTCATCGCAAAGCTTGGGCAGATCTGCACTCCGCCGACGGCGTCCACCATGGTGGCGAAACCACCGAATCCGATTTCTACGTAATCGTCGATTTGCACGCCGGTCGTTTGCTCAATTGTTTGCGCTAACAGTTTGGGGCCACCAAAAGCGTAGGCGGCGTTGATTTTGTTTGACCCTTTGCCAGGGATCTCAACGTAAGAATCCCGTGGAATGCTCATCAGAACAGTTGGCCCACCGCCGACGGGGACGTGGAGAAGCATGATCGTGTCCGTGCGTTGCCCTTCAGTCGTCCCAGTGTTAAGCCGGTTACGGTCCTCGGTGCTGAGGCCGCGACGAGAATCCGAACCGACCACAAGGTACGTCCGGCCAGGAGTGGTCGCTGTATCTGCGGGGAGAGCATCAACCCGCCCAAGAGACCGCCAGGCCACCAGGCCGAGTGCGATGGGGTGTGCCAGCAGGGCAAGGATAATCAGCGCCATCAGCCAGCGGAGCCGAAAGCGGCGAGGTCGTGGTGCCCGCGCCGGGGCAGGGCCGGCAGTCTTATTAATCCGCTCACTCTGCCGAATCCGCCCCGGGTTCGCACCCAAGGATTCCGCTGACTGAGGGCGGGGCGTTCCGGGCTGTTGATTCGGGTATTGAACCCCAGCCCCGGGCGGGGCGTCCGGGGCCCGGTTCGATGAGTATCCCGGTGGTACTGACGCGGAGTTCCGTGATGATCCGCCTGGTGAGAGTCGTCGAGTGGAGTCATCGGGCATACCGGCCAGGGTAAGCGTTCGTTGCTACGGTTTTACATACGATGTGCCGATGGGCGAATGAGTGGTCCCAGTTATTGCACCCCGATTTGGCTGCGTTGTCGGCGATCGGGGTTTATGTCGTCCTGTTCACGCTTGTCTTTGTCGAGTCCGGATTATTGGTGGGGTTTTTCCTGCCCGGTGACACAGTTCTGTTTGGGGTAGGGATCTTGGCTGCTCAACCAGGGTCACGGTTGTCACCGGGCATTTTGGTGGTGGGGGTGCTGGCCGCCGCGATCGCCGGTGATTCGGTGGGGTATTGGACGGGCCGGCGCTTCGGTTTGCCATGGGTGCGGCGTCGAGCCGGCAAGCTCGCCAGGCATCTGCCGCGAGCCGAGGTGTTTTACCAACGGTGGGGTTGGTGGGCGGTTGTGGTCGCCCGGTTCATCCCATGGGTGCGCACTTTCACTCCGATCTTGGCAGGAGTCAGCCGGATGCGTTACGTAGCGTTCTTCTCAGCAAATGTGGTGGGTGCGCTGTGTTGGGGCGCAGGTCTAATCATGGCCGGGTACTGGTTGGGTGGTGTCACGGCTTAATGCTTAGAGCCCTAAGTCGTGGAGAGAGTAAGCGAATCGGTATTCCAGGTCAGCTTTTTCCAGGGCGGGCCCGGCCCCACGGTCGACGATGACGGCGACTGCGACCACGTGCGCTCCAGCGTCGCGCAGTGCGTCCACCGCAGTCAGGACTGACCCACCCGTTGTTGCGGTGTCCTCGACGGCCAGAACTCGCCGTCCGGTGACCTCCGGGCCTTCGATGCGGCGTTGGAGGCCGTGAGCTTTCCCGGCTTTACGTACAACGAACGCGTCGAGCTGGCGATTGCGGGCTGCTGCAGCGTGCAACATGGCGGTGGCGACCGGGTCCGCGCCGAGGGTTAGTCCGCCGACCGCGTCTACATCAAGGTCATCAGTGAGGTCGAGCATCACCTGGCCGATCAGTGGAGCCGCTTTCGCGTGCAGAGTGACTCGGCGGAGGTCAACGTAGTAGTCCGCTTGCCTTCCGCTGCTGAGAGTGACAACCCCCCGAACAACGGCCAGCTCGGTGAGATACGGCAACAAGAGGTCACGTGCTGGAGTGCTCATCTCTTGACCATATCCACGGAACGCTTAAGCCAGGAAGCACTCTCACTAAAGATAAGGTTCTTTAACTGAAAGTAATTAGCTAGCACTCATTGGTGCTCCGATTGATTCGAAGGATTCCACGTAAAGGCAAGGGCACGGTCGGATAACGATGCGATAACAAGCCTTGCGCGAAGAAGAGTGCAAAGGTTTACATTAATGCAAGCGGTTTCATAAAGCCGTTAAGTAGCCTTCGAGTTTTCTCGGTTGGGCATGACCACCACATAAAGGAGTAACGATGCGCGTACATCGCAGCGCACAGGTAGGTGCGGGTATTGCCGCGCTCATCCTGGGAGTCACCGCTTGCGGTTCATCTGATTCAAGTTCGGACGCGTCCAGCACGCCGACCGGTAAGCCGACCGGCGCCGTCAAGGTGTGGGCGCACAGCGCTTCTCCCGCTGAGGAAGCAGCGTTGAAAAAGAATGTTGAGGCGTTTAATGCTTCCGGGGCTGAGATCACTGTTGACCTCAAGCTCATTCCAGAAGCGGACTACGGCAAAACAGTTACCGCGACTAAGGCCGAAGATCTCCCCGACGTGGTGGAGTACGACGGGCCGACAATGGCATCTCTTGTCTACGCAGAGAAGTTGCAGCCCATCACGAATTTGGTTTCCCCTGAGGTAGTGAATAACCAAACTGCTTCCGTAAAAACTCAAAACACCTTTAACAATGCTTTGTATGGGGTGTCGCAGTTTGATTCTGGTTTGGGTGTTTATGGGAATAAGAAGTTGTTGGATGCGGCGGGTGTGAAGTATCCGTCTGGTTTGGATGATGCGTGGACGTTGGATGAGTTTGTTGCTGCGGTGGGGGTT
>JBOFBH010000011.1:0-12639 GCA_051645425.1 Actinomycetota bacterium | reverse complement strand
TCATCACCACCACCCACACCACCCTGCTCACCCAAACCGTCGCCAGACTCATACACACCGTCACCCATGCCCCGACCCTAACCACAAACCCACCAAACCCACCACCACCCACCCACACCCCTGTGGAAAACTCAGCTCCAAGCCCTCATCCTCATCCTCGTCCTCAGTTGCATCGCCCGCTGAGCTCGTTTGCTAGATGTGTTTAGTCGTTCACCGTGCGAGAGCAGATGATTCCCCGAGAAGCCTGTTACGGAGACGTTCCGCGCACTACCGTGGACTCCTCGGAGCGGCGCGCATTTCGCCGAACCGGCCACTTCCGAACATTCTTGACTGGAGGCAGGCAATGCGAATCTCAGATGTGTTACGGCGCAAGGGAGATGTCGTCATCACTGTCCGACCGGACGAAACGATCCGGGACGTCGTGGCGACCCTTGCGAAGCACCGAATCGGTGCCCTGGTGGTCAGTGCAAGTACCGGCACGGTGGACGGGATCGTCAGCGAACGGGACGTCGTCCGTCAACTCAGTCAAACTGGGAGCACCATGCTCGACGAACCCGTGTCCTCCATCATGACCACCGTGCTCACGACGTGCGGGCCAACTGACGACGTCGAGCATCTCATGCGGTTAATGACGGAACGGCGCGTTCGGCATATCCCCGTCCTCGTCGATGGCTCTTTACGCGGCATCGTCAGCATTGGGGATGTCGTCAAGCATCGCATCGACGAACTCAAGCTGGAGCGCGACCAGCTCGTCGATTACCTCCACCAGTAACAAGGGTGAGTCCCCCCTCTTGAGGTATTCCTCAGGAGGGGGGACTCACCCTTGTTTAAAGCGCCGGAGCTTTTTGGATATGGAAGTTGAAATCAGCGTGACCAAGCGCTTGCCATGTCCGCAACCACACTGGCAAAAGCATTTCGGTGCCCCGCGCCGTCTCGATCCCACCCAGATCAAACACTGATTCCACTGGCCAACCGAAATCACTCAGCAGTTCGGTGACCTGACGCTTTGCGGCCGCATCATCACCACTGACAAAAACCGTATGAGTACCAGGCACCCGACTCGGCTCCACCATCACCCCAGCGGTCATAGTGTTCAGTGTTTTTACCACGTGGGCATTGGGGAAACGGTGTTGGATTTGCTCACCCAGACTGTCGGTATTCACCGGATTTAAAGAGGGAGGCATGCCTGCCGAGAAATCCAACGGATTAGCAATATCGATAATGACTTTTCCAGCTAGGTGGTCCGCGCCAACTGCATCCAGAGCGGCAAGGGAAGACGTACCCGAGGTGGCATTGATAACACCGTCAACACCGGCTGCCGCGACGGAATAAGCAACAAGGGGGACGTTCGAGTTTTCTTGGGACCAGTCAGCAAACACGACCCCATCATTGCCCGGCTCGGTGCGCGCACGCGTCACCTCCGGGTCACGCGTCCCCATGGTTGCGTGATGACCCGTCCGAACAAGTGCGGCAGCAATCGTTCGCCCCACCATGCCCGTCCCTAAAACTGCATAACGCATTGTGACTCCCTGACGCCGAAATGTATGATTCTTTACCTTCCGGACTAACTCGCTTGCCAGCCATCGCATTCCTATTTCCCATCACCCTTCTCAATCGTCCTCTGCGAACCTATCCGCGCGGCCTCAATATCCATAAGCACAATTCGCCGCCTGAGGTCCTGCTTCAATTGGGGCATGGCAACAGATGGCGACTTAGACGATCACGTGAGCTGGCTAGACGGGCCGGTGTTAGAACCGTTTGAGTGGAATGACGAGGACGCGATCACTCTGGAGTCGCGTGAGACCTCATCAGTTTCGTGGTCGCCGAAGCAAGCAGTCGGCTCGACGCCGAACGTCGGCGACCCCAATCAGATCCACAGGTGCTTGACCACTGGACGAAGGTCCGGCGACGCGCGGTTCAGGACCAGCAGTCGTTGCGGCTCGACAATCCTGAAGGTTTACGGCGAGCGAAAGACACTTACGCTGCTGAGCTGCGCTCATTAAGAGAGTCTCGCGATGCCTAACTTGAATTTAGGAGCCGACCAGCTGCCGGAAGCTCCGAATCCCAGATTTGACGTAATGCGATATCAGTTATCTCCGCAGGAGCACGAACAAGTGAAGGCACGTGGGGGCTGGCCGAATGGTTACCCAGGCCGGCCACGACCAGCCGTACGCCGGAATTCTTGACACCGCCGACGCTTTGGACCGCAGCTTCCTCGCTGACCGGGTCAGGGTAGTGCGCCGCGGCGGGCAACCGGTCTACACCAACGTTCGCACCACCGATGGCGGGTGGCGGAGCCCGCCTGCTACCCGCCGCGCCATCGAAACCGAACGCGCCCGGGTGTGGACCATCCCTGAAGCGGTCGACTTTTCGCACACTGTCCGTCGGCTCCGCCAGGAGATGGGCTCGACCTGGCGGTCCACCCTGGACGCCGTCTCCGAACAGGCTCGACCGCACTTGCCGGCTGGTACTGAGGCAGCAATGGTCGCCCGCAATAACCTCTCGACGTCACCTGCAATCGTTCTGGCGCAAGCGAATCCACCACGAGAGTTTGGCCGCCGTCCACCCAGCAAGCTCAACTTGAATAAAGGCACAGCAAGGGAGTAGCTAGGTGGCAGCTGGACGGCGAACGCGGTGAACCACATGCAGGACTGCCACCACGAGCGCGCCAACGATTAACCCGATGAGCGCAGAGAAAGCCGTGTTCACGACCCACTTCACGAAACCCCCGAGTGCACTGATGGCCTCGGCGGCGGATTCTTCGACGTGGTGAACGGCGTCGTACAGCGCAGACCACCCCAGATCGTCAGTACCGACAAGCAGAATGTGCCCACCCACCCAAAGCATCGCAGCGATGCCAACAACAGAAAGTACCGCTAACAACCGGGGCATCGCCCGGACCAGCCCGAGGCCGATGGTTTGGGTTCCGCGGTTATTTCGCTGCGCGAGGTGAAGACCGACATCGTCCATCTTCACGATCAATGCGACCACCCCGTACACCAAAGAAGTGATTGCAATAGCAACCACAATGAGAATTGCTCCGCGAAACAAGAACGGCTCGTTTGCTACCTCATTGAGGGAGATGACCATAATCTCGGCGGACAGGATGAAATCGGTCCGGATCGCACCACGGACCATTGCCTGCTCGACGTCCGGCCCCTGGGCGGCGGCAGGGACATCACTGCCCTTCTCGTGGTGCCCGCTGAGCTTCTCCCAAATCTTTTCGGCGCCTTCGAAGCACAGGAAAACACCGCCGGCCATCAACAACGGTGTGAGCAACCACGGCAGGAATTGGCTCAGCAGCATGATCGCCGGCAGGATAATGAGGAGCTTGTTTCGCAGCGACCCCACCGCGATCCGCCGAATAACCGGCAACTCCCGGTCAGCAGTGAAACCCTGCACGTAGCGCGGGGTCACAGCAGTGTCGTCCACTACTACGCCCGCGGCTTTAGCGCTGGCCCGGCCAGCCGCCGCACCAACATCATCAACTGATGCCGCAGCAAGCTTGGCGAACGCGGCGATGTCGTCGAGTAAAGCTGCTAACCCACCGCTCATCGTTGGAATCCTTCGCTGCACAAGGCCATCAGTAGCCTTACCCGCTCTACACAAGTCACAGCGCGAAGCCTACTGCGCCAGATACCTCATCAGACCGGTCATCGACTATTCACGGAAACCGCGAACCAAGCCCAACCCGAGTTCCTGATGACGGATGGAATGGAGCCGACACGCGGACTCGAACCGAGAACCGCCCGATTACAAGAGCCTTGCTGAACATCTTTCAGAGTCCGGCAACTCATACGGGCAAGTCAGTCCCAGGAACCAGTGCTACCCCATCATCACCTCTTTGCGACACCCCAGCGATCCGCTGGCGTCGATCCACTCAAGGTGACTCAGGGTGGCGATGAGCAAACAGTGGGCCGAGATCTGGCGATGACCACATTTGAGCGCCCCGTTATTAGTCGTCATTGCTTCTAGGGAGGGATGGGGTACGTGCGATACTTGTATCCAAACGAAGGAGCTGGTGCCTGTGCCGATTTCTATCCGGCTGACATCTGAGGATAAGCGACGCCTCAGCGAGTTATCACGCCACACGGGCCGTTCGAAGACGTTCTATATCCGGGAAGCCCTCCATGAGCACCTCGATGATTTAGAGGAACGCTATTGGGCCGACCAGGTTGTGCGTGAGTGGGAGGTCACTGGCCGACCGACCCGTTCAGACAGTGATCTGTGGAATGAGCTGAACGTGTGACTCGATGGAATTTGGAGACTTCACCACAGTTCGACAAGGCCGCACGTAAATCGATCCTTCTGCACTCCGCCGCATCCGTGCTTACCTAGATGAGATTTGCGAACTGGAAGACCCTCGTCAACGTGGTAAACCACTCCGATCCGAACTTGCAGGTTACTAGCGTTACCGAGTCGGCGACTACCGGATCGTAGTAACCATCAAAGACACAGCCCTGATCATCATCGCGATCGGGCTAGGACACCGATCCGAGATCTACCGCACCCAATAAGTAGTGCACCCGCACGACCGCCACCACGAGCATCAACGGCTCGTAGGAACCCGACACTTTTCGGCAGTATCACCAACAGGCAGAGAAAATCAGGCTCTGTTCACCCTGTACTGAGCGCTCTCGGCGACAGCACCCCGAACGGACCCCTGGATCTCGCTCCGAGAACGCCCCTGGTGGTGATGGGCGCTTCGCCGCTGCGGTTCTCGCACTTCTCCCCCAGCACGGCATCTTCAGGGCGTACCGACGGCTGTCATTTCAGCATGGCTGGGTCATTCGATGCGGCTTCACGATGCGTGTTCATGTTCATTCTCAGCCTGAGGTGCTTAACGATGTCGCTCGCTATTTCGATGAAGCCCTGTGACATATCTGTGACACCGCTGGTGGCGCGTGCCCGTAAAATGCAACCCAGCACGTGGTGTCGTGCTGGGTTTGTGAGCCGACACTCGGACTCGAACCGAGAACCGCCCGATTACAAGTCGGGTGCGCTACCAATTGCGCCATGCCGGCAGACTTCAAGGATAGCGAGGGCCATAATCGCTTGTCGCACCTCTCCAACGATGGCTAGTTTCGCACCAGGTCAGACTCAGGCACGGGGATGATGTGTTTCGTTGGGATGTTCGGATCGACTTCTTTTATTTTCCCTTCGTGCTTGGATCCAGGAGTGTCGACCTCAAGGTGGGGCAAAGTGAGGTCTGATCGCGAGGGGGAGGATGAATGTGGCGCTGGGATGAATTGGTGCGTTTTTGGATCCACAACCCACTCATGGTGAATCTCTTCTCGGTAAACGCCCACGAGTTCATTTGTACCGTCAGGTTTGACCTTCCACATTTCAGACCCGGGGTCTATAACAACGGGTTTCGGGAAGTGATATTCCGGGATTACTTCGTCGTCAGACTTGGTGAATCCATTACCGGTGAACGGGTCTTTCATCTCGTCGTAACTCTTGTCACCTTTGAACGTCGTGTCGAGCGGAACAACGATTGTTTCCTCTTGGTCGGTAGTAAACCGAATGACATATGACTCGTCATCAAAAGGATCAAACTTTGTCCCCTCATAATCAAGCCGCAATTCCTCGTACATTTTTTTGGGAGTACTCAAATAGTCAACGTCTTCAGCCCGAGACACGAACCCACCGATTGTATGACTGTATTTGCTGGGTGGTCCCTCAATAAGAGGAAGAGCGAACTCTGCGGGCATCGCCTTCTGCATCACCGTGTCCTCGGTGATGCAGTGCCCTTCACGGTCAACATCTGCCCGCACCCTAGCAAGGAGGTCCTGCTGTGCCTGGGTGAGTTTTTCATCCGGAGTGTTGATGGCCTCAACCACCTCAGACGGGCTATAGGGGGTGCCTGGTCTTGTAAGGATGTCTTCGATGCTTCCTTCTTTTGGCATGTGGCCTAAAGGAAGCCACATGCTCGGTGCATCACCAGGCCCTGGGCGATGCCAATCACGGTATGTCCCGGTGAACTTTATCGTCGGGGGGTTGAGTAGAGCATGGTCAGCGGGGAGTTCGAAATGATGGGTCGCCGGAATGGTGTTGATGTCATACGACTTGCGGGCAGCATCAAAAGCACTATCTAAATCTTTAAACTTAAACGACCGCGCCGCCCCATAAAGAACGGCTCCACCAGCAGCTTTTTTTACGGCTTTCTTCGCTGCAGATTCAGCGGCATCAACCACAGTAAAGAGCTCAGCAAAGTTGTAACTGACTTGACCGCCAGTCTTCCAAGGAGCGGTCTTCCACCGGCCCATGCCAATCATGTCTTTTAAGCCGGCGACCACTCTCTGTCGCGCTTCAATCTCATGAGAAAGAGTGCCTGTTCGTTGGGTGACATCGATCAAAACAACGAAATCCCCAGCCGCTTGCCACAGGCCGCTCCAGGTTGCTTTAGCCTTGCCAGAACCTTTAAATCCGGAACCTGACACCGTGAGATCGACGTAAGTCATCTTGTCGTCTTTAAAAGCCCCAGTAAAAGAGCCCCATACCTGACGAACTGCCATGTGCCAGGAAACGTCGACCCAGCCTTGCGGGGCCCCCCATGGGTTAGTCCCGTATGCACTTTGGTTGGCGTAACCTTCGGCGGTGAGACCGTAGACCGTTTCATCCCACACCCAGGTTTCACCGGCGGCTTCCCAGGTGGGGCCGCCTTGGATTGCGGAGATGGCATTGGCGCAGGACCGCTGCGCTTCGTCTACTGCGGCAGCGAATTCAGCTGCGCGGTCGTTGAGTGCTTCTTCTTCTCGGAGCAGTTCATACTCGGTGAGCTCGGCCCAGATGTCGCCTTCTTGGAGTTGGCTACGTTGCCACTCGATCTGCTGGCGGCGCGTGTTAAACGCTTCCATGTCCTGCACTAGTTGCTCGCGTTGCGCGGCGAGCGCAGTGAGGCGGCTGCCGTAACCACTGAGGGCACTGGCAGCTTGCCGGGCTTTACCCACCATTTCGTGCGCGGTATCAACAGGGGGTTCTAGGGCTCGCATGACAAGGTCTTGTTCCGGGGCGATATAGAACGCGCTCATCTGAGACCACACTTGTCTAACGGCCTCGCTGCGCGTCGCTACTTGTTCAGCGACGTTCCGCAAGTTATCCGCGCCATCACGCACGGAATTGCCGTCGTCCACCTCTGGCAGCCCACCGGGATTAAGTGCCATGACGCTCAATTCCCCCGGAACTGCGAGAAATGCCCGGCATGTCGATCGGGTGATCCAGGATGGAGGCGTCCATTTGGGTGTTCTCGGTCATTTCCAGTTGACCAGCAAGATAGGCATTCACGGCAGTGGCGGTGCCTTCAAAAGCACGGTTAGTTTTGCCCACCAGGGTGGAGAACGCCGGCGCAAGAACCCCGCCGGCGAACCCATTCACTTCTGATGCCACTAACGGGCTATTCGATAGGGAACCTATAACTCCGCTAATGCAGGACTCCACCCGCTGCATATCTTGCTGATAGGCATCGGCTTCTTGCGCTGCCCGGTTAATCACGCCGAATGCTTCGGCATAGTTAATTTCCCAATACATAAAGGTTCTGCTCCCCGAGAGTGACCTTCTCCTAGACCTGGTGACCGCACGCGGCCACCAGGGTTAACCGATGTTTTGGACCGCAGTGGCCGCGCGGCTTTGCGCGGCCACTGCGGTCTCGTCGTTACGACTCAAGGTAGTTTTCAGAACGTCGATGATTGTCCGAACCTCAGCTGTGGCGCGGTGCCACCGCTGCTCCACGTGGTGATACTGATCGGATACTCCGTCAGCCTGAAAATCAGCCATTGCCCGCGAAACCTGCGCGTCACGCGCGGACATCACGCTTTCTAATTGGCCAATGATGCCGCTTAAATCACCTTGAACGGCACCGGAAGTCGACGTATCAAAAGAAATACGATCTGCACTCGGCATAGCATTCACACCTTTCACTTAAAAGTAGGTCGACAATAAGTCAAGAAATAGAACTCAAGGAACAGTTGAAACTGTTATCAAGCGATGGAAGCGAAACGAGCACCATCGAAATTGGAGGAGCCCATTGCTTGAGTGGAGTTGTCTGCGGACTCTTCGTCACCGGTGACGAAAGCAACATCCATATCGGCTTGCCCGCCGATGATGGCTGCGAGGGAAACGGTCAACTCAGCAGCAACTTCATCGGTGCGTGCCTTGAAGCTATCGAATGCGACCCGACCATTACCGTTGAACGTTCCTTCCAGCGGCTCCGCCGCTGCGATCAGGCGTTTTACCAAGCTTCCTAAATCCTGGAATGAACCGTCTGACTCTTTGACCAGATGGCTCAGGGTGGTGCTTCCCATGTCGAACTTCACCGTGGCGCTCCTTTCGATCAGCGTTATTTGCCTTGGCACAGGTTGAGATATCTCGACACATCACTTCGGTTGCATGGGTAAACGATCTTTCTTGATCAGCCGCGTATCTCGGTGGAATGGATCTTCACAGCGATCATGATCTTGGCGCAAGAGGCCGGGCTGAAAATTTCCCTGAAATTTATTTATTTCGTCCAAATTGTGGAATGAATCCACCCTGGGTGGGTCTTTCTTTACTTAAGGTTTATTTAAAAATTAACTAGATGATCATGCGCTAAATAGAGCTCTACCTTTAGTGATGAATACTTTTTCCATGTCACAAAGAAATTGAACCTCGACACGTAACAGGGCATGAGCCAAACGTCAGGATTGACCCTGCCGGGGCCAGATAAATCTGGGTTAATTAACCGCATCTGTTCCCAAGTGGTGAGGCAATGCTCGATGATGGAGGCACGACGAAACGGCCCCTACGCCGTGCCGATGCCCGCCAATTCATCGAGGTGTGACAGATGAGCGAAGTACCCGCGTTCCGAGTGGTGTTCCGCGGCTATGAACCAACCGAAGTTGAAGCCACCATCCAAGACCTCAATCGCCAGCTGAGCCAAACCAGGCAAGGTGCTAGCCGGGCTGACATCTTGCAGCGTCACGTTGACCAACTCACCACGCGCATCGGGGAGCTGGAGGCCGAAGCTCGGCGGCGTGAAGAAGAAGGCCCTGCGCGGCCAGATTTTGATCAGCTCGGCGCCCGGGTGACCCAAATCTTAAAACTGGCGCAAACTGAGGCCGATGACATTCGGGGGGCCGGTAAAACCGAAACGGACCAGCTTCGCCAAAAGGCTGCGAACGATTTAGATGCCCTGCGCGCCGAAGCCACCAAGCTCAGTGAGGCGCAACGTGCTGAGGCTACCCAAGAAGCCCAACGCATTAAAGAGGAAGCGCAGCAACGCGCAACTGAGATCGCCGAGGAAGCAGAGCGGGCCGCTGAAACACGACGGAATGAAGCTGAAGCGCTTCAGGAAGGCCAACGCGCACAAGCCGCTAAAGCTGCCGCCGAGTTCGAAACCGCACTCGCGTCTCGCCGAGAACGCTCTGAACGTGAATTTATGGAACGCCGCATGCAAGCCGAAACCGAATACGAAACCTTGCAACAACACACTGAAGAGTTGCGTCAAGAAGCCGAGCGCTATCAACGCGAAGGAACGGCTCAGATCAACGCTGAACTCGACAAGGCTAAGCATCAAGCTGCGGAAATTGTGGCGCAGGCGCAAGCCAAAGCAGCGCGACTACGCGCGGAATCGCAGCGTGAGCTCACTGTTGCCGCGCAGCGTCGGGACAGCATCAACGCACAACTGGCGAATGTCCGGCAGATGCTCGCGACTCTAGCGGGCGCAGCTCCTGCCCTTGAAGCACTCTCGGATGAGTCGTTGGCCCAAGCAGTTACGGCAGCTCCCGATACTCAACCAGTAGCGGCCGCAGCCCCGGTCACACCCACCGCAGGTGGCATGCAGAAGGCCGCTGAAATCATTCCTACGGCGCAGGATGCAACCGCTACGAAAGCTAGCCCCGCGACCGCCCCGGTGACCCTAGTTATTGATATGGCCAAGTCGGTAGACGAAGACACCGACCCAGTGGCGCCACTTCCAGCGGGTCAGTCTTCAGGCGATGGCACACACCAGAATGCGGCCGCCTCATCTGAGAGCGATAAGACCGAAAAAATCAATCAAAGCGCAAGGGTGCGGGCAGCCGCGAAAGCTCTCCGCGAGGAAGCGGCCCAAAAGACGAGTCAAACACCCCGCCGGCGGTGACAGTAGCCTCTAGTAAAGAGAAAGCCGGTGCCTGTTTCCTTGATGGAACAGCGCCGGCCTTCTGCCTTTACTAGAGGCTAGCTAGCCCAAGCCCCCTGTGGAGGGGGCTGCCTTGAGGCTGGGTTGCAGACTGCACAATTAGCCTTTTATGCCGGACGAAGCAACACTTTGCACGAACCATCTTTGGAAGATCAGGAAGACAATCAATACCGGTAATACCATGAGCACCCCAAAAGCAAAGATCGCTCCCCAGTCGATCGGTGGTTGCGCCCAGAACACTGAGATCTCTAGCGGCAAAGGGCGGTACTTCGCATCGCTCACCATCAGCACGGGCCACAGGAAGGATGCCCAGGCACTGAGGAAAGTAAGGATGGTGACTGAGGCGTAAACCGGCCCTGAAATCGGGACGATAATTCGCCAAAAGGTGCCGAACACACTAGCGCCATCAATTCTCGCCGCTTCCTCGAAATCTTTCGGCAGATTCGCAAAAAATGAATAAAAAAGGTAAATCGAGAAGGCGTTCGCAATGAATGGCATGAACTGCACCCAGTAGGTATTGCGATAATCGTTGAGCATGTAAAATAACGGTACCGCAATAGCTTCGAAGGGGAGAATGACTAAAAGGATGACTACGGTCAATGCAATAGCTCGGCCACGCCACCTTAAACGAGCTAAGGCATACGCGGCAAGGGAATTAACCACAAGACCGCCGACCACAATAGCCGTTGTGACGATAATTGACGTGAGATAAAACTGCCAAAAATAGCCAGTTTCTGGGCTGTTAAGGCGTTCGTAGATTTTTCCGTAATTATCAAAAGATAAGTTAGTGGGAAGAAAACCAGAAAAGCCACCAAGAACGTCGTCGGCGGGCTTGAACGATCCCATAAACATGTACAGAATTGGCAGCAAGAAGATAAGAGAAAGAACTGCCATAAAAAAATAGGACACTATTTCTTTTGGATCGGTCTTACGCCGGGCACGACGCTTCGCCGTATTGCGCCCCGAGGGGAGCAGTGTTTGTGCATTCACTGGATTTCACGCTCCTCACGAAGGACGCTGCGTTGGATCAGGGTTAGGCCAACGACGATCACGAAGAAGATGACTGTGATGGACGAGGCAAGTCCCACTTTGTTTTCATCAAAAGCAGTGGTCACTGCTTGGTACATCACGGTGGACGTGGTATCTCCGGTAAGGATGTACACCTGGTCGAAGAGCCGAAGGGCTAAAATTGTCGTCACCATGATGACGAAGATGAGAGTATTTCTCAGGCCCGGCAACGTGACGTTTCGAAATTGCATCCACCGGCCAGCGCCGTCAATTGACGCCGCTTCGTATAACGAGCTGGAAATCCCTTGCAAGCCAGCTAAAAGAATGACCATCTGAAAACCGACACCTTGCCAAATAGACATGATGATGATGGACAGCATTGCCATGGAACTGCTGCCGAGCCAGTCATAAGGGCCAGCCTGGCCAAAACTCACGATATTAATCAATGAGTTTAATAGGCCAGTGTCAGCGCGCGAGTAGATCAGTGACCAAATAACCGCTACCAGCGCCATCGGAAAAACTACCGGCATGAAGAAGAAGGTACGAAAAATACTCATACCACGAAGCGGACGGTTGAGAAGAATAGCCAGAAAAAGAGCGAGGCCGGTCTGGACCGGGACGACAACAATCGCAAAAATACCGTTGTTCATGAGACTTCGGTAGAAATCACCACGGAAATCCGGATCTAACAAAACGCGCCGGTAATTTTCCAAACCCATCCATGACGGATCCCGGACTGAGTCCAGCCGAATATTATAAAACGAAAACCAAATTGCACCAATAAAAGGAACGACCACAAAGAAAATCAGCAGCAGCGCCGCCGGAGAAAACATCGCCCACCCGGCGATTCCTTCCTTGCGGGCTCCCGCTGCCGGTGGTTTTCTACGAACTTTTAGCCCCCCGGCTCTCGTGATGGTTGTCATCAATTCTCTTTCCCGCGGTCTGAGGTGATGTGCCTGCGCGGCAACGGAAGAAGTTTTCGTCGCCGCGCAGGCATAGGCGCGCTTGTCTTACTGACTGAGTTTGCTAAGACCCGAAGTCATAGTTCTCGTTGTCTTTGAAGTCCAGGTCGATAGCTTTAGCTGCCTGGTCAAGTGCAGCTTCAGCGTCACCGCCCTTATAAATCGCCTCGAACGCTTTCGCGAACTGACTACTAATGACCGGGTACCCAGGGGTCACCGGGCGAACCACCGCAACACAATCCCGATTCGCGATGCCGCCACAGGTTTTACGAAGTTGCTCGGAGAACAAGGCCAGCGGACCACCTTCGCCGTATAGCTTGCTGGCTTTGGTAACTGACTGTGTGGCCGGTGGGGCACCAGTCGCATCGGTCATTTCAGTGACGGCGGCGTCGGAGGCGAGGTAATCCAAGAACTTCCCAGCCGCAGCCGCATTCTTCGCCTTCGCATTCACACCCCACGCCCACGAACCAAGACCAGACTTCGGCCCCTGACCCGCATCAGGCTGAGGCAAAA
>JBOFBH010000010.1:0-119578 GCA_051645425.1 Actinomycetota bacterium | reverse complement strand
GCCACCCCCACCACCACATACGTCCTCGAAGCACACAACCGCCTTTACACCAACGACCGACCCATGACCCCACCCCCACCACCACGATGAGGAACTGGTCCGGCCGGGAGAAAATCGGCGTTATTGGGGCCGCAAGACGAGACGTTCTTTGGTCGAAGCCGCCACTGCTTGAGCAGTGAAAGGCCACGGAAAACTTCGGCCAATGAGCCAGGCGTCTATCTGGTCGTCGTAATGAGAGTCCCCCGGATGCCCAGAGGACCCAGTGAGGTTGACCCAGGTAGATTGATCGAGATCCGCCAAGTCAACAACCATACGCATTGACGGCGCCACTCGAACGTCATAGCCGGGGGCCACTGGCCCGCTCGTCGAATTCACCGCGCCTGTACTGCCGGCCACCGGGTACGGGCCACGATTCACTACTGACTGAATCACGCCGGGAATCCCCTCACCACCAAGCAGCTGGTGCGTCACCTGCACCTGGTGCAGATTCCCCCACTCCCACTGCGAAACGTCCTTTCCTAAAGACTGGGTTAAATCCACCCGAGCGGCACGCAACGCCTGCCGAAGAATCTCATCTCTGCCCTCCCGCAGGCCCGGGGTGGCTTTGTCGTCCCACCACTGATCGGTGGGCTTACGCAGCAAATCAGCGACCACGGTGAACCACCGCTCATCACCACTGGCCGCCAACTCCACACCCAACTCATCGTCAAAAGTAAGCCGCAGCAAATTACGCCAGACCGCGTTGTAATAGGCTGCGGCCGCCGAGTCCACCGGCTGGGTGAAGTCCCAATCGCGCAACAAATTTTGCGCTTCTTGAGTGAAGGGGCTGTTAGTTAAATCAACCTGAAGCAGCGCCGGGACCAACGTCGGTGCCATCGGGTTCTTCGTGTCGCTTTGAATGGCACTCATCGTGGCGGTGGAGATTTGGCGCTCACCGAAGAGCAGATCCCGGATTCGTTGCGACCGGTACCCGTGCATCCAATCACCCGTGAGGTACGGCTCAGCCTGAGCGGTGGCTTCCTGATTTGCGGCGACAATAAACCCTTCATCCGGGTTACGCACCGATGGCAGCTCATCGAATGGAACGAACGACTCCCACCGATATGAACTGTCCCACCCGGGAACTGGCCAGCGACCGTCATACCCGCGACGCACCGGCACCCGGCCTGGCATCTGGTACCCAATGTTTCCTACCGTATCCGCGTAAATCACATGCTGGGTGGGTGATTCAAAGGTTCGCATCGCATCCCGAAAAGAAGCCCAATCCGACGCCCGGTTGAGATCAAACAAACCATCAGCTGTTCGGCCTGGAGTCAAAGCCGTCCAGGCCAACGCGACGTCATAGGTAAAGTCACGCTCCTCAGCGCGAATATCGCGGCCGGCATTTTCAGCATCAGCAAGCACATCGGAGATGAGTGGACCGTGCCCCGTTGATCGGACCGTGAGTGAGATGTCCTCCCCGCCACGGATCCGGAGTGTTTCGGTTCGTTTCGTCAACGGTCGAAACGAACCGTCAACTTGGACGTTGTCACCTGAGACACGCTCCAAGTACATGTCCGTGACATCGGCCGGCAGATTGGTAAAGCCCCACGCGATATTCGCGTTATGCCCGATCACCACGGTCGGCAAACCCGCGAAAGTAAAACCGGAAACATCAAACGGACAGTCGGTATTCACCGTCGTACAGTGCAAACCCATTTGGTACCAAGCACTCGGCGCCTGCGTCGCTAAATGTGGGTCATTAGCTAGTAAAGGCTTCCCGGTCTCAGTCCGCGAGCCATCAACTACCCAAGAATTCGACCCGACACCGGCGCCTTGGCCCGTGATCTGGGGGATCGCCGTCAACACGTCATCCGCCGCGATGATCGCTGCCGCCATCTCCGGGGTAGTAACACTCACTGATGCCGTGCTAGCCGAAGCGGCTGCGACGGACGCGGGGTCAGGGATGACAGGCAGCAAATTCGAAGGGACATCAGGGTAAAGCTCCTCGATCCGTCGCTGCGGCAAAAACGCCGACGCCCGTGCACGAGTCACCTCGTCGGTGTAGTTACCCTTTAGCTCCCAACCCAACCCTTTTAACCAGGCTAGTGAATCCGCTAGCTGCCACGGCTCAATCTGATACTCCGGCAACGTTAAGTCAAGAATGGTGTACTCCACCGCGACCTGACCGGAAGAACGATCCCGCAGGTACGCGTTTACCCCGTCGGCATACGCCTGAAGGTACTGCCGGGTCTGTGCGGAAAGCAGCGAGACTTCCTGCTCGGCGACCCGCCGCCACCCCATCGTCCGTACGGCCCGATCCGCGGCTATCGCGTCTGGGTTATCGCCCACCAACTCCGCTAACCGCCCTGCGGTGATGTGCCGACGAGCGTCCATCTCGAAGAAGCGATCCTGCGCGTGGACATACCCTTGCGCGAGAAACAGATCCGCTGACGTTTGTGCGTAAAGGTGTGGGATACCGCGATCATCCCGCAGAACCTGCACCTCAGCGGATAAACCCGGGATGGCAAGTGTGCCGCTGCGGTCCGGCAATGGTCGCCGAGTCGCAGTGGTCGCAGTGATGGCGGCAACCACTGCCATCACCAGTAATGCTGTTCCGCCAATAAGCAGCACCCGTATGAGGTTCCGTAGCCGAAGCACGCTGCGAGACTAAGACATCAGCGGACAGGTTCGTACTCGCCGCGCCACAGTTAAGAAAGGCTCGACAAATCATGGGCACCGACCAACTTGACATGTCACTCCTGGTCGGCTCCGTTGTGATCTTGACGGCGATCGCGGCTGTGCGGCTCACCGCCGCATCCAGCGTGCCCGCACTCTTGCTCTTTCTTGGCATTGGTGTGGGGATCGGCGAAGCTGGCCTTGGCATCCGGTTCGACAACGTTGAACTCACTCAAGCACTGGGCTACACCGCTTTGGTAGTGATTTTGGCCGAAGGTGGGGTGACGACTCGATGGTCATCCGTTCGGCCAGCGATCGGACCAGCTCTAGCACTTTCCTTGGTCGGGGTGGCTATGTCGGTGACGGTGGTTGGGGTGGCCGCTCGGCTGGTGCTGGATTTACCGTGGGCAACCGCCCTCCTCCTGGGTGCGATCTTGTCATCTACCGACGCGGCTGCGGTTTTTTCGTTACTACGCCGGCTTGGGCTCCCCTCACGTCTGCGCGGTCTACTGGAAGCTGAATCGGGGATCAACGATGCGCCAGTCGTCCTTTTAGTTGTTGCGCTTGCTGAGCGGGCTACCGGCCAGAACAGCGGTCCTTGGTGGATGATCCCGCTGCTGATGGTGGGAGAACTCATCGGCGGCGCGGCGGTTGGGTTAGCGGTGGGAGCTCTCGGCGCGGTGGGGCTGCGTCGGTTCGCACCGGCATCCTCGGCGCTGACCGCCGTGGCGGTGCTGACGTTTGGGGTGTGCGCGTACGCCATCGGCGCGGAAGCACACGTGTCTGGTTTCCTCGCGGTGTATGTCACCGGCCTGGTGCTGGGAAATACCGGCGTTCCGCATGGTCCAGCCGTCCGTGGTTTCGCTGAAGGTTTGGGTTGGTTGGCGCAGATCGGGCTGTTCGTCCTTTTGGGTTTACTGTCCTCGCCGGCGCGGCTTGGGGATCAAATCCTGCCCGCCCTCATCATCGGAATGATCCTCACGTTGATCGCTCGACCGCTCGGAGTCTTTGCCAGTTTGACCCCGGCACGATTGCCTTGGCGGGTTCAAGCGTTCGTTTCATGGGCTGGCTTGCGCGGGGCTGTTCCGGTGGTATTAGCGACCGTCCCCATCACCGCCGGCGTCCCTGGCGCAACCGACCTCCTGGACCTGGTCTTCGTCCTGGTTGTCCTTTTCACTTTGCTGCAAGGGCCACTGCTGCCGTGGGTGGCGCGCTCACTCCGCGTCGCTAGTACCACCGAAGAACGCGACCTCTCGGTGGAGTCCGCTCCCCTTATGGAACTAAATGCCGATGTTGTGCAAGCCAAAATAGGGCCGTCATCGGCGTTGCACGGGCTGGAAGTGTTTGAACTACGCCTCCCAGCCGGGGCGAACCTGGCTCTCATCGTGCGGGACGGTACTGGATTCGTCCCTGGCTCACGGACTACATTGCGGCACGGTGACCAGTTACTTCTCGTGACAACAAACGCCGCTCGAGCGGCGGCTCGGGTGCGACTGGAAGCCATCAGTCGCGGCGGTCGGCTTGCCCTCTGGACGAACCCCGACCCTCACGACGGCAACCCGCCGAAACAACCATGACGGTGAAGCGCGGACCCTGCACGCAAACGCGCCACACTGGTGTTTACAGTGCGACTATGACCGATTCGTTCCCGTTCAGGAGCCGCGGCGCGGCCGCTGCGATTCGGTTCATAGCAATTTCTGTCGGGGTTGGAGGCACGGTTTTTTGGGGGCATCCGCTTGTCGCGAACGCCCACGACGAGCTCATCGCCACCAGACCACAAGCGAACGCCAATGCCCGCCAAGTCACCGCAGTGGAACTAACCTTCAGCGAAAAGCTCCTCCCTACGGGGAGCACCGTGATCGTCACAGGATCTTCCGGTCAGGTGTCGCAGAAGCTCACTCTCACCGGCAGGAAACTTACTAGTTCGTTTGCACAAAACTTGGCCACCGGCCAATACCGCGTGCAATGGCGCGCGGTCTCCTCAGATGGGCACCCCATTTCGGGGGAATTTCAATTCACCGTAAGCCCGCCCGGGGGAAATGAACCCACCGCGACCCCAACCATTGATGCCACCTCAGCGGAGACACCCATCCCCCAAGAAACTGAAAACTCTTCTCCCGCGACAACAACTACCGGTGGCGTTCCCGGTTGGGTGACGATGGCCGGGGTTGCTGGTGGTCTGGTTGGTGTCAGCTTGGCGATTCGCCGGCGTAATCGTGACACGCCATCGTGATGCGGCCGAGATTCGTCCGCGGGGAAAAAGCCGAACGGTGGCTGCTGTGGCTTGCACTCGGCGCCAGACTGGTCCTCGCTGGGGTGTTGGTAGTAGCCGGGGCGTTAAAAGTCCCGGACCCGGCAGAATCTGTCCGCGCGGTACGGGCTTACGAAGTACTTCCCGAACTGATCGTCCCGCTGGTTGGGTATGCCTTGCCGCCGCTGGAAATCATGATCGCCCTCCTGCTGTTCGCTGGGTACGTGACCCGGATCGCCGCAGTGGCAACCGCAGTGCTGATGACGGCGTTCGTCGTAGGGATCACTCAAGCAGGCATCCGAGGGCTCACCATCGATTGCGGGTGTTTTGGCGGCGGCGGCCAAGTCGCGGCTGGTGAAACTCAATACACCACCGAACTGATCCGCGATGGAGCATTACTGGGCTTAGCAATTTTTCTGGCTTGGCATCCGATGAGCCGTTTTTCTTGTGACCGTTGGCTCAATCCCGACCGCACCAAACCCAAACCCAATGCCAGCGACCCCCAACGCACCTGGCCGTAAACCCTACGACGAAAGAGGTTACTCCCCATGGGGGAAAGCGCAGCTCGACGAGCCCGAGCCGAAAAATTCGCCGCACAGCGAGCGACCATGGAGCAGGCTCATCGGCGACGGCAAGTCGGCATCGTCGGCGGGGTGGTGCTTGCCGTGTTGGTGGTCGCAGTCGGGGTGGGGGCTCTCATCCAAGCCGACCGAGATGACTCAACGTCTGGCCCGACTCCGGCGAATGTGACCGGCACTTCCGGCGGGACGATCCTCGTAGGTCGCCCCGACGCTCCGGCCACCGTGACGGTCTATGAAGACTTCCTGTGCCCCGCGTGCCGGCAGTTCGAAGAACAAAGCGGGACGGTGCTCGCGGAAGCCGTAGCCGCCGGCACCGTTCGGGTGGAGTACCGCCCGATTGCGATCCTCGATCGGTACTCCACCGATAAGTACGCCACCCGAGCACTCGGGGCCGTTGGTTGTGTGGTCAACACCACACCTAATGCGTTCCTGAAATTCCACGATGCGTTGTTCACGAACCAACCCGCCGAGGGGGGTGCTGGACTGCCCGCTGACCGTCTCGCCCAACTCGCCGAGCAAGCCGGCGCCGGTAACGTCCGGGCTTGCGTCCAAGAGGGCACGTTCGAGGATTGGGCAGCACGCGTCACCGATCAGTCCAGCCGGGATGGCGTCCGAGGCACCCCGACCGTGCTCATCAATGGACAACCTTTAGAAAACCCGGATCCCGTCTCATTAGAAACAGCGATCACTACCGCGGCTGGGGTAGCGGCAACCCCCTCGCCATCTTCGGTCACGCCGCCCTCACAGTCACCAGCCTCACCAGCAGCGTCCTCGCCGTCGTGAGGTTAATGACTGAATCCGACGTCGTACTGCGAGACCGGGCCGACCCACTGCACATGGCCTTCCCGCAGGATCACCACCTGGTCAGCAAGAGCATGGACCTCCGCCGGGTCATGGGTGACAACAAGGGCCGGACCGGCGAATCCATGAAGTTGATTGATCAACAAAGATCGCACTTGGCGGCGGGCTGTGGGGTCCAAAGCAGAGGAAGGCTCATCGAGAAGTACGACCTGCGGACCCCCGGCGAACGCCCTAGCCAACGCAACCCGCTGCGCCTGACCTCCTGATAGCTGGCCCGGATGTCGGTCAGCGAGCTCAGCGAGGCCAAATCGGGTTAACCAGGTCTGTGCGGTCGGGAAGGCATCTCGTCGTGACCCCCATACCCGAGGACTGAACGCGATATTTTCTCGTACGGAGAGGTGAGGGAAGAGCCGCAGATCGGAGAAAACGAGCCCCACTCGCCGCCGTTGCGGTGACACAAACTGGCGCCGACCAGCATGATCTGGCACGGCGTCCCACACGTGGTCGCCGAGCTTAATATGCCCACGCCGCAAAGGTTCTAAACCAGCCAGCGCCCGCAAGAGCGTGGTCTTACCGGACCCATTAGCCCCGACAACAGCAACTACCTCTCCCGGGCGCACCGTGAGATTCACCGTCAGATTAAAACTGGCTCGTTGAATTTCGCCGTTAATCCGCAAACTCATCACGACGTCATTTTTGATGACCGCGCGGCTTGCTGACTTCACGACGGCGTCCCCAACCGTAGCCACCGATCCCGAAGGGCCACCAGCACGACCACGGACACCACGAGTAGCACAAGAGAAAGCGCGACCGCGGCAGCTGGCTCAGTCTGCAAGGTGAGATAAACCAGCGTTGGCATCGTCTGGGTGCGCCCAGGGACGTTGCCGGCAAAAGTGATGGTGGCACCGAACTCACCGAGCGCTCTCGCCCAGCTCAAGACAGTGCCGGCGATCAGGGACGGGCGGATCAGCGGCAAGGTAACTCGCCGGAACACCACCCACGGCGACCCCCCGAGAGTGGCGGCGGCTTCATCCCAGCCTGACCCCAACCCGCGGACCGCCCCCTCCACTGTCAGCACTAAAAACGGCAATGACACGAACACCTGAGCCATGATTACCGCGGTAACACTGAACGGGATGGTGATCCCAAACCAGAGATCCAACCGCTCTCCGACTAGACCGCGCCGACCATATGCCAGCAGGAGCGCGACACCACCCACTACCGGCGGTAGCACCATCGGCACTGTGACGAATGCTCGCAGGAGACGTACCCCCGGCAGGTGAGATCGGGCTAGGACCAAGGCCAAAGGCACTCCCATCAGCACACAGCACACAGTGGAAACGGTCGCGGTGAGCACCGACAGGCGCAAGGCAGCGAGCACGGTGGAGTCAGTGAGCAGATCTACTAGATCCGGCCACGGCGCTTGCAGAACGACTGCGATAACCGGGACGGTCAGCGCGACACCCGCAAGAGTCGCGGGTAAAACCAAAAGGCCAGGGATCCCCCCGGTCCGTCGGACTCCCCACTCACTTGGCACAGTGAATTTCCGGTGGAATGCGAACCGGTTCGTCATCGCGAGGTAAACCCCGCTTGCGTGAATATGGCACGACCCACATCCGAACGGACTAAATCAACGAACTGCTGCGCTAGCACAGGTTCCGCAGCAGCAGTAATGACTGCGATCGGATACGTAGTGAACACCTCACTGGAACCAGGGAGGGGCACCACACGGACGTCCGACCCAGCAGCCCGAGCGTCAGTCCGATACACCAGGCCAGCGTCTACCTCACCAAGACGCACCTTCGTCAAGACTGCTTTGACGTCTGCTTCTTCGGTTGGCTTGTTGAGCTGGATTCCATTCCGGCGCAACACTTCCGCAGCGATTCTTCCGCATGGAACACTGGCTTGGCAGATCGCGGCTCGCACGTCCGGCCGAGCGATGTCCGGCGCGCGACTGATTCGGGCGGGGTTCGCGGCAGGAATAACCAACGCCATAGTGTTCTGCGCGAAGATGGTTGGCACCTGAACATCACCGGATTGAACGACTATGTCCATCACTTCCGGGCCTGCGACTGCGAGAACATCGACCGGCGCGCCTTGACTGACTTGGGTAGCTAACTGTGGGGATGGCCCCAGTGTTAATACCACGTCTACATCAGGATGCTCCCGCTCGAATGTTGCTTTCAGCGTGGTGAATGTTTCGGTCAGGGAAGACGCGGCGGCAACACGCAACCGAATGGAAGGTTCCTCGTCGCGGGCCTCATTCCTTTTTCCGCAAGAAGCCAGAGATATCACTAGGCCAACGAGCGTCGCTACCACGAGAAACCTGGGTGCCACTGATTTTCCCCAACTGATGGACACCCCAGCAGGCTATCTCCCCAAAAGTGGACCACTTAGACTAAGAACTAGACCCACCCTTGTTGATTGATCGCCGTTGAGTAAAACCTGATCGCCGTATATGACGCACACCCGCGCGTTGGAGGATTCATGCCCACTTACGACTACGCCTGCACGGCGTGCTCGCACACCTTCGAGACCGTCCAGGCGTTTACCGACGATTCGCTGACCGAGTGCCCCAAATGCGCGGGTCGGCTACGTAAGGTCTTTGGGGCAGTCGGTGTGGTCTTCAAAGGTTCAGGCTTCTATCGGACTGACTCCCGCGCCGGTAAGAGCTCTGGGGGTGGGCTACCAGGAGGCAAAAGCGAGGCGGCGGCCGGCGAGAAAACCAGCACCGCTAAGGAGAGTGCTAGCGCAACCGATCGGGGAGCCACAACAGCCTCAACTTCAAAGGAAAGTGCCACGTCAGGCACGGCAAGCACCAGCACGGGAAGTTCTTCGGCACCAAAGGCCAGTACTCCAGCCTGATTCTCATTCCGATGCTTCCTAGTTCGCATTGAGTTCGTCGTTCATCTGTTCCACAGGTGAACGACGACAGCTTTATCCACACTGAGCGCCGGTGCTATCACGGGGTGTTGTCCGCTTATTTAGTCTTCCCCTATGACGACTGCCAGCTCGGACGATCCTTCTGCACGTGACGTATCCGATCGGCCCATCGGGGTGATCGGCGGTTCGGGTTTTTACTCCTTTCTAGAAGATGCTCGCGAGATAGCAGTCGAGACTCCTTTTGGCCCGCCAAGCGCACCGGTGCGTCTTGGTCGCATTAAAGATCATCCCGTTGCTTTCCTGCCACGCCATGGTCACCAACATCATCTTTTGCCCCATCAAGTGAACTACCGCGCGAACCTTTGGGCGCTGCGAAGCGTTGGGGTGCGTCAAGTGATCGCACCCTGTGCGGTGGGGTCGTTGCGATCCGACTGGGGCCCTGGCACGTTAGTCATCCCTGATCAAATCCTTGACCGTACGTGGGGTCGCCGGCACACCATTTTTGATGATCTTGGCGCCGTGGTGCACGTTTCTTTAGCAGATCCGTATTGCCCTCGCGGTCGAGCAGCTGTGTCCTCGGTGGCCACAGCGTCGATGCCTCATGTGTATTCGTCCGGCACGTTGGTGGTCATTAATGGCCCGCGGTTTTCTACTCGGGCGGAATCAACATGGCATGCTGCTGCCGGCGCTTCAATTGTGGGAATGACCGGCATGCCCGAGGCGGCGATCGCTCGGGAACTCGCCCTATGCTACACCTCACTAGCATTGGTGACCGATCTAGACGCCGGTGTAGAAGACGGCCAGGGCGTCACACACCACGACGTATTAAAGGTGTTCTCTCGCAACGTTGAATACGTGAAAACCGTTGTGGCGCAATCAATTCAGGAATGGCGAGATAATCCAGACTGCCTCTGCCGGCACGTCTTGGACGACTTCACTTTGCCTTTCGAGTTGCCATGATCCGGTGGCGTTCATCCCCACGAGACCCACGGTGGGTGCCCTTGAACCGGCACCATCCAGGGCGGCGGCGGCTCCTCGCTGCTGGGTTCGCCGCAGCAGCGACTGCGAGTGCTTTACACGTGGTCGCGCCCAACCCCCCGACTGGTCGCCCCGTGGTGGTGGCGGTCCGGGCTGTTGCTAGCGGGGCGTTAATCACTGGAGCAGACATTGAGATTTCTCGTCGTCTGGATGCTCTCCCCAGCACGGCCATAACAGATGTTCGTCAAGTGGTGGGCCGGGTAGCGACTGTAGGGCTTGTCCCAGACGAAGTCATTACAACGGGCCGAGTGGTCAACCCGGCATCGGTGACCGGCGATGATGTGCTCACCACGATCCGGGTGGCAAACCCAGAAGCAGCAGACCTGTTAACAGCAGGGCAGTACGTCGATGTTCTTGTGGCAGTTGATGGGGCGACTACTGCCCGCACAGTGGTGCGGGGTGCCTTGGTCATTACCCGCCCTCACCCAACAGAAAGTGATCTTCTCGCTATGAATGATCAGAAGGCGGGGAGTAGCCCCGTGGTCCTTCAAGTGTCGGCGCGGAGTGCAGCTGATTTGGCCCAGGCAAGTCAGCAGGGGCCACTTACCACCATTGTTCGGGCATCGAAGGCCATTCCCTGAGCTGACGAAACGCCCCAAAGAAGGCCCGGAGTAACTAAGCGATTGCTTTCCGTTGTTTTTCGGTGAACTTTTGTGTTTAACCGCCGCAGGTGGTGCTTCTTTGGTAAAGATGCGCTAAGTTCAGCCCGGCCCAACTCACTGCTCTACTAGAAAAGGCAGGAACATGCTCAAAGGTTTCAAAGACTTCATCATGAAGGGCAACATTGTTGACCTCGCGGTTGCGGTTGTTCTGGGTACCGCTTTCGCCGCCCTGGTGGCAGCCTTCGGTGCAGCACTCATTAACCCGATCATCAGCGCCCTCCCCGGCGCAAGCTCTGAGGGCCTCGGCTTCTCACTTCGCGGTGGAGAGCTTGAAAGTTCCACCTTCCTCAACTTCTCGCTTCTCGTGAACGCGATCATCGTGTTCCTCGTCACCGCTGCAGTGGTGTACTTCATCTTCGTGGTGCCGATGAACAAGCTCAAGGAACGTCAGGCACGTGGCCAGGAAGCCGCTCCAGCTCCCCTCGCCGACGATGTTGTTCTTCTGCAGGAGATTCGTGACCTTCTCCGCGCCCAGGGTGGCAACCGTATCGGTGGCCTCTGATCGCATGAAGTAATCCCATTGCTAGCGCAGTGCGCCGGCAATGAACTAGGTGCGGGGCTCAACCTTGTGGGTTGAGCCCCGCACCTGTATCAGTTTCCGCTACGAACTACCGAACTGCACGGTGCAATTACTGGGGCCAGTGTAGACCCGCCTATGGCTAACTCCAGTGCGGAGGCCGCTGTTCCACCAACCACTGATCGTGATCAGTTAAAGCATTTGATTGCGCATTGCTACTCCCCGAACTCCACCACCCAACCTCACGCTGGCTCAGTTCGGTGGCTGTCATTCCGCCGTTCTGTGTGCCCGTGTCAGTAGTCGATTCGTCTTTCTTGCCTGCATCTTTGCTGCGCGTAGTGTCGTTGTCGTCGGTCTCCGTTATCGACACTGGCACTGCTTCAACTGCTTGAATGACGCGGGCAACCTCACGTGCTGGGTCATGGAAAATATCGGTAGACCATACGTGGAGATATGACCAACCGGCACGACCCCACCACACCCCTGGCAGTCGGTTTCGCTCCCTGGCATGAGCCGCCTCTGCGTATCTCGGCCCATCAATGCCTACCGCAACAACCCAGGGTCCTACAGCGCGTCCGACGACCAGGTCAGCGCGCAAGGACGAGCCGTAGTCCACTGCTACTCGATAACCAGCGCTGCGCAATCGGTCTCGCATGTCGGCAAGCAGTGCACCTTGATCGGTGGAGCCAATCAAACCGGCACCCTGCATTTCCCCTTCCGCCACGAGACCGTTCTTTTCCACCACCTCGCTCGTCACAGCAGGGTCTGTTTTGACCGCAGGGTCTCTAACGGTCAAAGGCTCTACAGCCAGGTGTGCGAGATAATCCCGAAGCATTCTTGGGCCCGCACCATTCAGCCGATGCGGATCCAAATCGGTGGCAGCGAACGCAGACACCACCGTCAAGGAACACCGAGCCCGCGTCATGGCCACAGTGAGCCACCGTGGACCATCCGGATCACTCACCAATCCGAACCGGTGGAGTACCCGACCATGCGGCGTTCGCCCATACCCAATAGAAAACACGATCGCGTCGCGTTTCTCACCGTGGACACGGTCCACTGGTTTCACAAACAACCGTTGTGGAGAATCTGGGTCATCCCACCCGGAGGCCTCTGCGAGAACCGGATTTTCTGCCATGGACAACCGGAGTGAATCCTCGATCCGCCGAGCATGCCGCCACGTCAACGTCACGACCCCCATGGACTGCTCGGGGTAGCGTCGTAGCCGTTGCAGCACAAGCTCTACTACCCGAGCGACCTCGGCGTCCGTGCTATCTACTGTGTCCGCGTCCGGGGCCAAAACACCGCGACCATCGACCTGCTCCCACAGCACCGGCGATGACCCCCCACGGTTCGGTGGGATTTGAGTATCTGGGTATCGAGTGGTCCGCACGAAAGACATCAATCGATCATCAGCGGAGCGGTAATCCCGTTTTAGACGTACTATCGGCAGCGCTGCACTGAGCACTGCGATAACTGACGGCCCTGTTGACCGCGGAATCATTTGTTCTTGACGTTCCGGAACTGCATGCGAGAAGAACCCCACTGGGGGAGCTTGCTGATCGTCCCCCACGACCACCACCTGGCGGCCACGACGGAGCGCGGCGACGGCTATTGCCGGCGAAACTGTTGACGCTTCAAGAAGAAAAACCCCATCAAAAGCGGGGGCAGCACCAAACACGGATGGCACCACCAATGGACTCATGAACCACCATGGAATAGCAGCGTGAATCACTTCAGGGCAGTCGGCGATGAGTTCATAGACTGTTTGGACCCCATCAACCCCCGCGGCAACCGCACGTAATCTGGCCAGCTGAGCGGGGTGCCTTAATGCTGCCGAGCGCGCCCGACTAATGACCGCGCGGCGGATGACTGTCGCATGGGCTTGCTGGCAAGCCTGGTTTGTACGGTCGAACTCGGCGGCAGCAGCGCGTAACCGCTGACCATCGTGAGCGCCGTACCGGCGGTCCTCCGCCACGATGTGTTCCAGAACAGACGTCCACCAAATGAGCTCCCATTCAGAAATGACTTCTGCTTCTGGAATCCGGCGTTCAGCTAGATCACCAAGCACTTCCTGGAGGCCAGCGCTGGTTGCGTCCGTCACTAACCCCGCGATCTGTGGGGTGATCTCTAAGGCGGGCGTGCGGTTCGTCATTCGACTAAGCCGGGCCGCGAGAGCGTCAAGCTCTAGAGTTTGCAGAGTTTCCGGCGCGGTTTCCGGCAACCAACCGGAGAGGTGATCTAACCCTTCCAGGACGACAGCCAGAGCTCGTTCCGCTTCAGCCATACCTGGCGGGACGCAAGGTCGAGCACCTGGTTGAGCAAGTGCCTGCCATTGGCGGCGCTGCCGATCGGCCGCTACCAGGGCGTTATGAAGATCGTCCGGTGGCACCCCTGGGCGAAGCAGCGCCCGCGCGGACCGCACCAATCGGAGTCGCTGCCAGCTACTCCAGGTGATTTTGCGTTCGGCGCGCCACTGCGCCGATGCCGTCGCCGCAATGGCGTCTTGAAGCGAGACGTGATGAACTTCAGCCGAAAAAATTTCCAATGTGTCTCGTACTGAGACGAGTAGATCAAGTGCTGCGCGCATGTCGGCGACGCAGCGCGGCTGAGGCATATTCGCGGCTTCGAGCACATCACTGATGATTTGGCGGAGCTGCGGCAAATCATCATCAACAAGATCACTAGCTGTAGCCAAAGCGCGGTCTGCTTCCGCCGCGGAGGACAGTCGCACCCCTGCCCACGGATCATCCGAAGGGGCGATCCGGAACGCGCCGAGCTTACAGGCGTCAACTAAACGCTCACCCCACTGCCGCATTGCCGACTGATCTAACATCATTAACGATGCACCGGCTAGTCGGATTCGAGATCTAGGCGCCGGACGTAATGCCGTTAAGCGCGCTAACGCCTCCTGAGCGTCATATGCACTCACGTGCCACGGCTGGTAAGTGCGATGCAAAGACCGCACGTGATCTGTGAGGACGCCCCGGCTGACCACGACTTGTGAGGCAACATGCTTCAGTGAGGCTGCGTGTTCCGTGAAGGGAGCTGACTGTGGGGCCTCTTGACTCTGCGGGTCGGCATCGACCACCGCGAGCACTTGGCTGGCTACATCGCGCACCGTGACGTCATCTCCGGGGAGGTGCACCGCCAGGTCGCTGAGCCCAACGGAAGCTAAGCGATCCATCACCGCGTGCAAGGAAGCTTGTTGCTGCGCGACGACCAGATTGCGGTGACCGCTCGCCGCTGACGCTGCCAAAGCAGCGGTCACCGTTTGGGTTTTCCCGCTCCCGGGCGGCGCTTCAAGCACGAAACTGTGATCACTAAGGACAGCCTGAACAGCAGCTTGTTGATCGCCATCCAGATCAAGAACGAACAGCTCACCGGCAGGGTCACCCTCTGATGAGACCGAAGGCACCGGTGGCGCTGGCGTTGAATCACCCGCGAGCGCGGCGATGACGTCATGATCAGGAAGGGCGTCACTCGATGCTTCCAAGTCATCTACTAGTGCTAGGCGCACCGCAGAGAACGTACTGATCAGTAAGCGATTAAGGACTGTGAAACCAGGCACGGCGCGACACGCTTGACGAACTTCGTCCAATACGGGGGATGGATCAAACCCCTCAGCACTGACGGCTAGTTCGGTGACCCGCCGTAAGTCCAACTGGATTCCGAACTCATCGGCGAAGTATCTGACCATGATCGGGTTGAGATGCACGGTAGGACTGAGATCAATACTGATGTCCTCGGCGTGACCACCGACCTGACGTAATGTGCACCCGCGCAGCAGAACCGGCGCCGCCGGTGGGCGACCCCCATCGGCGCGGTCCCACGTGGACATCCCCACTGCCAGCCAGCAACCAGAAAGCCCACGCTCGTCGGCCAGCTCAGCGCTCTTTCCGCGAATGGTGCGCGCCCGACGCCGGGCATCACCTAGCGCGTCTGGCTCGCGGATCAAAGTAGACAACCGAGTAGTTCGGCCGGCCAGCATCATCGCAAGGCCACTGGGATGAGCAGAGGTGAGATCCAAAGTGCCAGCAGGAAGGTCGTGATACCACAGCAGAGAATTGCGCCCACCAAGGGCGGCAAGCTCACCAGCCCATTCGACGAGCGCGGACCTTATGCGATCACGCCGCTCACTGGGGGAAGAAGTAGGAGAGCCGGTCACGGCTCCAACGCTAGTGGGTATAGCTAAGAAATCTCGGCACGAGTTCAACCGTTCGGCGCGGCACTCACGCTCTGCCCCCACATGTAGCTGACGGTATGCACCGCGCAGGGGGGGCAAGCGGTGCATACCGTCAAAAGAAACTGTGACTCACCCGTGGTTGTCCCGTCAAGTAGCGTCCCGATAGTTCACCCCTGCGGAGTAGAACGTGCACGCTCTGCAATTGCCCTAAGGGGCGGAATCACCCTGAGCGGCACGACATCCACCGTAAGCGGCACCATAACTACGTGAGCACAAAGAAAGTCACCACCACCGACGTGCTCGTTGTGGGCGCTGGGCCAGCGGGTTCTGCTGCCGCCGCCTGGGCTGCCCGAGCCGGTCTGGATGTAACGCTGGCTGATGCGGCCGTCTTTCCTCGCGATAAAGCGTGCGGCGACGGCCTCACCCCGCGTGCCGTCGCCGAGCTCAACCGATTGGGCTTAGCGGACTGGTTGTCAAAACAACCAACTAACCGTGGCTTGCGAGCTACGGGTTTCGGACGACAGTTGCACCTCCCTTGGCCTGGTGGAAGTCTCCCTGCGGCTGGTAGTGCTGTGCCACGGACCGAGTTGGATGCCACTGTCCGAGAGGCTGCCCTCCGTTCAGGAGCTATTCCTTTGGAGCAGGCCCGCGGGGTGGACGTAGAGCGCCACCACGGCACCGTCCGTGCCGTGGTGTTCGAAAAGGACGGAGTGCGCTTTCCCATTCAATGCCGGCGATTGGTGGTGGCGGACGGTGCACGGTCTCCATTGGGACGCCTGCTTGGTCGGCAATGGCATCAGGACACCGCATATGGGGTGGCAGCGCGGGCTTACGTGAATTCATCGCGCGCAGATGACCCATGGATCAGTTCGCATTTGGAACTCCGCGATGATTCCGGTGAAATTCTTTCGGGGTACGGGTGGGTGTTCCCGTTGGGCGGTGGTCAAGTGAATATCGGGGTGGGCACTCTTGCCACGAAGCGTCGCCCCGCAGATATCCGCTTACGTTCCCTGATCGACTACTACGCAACGGAACGCCGCCAAGAATGGCAGTTGAGCGGCCCGATTCGGATGATCCGTTCCGCGTTGTTACCCATGGGGGGTGCGGTATCTGGGGTGGCTGGGCCCAACTGGGCGTTGATCGGGGATGCCGCTGGTTGCGTCAACCCGTTGAACGGCGAAGGCATCGACTACGGGTTAGAGACCGGCCGTCTGATCGCCGATCTCCTATCAACTCATGCCCCCTTAAACCGGGCGTGGCCTGCCACGTTGATCCAGTATTACGGTGCAGCGTTCTCTGTGGCTCGTCGCCTCGCGACTCTCCTCACCGTGCCGCGCCTGCTCCCTCTCGCTGGCCCTGTCGGTATGCGGTCCGTTCCGATGATGCGACTGGCTTTACGTGTGATGGGCAACCTCATCACCGAGGAAGACACCGATCTGGTAGCCCGCGCCTGGCGTGGTGCTGGCCGCTTGTCAACACGGCTCGACCCTCGCCCCCCGTTCACCGACGGTCGCTCAAGCGTCGCCTAAGTTTGTCAACTTTTCACCTTTGGCAATTGTCAATTTTGGTGGTTCGACTGAACGTTCACAATATTCATTTCACCTAGTCCAGTACGCTGACCGAGCTTCATGATTCACTCGAAGCCCCCGCCCCCGTAGCTCAGGGGATAGAGCAACGGTTTCCTAAACCGTGTGTCGGAGGTTCGAATCCTCTCGGGGGCACATTCCGTTCCCGCAGGTCAGTGGCCATCTCCGGTCGTTCCCTTCGCTCCTCGCCCAGTGCGGGCCGGGCGGACGTGCCACTCGCGTGCCACAGCGTCAGCACCTTCGGCCCGGTCGTCGGCCTCGTGGTCGGCGTGCAGCGTCGCGGCGATCTCGGCGTCGCGGCCGTCGACAGCGCGGGCGTAGTGCCGGGTCGTGACGTTCGCATTCAAGGCGGCGCTTCGCGCCGTATGCCCGCGCTGCGGGCGGCGCCTCCGGCGCCGTCCTCGCGCAGGCTGAGGGCTCACGTAAGCTGACCGCAGGCCAACGGGCGAGGGGTGCCGACTCGTGAACTTTGACTTGGAGACCGCAGCCAGAGTCCTCGCGGTGCTGGTACCGGCATCGGTTACTCTCGCTGGCATCATTCGGGGGCCTGGGGCGCTGAGATCTCGCCTCCGGCATGATGTCGAGCTAGTCGAGAAGCTTCCCGAAGATTCGGTGGCGCGCAAGATGCTCTTGGAGAGCATCGCCAGCCAGGTTGATCGTGTGACCAAGTTGGAGACCGAATCTTCACGCGACTGGGAAGGAACGATAATCGGCACCATTCTCGTGGTCATCTTCTTGGGGCTAGCTGTCTGGCTCGGCGGGCTTGGCACCTGGTGGGCGTGGGTGCTCGCGGTGCTCACCGGAGTCTTCGGTCTCGCGGGCCTAGCACACGTTTCCGAAACTGCGCAGCGAGTACCCCGTGACGAGAAGGGCAATAAGATCTAGCGCCGCCCAGATTACCAATTCGTAGTTCTGACCTCCGCCGCCGACCCGAACGCCGATCGTGCGCGGCGCTCCGGCCCGCGTCCAGGGCGCCTGCGGCGTCGCTGCGCGATGGGCGGTGCCCACCCTGGACCCGGACCTGCGCACCACCCTCGCTCTGCTTATCGGATCGGTGGCTCATCTGTGCTCGGGCACGACACCGCCCGCCACCGCCAGCAGCTCGACGACCTGGTAGGCGTGGGCGTGCGCCTGGCTCATCGTCAGCTCGGCACCGCCTGGTGCGACGTCGACGACGACGTACGGGTCCTCACCCGAAGCAGCCACCAGCCAGGTCGACAGGGACGGCGAGGCGTCCCGGGCTGGGCTCACGCAACGGTCGGCGAGCGGGTCGTGCTGGCTGACGTCGCACCACGACTGGTGTCGGCCCGGTGCGCGGCTGGAGCGGGCGAGCAGGCCGAGCAGGTAGGCGTCGGCCACCTCGGCGACGACGTCGGCCAGACCGTCGATACCGGGGGAGGGGGCCAGGTCGGAGCGAGGTGCGGGGTCGTGCAGTCTGTCGTCCACGGTCGTACTCCTCTGCGCAGGGGTTCGATCGAGGTCCCGGCTCGGTGTTTACCCACCAGCCGGGACCGCCAACTTCATCGCGCGACCCTGATCACCTCCCCCGGTCCGGCTCGGTGGTCGTGCCATCCGCGTGCCATAGGCGCCACGTAGCAACGGCGCGCAGGGGGCACCCACGGACAGACGACTTCGCATGAGCCGGCAGGTCAGCCGCTCCACCTGCTCGATCGGTCGACGTCGAACCGCGCGCCGGCTGGCTTCCTAAACCGTGTGTCGAAGGTTCGAATCCTTTCGGGGGCACTTTCCCGCACTGCTGTCCTTGATGGCGATCCTGGTGGTTTGCCGTCATGTGCCGGCCTCGGCGAGCTTGCCGTTACAGGTAATCCCGATGCGCTCGTGCCATGCATCGTTCGACTGATCACATCGGAAAGCTTCGTGCGCAGCTCACGCGTTGATACCTCATTTGTCATTGTGTCCATGCGGAAAGAGCCACATGTTGTGGTGCCCAGTGTTTAACCGGCGGCCCTTGTGCTCATTGCCTTTGTTTGAGCGGCTGAGTGGCTGGGCCCTCCAAAACTTCGCCTTTGGCGTTGAAGCGAGACCCGTGCAAGGGGCAATCCCAACTACGTTCCGCGTCGTTCCATTTCAGGGCGCCACCGAGGTGAGTGCACACGGCAAGAAGACGACAATCGCCAGCTTCGGTGTTCGACACGGCTGTCGGCACTAGCCGATTACGACCGGTGCGACCAGTATCGGGAGCTAACTGCTCTGGCGCCCGACGAGATTGGGTGCTGGCGTATCCCCGGAGCGTGTGTTCAACCACACCTGCTTGGAGTCGCGCGGCACGAACAGCGCTAGCCGGTTTGATTCCCCGTCGAGCAAGAGCCCGGCCCCACTTAGGTGGGTCACCCAAGATCGTGGCCGAAAGGTAAAGCGCCGTAGCAACCGCGTTGCTCATCCCCCATTTGTCATAACCCGTCGCTACATAAATTGACGGGGAACCAATCAATTTGGCCTGAAACGGAACACCGTCGTACGACGAGTAGTCCTGAGCCGACCACGCATGTGTTTCTCGGGCACCGGGAAAGTGCGATGCTACCCAATCCCGAAGCCGATTAACGTGGCTGAGCTCGGAGGCGACCCGGCCCACAGAATGCCCTTCACCTCCTACCAGGATGCGTGGCGAACCGTCCGGCGCGGTCGCCTTGCGTACCGAATGAGTCGGGCTACCAGCGGAAAGGAACATCCCTTCGGATGCGGATGCGTCGGCGATCGCCACTACGTAGGAACGCTTCGGTTCGACTTTTGCAAAATGAAAACCCCGGTCAAGTAAGGGAGCCCCGGCAGCTAACACCACGTGGTTTGCGGTGACGTGGTTTCCGTCGGCCAAGTTCACTGTCGCTGGCCGGGTCCAAGACACTCCAGTAACTCGCATCTCTTCTCGCAAAATCCCACCGTGCTCTTTGAATTCCTCGGCGAGTGCGTCAATCATGAGCACCGGATCGATTTGAATTTGCCCAGGCAAGATGGCGGCGCCTACAAGCGGAAAGGGAACATCCATGGTGTGAGCCCAAGACATTGGCAGCCCTAATGATGTTGCCGCGTCGAATTCTTGTTGTACCAAGGGTAATTCCGCATTAGTCGCGGCGTAAGTGACCGCTGGTGAACGTTCTGCGGGAACATCGTGATCGTCACAAAACTGAACAAGCCATTCTTGGCCTTCCCGGTTTGATTGCAGGTACGCCTCAGTCACTCCGCGGGTTTGTAGGCGAAGCATTTCCGAGAGTTTGGTGCCTTGAAGCAAAGACACTTTCGCCGTTGAGTGACCAGTGGTAACAGCTCCTATCTGGCGGGCTTCTATCACCACCACTGCTAAACCGGCACGTGCTAACAACACAGCGGTGGTCAGTCCACTAAGTCCTGCTCCCACAACCACCACATCGCAGTGAGGGGGCACCGCCCCTTGGTGGCGTGGGCGAGGCCGGTCGAGCCATAACGAAGACATGCGGTTCATATACCCCGGCGGCGCCGCACCATGCATCTCACGCTCATATGCATATCGCTCACACGACTGGGTATGAAGAGATCAACATCGACACGAAAGGACAGTCACATGGGGACATTGTTGTGGTTAGCAGCTGTGGTTTTAGTGATCTGGGGAATAGTCACCCTTGTTCGAGGTCAAACCCTTTGGGGAATTGCACTCATCATTATTGGTCTTTTGGTGGGCCCGGGAGGCGTCAGCATTTTTACCTGAGAAATTCCACTAAGCAATGCGAATGTTGATGGCTGATTGCGTCCTTTGTTTTTGGCCCATCGGGAGGGGGTGGGGCAAAAACAAGGACGCAGCTGGTTATCGCACAATGAGAAACCTAAGGAATAAAGCCTTCACCTTGGCAGTAAATCAAATCAATGAGGGGGAAGGGGATCAGGATAGGGGCGGCGAGAATGTGCTGGATCGCCATCAGTTCTGCGCTCGTCTTTCATTTCTGATTCATAGATATGACGACGACCATTCATGAGGTCCTCGCGTAATTTATTTTCATATGCAACGAATGCTGAATAGTAGCCGGCGTCGTATTCTTCGACTATTTGAAAAGTCCAACGCCCATCAAGGACATTGCGTCCTATCAGTTCCTGGTTAATGTTATCCGCCCAGTCATTATGACCTGCTTGCCGCAGTAATTCCGCCGCTTCGCCAACAGCGAGATCAGCACTGCCAGTAAGGCGGTGAAAAGCGTAAAGGTGACCTCGGGCGACTTCAATAGCTTCAAATGCTTCCGAAAATTTACCTACTGCTTCGACGGTTGCGTCACTCGTTCCGTCAGGGCGGCGATGACCATTGTTCATGTCATTCATGGCTTACTCGCTTCCGATTGAGGCTTCGTGAGGCGCTGCGCCATGTCAATCACGCGCACAGCTAAATGGTTCAAAGCGTTAATCTCAGCTTCGCCTAGAGGAGCGTCGTTTTCTGGACCAGTGACGTGAGACACCCCGTACGGATTTCCATCAGCAAATTTCAAAGGATCGGTATACCCAGGGGGGACGATAAGGCCGCCAAAGTGGTAAATCATGGTGTAAAGATTCAGCAGCGTAGACTCTTGACCACCGTGAGTTGTCTGGCTGGCGGTGAAACCGGAGTAGACCTTGTTTGCCAACTCACCACGTGACCATTGCTGGCCCAACGAATCAAAAAACTGTTTTAACTGGCTTGCGACCGCGCCGAATCGAGTAGGGCTGCCAAATAGCACCGCGTCCGCCCACGTCACATCATCAGGTTCAGGCGCCTGGATGCTAGCTGCCACCTCGCGGTGCTGCTGCCACTGCGCATTGCTTTTAATGACTTCCGGCGGGGCAAGTTCAGTGGCGTGACGCACCCGCACCTTTGCTCCGGCTTGCTGAGCTGATCGTTCAAGCTGCTGCGCCATCGCATGCAAAGTGCCAGTAGCCGAGTAGTAAATAATGGCGACTTTGACCGATTCCATCAGCGCTCTCCTTGAGAATAGGGACCTGGGATAAAGACAACGCCGAGTTATTCGCGGTGATCGTCCACGACGTGAACGGCAGCTTCTTCGGCTGCGGCACCTCCACCGTCAATGCCAATGTCGTCGGCGATGAGGTCTTTCTCAGTATCAGACCGGCTTCCTTCATCCAATTCAACGAGCCGCCCGGCCCGGTCACTGCCGACTTCGCCGCCAACCGTCTCTGGTTCAACGCCGTCAACGTATGGATCGGCTTCTGGGACCTCCTGAGCTAGACGTTGGTCCAAGGTCTCTCCCTGCTGCTCCTCCAGAGATGTATTCCCGTAACCCTGCCCAGCCGTCCATTTCTCTGGCGGTGAGTACCCCTCATCAAGAGGCTCAGCCAAACCGCGGTTATCCACCAAACTGTCCCCGTCACCCTGGGGCTGATCTTCATCGTCAACGCTGTAACCCTGGTAGAACTCTTGATCAGCAACTGGGTCGCGGTCGTTCTCAGCACTCATAGCAGTAGCCCTTCGTGAATGATTGATGGCGAAAAGAGTTGTCTAGCGGTGAGTCGCTGCTTCCGCTGCTTCTTGTTCGGTAGCAGCGCCTTCTGTAGACAGTTGTCCGGCTGCGTTTTGTAGGTGAGCTCGAACAAACCACTGATATTGCTCAAGCTCTCCGGTTTGTCCGATAAGAATGTCTTCGGTGACTGGGTCCGCCTCTGAGACCCGCGTAAAAGCGGCGCGGTGGTCCCGAATTACCCCGTTATAAACCAGGTCGAGTGCGCCAAGATGAGCGCGGGTATCGTCTCGTCCAAGTGCATAGTCGTCCCAAGTTCGGGCATCGACTAGCGCCCCTGGTGTGCCCCGTGGTGAAGCACCCAGGGTGGCCATCCGCTCAGCGAGTACATCCACCATCGCGCGAACGCCATCAATTTGTGGATCGAGCATCGTATGGACACCAATAAACTGAGGTCCGACGACGTTCCAGTGGATATGTTTTAACACCAACTGGAGATCATTGAGCGCATGGATCCGCATTTGCAAGACAAGGGCGACGTCGTGCCCATCTTCAGGGGAAAGCCCCGGCACCGTAGTGGCATTGTCAGTTCCTTCCGGGGAGCCTGAAATGCCATTAATAACCGGAGAAGTATGAGTCGTCTCTGCCGTCATGCGAAACCACTACCCACTACATGCGTTCTTATGCATCAAACCGGCATGTCTTTTGGTGATCTCGATCGATATTCTTGGCAGGCTGACTTAATGCCCAAATGTGCACGACAGTGAAGTGCATTTTTCTTCATTGTGGGTAGCTGTCGCTTATGACAACCTTCAAAAAGGGTGACCACGTTAAATGGCAAAGTCACGGCAAGACCGTTAGAGGGATGGTCGAAAAGAAAATCACTGAAGACACCACGGAAGCTGGCCGCACTGTGCGCGCTTCTCCGGAAGATCCGCAGTACTTGGTGAAAAGCGATAAAACCGGAGGCATGGCAGTCCATCGACCGGACGCTCTTTCCTCGATCTGACGTTTTGGGGCGTTAGCTACATCTGGATTGTCAGCACGGCCAACGTTGAACCACCAGAGCAGGTGTACTTGTTCTGGCAATTTTTGAGCAAGTTTGGTGGTTATTGAGCACACAAGTAAGCCTTGTCAATAACTTTGACTTCACTGACCGTGCGTCGAGTAGGTTCATGTCATGGAATCACCTCCTGACCACCCCGAGTCAACACGAGATGCACTCGCCGGGAACAAAGATTTATCGTCATTAGACAACGGCGGCCTTCCTGAGCCGAAGTGGACTCAAGAAGAGGGAATCAACCGCGAAGTCGCTGAGGATATCTTCGGTGATCTCATCGCCTACTGTTCCACACGCATCCACCGAGAAGAGCAAAACTCTCATCCGGATCAAACACGCATCGGTGATTTAGAGGCCGAAAGAAAGCAATGGGTTGAGAAGCGACGAAATTTGAGGCACCTGGATGCCACTGGCATTAAAGAAGTAATCACAATCTATGGAGCCCTTGTCCGCGAACGTTTCCATGGGTCGTCCGACACAAACGAGCTCGCCCATAGTGATGCCCGTCGGTCAATTAAGTCGGAGGGTTCAACAAACTCAGGTGATGCCGGAGGTTAGGAACATGACAAAGTCATTCGGCGATCCATTGGCATATGCATTGCCCGAAATCCACTTTCAAGCAATTTTCCAAGACAAAATCGTCCACCGTGAGCTGGCACCAGGTCGGCCAAGTGGCGAAGATGTTTGATCAGCAACCACTGGTGCACTAGTCGAAACCCTCACCGCTGAGCGGCACCGCCCCTGGACCGCACGGGAAGCCGGCGCTTTCATTGCGGACGTGGACCGTGTGAAACAGCGGGCGCATGATCTTGAGCAGGACCCCATCTGGTTTGGTTGGATCGCGGACGCAGCGGAGACAGCGCACCCCCTGGTCACCGACCCCCAAAATCAGGAGCGTCTGGCAGGGCAAATAGTCGCCCTGCGATCAGCCTCAGCACATACCTCCGCGACACGCATTCCGCCGACATTAGGACGCCCCGCTCACGAAGGCATTCGCCGGCGCCCCCAAGTTGCAACGTCGGCCCAAAAGTCACCATGGTCCCTACGCACCACACCATCCACGCGAGAAAGTCTCGGACGATAGTCGTATGACACGATAGTCGTATGACAGGATCGACGTTATGACAGAACACCCAAAACAACCTTGGCGACCACCCGGAACGATCATGGCGACGGTGGATCCAGGGCCGGAATTGTCATACCGAGAAATGGCCCGCTTCGAAGCAGCAATTGACACCCTCAACCAGCATGTCGGGTCATGCATGGCCCAGATTTACGCTGAGGAAGCCAAACCCCAGCCGGATGAAACAGTAAGCGCCCACTACCGCGATGCTGCCCACCAGTTCGCGGCGCGCCGACGAGCACTTCGAGGCCACGACGCCGAAGCGATCAACGAGGTTTTGCAGACCGCCCGTAAGGTGAAAGCGGAATTAAACGATGAATGACTCAGCATTCAACTACCACCGCTACTACTTAAGCGAGCAGGACAGCGAACGGATCTTTCAAACAGACATTGTCCCCGGAGAACTAGCCGGGGCTTTGTCGGTAGACGAACCAATCGTAGTTTTTATTACCGGCCAACCAGGAGCGGGTAAGACGAAACTGACAACCGCATTCGTGGACTCTCTGGAAGCGGTGGGCGGGTCAGTGAGTATCAACTCCGACACGTACAAACCGCACCACCCAATGTGGAACGAGCTATTGCGGCGGGACGACACCACCGCAGCTCCCTACACTGCGGCGGATGGCCGCCGGTGGATGGCAAAAGCGGAACAGTACGCGACTGAACATCGGATGAATATCGTGTTGGAAACAACGATGCGTGATGCCGGCGTATTTACCGACCCCGCGCGGCGATTAGCAGAAGCCGGGTATCGGGTTGAAGTGGCGGCTTTAGCAGTCCCAGCGGCATCAAGCCGACTAGGCATCATCGCTCGGTACCAACAGCAGGTTCGGGACACCGGCGCTGGTCGGTTAACGGAAGTTTCAAATCACGATGCGTGCTTCGATGCCGTTTACGAAACCTTGACCACCTTGGATCAGACAGCACCGGTGGATGCCATCAGCGTCTGGCGGCGGGACAGCGAGCTGCTCTACGGGAACACTCGTGGCCCCAACGGGCAGTGGGCAGCGCCAGCCGCTGCGGCGCTGACACTGGCCACCGAGCGATCTCGGGCCTGGTCATACCCCGTAGCGATCGCGTTCACCCACGAGTTGGAAGAGCTCAGAGGCGAGGTCACCCCAGCACTGCGCGCACAACTTGATGACATCCATCAACTCGCTGGTCCACTACTGCCCCCAGGCTCCCCGGCTGCTGCTACAGCAGCGCGATCTTTCCCTGAAGTGATAAATCCGTTGCAGCGCAACACTTCAATAGCCTCACACCATTCTTTGGCGGAACAGGGTAGAAACCACCTACCGCAAGCAAATCAAGGCGTTGGACGCTGAGCGTTTTAAGGTCCACATCTTATTGAACGACAGTTCCTGAAAGTTCTTGCTGATAGAACAGCATTCGATAATCACTGCCCGGGAGAGTATTGACGAACCCTTGCCGCTCATAGAAGCGACGGGTGTCAGTGTCGTCCTCATCTACATTGATATGCATCTCGCCGGCGCCGCGCTCGCGACACCACTGAAGTGCTTGCGCCAGCAACGCCGTACCAATCCCTTGATCACGCAACTGGGGGCGAACGTAAAGTTCTTCGAGTTGCGCTAAAGGCCCGTCAAAATACGGCGAGGGCCGCAAGGTCAGGTAACTAAAACCAGCAGGCTCAGCCCCACTCGCTAACAATACGAGCACAGCATCGAGGGCCAGTAGCCGAGTAAATCGGGTCACAAACTCCTGCGCCGACGGGGCCGGAGTTTCAAACTCAGTGTTGAAATCCCACAACAGCTGACCCACCACGCCAGCATCTTCTGGCGTGGCCACCCGAATCTCCATCCCACTCACACTTGAAATGATATTTCCTAAGCACATATTTGCTAATGCGAAACACACTGAGCGACACGTTTCCCATTTACGTCACTCAAGCGCATCACATCCGGAGGCTTATGCTCATCGCGGAGTTCCTTGTGCATGCCCCTCAATCGAGTCCCTCGCTAGTAAAAGCGAGGGACTCGATTTGGTTATCGTCGGACCCAACTCCTACCGTTGCATGCTTCAGCCCGCCGCCGGCCAGCAACGAGCGTGGTAACTCCCGCCAAGATCAAAAGCAAACCAACACCAACAGGTGACAGTACTGATGATCCTGTAACCGCTAAGGGTGACGCCTGGTTAGGTTGCCCTGCTGGCGACCATTGATCAGGACGGTAGAGGCCAAGGTCGATCGTCGGGTTAATCAGCGCAGCTTTAGATACCCGATCCGTTGACGTCGTGGCTCTCATGTTGGTCTCGGTTGGCCCAAGAATGAACTGGCCACTGCGTCCTGCCTCGTCACCGTTGGAATCCGCTTGGGTATCGTTACCTGCTTTAGCCTTAGTGACTAGGTAACCGGACGGGACGTCGAATTTGACAAAATACCCGCCAGCCAAAAGGTTGTCGAAAGCATAATAACCTTTGGCGTCGGTCTTAACCGAAGACACTAGTTTGCCTTCGGCGTTCTTGGCGGGGGTTCCATCTGCGTTAAACAAGGTGACTCGGACTGAAGATACCGGCTTCTCGCCTCGATCCTGGACTCCGTTGCGATTTTGATCGAGCCAAACGTAGTCACCCACCGCATACACCTGCCTGACGAATCCTGCATCGATCGTCGGGTTGATGAGAACAGCGAAGTTCGTGCCATCATCCGCTGTAACGCCCTGCATATTGGGCGAGCTGGGACCAATGGTGAAGACGCTGGATTTCCCATTAGTGCCAGCATTGGAGTCGACACCTCGGTCTCCACCTGCAGTAGGCCGGGTGAAATCGTAGCCAGGCGGCGGAGTGAACGTCACGTAATAATCACCCGCAAGCAAATTATCGAACACATAACGACCCCCCGAATCAGTCACCACCGAAGCAACCAACACCCCACCAGCATCCTCAGCCGGACTCCCATCCGCATTAAACAACGACACCCTCACCCCAAGAGCCGGATCCTCACCCGCATCCTGAACCCCATCACGATCAACATCAAACCACGCATAATCACCCAGCGCGAACACCGGAACCGGCGCCGGGTCATCACATGCAACCGGGATACTTCCCCGGAAGGGGTAGTTGTGGAACTCGCTACCGGTGGAAGTCGCATCATGGGCAATGTTGCCGGCGGTGTAGTAACGGCCGTTCATACCAGGCATTTGCACGTGACTGGTGTTACCGGTCGAACCAATAAGAACACTGCCTTGCAGTTGCGCCGGACCAGAAAAGGTGGTGTCGGTCGCTGTTGGAAAGTTCCAAATTAAGCGTTCACGCCACGTATCAGGGTCGTCTGCTGGTGCGGCACCGCCAAATTGTGAAGCGCCGCCGTCGTAGGTGCGGATGTTCCTGACAGGGCCACCCACAACATTAACAATGATCGTCGCCGTTGCGGGAACGTTGACGAAATCAAGACCAATATTCCCACCGGAACTTGACTGCAAGCTAGCGTCAATGGTGAAAATCTGAATCGGGCTTACCCCGTCGCCAGTAAATGTGGCGGAACCAAACTGATTAACCGCTGTTCCAGTGGTTGGCTGCACTGAAAGGCAAGTCGAAAGGCTACTCAATGCGGCCACGACACCTGCATAAGGGCTGGCGGCGTCTGGATCACTCACCACAGATGATGCGTTCACCGTGCCAGTCCGGGTACCAGCGTGGCGTACCACACCTGAAGTGGACACTCCGGCACTGACTTGCTGCCCTGAAGTGACTGTTAAGTCCCACCAACAGTAAGAAAGTCGCTTCCATTCGAGGGTGTGACCCGACTACCAACACCAGCTTCACCAACGTTGTAAATCTGAGAGGTTGGTGGCGCGTTTTTGTTCAACGTGAAGTCCCCAAGGACCACCACGCGTCCCTCAGCTTCTGCCGATGTACCCGAAACCGTGTAATTACCACCTGCGAAAACATTGACAGCATCGTCGCGGAAGGTCACCGGCCCATTGGTCAACAAAGCCGGATACGGCGTGGGGCAGTTTCCAGGTACACAGTCACCAAATCCTGCGGGGAAAGCAGCGGCATGAGCGGCAGTCGAAGGAATGAAGCATTGAGCCCAGACCAACGCTCCTGCAATCGGCCATCGAATAGCTCGACGCCAACCCGCCCGCCCAGAATTAGTAGTCGATGAAGCCTCGCGGTTATCTGTGAAACCCATGACAATGACTCCAGCAGTGTGATCGGAAACTGTTCAGGCTCGATCTTTATCTCGACCGCACGGGACAAAACAAAGATCAAAGTAAATAACTGAAAGTTGGCTATTACCAACTCTGAGTGATTTTAGATAATCAGTGTTGCGGCTTTTAGTTGCCAGGTGACGGCTTGAAAGGTCAACTGGCCTGGAGGAGATAGGACGCTTGATGCAGGTAAGCCTGCGATTCTCCGTATGAGCGTCGATCACAAGACAAGCAGGACGCCAAACCCTCACCCTCCGTTGACACGACGGCGGAGACACCGGGCCACGCATGGGCCACAACCAGCCGTAGTCGACCGGATCTGGCCGGATGCGGCCGGACGCACGGTAACGGCCCCCGACTTGCGTCTCTGCTGGTCAGGGGCCGTTTCGGCTGGTGGTGGCGGGTGAAGGATTCGAACCTTCGAAGCTTTCGCGACGGATTTACAGTCCGCTCCCATTGGCCGCTCGGGCAACCCGCCGTGCTGACCGTTGATCGTGGTCAACAGCAACGGATGGAAGGATAGCAACAGTTATGGTCCTAATTCGCAGCCGCACCCGTTGGAGGTTTTCATGGCCGACTCCTCGTTTGATGTCGTGAGCAAACTCGACCGGCAGGAAGTTGACAATGCCCTAAACCAGGCGGCGAAAGAAGTGGGGCAACGTTTTGACTTCCGCGGGACGGACGCCTCAGTTGCCTGGAGCGGCGAAAGTATCCTCATCAAAGCGAACAGCGAAGAACGCGCGAAAGCCGTCCTTGATGTTCTTGAAACAAAACTAGTGAAACGCGGGGTGTCCTTAAAAGCGTTAGATGCGGGCGACCCGAAACCCTCCGGTAAGGAGTACCGAATTGAAGCTGACCTCAAAGAGGGGCTCAGCCAAGAGAACGCGAAGAAGATTTCCAAACTGATTCGCGACGAAGGCCCAAAAACGGTGAAAGCCCAGATCCAGGGCGACGAGCTACGGGTCAGCGGAAAATCCCGTGATGACCTCCAAGCCGTCCAACGTCTTCTTAAAGAAGCCGACCTAGACGTCGCGCTCCAGTTCACCAACTATCGCTGATCCGGCGCATCGAGCTTTCCAGTAGCGGTTAGATCAGTGCCGCGATCCTGCGTATTGCTGGCATGAGCATTGCGTTTGAAGGTTTCTTCGTGCCGGGGAAAGGCGCCACGGACACATCCCCCCTATTGACTTCCCACACCCCAACGATCCGACCACCGTCAAGTACAACCGGAGCGATCCAACCAGCCGCTTTACTGACTAACGGCCGGTGCTGACTCGGCAACATCTGGGCGTCTTGAGTGCCAGCACCGAGCACGTACTGATCGAAAGCACCTATCAGGTGGACGGCGTTGCTGGGTTGCGTGGCGCGCAACTCATCCTCACCCAGATCCCCGAACCACCGGCGCAATGTGGCTTAGTGTGGCTGCCTCGGGTGAGCCAAGCATCGAAAACCTCGGCAGTCGCTGGCCCGAAGGCACCGAGGTAGCGGGCGATCACCCGCGGCGCCGCACCATCGACCTCAGGCAAACCACCCCATGACGGCAAAAAACTTGCCGGATTCGTGAAAGTCACGATCGAGCCGCGGTTTGGCCCGTAGCACAGCACACCTTGCCAGGCGAGCGGCTTCAGCAACGCACCCCACCCGGAACGCAGCTGCCCCGCCATCGTGGCGAATCGGTTGTCCCGGACTAACTCGGTAACTAGCTGATCACGGGAAAGCACGGTGCCATCGAGGATTTGCTTGACCGATTCAGCCAGCTGGCTTACTCCTTGGGCGGTGGCGCCGAAGTGCCGTTCCCACGTTGGCTTCGTCCACGTCTGGGCTGCGGCGATCAATCCGAGATAGTCCGTCACCTCTGCGCTCCGGCAGATATGCAGCGTGCCGCGCATCGCCCAAGTCTTCACTAGCGACCGGTCCAAGAGTGCGTTGGGCATTGCCGCTGGTTGGAGCGTACGTTGCCGCAATCTCACCGCTAACTCCGCCGATGACGCTACCTGAGCTTGAACACCGCAGAGCCGGCTAACAATCTCCAGCGGACCAGCGTCGGTAAGTGGATCGAGGTATTGCCGGCGTAGCCGCCAAGCCAACACTTGGCCGCCAGAAAATTCGTGCTAATCCTTTCCCATTACGGTCCTCCGTTAGTCATAGTCATGATTTCTTTACTCACATGCAACCGGCCGGAAAGTATCAGCGAAGTACTGAACATCACCCGACTTCCCAAGGAGAATGATGCGACTTTCTCGTCAGGCCTCTCTTGCCCTCGCTGGCGTCCTTGCCACCTCCACCGCGGTCGCGGTGGCGCCGAGTGCTTCAGCGACTGCGAAGCCCACCACGCCGACCAGCCTGGCGGATGTTCTCGCTCAGGACACCTCCGGTTTCGACTACCAGCCGCACGACTTTGACATTGTCACAGCAGCTGTCGGTGCCGTGTTGGAAGCAAAGCCGGAAAGCCCGGTCGCTGTCCTGGCTGATGCCACCACACCAGTGACGGCCTTCTTACCCACCGATATTTCTTTCCAGCTGCTCGTCAATGACCTCACCGGGCAATGGCAGGACGAGAAAGGTACTTTCACCACCGTGGCCGGCCTAGGCATTGACACCGTGGAAGAAGTTCTGCTGTATCACGTTGTTCCTGGCGCGACGATCACCAGCAAACAAGCGGTGAAGTCCAACGGCGCGAAGCTGACTACGGCGCAGGGTGGGACGATTGAGGTCAAAGTGTTGAGTAAAGCTGGCAAGGTCGTTCAATTGAAAGACAACGACAAGAACGACATTGACCCTTTCTTAAACCGCGAGCTACTCGACATCAACAAGGGCAACCCGCAGATCGCGCACGGCATCTTTTTCGTATTACGGCCTGCTGACCTTTGATTCACAAGCCTCATGGTGTGTTGACCCGGTTGTTGCATAGGTAACCGGGTCAACATTTTTGCACGGTGTAGTACCTCGGTCACAAAATTCATAGCTGGACCACTCACGAGATATGAGTAAAGTGCGAGAAGTTGTTTCTCACTTCGGATGAAGTTTGGAGAACGCATATGGCGCACATCACTCATGCCTCAACCACCGCTTCCGATGGGGTGAGTTTAAGAGCTCACACATGGACGCCTGATCACACCGTCAACGCCAGGGTAGTTGTCATTCACGGCATCCGTGATCACGGAATGCGGTATGCCGCCTTAGCAGAGTCATTGTGCGCGCAAGGGATTGCTGTGACGGCTCAAGACCTGCGTGGCCACGGCGAATCAGGTGGCCCTCGGCAGCTCTTTAGTTCTATTGATCAGCTCATGGCCGACTCCTCTATTGCTGTGGGTGCTCTTTCGGAAACACATCCTGGTGTCCCGATTTTCCTCTACGGTCATAGCCTTGGTGGCCTGGTGGCTGCTCACATGGCCCTCGCCGCACCGAAGCAATACCAAGGCGTCATTTTAAGTGGGCCTGCCCTAAAACTGCTTCCAGGAGTATCCGGAGTGCAACAAAAGCTCGCCAAGATCGTCGGTCGGATTCTGCCTCAAGTACCGGTGCAGCCGGTCAACGACAGCGAGTTCGTCCGAGAGGCTGCCGCTAAAGCCGAGCTTGCTGCAGACCCACTGATTGTGCATACCAAGCTGCCAGCCGCCTCGGCCCGAGCCACCTTACGTGGCCTTGAGGCAATCCAACAGAAGCTGACCGAATTCGATACACCCTTGCTCATCATGCACGGGAGTATCGATGTCGCCACGAACATTGCGGGTTCTCATGATTTGGTGGCCCGTGCCCGCAACGCCGATAAGAAATTGCATGTGTGGGATGGGCTTGCTCATGACCTACTGCACGAGCCAGAGCGCGATCAAGTTATCGACGTTGCAACTAACTGGATCCGCCAACGAATCTGACAACGGAAACCCACTTTACCTAGTGATGGCAGCCCGCTTAGAGATAGAGATGGACATGATGAATGATCAGCAAAAAGTGACGGCGGCACAGATTCATGAGGCTGGCCTCACTGATTGGCACGAAGACGACGCGGGGAAACTCAAAGCACAATTTGGCACTGGGGATTTTTTGACCGGCCTGGTTCTGGTCAACAAGATTGGTGCGAGCGCTGAAGCAGCGAACCATCACCCTGACATCACCTTGACCTACCCCCGCGTCGTAGTGACACTTTCCAGTCATGACGTCGGAGGCATCACACGCCGCGATTTGAAACTCGCGCACCAGATCAGCGCTCTCGTCAAAGAACTTGGAATCGGTCCGGCTTGACACTCACAATGCGTCAGCAGGTTGTTCATGCTTCGATGAGGTGACCACCAGCATAAGGAGATGACTTGTGACAAGTGTGCCTTCTGCCGTCCTAGACGGCCACATTCCCATCCCCCAGCTCGGTCTAGGAACGTGGCGAATACCACCTGCCGAAACCGCCCACGTTGTAGCAGACGCATTGGAAGCCGGTTACCGGCATATCGATACCGCGCAAATGTATGAAAACGAGCAAGGCGTCGGGGAAGCAGTCAATGCGTCTGGGATCCGCAGAGATGATTTATGGGTCACAAGCAAACTGAATAACAGCTTCCACGAACCAAGCGCGGCCCGCAGTTCTTTCGATGACACGCTGCGGGCATTGAACCTGGACTACATCGATTTGTTTCTCATCCACTGGCCTCTGCCCATGCTGGACCAGTATGTGGACACTTGGCGAACACTCATAGAACTGCACCATGAGGGCAGGGTCCGGTGTATCGGGGTTTCGAATTTTCAAGTGGCTCATTTGGAACGGCTCGCAGCAGAAACAGACATGGTGCCGGCGGTAAACCAGATAGAAGTACACCCATATTTTGGCAACGAAGAGGTGCGCGCGTACGGGCGCGAGCACGGGATTGTGACTGAAGCATGGTCCCCCATTGCGCGAGGAAAAGTTCTTGATGACCCAGCAATTGCTTCTATTGCCGACGACCTGGACCGCACCCCCGCTCAAGTGGTGCTGCGCTGGCACCTACAGCGCGGCGATGTCATCTTCCCGAAATCCGTTTCACCGCAACGCATTCGGGAGAACATCGCGATTACTGATTTCACCCTTGATGACACTCAAATGGCCGCGATCACCGCGCTTGACCGCGGCGAAGCCGGGCGCGGCGGTCCGAACCCTGACACTTTCGACTACATACCTTGACCAGGCAGGTCTTAGATCAAAAATCGGCCAAAATGTAGCCATTTTGACGCCCTGGCCCCCCACCGGTGGGCTGGCCTCAAGGTTGGCAGCATTGCGGCACTCCATTCACGGACAGCGCTGCGCTACACGACGAGGTCGAGTACGCGATGCTCAGCAGGCTCAAGGAGAACACCGGCGGCTCGCGCACCAACGATGAGAGAATCGACGTCCGCATAGTTGACGCCACCATCGAGAAGAGCCCGGATGAACCGGCCTTTCGCCGCTTTCCCGAAATGATTTAATCCTCGCCGGGCACCGCCAGCTTCCTTGGTGACCACCCGCACCCCATAACTGTTCACCCCAGCCGGCCCTAAAGACACGTACGCTGCGGATCGCAAGTCAAGGACAAACTCGTTGCCCGCGGCCAAGACTGCGGTAATTGGTTCGCGCCACAACGACCGCAGCGTCGCATTCGGTAACCGGGAAGTGCAGCTAAGCCGATAGTTCGGGATCTCATCACCGGCGCGGACAAGGCCAAACAAGGCGGAATGAATCACGACGCACTCTTCAGCGAAGCGGCGAGCCTGCGGGGTGAGACCAGCAACGTTCAGGGCGTCAAACAGAACCCCATCGAACCTATCCAATGCGGCCATCGTTGCCGCGCTGCGAAGCTGCCGGTTCAACGCGGCCTCAGGCGCGGACCGGGTGCCCAAACCGAGCGCATGCGCCGCGGTCTTGAGGTTGGTCGATAAGCGACGAACCGCTGCTAAAGCCGACCGGCGCGGCTGGGTTAACTGGGGAAAGGACAACGCCGTGAGGCTTAATGGTGGCCCCAAACCGCCGGGCCGTTTTGTCTCCGACGGTGGGAGCAAAATGATCACGCGTCAGTTTAGGTGAATGAAAGCCCCTAAGATCAGCGGCGATAGCCGGCCTGGGCTTCTAAGCGGGCTACCCGTTCCGCCATTGGCGGATGAGTGCTAAATAACCGAGTGAAATCACCGCCGCGGAAGGGGTTCGCAATCATCAGATGACTGCTATTCACAAGTTCACGCTCCGGAGGGAGCGGTAATTGGCTGGTGCCCGTTTCTAATTTGCGTAGCGCCGAAGCCAGGGCCAATGGGTCACCGGTCAACGTGGCGCCGTCCTCATCAGCGTCGTACTCGCGCGTCCGGCTGATGGCCATCTGAATCATCCCAGCGGCTAATGGCGCAGCTAGGGCCACCAAGAACATGACAATAGGGTTGGGTCGATCTTCATCGTTGCCGCCGAACCACCCACCAAAGAAAATGCCGATCTGCGCCACCGATGTGATGACCCCGGCAATTGCCGCGGCCACCGACGAGGTGAGGATGTCCCGGTTGTAGACGTGCATCAACTCGTGCCCGAGGACGCCACGCAACTCCCGCTCGTCCAACAAATTGAGGATTCCCTCGGTGCAACACACGGCGGCGTTTTTCGGGTTCCGTCCAGTCGCGAATGCGTTCGGGGCCATTGTCGGGGAAATGAATAACCTGGGCATGGGCTGGCCGGCCCGGTGCGAGAGCTCACGGATAATCCGATACATCGCCGGCTGTTCCACCTCACTGACTGGGCGGGCGCGCATCGCCTTAATCGCGATCTTGTCGGAATTCCAATACCCGTATGCGGTCATCGCTAAACCGACTACGGCAAATAGCCAGATGAACTTGCCGCCCGCGATCACGCTACCGAGCAGAAGCAGTAACCCAATGATGGCCCCGAAGAGCACGGCGGTTTTTACTCCGTTGAAATGCCGATGACCCATGACATCCTCTCCGTAAGTGAGCCCACTATGGGGCGTGCGCATACTCAGGCAATACCTGAGGAATCACCAAGAAAACGCAGCACCGCCCGGTAGCGTTCCCGACATCACCGCAGTCCAGTCACTCCTGACACACCAGCTACCGGCTCTGGCCACACTGACAACACCACACACGCGACTCCTGTCGCGACGACCGCGACCCACCCCGCCGCCAAAGCCATCGGCGGCGCAGCTGATAGGGGTGGCCCCGACTGGTCAGCCGGCACCAGCGTGTCCAGTACCGACTCGTGAACTGAAGAAGATCCACCTGACGGCGATGGCTTCGCGGAGGATTTGGCCGAACTCATCGAAAACAAAGGGATCAACCATCGTAGATAGACCGCGAGCCCCAACACCACATTTCCTGCCGCTACCGCGACCAGCCACCACTGCCCGGCATCCACGACCGGTCGCAATGCCACCACTTTCGCTACCACCCCCACCACCCCAGGCGGAAACCCCGCTAAACACACCACCCCGAATGCCAGCACCGCCGCCGATAACCGGTGGTGACGCCACCACCCGGCGTACGAAGCTAACTCATGACCGGCGCCATCATGATGGGTTTGCCCGTGCTGGGTCACGACCGCGAAAACCGCCAACGATGCCGGGACTAAAGCGACCAAATACCCCAAGGACGCCGCGGCTACCGTCACCAATTCACCGGTCCTTGCATCGCCCGCATTACTGGCACCAGCTAACGGCAACAGCACCCAACCGGCCTGCGCGATGGTGGACCACGCCAAGAACCGGACCGCGACCTGCTGCCGCATCGCGACCAGATTGCCCATGGTCATCGTGACCGCCGCTACCAACCCCACGGCTGGAGCCCACGCATCGGCGAGATCCGGTGCTTCCACCACGAGAACCAAAACTATCGCCGCGACACCAGCGACTTTCGACACCGTTGACATCAAAGCGGCCACCGGAAATGGCGCGCCGGCGTAAGTGTCTGGGGTCCAAAAATGGAACGGGACGGCCGACACTTTGAATGCCAAACCAGCGAGGAGCACTGCCACGCCCACGCCATATACACCGGTCAGCTCCGGATCGCGTACTGGCGCATCAACCGCGAGCGAACCTGTTGCCGCGTAGAGCAACACCACGCCCAACACGGCGACCCCAAACGATGACACCACTGTGAGGAGTAACTTGGTGGCCGCTTCAGCGGCCCGGTGGGTGCGGTCGATGGCTACTAAACCGACCAATGGCAACGAAGCCAACTCCACCCCAATCAGCAAGGTCGCCCAGTCCCGTGCCGCAGCCACGACGCAAGCTCCGGCGACCACCGTCAGCATCATCATGATCGACTCCGGGCCAGCGGTCAGGGAATTAGAGACGTTCAACAGCAAACACACCCCCGCCGCTGCCAACACCAACACCTGCAAGGTGGACGTGAATGGCGAGCTGGCATACCCGCACAAATCCGCGTCAGCACAGAACGTAGCCCGGGCCTCCCCCCACGACACCACCACCGCAACCAATCCGATGACGAGCGCCGCCCCGGCTACAAAGATCGGCACTGCGCGCATCCGGCCGAGCGTGCTATCCGCAACCAGCACCAGGACCGCACCGACTGCAGGCCCCAACGCTGGGAGGAGGACACCCCACGCGACCTCCGGGCCGATCACGATTGACCCCCAATTACCGCGACAAGCTCACGGACCGCCGGTTCAGTCACGCGTAGCACCAGCCACGGCACAAGACCCAAGACGACTGTTGCGCCGGCAAGCAGTACCCCCACCGCCCACTCCCACCCCCGGGCATCAGACCACTCAGCGGTAGTACTGGTTACGGAGGTGGCGTCCATGGCTGATACTCCCCGCGCCGTGCCAGGTGCCATAGGTGGAGACCCATGCCAACAGCGACGCAACACCCGAAGGTGGTAGGCGACTGCGAGAGCCGAACCACACAGCGCGGCCACGGCGCCAACCCGCCACCCGAGCGCATCCGCGCCGGCGTGCCATACCCCGAACACCACGAGGATTTCACCCCAAAAAATCACCAACCCCGGCAGACCCATCCCCGCCAAGCACCCCATGGCGAGGAGTGCACCCAGGCGTGGGGTGCGGTCCCGGAGGCCAGCCCCGATGAGGTCTATCCGGCCACTGGCGGCACGGTCTTTCAGTCCGCCGGCAATGAGAAACAACAACGCGGACACCACCCCGTGTGCAACGTTCGCGAACAGCGCGCCTTGCATTCCGGTCGGTGTACCCGACGCGATTCCTAGCAGGACAAAACCCATGTGCGACACCGAGGAGTACGCCACTAACCGCTTGAGGTCCACCTCCCGCAAACAGACGAGCCCACCCCACAGAATCCCGATCACCCCGCAGGTGGCTAAGACCGGCGCAATACGGCTAGCCCCATCAGGGACCACCGGCAGCACGAACCGCACCATGCCGTAGCTACCCATTTTCAACAGCACCCCAGCCAACAAGATGGACCCGACTGTGGGGGCAGCGGTATGCGCCGGCGGTAACCAGGTATGGAGCGGCCAGGCCGGCACCTTCACCGCGAACCCAGTCAACAACAAAACCGCGGCGATGAATTGGACCCGCGGATCAATCCGAGACCCCGCTTCACTGGTGAGCTGCGTCAGGTCCGTCGTGCCAGTGGTGACCGCGATGGTCAAGATGCCAGCCAGTACTAAAACCGAGCCGAACGCCGTGTAAAAAACGAATCGAGCCGCGGCGTCGCGTCGGCCAGGTTCGTCATGGGAATCCCCCCACCATCGGATGATCGCCCACATCGGGATGAGTACCAACTCAAACGCGACGAAGAAGACCAGCAGATCGGCGGCGACGAAGGTAGCCAATGCGCCGGCCTCGACGAGTAGAAGTGCAACAACGAGCGCTTGGTTGCGGCGCGCTGCTTGTGCGTCCGCAATCAGCGGTCGTCGCGCCAGCACCAAAACTGCGATCCCTAGCGCGGTGGTGAGCAGGACCAACGGGGCGCTGATTCCGTCATAGTTGAGTTGCATTCGCACCCCCAACGACGGGATCCACGGCGCGTCCAGGCTGGCACTCGAACCCCCAGTTCCCCAGGGGCGTGACCCCAACAACGCCAACGCGATGCCCGCGGTACTCACCGCACCGAAAAACCCAACCGGGGCGGCAGCGTCGTGCGCAAACTGCCGGGGCAAAATCGCGACCACAACCGCCGTCAACAACGGCACGACAACAAGCCCGCCAAGCAAGACGCTCATCGCCACCCCATCCCCAGGATGGCAGCCACGAGCACCCCGGCAAATGACCACGCAAGATAGCCAGTAATTGCGCCAGTTTGACTGCGCCGCAAAGTAATCCCCGCACCGCGCGTGGCCCAGACGACACCCCTGACGACCGCATCAAGCACCGTGCGGTCCGCTGCGCGCACTACTCCGGCAACCCGGCAAACCGGACGCGTCACGAGCACTCTGAGGCTCGCGTCCACCCCAAATCCAGCCAGCAGAACGTGTCGGACCAGACCCGGGAGCACCCGGATGGGATCACCATGACGGGCCAGCATCGACACCAACGCCAGCACTATCAAGACCATCACCACGGTCACCATGGCCGTCCCCGCGTTGACGTGAACTTCACCCAGACCACCAAGGCCCAAGAGCCCCCCACCCAGCACAGTCGGGACTAATAAAAGCAGCACTGGCCAACGCATCGCTGGGCCTGCGACGCCGCGCCCCGGCGTGGCAGGAGAGGCCCCCTGGGGGACCACCAACCACCAGGTGCGCACCACATAGCCAGCGGTGAGAGCGGCGGCAATCATGGCAGCAACAAACACCACCCAGCCCGCGACTGATCCATCATGCGCGGCATGCTCAGCAGCGCTGATCACCACTTCTTTGGACCAAAACCCTGATAACGGTGGCAATCCGGCCAGTGCAGCCAACCCTGCGGTCAGAGCAAACGCCGCCATAGGCGAATGTCGCCCCGCGCCGGCAAGGTTCGTCAAAGCTGTTGAGCCACAACGAAAAGCGAGTAGACCAGCGGCAAGGAACAGCAACGCTTTAAAACCGGCATGCGAAACCAGATGCATGACCGACGACGCTGGGCCCCAACCAGCTGGGACGACCGCGAGGGCCGCCAACACATACCCCACTTGGCTGATGGTGGACCACGCGAGGACCCGCTTCAAATCATCCTGGACGCACGCCACCGCCGCAGCGCCGACCATCGTCACCGCCGTGACCACCGCAAGAACCAGCCGAGCCGCTGGCACCGCCACAAGCAACGGCAACAAGCGGGCTAGCACGACCGCACCCGCGACGACCATCGTCGCGGCATGGATCAACGCGGACACCGGAGTTGGGCCTTCCATTGCGTCCGGTAGCCAGGTGTGCAACGGGAACTGCGCGGATTTGCCCAGCACCCCGATCATGATGAGCACTAACGCTGACGTGAGCCTGGCACCCGGCAAAGCTGGCGCGGACGCAATGACGCGGGAGAGGTCCGCAGTGCCGGTCGCGGACCACAGCATCACCACCCCCAGCACAAACCCGATGTCCGCGACCCGGGTGATGAGGAACGCTTTCACCGCCGCCGCCCGCGCCGCCCGCCGCTGACTGTCGTGCCCGATCAGTAAGTACGAGCACAGGCCCATAACCTCCCAGCCGATGAGCATCACGAGGAGGTCATCGGCATGGACCACCAACAGCATTGCCGCCGTGAACAGGGAAACCGTCGCCGCGTATGACCGGTACCGCTGATCCGATCGCTGATACCCCACCGAGTACACCTGCACCGCGCAAGCCACCGAAAGCACCATGACGCTGATGACAGCGGCAAGCGGATCGGTGCGTACGTCCGGGGTGATCAATACACCGCCGGTCGGGATCGGTGGCAACAATGGAATACCACTGATTAGCCCTCCCTTGCCGTCAGCGGTCAGTGCCGCATGAATTAGGGAAACCCCTAGTGCGGCAACCGATCCGGTGATCGCGACCCCGATCTGCCAGGATCTCCGTGGCCGGGGAACGACCATCCCCACGACGGTCGCCACAGCAGGGAGGGCGATGATCAACGGCGGGCACCACCGCAGCGCCGTCATGGGGTATCCCGGTGCGGCTTATACGCTTCGCCGAGGGTGCGCGCAGCGCGGAGGTCGACGTCACTACGGCGGCGGAAGAGCAACAAGAACACCGCCAACGCCACCACTACTTCCGCGGCGGCCACGGTGATCACGAAGACAGTCAACACTTGGCCGCTGTGTCGCGAGTCGGCATACGCGGCGTCGAAGGTCACCGCGAGCAATGAGCCAGCCGCCAGTAACAGCTCGACCCCGATGAGCACAAGGACGGCGCTGCGACGAGCGAGAATCCCGTACACACCCAGCCCCGCCAAGAGTGAGGCAACCAGCACGGGCATAGTCAGGGGCATCAGCGGTCACCATGCGCGGACGTTGATTGCCGCTCACGAGAGGATCCGGGCCGAGGAGATCGCTCGTCATCCCGGGATAGCACCAATGCGGTCACTAACGCCACCAGCAACACCAGAGACAGCAACTCGAACGGCCACACCCATGCGTCGAAAAGAGACGTGGCGAGCGGCTCAGCGGCCCCGCGGGCGTCATCCACAGTGATAGTGCGCCCGGAGACGGCGGGAAAGAGCACCACGGCAAGCACACCGGTAGTGAGCACCCCGGCGATCGCGGCTCGCGCCCGGGCTGCGGCCGGGTGGTCAACGTCCGAGGTGGCCCCGATAGGGGCGCGGGTGAGCATGAGCGCGAACAACACCAGAACGACAATGGCCCCCACATAAATGAGCACCTGCACAAGCGCGATGACCTCTGCCCCGAGCAGCAAGTAGCACCCAGCCAATGCCCCCAACGCGACGACAAGCCACATCGCCGCGTGCACTACCTGCCGGCTCAGCACAGCCAAACCCGCGGCACCGACTGTTGCTAAACCACAGCAGGCAAACACTACGGTGCGAGCCGTCATGACGAATTCCCCGGCGCTGACCGAGCGGGCCGAGCTGGTCGCTCAGCCGCTGCGACTTCCTTTGGCTCGGGCGCACCTGGATCTGGGACTGGCGGCGGTGGGACGGTGGGCATCCATTGGCCAAGCCGGTCTTTGTCGTGCAGCAGGTCACGGATGTCCAGCTCGGCGTATTCGAAGTGCGGACTCCAATGCAACGCGTCAAAGGGGCACACCTCAATACAAATACCGCAATACATACAGAGCGAGAAGTCAATATCGAACTGGTCCAGGACATTACGTTGCCGCTCGCGTCCCCCTTCGGTGGTGGCCGGCAACGTTTCTTTATGCGAGTCAATGTAAATGCACCAGTCCGGGCATTCCCGGGCACACAACATGCATACGGTGCAATTTTCCTCCAGTAGCGCGATCACCCCACGGGTGCGTGGCGGCAAACTGGGTGGGACGTCCGGGTACTCAGCGGTCTGCGCGGGCCGAGTCAACGTCCGCGCCGTGACGGCCATCCCTTTCATCAACCCGGCCAGTGGCAGTTTTGAGCGAGTTCCGGTCACGTCCAGCATCCTGTCAGCCCACGCGATGGAAAGCGACGATTCAGCGAATGATGGGCTAGATCAGCCCGGCGCTCTCCCGATACGCGTCCGTTTAATACGCCGATCAGCATCGTCCCTCGTTGCATCCCAAGGGTTGGCGCCCCCTGCGGAGGTGTGAGGAATCGGCTTCACTGAACCTATGACGAACCTCAACCTCCCTGCCGCTGCGTCACCAGAATGCGTGTCACCAGAATGGGAACAACACGAGTACTGCTATCTCACCACTCTTGGACGGACTACTGGTCATCGGCATCGGATTGAGATCTGGTTCACGGTGCACGCCAAGGCAGTGTGGCTGCTGACCGAACCGGAACGGCTTACCCACTGGGTGCGCAACATCCGCGTGAACCCATCAGTGACGTTAGAGGTGGGTGACTTGAGCATGCCAGCTATCGCCACCCTCGAACCTGAACTTCCTGTTGATTCCCTACTGCGAGAACACTTCTATCAGCGGTACAGCCAAACGTACCGTGAAGAAGATGACCTTCTGGCGTGGTGCCGAGGAGCGTTGGCCGTGCTCGTCACACCACAGGGTGGCCAACATGCCACACCCGATTAAGTGCCTCAGATCCGGCCCGGCTTACCCTCGGTTCGGTCTTTCTGCCACCGCGCGCGGATCTCCCGAATGCGCGTTTCAGCGTTGGTCTGATTCAGCGTTTTCTCGTAATGCATCTCCGCGAGACGCTCAAGATCACGGGCTGCCCGCGCATCGGCGTATACCTCAGCGGCAAGAATCGGGCGGGCGCGACTCGCGAGGACGAAGAGCAGCCATGCTCCTGCCACCGCGACAACGAGAAGGGCCAGGCCAATACGTCCCCGAACGCTTTCAGTGTTGTCGGGGTACTTCAGTAACCACCAAAGCGCGAAGGCGATGTCCACACACCAGATGCCGAGGAGCACGAAAGACATCGGCATTCCGGCGACCCGGTTGATGATGGAGCGGCTTCGCGAACGAGCCCGCTCCAACGCGAACATCAGGAGAGCAGTGCTCCCCGCGACCACGCCGGCAACAAAGATGTCTTGACCGTCCCCCAAAAGTGACTCGTTGATCATTCGCGCGAGGATTAACCCCGCTGACCCAGCGAGCCAGCCGACCAATACATACAGCCCACCCACCCCACCAAAGCTTGGCACATCGAACTCACCGTCGGCTTTGCGGCGAGCCTGGTCTCGTTTCAGGCCGCTGATGAGCTCGCGCCCGAGCAGGCCATCCCAGTGCGGCGGAACGTTTAGCACAGCGAGAAGAGTAATTCACGGACCCAAAAGGGCGAGCGGCACAACGGCAACCCCATTCGAGCGTCGGTAGGCGGTACTGCCGGTGGTGATGATGACGCGATCCACCAGGCGGTCACCGATCTTCCGTTGGAGCCAATGGAGGTGCCGGACATCATGATCGGACACCCCCTCGCCTAATTTAATTTCTATGGCAAGAACACTGCGGTCATCTCCTTCGACAATGAGGTCGATTTCGTGGTCACTTTCTTTTGTTCGAAGGTGCCCAACCTGAGCGGACGCCGCTCCGGCATAAACCCGGATGCTTTGCGCTGCAAGCGATTCAAAAAGCGCACCCGACCAGGTACCCATCACCGGCATGACTCGGTGCATTTCACCGCGGAGTAAACCCGCTTTGTTCACCCCGACGAGCCGGGCCGCTATCGCAGGATCCACTAGATGATGCTTCGGGGAGCGGGTAAGCCGCTTAAGTGGATTAAACGTGGGAATCCACGCCGGGATCGGATCGAGGATAAAAATACGCGCAAGATGATCGCGGTAGTTCACCACCGTGGCTCGGGCGGGTTTGCTGTCTTCCCCCGGGGTAGCCGCGTGCAAGATCGTGGCATATGCGGCGTCGGTGGCTGTTGCCGCACCGTAAGCGGCAAGCCAGGCTCTCTCATAGCGTGGGGGCGCCGGACATTCACTCCACTGTCGGGCAACTCTTTTTCGACAATACGAGCGATGTAAGAGTCGAGCTGCACGTCCCGCGGGCGATCCGGGAGGAGCCTGATCCCCGGAAAATCGGACCACAAGATTTCATCGACGTAGTCGGTGAGCGTGAGTGCCGATCGGCCACTAATGTTCGGCTGCTGCCCACTGAGCAACTCACGTATCGAGACAGTCGGATCAATGAGCCCTCGCTCAACTATGGATAGTGGTCGCATCATGAGACTCACGATTCGCCCAGCCCCTGAATGGATCCGCACGCCTGGCGGAACACCCGCCGAACCCGCCAGAAGAAACTGCCCGCCCCCCGGATGATCATCAACAGCCGTACGAACTCGGTCCCATACGGGTGGTTCCAACTGCCATTCATCAATCATGACCGGGGGCGGGAGGCGGGTAATCGAGCCGAGATCTGCACTGAGAGCTTGATGCTGCCCCGGAATATTCAGGGACACAATTGTTTGCGCTCGTCGGGTTGCCGTCGCAGTTTTCCCTACCCCTTTCGCGCCTTCGAGGGCGATGGCGGCGAGATAGGGGGGGTACTTGGACGCGCATGGATAGCTTTACTGTGCCCCAAGCGACGCCTTTCTCACGGCAAAGCAGATCGCACGTAGGCCGCGAGGTGCTCGCCGGTAAGGGTTGAACGAGCGGCAACGAGGTCGGCTGGCTTGCCCTCGAACACCACCCGACCGCCGTCATGCCCGGCGCTGGGGCCAAGGTCAATAATCCAGTCGGCGTGGGCCATGACGGCTTGGTGATGCTCAACCACGATGACGGATCGGCCAGCATCGACGAGCCGGTCCAGAAGGCTGAGAAGCTGTTCAACATCCGCGAGGTGCAGGCCGGTCGTTGGTTCGTCGAGAACGTAAACCTCACCCTTGTCTGCCATCTGGATCGCGAGCTTGAGTCGCTGCCGCTCACCACCGGACAACGTGGTGAGCGGCTGACCCAATGAGAGATAACCGAGACCAACATCGACGAGCCGATCCAAGATCACCCGCGCAGCTGGGGTACGAGCCTCACCGTCAATGACGAATTCACGTGCTTCGATGATTGGCATGGCGAGTACTTCGGCGATATCCCGCCCACCGAGCGTGTACTGAAGCACTTCCGCTTGGAACCGCCGCCCTGCGCAATCCTCGCAAGTTGACTCGACCGTCGCCATCACACCAAGTTCGGTGTAAACCACACCAGCGCCCTTGCACGTAGGGCAGGCACCCTCCGAGTTGGAGCTGAACAGAGCCGGCTTCACTCCGTTTGCTTTTGCGAACGCCTTGCGCAACGGCTCCAGCAACCCGGTGTACGTAGCCGGGTTGCTGCGTCGTGATCCTTTGATCGCCCCCTGATCAACTACGACCACACCGTCCCGACCCGCGATCGAACCATGCACGAGCGAACTTTTGCCTGACCCGGCGACGCCGGTCACGACGCACAACACCCCTAAGGGAATATCGACGTCAACATCACGCAAGTTGTGCGTCGATGCGGCCCGAACCTCAAGCACCCCAGTGGGCGGGCGAAGGTTCTGCTTCAATCTCGACCGATCATCAAGGTGTCGTCCAGTGGTGGTGTCACTGGCACGCAGCCCATCAACAGTCCCTTCGAAACAGACATGACCACCTTCAGTGCCCGCCCCCGGGCCGAGGTCAACCACATGATCGGCGATCGCAATGGTCTCGGGTTTGTGTTCGACGACAAGCACTGTGTTTCCTTTGTCTCGTAGTTGGCGCAACAGTCCATTCATTCGTGCGATGTCGTGCGGGTGCAGCCCGACGGTGGGCTCGTCGAAAACGTAGGTGATGTCGGTCAGCGAGGAACCCAGGTGGCGGATCATCTTGGTGCGTTGCGCCTCGCCGCCGGACAACGTGCCGGCCGGGCGATCAAGCGATAAGTAGCCCAAACCAATCTCGGTGAACGAATCGAGCAAGTGCCGGAGCCCGCTCAGGAGTGGCGCCACGGCGGGCACCTCAAGGGCACGAACCCATGCGGCGAGGTCAGTGATTTGCATCTGACACAGATCGGCAATGCTTTGACCCTCGATCCGACATGAGCGCGCCTCGGCGCTGAGCCGGGTACCCTCGCAATCGGGACACGTCGTAAACGCCACTGCCCGCTCCACGAAGCGTCGGACGTGCGGCTGCATCGACTCGGGGTCTTTAGTCAACATCGACTTCCGGATCTTCGGAATGATCCCCTCAAACGTGAGGTTGATTCCCTCGACCCGAATCTTGGTCGGCTCAGCGAAAAGCATCGTATCGAGCTGCTTCGCGGTGAACGAGGCGACGGGGCGATCCATTGGCAACCCCACACCTTCGAACAGCCGACCGTACCAGCCGTCCATCGAATACCCCGGCACGAGCAGCGCACCGTTACTCAACGATTTGGTCTCGTCATAAAGCGCGGTGCGGTCGATGTCGTTCATCGTGCCCATGCCTTCGCAGCGCGGGCACATCCCCCCGAGGTAGATCACTTGACGCACCACGTTCTTCTCGATCCGACCACCCTTCTCCGTGCTCATCACCCCGCTTGCCTTACGCGTGGGGACGTTAAATGAAAACGCCGTCGGCGGCCCAACGTAGGGAGAACCAATCCGGCTGAACAGAATCCGCAACATCGCATGAACGTCGGTGGCCGTGCCGACAGTCGAGCGTGGGTTGGCGCCCATCCGCTCCTGATCGACGATGATCGCTGTCGTCAACCCTTCCAACATATCGACCTCGGGACGAGCCAGACTCGGCATGAAACCCTGCACGAACGCGCTGTATGTCTCGTTGACCATCCGCTGCGACTCGGCAGCGATAGTGCCAAACACCAGCGAACTCTTACCCGAACCGGACACTCCGGTGAACACCGTGATTCGCCGCTTCGGCAGGTCAACGCTGACATTCCTCAGATTGTTTTCCCGTGCACCGTGCACCCGAATGAGGTCGTGTCCATCCGCCGGGTGCGCGACGAGCCCCACGGGATCAGTCGTAGTGTCCATGCCCACACGCTAAAGCGCGCTCCTCTTTCAAGCTAGGGAAACCACGATCGCGGTGAGGACGAGCTGAGCGAGTGCGAGCGGGACAAGCACCTTCCAGGCGAGAGCTTGCAGTTGGTCTGCGCGTACCCGCGGCCACGAAGCCCGAACCCAGATCATGAGGACCGCGATCAGACCGGTTTTTACGAACATCCATATCGGGCCGAGCGCGCCATCAGCTGGACCACGCCACCCCCCGAGGAATAGCACCGCCGTCAATGCGGAGATCACCACGATCCCGGCGTATTCACTGAGCAAGAAGAAGGCGAACCGCAGCCCCGTGTATTCGGTATAGGGGCCGAACACTAACTCCGCATCCGCTACCGGGGTGTCGAACGGAGGCCGAGCTAATTCAGCTAAACCCGCCACGAAGAAACACACCAGCGCCGGCGCTTGCCAGGCCAACCACCACGGTTGCCACGCGTCAACAATGCCGGACAGGCGCAGTGTGCCCGCGGCGGCCGCGACACTACTCGCCGCCAGCACGATGGGTAGTTCGTAGGACAACACCTGGGCAGCTGTTCGCAACCCGCCGATCAACGCGTACTTGTTACCGCTACTCCACCCCGCCAGCAACGTGCCTAACACTCCTACCGCAGTAACGGCGAGCACAAACAACACTCCCGCATCCACATCCGCCGCGACCACCCCTGGCGCGACTGGGATCACCGCTAGTACCACCAGGTACGGCACCAGCGCGATTCCGGGTGCCAGCCGAAACGCGGTCCGGTCCGCAGCTGCCGGGACAACGTCTTCTTTCTGTAAAAACTTCACCCCGTCAGCAACCAACTGCGCCCACCCGTGAAACCCACCCGCATACATCGGCCCCAGACGGCCTTGCATGTGCGCCATAACTTTGTGCTCGGTTTGCCCGACCAGCAACGGTAAAACCAAGAACGCCGCGAGGACCGCGCCAACACGGACCACCACTTCAAGCACCTCACTCATGCTCCGCGTTCCCCTCCGAAGGGTGGGCGGGCTCCGCTTCCTTTTCGGGCACATGCGGCCCCCACGAGGGGTCAGGGATTCCCGGGGGTTGCATGGTCCGCCGCGTTGGTCGCCCCGGAGCACCATGAGCCGCGGACGACTCCCCCGGTTCCTTCGCACCTGGCCATGCTTTACTCACCCGCGCGGTCAACACAAAAGACTTGCGTAGCGGTGTTCCCTCAAACCCATCCGGTAAAAGTAATGGGCGCAATCCCAGCCCGGTGCCATCGTCGAATCCCGTGAAATGAATACCAAACATTTCGCGTGTTTCCCGCTCATGCCAGGCCGCACCCGGCCACATGTCAGTCACGGTAGGCAACTCGGGTGCGGTGGCAGCCACTCGCGTCCGTACCAGCACTCGGACCAGCTCAGGCTGGCGTGATGAGCACACCAGATGTGCTACCACGTCGATCCCCGGCGGATCCGCGTCCGGTTCATCCACGGCCGACAACCAGTCGAAAAAGTTCAGACTTAAGACATCGCGGGCAGCCGCTAATACGTCATGCCAATGCGTGGCGGGGACGTCGATACAGATGGTCCCGGCAGCGTCATGCGCCGTCAGCATCGTTGGGTCCACAGTGGCTGCCTTGGCTACCCGAACTGCCACCTCATCTGGAGAGGAGAACAATGCACTCATTGCTTGTGCGTCCCTGCGGGATGCACCGGACCAGCGAGGCTGGGGGTGACCAAAGGCCGACTGAGCTCGCCAGCTCGGGATGACGAGAACTGCCCTTCCTCACGCGCATAGGTACCCGATGCCTGATGAACCGGCCCACGGCGAGCGGTGATGGCCTGGCCACTAAGACGCTCGTCCGCGATCTTTTCTTGCAGACGCAAAATGCCGTACAGCAGCGCTTCAGGGCGGGGCGGGCACCCTGGTACGTAGACGTCCACTGGGATGAGTTGATCCACTCCTTTTGTCACGCAGTACGAATCCCAGTACGGCCCACCGGAGTTACTGCACGCGCCAAATGAAATAACGTACTTCGGCTCAGGCATTTGATCGTAAAGACGGCGGATAGCCGGGGCCATTTTGTCGGTTACGGTGCCACTGACCACCATGAGGTCAGCCTGACGCGGGCCAGGTGCGAACGGGATCACCCCGAGCCGGATGAAATCGTGTCGAGCCATGGAGGCGGCGATAAACTCGATCGCGCAACACGCCAAACCAAAATTAAAGACCCACAGGCTGTACCGGCGGCCCCAATTGAGGATCAACCGCAAGGGCCGAGGAGCGAGCGCTGACAGTGGACCAACTCGCGGGGTAGGCAATGGCGTAGGAAGATCACGCGATCCTGGCAAATTGGCCTCCACCACATCACCCTAACGACGACCGCATCATTTTGCCGATGGTTACGCCACCGTCGCGGCGCTTTGACCCCCTAAGCCGCTCGACACCCTACGAACTGTTCAGCACCTGATGGATTCGGCGCCGCACTCGAAGCATCGCATCCTCGTTTTCCCGCTCGCGAGCCGCGAACTCCACTGCCAATCGGGGCGGCAAGGCCACCCGGGCGGAGTCGGCAGTCAATACTGCTACCTGCTCATGTTCTTCCATGAGCCGTCGATGCTCATCGCCAAGTACATCGGCCAACTCCAGCAACTCATCCAGCTCGTCAAAGCGCGGATCATTCTCCTGCCGCCACCGGGCTCGTGTGACCTCACATTCCAATCGATCCAAGTCCACGACAGCATCGTCCAGGTGAGTACTCGCGTGCACCTGAAATGGATGGGGTCGTCCCGCCCACCCCGGGTTTGTCATCCCCATTGCAACGCCCCTTGACGCCAGGCGTAACCCAATCCGACTGCAAGCACCGCAACGAAAACACCCATCTCAGCGATGACTGCAGCGCCAGCTTGCGGAGCCCGTACGATCGCCGCCCACGGCAAGAGATACACCGCGTCAACGGCGAAAATGACATAGAGGTAGGCGTAGCGGTAGTACCGCACATGGCTTTGCGCCCACCCGCCTTCGACAGGATCGATCCCGCATTCATAGGTGAGCAATTGCCCATGACTCGGAGCGGTTGGCCGGAACAATCGGGTTGCACCGACCCCGGCGGTGAAGAGGGCAATTCCAGACAACAGCATCAACCCAATCACGGCGTAGGGCGATGTGTTAGACACGAAAAGTGACCTTACTCAACTATCCAGTGGAGGCAAGGCCGTCGGCAACCATATCGATTCAGTTTGAGGTGGAGCAAACGATTCACCGTTGGTCTCGCGCCATCAAGAGCGGCCGTACCATAGAGGGGTGCTGAGTGCAGGTATCGCAGCGGCCACAGTGACCGCGACCACTGCTCACGACACTGTGCTACCAATCCAATCCTTAACATACTGCGTCATCCTTCGTACCACTGTCAGACGACCACCACGCCGGCTGCCCTTACGTGGCCGAGCGTCACCATGAGCACGTGAGGCCACCTGAATGACGAACGACGCGACAGTCCAGCAGGTCGACCGAGTTGTAATCCGCTTCGCTGGCGACTCCGGTGATGGCATGCAGCTCACCGGTGATCGCTTCACCTCCCAAACAGCAGCGCTCGGGAACGACCTCGCGACGCTACCGAACTTCCCCGCGGAGATCCGCGCCCCTCAAGGCACTCTTCCAGGAGTATCGAGCTTCCAACTGCACTTCGCTGACCATGACGTTCTTACCCCCGGCGATGCGCCGGACGTACTCGTCGCGATGAACCCCGCTGCCCTTAAAGCGAACCTCCGCGACATGCCACGCGGTGGCACCGTCATCGTGAACACTGACGAATTCACTCAACGGAATCTGGCTAAAGTGCAGTACGCCACCAACCCGTTAGAAGACGGCAGCCTCGATTCTTACCACGTTCACGCGTTGGGTTTGACGTCAATGACAGTCGAAGCGCTCGCTGACACCGATCTCACCCGAAAAGACCGCGAACGCGCGAAGAACATGTTCGCCCTCGGGTTGTTGTGCTGGTTGTATGACCGCCCACTGGATGGAACCGAAGCGTTCCTGCACGCCAAATTCGCGCGCAAACCAGAGATTCTGAAAGCAAACCTGACCGCATTGCACGCTGGGTGGAACTACGGCGAAACAACCGAGGATTTCGCGGTTCGGTATTCCGTAGCGCCCGCACCGATGAAAGCTGGGCGATACCGAAATATCACCGGGAATGTCGCCCTGGCGTACGGCCTTGTCGCTGGGGCACATCGCGCCAAGCTTCCCCTCGTCTTGGGGTCATACCCAATCACTCCCGCTTCTGATGTGCTGCATACCTTGTCCTCTTTAAAGCGCCTCGGTGTGATGACATTGCAAGCCGAAGATGAAATCGCGGGGGTTGGCGCAGCCCTTGGTGCCAGTTTCGGTGGCGCGTTAGGCGTCACGAGCACCTCCGGCCCGGGGGTGGCGCTCAAATCGGAGACCATCGGGTTGGCAGTGTCCTTGGAGTTACCCCTGGTGATCTGCGACATTCAACGGGGCGGCCCATCCACCGGTTTACCCACCAAAACCGAACAATCCGACTTACTGCAAGCCATGTTCGGGCGCAACGGTGAAGCGCCGGTGCCGATTATCGCGCCGCAGTCCCCCACGGATTGCTTCGAAGCAGCCATTGAGGCGGTACGCATCGCCACCACTTACCGCACGCCAGTTTTCGTCCTCTCGGACGGGTACATCGCGAATGGATCCGAACCGTGGCGGATCCCGCGGGTCGCTGACCTTCCTCCCGTGGACGTCACTTTCACCACCGAGCCAAACGCCACCGCCGACGACGGCACCCCCGCGTTCCATCCGTACCAACGTGACCCGGAGACGTTGGCCCGACCATGGGCCGTTCCTGGGACGCCAGGGCTGGAGCACCGAATCGGGGGGATCGAGAAGGCGGACCGCACCGGGGAGATCAACTACGACCCGGACAACCACGACCTCATGGTCCGGTTGCGGCAAGCCAAAATTGACGGGATCGCGAATAGCATTGGTGACCTCGCGGTGGATGACCCCGACGAAGACGGTCATTCCGACGGGACGGCCCGCGCGGATGTTCTCGTACTGGGCTGGGGGTCCACGTATGGACCGATCGCCGCAGCAGTCCGGGCAGTTCGGATCGCTGGCGGCCGGGTGGCACAGGCGCACCTTCGGCACCTGAACCCTTTCCCCGGTAATACAGGCGATGTCCTGCGCAGGTACCAGACCGTCATTGTCCCGGAGATGAATCTGGGTCAGCTGTCCTTGTTATTGCGAGCAAAATATCTCGTGGACATTCAGCCGTATACCCAAGTCCGCGGGATGCCGTTCACGACCCACGACTTAGTGGATGTGATCGCCGCCGCCTGTGACATCCCTACCGCGACCGCACAAGCAGCAAGTGAGGAATTAGTGTGAGCATCGACTTGGGTTTGCCTGGGTTGGCCGGGGTTCCTCGCCTTCCCGAAAACGCACCGCCGTTGTCCCGCAAGGATTTCACCTCAGATCAAGAGGTTCGCTGGTGCCCCGGGTGTGGCGACTACGCGGTCCTTGCGACGGTGCAAGGGTTCCTCCCCGAGCTTGGCCTCCGCCGGGAGAACATCGTCTTTGTCTCCGGCATCGGTTGCTCCAGTCGGTTCCCCTACTACCTCGACACATACGGAATGCACTCGATTCACGGGCGAGCACCGGCCATCGCCACCGGGTTGGCGGTGTCCCGGCCAGACTTATCCGTGTGGGTCGTCACCGGGGACGGGGACGCGTTGTCTATTGGGGCCGGGCATCTCGTCCATGCGTTGCGGCGCAACGTCAACATCACGATTTTGCTGTTCAATAATCGAATTTACGGGCTGACCAAAGGCCAGTACTCTCCTACCTCAAAGCCGGGAACGGTCACTAAGTCCACCCCGGACGGGTCGGTTGATGTCCCGTTCAACCCGGTGTCGTTAGCGTTGGGCGCAGAGGCATCATTCGTGGCCCGCGCACTCGATTCAGACCGCAAAGGGCTCACCGAGGTGCTCCGCGCCGCAGCAGCCCATCGCGGGTCAGCCCTGGTAGAGATCTACCAGAACTGCCCGATTTTCAACGACGGTGCTTTCGAACCAATCAAAGACCGCACGGCCGCGCAGACCCGGCTGTTGCATTTGCACCACGGCGAACCGATGCGCATCGGTGAGGGTGACGACGCGCGCGTGGTGGTACGGGAGGGGCCCGCATTACGGGTTGTCTCAGCGGCAGACGCTGACCCCACGGACGTCGTGGTGCATGACGCCGCGGCGCTGGATCCGTCTCAACAATTCGCAGTGTCCCGATTGGACAGCGCAACCATGGAGCACGTTCCGGTAGGGATTTTTCGGCAAGTCACCCGCCCCACCTACGACGATTTAGTCCGTGACCAGATCGCTACTGCAGCAGGCGATTCCAAAACGACCGACGATGACCTGCAAGCTTTGCTTGATGGCCAAGACACCTGGACGGTCGGGTAACCACTCGCCTGGAAGTTGAGTTCTGCGGCCTGACACCGAAGCATTCTTTTGTATTCATGTCTTGGTCATCCGTGGTGCCCAGGTACGCCACTTTGAGCCCCAAGAATCATGGAGCCAGGACCGATCCGCTCGAATGCCGGAGGTTTCCGTGGACTCACACCCTTCCCTGCCCCTGACGCAAAGCTCCCACCACCACGGGGGCCGAAGCGCGATGACCTGCCGCTGGCGGTGCGCGGACGCGTGTAGCCGGCCAATCCCCAACAAAAGCGACAACGGCACCATGACGGAGATCGTGCAAGCCGCGCTGAGTCGCCGTGCGCTCCTACGGGCTGCGGGCGCGGTCGGCGGGGTTGCTGCGCTGACCATCAGCACCACCAGTCCGGCGTCCGCCGATCGTGGCAGCTTTGGTTTCCGCGGCATCGCACCGCAGCCAGCAGACACCGATCGCTTGGTCGTCCCGTCGGGGTATGAGTGGGCACCGATCATTTCTTGGGGCGATCCAATCCTCCCCGGAGCGCCGGAATTCGACTTTGATCAGCAAACCCCCGCCGCTCAAGCAGGGCAATTTGGCTACAACAACGACTATGTCGCGATCCTCCCGCTCGCTGAGAATCGCGCGCTTCTGGTGTGTAACAACGAGTACACCAATGACGAACTGATGTTTCGAGGTGTCGCTGGTGGCGCCGCCCTCACCGACGATCAGCTCCGTATCTCGCAGCTGGCGCATGGCATGTCCCTGGTAGAACTGCATCGCGCGAACCGCACCTCGCCCTGGCGGTACCGCAAGCACAGTTCGTACAACCGCCGGATCACCGCACGGACGTCCTGTGACATCACCGGCCCCGCAGCGGGATCACCACTGCTCCGTACCACCGCTGACCCGCGTGGCACATCCGCGATAGGCACGATCGGGAACTGCGCGGGTGGCACCACGCCATGGGGCACGGTGCTCTCGGGTGAGGAGAACTTTCAGGGGTACTTCGCTAGCACCGGGCCAGCCCCGGCGGACCAGCGCGAGGCGTACGAACGGTATGGCCTGTCAGAAGAGGGGCGTGGCTGGGAGCGGGTAGATGACCGTTTCGACACCGCCGTTGAACCACATGAGCCGAACCGATTTGGCTGGATCGTTGAAGTAGACCCCTTTGATCCGGATGCTCCACCGCGCAAGTTGACTGCCCTTGGCCGATTCCGTCATGAAGGGGCCACCACCACGCTCACCGACGATGGCCGGGTAGTCGCGTACATGGGGGATGACCAGCGCTTCGATTACGTCTACAAGTTCGTCTCGTCCCAACGAATGCGGCCTGGGCGGTCTGCGTCGGATCGCGCACATAACAAGACTCTGCTGGATTCCGGTGACCTCTACGTGGCCCGATTTAGTGGTAACAGCGCCCCCGACGGCAGCAGTGATGGCACTGGCGTGTGGCTGCCTTTGGTCGTGAATGGGTACTCTGCCGTCCCCGGCATGACTGTGGCGGAGGTTCTTATTTGGACCAGGGTGGCGGCCGACCGAGTCGGCCCTACCAAGATGGACCGGCCCGAAGACATCGAAACGAACCCGGCCACCGGGAAGGTTTACTTGGTGTGCACGAACAATACTGATCGTGTCCCATCCCAGGTAGACGCAGCCAACCCGCGGGCAGCGAATAAACATGGGCACATCATTGAAATGGCCCCACACGGCGGTGATCACGGCTCCCGTAACTTCAGCTGGAGTCTTGTCCTGGTGGCGGGTGACCCAACGGACCCGGACACCTACTTCGCGGGTTTCCCGAAGGAAAATGTGTCACCCATTTCTTGCCCGGACAACATCGCTTTTGATCGGTACGGCAATCTATGGATCGCGACTGACGGCAATAAGCTCGACGCTTGCGATGGGCTCTACGTCATGCCACTCCGCGGGCGGCAACGCGGACAATTACGACAGTTCCTTTCCGTTCCCGTTGGCGCTGAGGTGTGCGGCCCGGTGATTGCCCGGGATAATCGGTCCGTGGTTATCGCCGTTCAGCATCCAGGGGAAACAGATGAGGCCAGCCCGGACAGCCCGGCGTCTCTTTTCCCATACCAAGGTGACCAGCAGCCTCGTCCCGCCGTCGTTCAGGCGTACCGCACCGACCATGGTCATCTCGTCCGTGGGTAATCGATGACTAGCCCCACCCGCCTTTACCCCGCGCTCATTTCCGGTGACCGCGGGGCGGGCGGCGCAATGCCTTAAGCTCATTTTGGTGTTCCCGACTATGTTGAGCGCTGCCCTGGGTCGGCTCTCCGCGTATCTATCTCCCCTTGCTCTCCCCGCTCCCTCAACCCGGGTGAGTAGAGCCCGATGGCGATCGGAACGTGGTGGTCATGGCGAGGTCGATTCTTCGCCCACGGCTACCGGATCAGCGCTAGATCAGCCAACGACAGCTTCAATTGAAGCCGCCAGCGCATGGTGTATTGCGGCAATTCGGCTGGGCACAGTGATTCAAATGGCACCAGCGCTATCGACTGGTTGGAGCGTTTCGCAACGACCCGCTCTTTTTGCTTCGCTGTGGGCGTTTGCCGTGACAGCTTCACTCGCGCTCTCGGTGGTGAGCGTTGTTCGTCGCCTCATGCCAGGCCCGACGCTGGCTTTCTTCGATGTGTTAATGGCTGTCCTTTTGTTGATCATCGGCGGAGCTAGCGTGCCCGACTCCTACCTGATCGGCTCTTGGGTGGGTTGGTTCCCTGGATATGCCATCTCAATAGTGATCTCAATCAGTGCCTTGCGGAACCTTCGACAATGGGCTGCGAGTCTGCTTGCTGTGATTGTCGCGTACGCGTTCTACGTGTGGCCGGTACTCGACTCAACAACGTTCACGACCGTCGTCGGGAATGCCTTGACCTATCTGGTGCTCGGTGTCGTCATCAGATTGATGTACGGATTCATCCGGAAGATCGGCGTGCAAGCCGACGTCGCGATGGCCACGGTGGCCAGCTTGACGCGAATCGAAGAGGAGCGGCGCGCCCGTCTCGCCTTCCACGACGCCACAACCGTGATGCAGTTACTTGCAGATCCCACGCTGCCGGAGGACGCGCGCAAACATGTGCAAGAACAAGCCGGCACGGAGTACCAGCGAATGCGCGCATACCTGCGTGGGAATGAACCGGTAAACAAGCAGCTGCCGCACGATCCGCGTAACGGGGCGCAACGTTTCCTGCCCGAAACTATTGGTTTGGCCGCCGCGGCGTTCAGAGATCTCAATCTGACACTCACCCTCGATCTTGTCGAGCACGTGGTGATCGATGAAGGCCCAGCCACCGCGCTGGGAAATGCACTGACCACTGTGTTGCACAATGTGCGCCGGCACGCCTGCGCGACCAGTGTCGTCATTCACGCGGACATAGCCGACCATTCCAATGAATGGACGCTCACCGTTCGCGACGATGGGAAAGGGTTCGATACGACCTCCACCCCACTTGGTTTCGGTTTGGCTGAGCAAGTCCACGGCGAGCTTGGTCGGTGGAAAATGTCGGCGCAGGTGACGTCTCTTCCTGACCTCGGCACCATGGTCTCCATGTCAGGTTTCTCCGCCCCAAAGAGTCCTGCGTCAGGGGCGTTCGCGCCGGAAAAACCTCCATCGGACCAAAGCGTCAACCCGGAGATTGTGACTCGATGACCACCTCGCATGGAGGCCAAAATTCCGACGTCTCTTTCTCATCGCTAGGCAATGGTCCAGTTCAAGGTGATAGCACTCGGCCTCGGGTAGCACTCGTCGAGGACATCGCGGCACTACGCGACGGTTTTCCTCAGTTGCTCCCCCAATTGGATTTCGTCGCGACCGTTGAACGCGCCGAAGAGCTCACCAACCGACGCCCGGTCGCCGACATCGTCCTGCTTGATCTACATCTCGCTAACAGCTCTCAACCAATGGTTACTCAAGGACTAGAAGCCGTCCGGCAGGTAGTCGCCGCCGGCTATCTGGTGTGTCTTTACACCCAAGAGGAGCGCCGCTTCGTACTCGCCGCCTGCTTGGCTGCGGGCGCCCGTGGACTGGTGTCAAAGTCGTCCTCACCGGCGGTGGTGGGGGAAGCTGTTGGTCGTGTCTTGGCCGGCGAGGTGGTGATGCCGCAGCAGATCATTGGCCTTGCTGAGGTGTTGTCTCGTCGCGGCTCACTCACGCTTTTAAGCCCCCGCCAACGCGAACTACTTGCCGGTCGCGCCCGTGGGCTCACCTACGCCGAAATCGCTAAAACCATGTACGTCGCTGAATCCACCTTGCGGTGGTACTGGCAGGACCTCTCTCAAAAAGTTGCGCAGCATCTACGCGAAACAGCCCCAAGTGATATCGAACGAGTGCTTGGCCTCGCCCCTGGTGATCTCCTCAGTCAGTGGCCCTCTGACTAAACGCGAATCCGTCATATTTTTGCGCTTTTGTGGGGCGTTTCAGCCCCGAAACCGTTGCGTTGGAGTGGTTTCGGGGCTCCACTGCGGTCAGTGTGCATGAGGCATTGTTACAGCCGTTCTTGTTACTCACTGGTCAACGCATTAGTCGGAGAGATGTTGCGTTGCTCTTCAGGGCGATCGACCCCCCGAGGCGAGCGTAGATAGACAACCACAGCGGCAGTGGCGAGCACCCCAGCTGAGATGAAGAAGGCGCTGCTTACTCCATCGAGGTAGGACTGCTGAGCGAGGACGGTAAGCAGGCGGCCCGATTCACCTAACTGGGCGACTGCTGGTGACGCGGTGGCCACGATTGATTCGCGCACCTGTTCAACGACAGCGGTCGGTGCACCAACCACCCCCTGAGCAACCCCATCTCGGTACACCTGGTTGATCGTCCCGCCCAAAATCGCGATTCCCAGCGCACTGCCAAACTCTCGGGCAGTGTCATTGACCGCCGACGCCACACCTTGCCGCTCCGGAGGGAGGGACTGCGTAATCGCGGTGGTCGCTGGTGTTCCGGCTAGCCCGGCGCCAGCACCGAAGAGGAGAAGACCCACCACGAAAACCCCGTAGGAAAAGTCCACGGTGAGCGTGCTCATCACGAGAAAACCCCCCGCCATCATGAGCAAACCAAGTGGCCCCAGCCGACGGAATCCGACCCGCTGCGCCAGAACCGGTGCTGACCGAGCAAGCGGAATGAGCACGAATGGCAACGGCAGCAGCCGCAGCGCGGCAGCGAACGGAGATAAACCCACCACAAATTGCAAGTACTGCAAGATCGCGAAGAAGAAGCCGAAGACCGCGAAGAACTGCACGGTAATGGACAGGGTGCCTGCACTGAAACCCCGCAACCGAAAGAGGCGAGGATCAAGCATCGGAGCGATGACCCGTAACTCCCAGAGCACAAACGCCACCCCGAACAAAACCCCAGCAAGCAGCCCCGTGAGGGTGAGTTCATCACCCCACCCCCGAACCGGACCTTCGATGATGCCAAAGACGACGCCGACGACAGCACCCAAAGACAGCAGCCCGCCGATGACGTCCAGCCGCGGCGGGTTCGCGTCACGAGAAGAAGGCACCACCATCAGCGTGCCAACAATGGCAAGGGTGGCGAGGGTGACGTTCAGGACGAAAAAGGAGTTCCAGGCGAAAAATTCCATGAGTGCCCCACTGGCGAACAAACCGATCACTCCCCCACCTGCGGCCACCCCCACCCAGATGCCAATCGCGCGGGGGCGTTGCTCCGGCGGAAAGGACGTCGTAATCACCGACAAGGTGGTTGGCATAATGCAGGCGGCACCCACCCCCATAACTGCTCGCAAACCGATCAGCACGTCCGGATCCGCTGTTTGCGCGGCTCCGAGAGCAGCAACACCGAACACGACGAGCCCAACCAGCAAAAGGCCACGCCGCCCGTAGCGGTCACCCATGGCACCAGCGAAAAGCAAAAGTCCGGCGAAGACCACCGTGTAGGCGTCAACAATCCACGTCAACTGAGTTTGGCTTGCACCGGTATCACGAGCCAAGTTTGGCAACGCGACATTGAGTCCACTGACGGCCGACACGACCGTCATGAGGGACAACGCCATGACGAAAAGCACGGCGGTGGTGCGCCTGCCGGTGATTGTGCTCGATGACGACATGACGCTAGAACTCTTGGTTTGAGATGAATCCTGATCCGAGCGCGTCTTCATGACTAAATCTCCATTGCAGCGATTCGACACTACCTTATTTAGGTACTGTATAGTACTGAAATTGCTCCCGTAGTGTTACCTCCACCACATCGCTAAGACAGGAGCCCCCATGAGTTCCCCTGCGACCGTGACCCGCAGCCGAGGGCGCCCGATCGACCGAACGAAAGATGCGACGATGCTGGCGGTGACCATAGACATCCTGCGTGACCTTGGCTACGAACGCTTGACGGTTGCCGAGGTGGCCCGCCGATCCCACGCGAGCAAGGCGACGATCTACCGGCGATGGCCTACTAAAGCCGCCTTAGTCATCGCTGCTTTCGACGCTGCGACCCACACCGGAAATCACGTTCCCCAGACTGGAAACCTGCGCGATGATCTCTTAGCTCTCGTGACCGTGATGGCTAAAAATGTCGACCGCCTCGGCTCCGCCGTGCACGCGATCATCGGCGAGATGAGCCACAACCCTGAATTCGCCGCAGCATTTCGAGACGGATACCTCCGCAAGCGCCTCGCCCTCGCCGAAGAAGTGTTCGCGGCCGCAGCTGCCCGCGGAGAAACCCGTCCTGATGTAGATCTCACCCTGATCGGACAGATCATCCCCGCCATGGCCCTATTCAACGTATCGATGATGGGCGAACACCTCACCCCGGCAACAATCAGATACCTCGTGGAGAAGGTCGTCCTTCCAGCAGTTCTCCCGGCTGAAACACAGCCCACGCGATAAAAATACGCGAAGTGATTTCTGCGGTTAATTTTACTGTGTTCTCATTCTTTGCTGACTGGATGAAACCGGCGGTGGTTCCCTCTGCAACTTTTAGGGGAATAGATCGCATCTTACGGGCATCTCATCAGAAAGGGCTCCGAATGATTACTTCTACTCGCTCGCGCCGCAGTTATCGCCCATTCGAGCCAGCCGCTACCGGCTTCGAACCTCTTGATCCGGCAGTCCGCGGATGCTACGACCGCGATGGCTACGTCGTCATCCCTGGCGCACTCGCGGAACAAGACCGGGCGTACTTCGAAGACGCTGTCGACCGAATTTATGCCAACCAAAAAGCTGCTGGTGACATACGAGCGGACCACTCCATCCACCTCATGGGCTGGCTAGACAAAGATCCACGGTTCGCTGAGCTGCTTACCTGGCCAACGACATTCCCGTACATCTGGGGGACGATGGGGTGGAATATCTACTCCCACCACAACCATATTGATGTCAATCCGCCAAAATACGAACCGCCATTTTGGAATTGGCATCAAGACGGCTACCGGCAAAACTCCGATATCGACATGGCCATTCGCCCGATGTTGATGACAAAAATTTGCTATGCCCTCACTGATTTGTCCGAACCGGGATACGGCAACACAAAGATCATCCCCGGGAGTCACAAGAGCAACACCCTTGCTGGACGGCCCCAACATTCAGATGATCAGATTATCGAGCCCGAAGGTGCTATCGAGGTGACATTGAATCCCGGCGATGCTTTCATTTTTGATCGCCGTCTCTGGCACAGTCGCTCAATGAACACCAGCGAACGCATCCGAAAATTGATGTTCATTGGCTACACATACCGGTGGATTCGCCCGCTTGACGAAGTAGTCCCCGATCAGAGCTCCGTGTGGTTCGCCAACCTTTCTCCGCTGCACCGACAGCTACTTGGAGCTGGCCCTGACCACGCTTCCTTTTAGGGCATTCAACAAAGCGGCTGGATTGACGATACGATCCCGCTGCGTGCTGAGCTCAAAAAGCGAGGGCTGCTTGACCGAAGCATTCCTTATCTTCGCTAGGGATCGGTCATCTGGTAGCGAGTATGGTCAACCCCCGTCAAGTCCCACAGAAAAATCCTGACCGTTTACAACCTAACGCTTGAGTCGGCGCATCTTCTTTGTATGAGCAGCTTTGGTTGGGTAAGTCCCGGCGGACTTCTCGGACCCTGGCGGAATAACAGCGCGGTGCACTCGGGAGGAACGGCCGGCATGCGAACGGCAGAGCGGGAACAGGCTTTTAACGATTGGGCTCATGCTCGGTCTGCTGCCTTAGTGCGATCCGCGTACTTACTCTGTGGTGATTGGCACGCCGCGGAAGATCACGTCCAAGAAACTTTGGTCAAGGTGTATATGGCCTGGCCTAAGGTGAACGACTCCGTTGATGGGTACGCCCGGCGGACCCTGGTCAATGTCTTCCTCGCTCGTAAGCGCTTGAAGTCTTCCGGGGAGTACGCCACTGATATGAGCGAGAACCCATCAGCATGGGGTCAGACTTCTGACCCAAGTGGAGGAGTCATCAATCACCTCACCTTGGCTGCTGCTTTAGCGGAAGTCCCGAAGTCGCAACGAGCGGTCTTAGTTTTGCGGTATTGGGAAGACATGTCCGTCGTGCAGGTGGCAGCAGTTTTGAAATGTTCAGTGGGGAATGTCAAAAGCCAAGCCGCACGCGGACTATCAACATTGCGCACTGCCTTGCAACGTCAAGGCATTATTAGCACCACGCTCAGCGATCAGCTGTTTAACGAGGGGCGATCATGAACCAGTTTTCTCACCATTCCGAACCCAATAGCAACGATGAGCACGAGCTGCAGCACATCTTCGGATCCGTTGGTGCTTTCACCCCGCCGACTCAGCACCTCGTGGAACGGGCCATCGTTAAAGGCCGGGCTCGGCGAAGGCGTCGCCACGCCGCCATCGCCGGTGGCGTAGCGGCAGCAGCGGCAGCGGTGGTTCTGATCCCCACCGGTGGCCTAGGCATCATCACTTCCACGAAACCCCCCGCCCTGCCAGCAGCACCTGCCATTTCTACGACAACAACGACCCAACCAAGCCCAACGATCACGGAGAGCCCAAGCAGCACTCCTACCAGTCCGCCTCAAACTGAGCGCCCGTCGCCGGACCCCATCGAGGAAACCCCAGAGCTCAGCAGCGAAGAGCTGTTCGCTACTGAGGACGAGGCCCTCACGGAACTGGAACTTGCCGCACGCAAAGAAGTTTCCGCCCTGTTCCCAGAGGCCACCGAAGTCACTTCGCGGTCTACTACCTCCCAGGATGAGTCCGTCGTCAGCCCGGCCTTCTTGCCAGATGCCGCTGGACTCGCGACGAATGCATCGTGGAAAAGTGAAGGCAACCCCGAGCACAACGGTGTTGGTTCCTACTACGACGTCCTTGTCGAAGTCACTCAAGCTGACGGGATCATCAACGAAATCAGCATTTCCGCGTTGCCATTTTTTGGCCCGCCGAGTACACCCGACCCAAGTTCCTTAAAGGACACCCCCACTGATGCGTGCGCCTGTGAGCAGTACGTCGCCGCGGACGGATCATCCATCGTTCTCGATGAGTACAACCGCGAAGCAAACAGCGAAGGCCACCGGTATGACACCGTGATGATCTACCGCAGTGACGAGCACCGGCTAAGCATCACCCTGACCCGTCAAGATTCAAGCGGTGACCCCGTTTCCTTAAATGCCGGCGACCTCGCCAAGCTCGGCATGAAGCTTCCCTTTAACCCCCCTCAGCTCCCCCCTCCATCTGTACCTTCTGGCCTGTAAGACACATCAGGGGGGCGGAGGGGTCATAAGCAAATGACCCCTCCGCGCGTTGGGTCTTTTATTTTTTAATTACTTTGCTTTAGGTGACCCTGCTCTCGAATGAGTGAAATCAGCTGTTTACCGCCCTGAAACAGAAAATACACGCAATGCGACTGAGGTAATTCAAAGAGTCATAAGAGTGAATTGAGATAGTTTACTAGTGAATGATCTATTGTCATGATGATCTTCGTTAAAGTACGCTCCTAATTCTTATCAAAACGCCATAAATCACTACCCACTATGGCGACCAAAAAACGAAAGATGCCATTCATGCCTCAGATCACACTCAACCGTCACGTGGCTTACGCGGCCCTCGCCGCCATCGTTGCGGCGATTGCTCTCTTCAGCCCAAGCAGCCCGGTTTCCCTGTCTGGCAACGCATTTGAGGTAAAACAGGTTCGCGCATTCGATGATTGCGGCGGCTGCGGCCAAGGGAATGACATCTACTGACGGGGACCTCGCGTTTCCGCCTTCTCCTCAGGCATGAATAACAGTGCCATTAAAAGATAGTGGGCAGGAAATTAATAGATCTTGCCCACTATCTTTTAGAGGGTATATACGTACCCTACGGGGATGTGAATTGATACAGCACCCCTAAGAAATCTGTTAGCCTCTTTCGATTTCAATAATTTCCGTGAAATCCGGGCTATTTATTGCGGAATATTAATTCACATCAAGCGGACGTCTCTACGCAGTGCGGGCAACCACAGCATGCGCTAATTCCGAGAGTGCCATGCGAGCCGGACTCAACGGAAGAGGCGTCAAAACGTCACTAGCATCATCAGCCCAACGTCGGGTGTATGCCCTCGCCTCAACCATCGCAACGTGATGACGCAACGCGCGCAATGCCTCTTCGTGACGAACATCATCAGTCAAATCACTCGCGAGAAGTTCTTGAAGGCGGCGGTCCGTGATATCAGTCGACCGTTGGGCAAGCAACACTGGCAAAGTCGCGACCCCCTCGCGCAAATCCGTGCCCGGAGCCTTTCCTGAGATTCCCGACTCCGCCGCAATATCAATCACGTCATCGGCAAGCTGGAAAGCCACCCCGATTCGCTCCCCGTACTGACGAACCACCTCAACTGTCCTTTTATCGCATCCCCCGAACCACGCCCCAAACTGACCAGCGGTCGCGATCAGCACCCCGGTTTTATCAGCCAGCACCTGGATGTAGTGCTCCACCGGATCATGCCCACCTACTGGTCCGACAGTTTCGTGGATCTGCCCAGCACAGAGCACTTCAAAAGTGCGAGCCTGGACGCGGACCGCTTCGGCGCCCAAGTCCGCCACTAACTGCGAAGCGCGGGCGAAAAGAAAATCCCCCGTCAAAATGGCAATCGCATTACCCCAGCGTGCATTCGCGCTTACCGCGCCCCGCCGCAAGGGGGCTTCATCCATGACGTCGTCGTGATATAGCGACGCCAAATGCGTCAGCTCAATCACGGTCGCCGCCTTAATAACCTCCGCATTGACCACACCAGGCTGCGGGCCAAGCTGGGAGGCTAACACTGTCAACAAAGGGCGAAATCTTTTCCCGCCGGCAGCCAACAAATGCCCGGCTGCTTCCGCGATCGCTGGATCAGCGTGCTCCACGGACGCGTGCAGCTCAGCTTCGATCCGCGCCATCGCGTCGGTCACAACAGCAGCCAAAGCGGAGTCAATGCCGTCTAACCCAAAAGCCTCCACGCCATCACTCATCGAATACCCGCCCACAAGATCGAAGAATCTCCCGAGCGTACCCAACAAGCCCCAGCAGTACGGTGGGTCGTCATGGGAGGAACTGAGCTGATCGACTCGCTAACTCCAACAACGGGCCAGGTGCTACCCCGAGCAGGATTGTCGCCACTGCCGTCGCCCCGATAGTGAATGCCCCTAAGGGCCCCGGTGCGACGGCCGCAACAGCCGCCGAATCTTCCGAACCGTGAGGCGCGAAGTACATCAACACGATGACTCGGACATAGAAAAAGGCAGCCAAGGCACTGGAGAGCACCCCTATGACAGCCAACCAGGTGCCACCATTGTCAATGGCCGCGGAGAACACTGCGAACTTTCCTGAGAACCCAGAGGTCAGCGGGATGCCAGCAAAAGCAAGCAGGAAGACTGTGAACACTGCTGCAACGACTGGGGATCGGCGGGCGAGCCCTGCCCATTGGGACAAGTGCGTCGCCTCCCCAGCACTGTCTCGCACCAACGTGACCACCGCGAACGCCCCAATCGTGGTGAACCCATACGCGGCGAGGTAGAACAACGACCCGGAAAGACCCGACTGGTCAAAAGCCAAAACCCCGGTCAGCAAGAACCCAGCATGGGCGATGGAAGAGTACGCCAGCATTCGCTTGATATCAGTCTGAGTAATAGCAAGGACCGACCCGACCACCATGGTGAGAATTGCGACCGTCCAGAGCACCGGCTGCCAGTCCCAACGTGTGCCAGGGAGGGCGACGTAGAAAATCCGCAGCAACGCACCGAACGCGGCGACCTTGGTGCATGCAGCCATGAAACCCGTGATCGGCGTAGGGGCACCCTGATATACGTCGGGCGTCCACGCGTGAAAGGGGACCGCGCCGACCTTGAACAACAAGCCCACTGCGACTAAAGCAACCCCCACGAGCAAGAACTGGTCAGCGTCCGTCTTCGTGGAAACTGCCGTCGCGATGTCACTCAGATACAGCGAACCAGAAAAGCCGAACAGCAACGCTGCGCCGAACAAGAACAACGCCGATGAAAACGACCCCAGAAGAAAATACTTCAGCGCGGCTTCTTGCGACAACAAACGACGACGACGCGCCAAACCACACAGCAGGTATAACGGCAGAGAAAAAACTTCGAGCGCGACGAACAACCCGATCAGGTCGTTTGCGGCTGGGAACAGCATCATTCCACCCACACTGAAAAGCACCAGTGGGTACACCTCGGTGGCCGTCCAACCGGCCTTGGTTGTCGCAGCTTCATATTCTGAACCGGGCTCGCTTGAGCCCTGCGCCGTGAACGCGTCGCCCTGCCCACTAGGGAGCCGCTCCGCCATAGACAACACCACAAGGATCGCCAACACCACAATCGTTCCTTGAATAAACAATGCGGGCCGATCAATGACCACCGCTCGGGCAGCCGTAACCCGTACCCCATGATCCGCAGCAAACGGGATAGCGATCGCCGCCCCCACTAAACCGGCTAACGCCAGCGGAACTTGAACGCGATACCGCCACCGCCGGGCGACAAACGCCTCAACGAGAACGCCCACCAAGGCTGTACCAAACACGATCAGCAGTGGTAGGACCGCGCGGTAACTAACCGACGGGGCAGAAACGTCAACCGTCGTGACCTGTCCGATGAGGAAAAGCGGGGCAGTCATCGGGCAGCCTCTTCTTTCTGTACCGGAGTTACCCGCGGTTGCGGATCATCGACCCCCACCACGGATAAAGTCTTGTCGACCGCCGGTGTGATGACGTTCAACACCACCGCCGGGAACACACCCAGCCCAATGATTGCCGCCACCACCGGCGCAATGACCCACGCCTCACGCGCGGAGAGGTCCGGCACCGGGTTGGAGAGCTCGGGCTTTGGGCCAGTCATCATTCGTTGATACATCAACAGGACGTATACGGCGGCCAAGATGATGCCGGCCGTGGCTACCACCGCCGCTGCTGGGTACCGGGTGTATGTACCAACGAGAACCAAGAACTCGCTCACAAAGCTAGACAGGCCCGGCAGCGCCAAGCTGGACAGGCCAGCGATCAAGAACATGCCAGCGATAAGCGGGGTAACTCGCTGCCACCCACCAAAATCGGAAATCTGGCGAGATCCACGCCGCGCAATCAACATCGCGGCTACCAAGAACAACGCGGCAGTCGAAAACCCGTGGTTCACCATGTACAACGTCGAACCGGTCTGCGCGGTTGACGTCATCGCGAAAATCCCCAGCACGATGAAACCGAAATGTGACACTGAGGTGTACGCGATGAGTCGCATGACGTCAGTTTGGCCAATGGCTAATAACGCCCCGTAAATGATCGACACCACCGCTAATGCGATCACGACCGGGGCAGCCCACTTGGATGCATCAGGGAACAAGGGTAAGCACAACCGGATCATGCCGAACGTGCCAACTTTGTCTAACACGCCTACGAGTAATACCGACACCGGCGGCGGGGCCTCGGACGCCGCATCGGGCAACCAAGTATGCAACGGCACCATGGGTGCTTTGACCGCGAACGCAAAGAAGAATCCGGCGAACAACCAGCGTTCCGTGCCCGTGCCCAACTCCAACCCGGTTAACGAGCTCAACAAGAAACCATCTTCACCGCCAGGGCCAGACACGTACAGAGCAATCACCGCAACCAACATGATCAGGCCGCCAGCAAGGGAATAGAGCAAGAACTTCATTGCCGCATACTGCCGTTGCGCCCCCCCAAAAGATCCAATCAGGAAGTACACCGGGATCAGCATTGCTTCGAAGAAAACGTAAAACAAGAACACGTCGGTGGCAGCGAAAACCCCAATCATCATGGTCTGCAACACCAAAATGAGCACCGCGTAGTTTTGTGGCCGGCGACCCGTCGATTCCGGCCACTCAGCCAGTAAACACACCGGAGTGAGCACCGCTGCTAACGCGATCAGGACTAATGCGATGCCATCAACGCCGACTGCGTAGTTCACTCCGAACTGGGGAATCCATGCGTACTGCTCCGTGAACTGGAACTGTGGCCCATCGGATTCAAATTGCAGAGCAAGCGTGATCACTAAGGCCAGGGTGATGAACGACGTCACCATCGCGACTGGACGTGCTAGGCGTGACATCGTCCTTGGCAAGGCGGCAACCATTACGGCACCAACGAGCGGCACCACCCCAATGGCCGTCAGCCAGGGAAAGCTCTCCATCAGATATCCGTTCGGTTCGAGCCGAGAGCACCGTCATGCCGACGGAGCCGAAGAACGCTGCACCACGTGGAAGTACACCAGGACGTCATCGGATCATCACCAACGCGATGAGTACTACGACCACCCCGGCGAGCATGCTCGCCGCGTACGACCGAACCAGCCCGTTCTGCCAGCGGCGCAGCCGAGCCGATGTGCCGCCGATGAACGCGGCGAAACCACCTACGGCGCCATCAACACCGCGGTTATCCACAAAAACTAACGACCGGGTCAGATGCTGACCAGGGCGCATCAGCAACGCCTCGTTGAGATCGTCCTGAAGTAAGTCCCGTCGAGCAGCCCTCGTCAGCAGCGAACCGTGGGGCGTAACCTGCGGCACGTCCGCGCGGACGTACTGCCGCCACGCGGCGAACACCCCGAGCGCCACCAACGTCAAGGTCAACCCGATCAGCACGGGCACCGACAAGACGGGCTTTTCTTCACCGTGGGCGCCGACTACTGGTTCCAACCAGTGATCCAACGCATGAGTGGGACCAAGGACAAGACCCAAACTGGCGGACCCGATAGCTAGGACCACCATCGGAATAGTCATGAGCGCTGGCGATTCATGGGGGTGAACGTCGTCTTCCCAACGACGGCGACCGTGGAATGTCATGAAAAACAGTCGAGTCATATAGAACGCGGTGATCCCAGCCCCAATGAGTGCGGCGCTGCCGAAAACCCATGGCCGCCAGCCCTCACCAATGAACGCCGCTTCGATGACTTTGTCTTTGCTCCAGAAACCAGCGAACGGCGGCACCCCGAGGATTGCTAACCAACCCAATCCGAACGTCACCCAGGTCACCTTCATCACCGTGGACAAACCGCCGTATCGGCGCATCTGCACTCGATCATTCATACCGTGCATGACTGATCCTGCTCCGAGGAACATCCCGGCTTTGAAGAACCCGTGCGTCAGCAAGTGGAAGATCGCGAATGCGTACCCCACTGGGCCAAGCCCCGCCGCGAGCATCATGTACCCGATCTGACTCATCGTGGACGCAGCCAAGGCTTTCTTGATGTCGTCTTTCGCGCACCCCACAACTGCGCCGTACACCAACGTGATCGCCCCCACAAGGACCACCGCGAGCTGAGCATCCGGGGTGAGGTTGTACAGCGGCGCCGAGCGAACCACGAGATACACCCCGGCAGTCACCATGGTGGCCGCGTGGATCAACGCGGACACCGGTGTGGGGCCAGCCATGGCGTCCCCCAACCACGACTGCAACGGGAACTGCGCGGACTTACCGCAAGCGCCGATTAGCAGCATCAACCCCATCAAGGTGAGCGCGCCTTGGGACGCTCCCTCCGCGCTAGCGAATACGGTCGCGTAATCCACCGCACCGAACTGAACAAACATTGCCATGATCGCGACCGACAACCCGAAGTCGCCGATCCGGTTCACCACGAATGCCTTCTTCGCCGCGGCGGCGTAGGCCGGGTTTTGATTCCAAAAACCGATCAGCAAATACGACGCGAGACCGACGCCTTCCCATCCCACGTATAGCAGGAGGTAGCTATCCGCTAAGACAAGCAGCAACATCGCGGCGACAAACAGATTGAGGTAGGCAAAGAACCGGCGCCGATCGGCATCATGAGCCATGTAAGCGATGGAATACACATGGATCAACGAACCAACGAACGTGATCAGTAAAACGAACACCAGCGAAAGCGGGTCCACCAAAAGCCCAGCGTCCAACTGAAAATCCCCCGCCGGAACCCAGGAAAATAGCCGTTGCCCTACAGCTCGATCGGCCTCTTCTCGACCGGCAAGCACAATGAACAAGGTGGCGCCAAGGGCAAAGGAACCCCATGACATCGCGGTGCCAACGAAGTGTCCGAACTGGTCAGTGCGCCGCCCGCCGAGAAGTCCAATCACGGCACCTAGCAGTGGCAACGCAATGAGGAGCCACGTCAACGAAAACACGCCCGTCGCATTACCGGCGGCCAGCACCTCGCTGGCCAACACCATCTGTGTGGTCATCAGTGTCTCGAATCCGTTCTGCGGTCAGGGAATCGGCATCCAGTGCGCTCACTGCGGGGCGCGGGTGATCTGGTCACAACTTGAGAAGGTTGGCATCGTCCACCGACGCGGAACGGCGGGCACGGAAGATGGTCAGAATGATTGCCAACCCCACCACGACCTCAGCGGCAGCCACCAACATCACAAACAACGCGACAACTTGGCCGTCAAGCGTTCCTTGCATTCGGGCGAAGGTGACGAACATCAGGTTTGTTGCGTTGAGCATCAACTCAATGCCCATAAAGACGATGATGGCGTTGCGGCGCAGAAGCACAGTGGCCGCGCCGATAGCGAACAGGATGGTCCCCAGATAGAGGTAGTTCGTCAGGTTCATCGACGGCCTCCCTGATCGGCCTCATCAGTGATCGCACCCGCTCGCTCAGAATGAGGCACTTCTCGCACCTGCTCACGCGCTCGCAACACTCGGGACACGGACAATTCGCTCGGGGTTCCATCCGGCAATAGCGCCGGAGTGTCGACCGCGTTGTGGCGCGCAAAAACACCTGGCGCTGGGAGGCCAGCGACAAAACGCCCTGACCGGACGCGCTGCTCAGCCAACATCCGCTGACTCCGCTTAGGCCCAATACGTTCTCGATGGGCCAACACCATGGCACCCAAGGCGGCGGTAACTAACAGTGCGCTGGTCACTTCGAACACCCAGACGTACCGGGTGAAAATGAGGATGCCAACCGCCGCCACATTCCCCCCCGCATTCGCATCGGTGAGCCCAACCGGCGAGTCAAAAGCCGCCGATGCTATCGCGGACGCCAACAACGCACCCAAACCCGCAGCTAACGCAAATCCGATCCACCGCTGCCCGGTGATCGTCTCCCGTAACGAGTCCGCGGAGTCCACCCCGATCAGCATGAGAACGAACAAGAAAAGCATCATCACGGCACCGGTGTACACGAATACTTGGATAACCCCGAGGAAGTCCGCGTCTTGAATGAGGTAGATCACCCCGAGGCAGACCATCACCAACACCACACCAAGCGCAGCGTGAACCGCTTTACGCGCAAAAAGCAATCCGAGCGCAGCCACCACCATCACTGGTGCAAGCAGCCAAAACGCGACCGCCTCGACCCCGGATGTCTCAGCACCTGCCAGCGCGAACGGTCCCGGTGCAAAACCCACGTTCGTCATCATTTCTGTAGTACTTGGAAATACGACGCTCACCCCTGCCCCCCAAGTGACTGGGGCGACGGGTGGTCACTACTCGGCAGATTTGGCGCATCTGCCACCACTGCCGAACCATCCTGAGCGTCCCGCTGTCGCACCCATTCACGTTGATCCGCCGTGGGGCCGGTGACCGTACCTGCGTAGTAGTCCTGCTCTGTTTTGCCTACCGGCATCGGGTGCGGCACTGGCAGCATTCCCTCGCGCAGTGGAGCCAAAAGCTGATCCTTATCGAAGATCAATTTTCCGCGGGTGTCATCTGCGAGTTCGTACTCGTTGGTCATCGTCAAGGCGCGCGTTGGGCACGCCTCAATGCATAGACCACAGAAAATGCAGCGCAAATAGTTAATTTGGTAAACCTGGCCGTACCGTTCACCCGGGGAGAAACGCTCCTCGTCGGTGTTATCCGCGCCTTCCACATAAATCGCATCCGCTGGGCACGCCCATGCGCACAACTCGCACCCAATGCACTTTTCTAACCCATCAGGGTGCCGGTTCAATTGATGGCGACCGTGATAGCGAGGCTCGGTAGGGCGCGGCTTCTCGGGGTATTCCTCCGTTTCCACCTTGCGGAACATGGTGGAGAAACTCACCCCGAAACCAGCGACCTGCGGAGCTAGCTTTGGTAGAAGTCCACGCTGTGGGCCCCGGACTGGCGGCCTCGATTCGGCACGACCGCGCTCACTAGCCGGGTCACCGGACGGATCTGGCTCAACTTCATCAACCATGAGGAGCCTCCTGAGAGGTAAGGGCGCGAGCAGGGTCGGGTTTGTCTAACGCATCGGGTGATACCCCGGCACCCCGGGACACTCGCAAGCGTTGCCCTGGGAGTGGTGGGACGGGGTGACCGCCAGCGAACGGGTCGACCTCACCTAATGCCCACCCTGCCTCTTCTTGAGCTGCGGCTTCACGACGAACGTCAACGGCCCACGCGATCGCCCCACCAATAAGGGCAAGCACCCCGACCGTGAGGAACAGCACTCGCCTGTCCGCAGTGGACAGGTCGGGCAGCGAACGAATCGTCGCTACCGCCACGATCCATAGCAAACTCGCCGGGATGAGAAACTTCCAGCCGAAGCGCATGAACTGGTCGTACCGAACACGCGGCAACGAGCCGCGCACCCAAACGAAGAAGAACAGCAACAACCACATCTTGCTGACGAACCACAACACCGGCCACCAGCCAGTGTTGAGCATGCCGTCGTTCACCGCCGACAACGGCCACGGCGCACGCCAACCGCCCAGGAACATGGTGGTCGCAAGCGCGGAGACGGTCACCATGTTGACGTATTCGGCCAGGAAGAAGAGGGCGAACTTCAGTGAGGAGTACTCCGTGTGGAAACCACCGGTGAGCTCCCCTTCCCCCTCGGCGAGGTCGAAAGGTAAACGGTTCGTCTCCCCCAACATGGTGATGACGTACACCCCGAACGAAAACACCGCCGGAATGATGAACCACTGATCTTGTTGTGCTGCAACGATTGTGGACGTTGACATCGATCCGGCATATAGAAAGACCGGCACCAACGACAACCCCATCGCAATTTCATACGAGACCAATTGGGCCGAAGACCGCAACCCACCGAGCAACGGATACGTGGAACCAGAGGACCATCCCGCCAACAAAATTCCGTACACCCCAACCCCAGCAACGGCCAGGACGAACAGCACTGCAACTGGAATGTCCGTCAACTGTAGCGGGGTACGCACGCCGAAAATTGACACCTCAGGGCCAAACGGGATGATTGCGAAAGAAATAAAACAGCATGCGGTAGCGATGATCGGCGCGAGGATGAACACCACTCGATCTGCCGCTTTAGGGATGAGATCTTCTTTCAAAGCTAGCTTGATGCCATCGGCGAGAGTCTGAAGCAACCCAAAAGGTCCGGTGCGATTCGGCCCGGGACGCTGCTGCATCCGACCAATCACGCGCCGCTCAAACAACACCAACATCAAGGTGGTGATGACCAAGAAAACGAAGATGACCCCGGCCTTACCCATCACCAACCACCAGGTTTCTTGGCTGAAATCTGCGGTCACGTCACCCGCCGTCGCCAACCTGCCGATCATCCGATACCTCCACGTGTGATCGTCACGACCGCGCCAGCGTCCACTCCGAGCGCCGCGCGAACGCCGTACCCAACCTGATTCGTCGGCAACCACACCACGTGGTCGGGCAGGTCGGTCACGATAACCGGCAACGTCACCGCCCCCTGAGTTGTCGATACCGAGAGCAGGTCACCGTCGACTACCCCCACCCGTTCAGCGGTTGTCGCACTCAATCTGGCGACGGCACGCCTGGCTGTGCCAGCGAGCCATGGTTCACCAGTTTGTAACTCGCCTGCGTCAAGTAATAAATGCCACGTTGCGAGTACCGCTTGCCCTGGGCTCACCGGAGGTGGGGAGGCCGCTGGGACGTGAGGAGTGGATTCGCGAGCACCATTCCACCCCGCGAGCTCAGCAAGTTCAGCCCGCGCCGACGCCACGTCGGGAAGACCAAGATCTACTCCTGCTTCCCCAGCGATCAAGTGCAGTACTCGTTGATCACTGAGCGTCCCACTGGGCCCTTGAGGACGAAGCACTGCATCGAACTGCCGAGGCCGTCCCTCCCAGGTACGGAAGGTGCCGGATTTCTCGGCTACCGCCGCGACCGGAAAAACGACATTGGCGTACTCCGTGACCGCGCTTAGCCGTTGCTCTAGTGACACCACAAAGGAAGCAGCCGCGAGCGCCACCCGGGCCGCTGTCGGATCGGGGAGATCAGTGAGCTCCACACCGCCGATGAGTAAACCGGCTAGTTGGCTGGCACCGGCAGCCGCCACAATGCCGGACGTTTCCCGGCCCGGAGCGGTTGGAAGATTAGTAACACCCCAGGCAGCTTGGAGGTCTACCCGAGCCACCGGGTCGGTGACAAGTCGCCCACCGGGCAACAGATTGGGCAGCGCACCGGCCTCGATGCTGCCGCGTTCCCCGGCCCTTCTTGGCACCCAGGCCAGCCGAGCCCCAGTCGCTTCAGCAAGCCGCGCCGCTGCGGACAACCCGCCCCGAACCCCCGCTAAGCGTTCTCCCACCATGATGAGCGCGCCAGAAGTATTGAGCAGCTTCGCTATCTCAGCAACTTCGTGCGCCCCCGCCGCCAATGCATCGAGGAGTTCCGCTTCGGTGCCTGGCGCCGCTGAGATGAGCTCACCAGAAAGTTTTTCCACTCCGCGAGTCCGCCATGGTGCGACCGACACGACTCGTTGCCCGGACCGGACCGCCTTGCGAAGCCGAAGGAAAACGATCGGAGATTCTTCCTCCGGTTCGAAACCCACGAGTAAGACCACAGGTGCGGTATCAATGTCCGCATACGTCACCGCATTCCCTGCACCACTATTTCCCCACGAACCAGCGACATGCGCCGCGAGGAACTGTGTTTCCTCCGCTGAATGAGGCCGAGCCCGAAGGTCAATGTCGTTGGTGGCCAACACCATCCGAGCGAACTTGGCGTACGCGTAGGAGTCTTCCTCCGTGAGCCGACCACCAGGAAGAACACCCACACCGCCGGCGTCCCGGGCGGCAGCAAGGCCCCGCGCGGCCACCGTTAACGCCTCCGGCCAAGACGCCGGGCGCAATTGACCAGACTCTTCATCCCGAATCATCGGGGTCGTTAACCGGTCTTGAGTCGCGTAGGTAAACGCCCACCGACCCTTATCGCAGTTCCACTCCTCATTGACCGCTGGGTCATCCCCCGCGAGACGCCGGAGGACCTTCCCACGCCGAGCGTCAACTCGTAACGAACAACCGGACGCACAATGCTCACAGGTACTGGGAGTAGAAACTAGGTCAAATGGGCGAGAACGGAATCGATACGCGGCACCAGTCAGCGCACCGACCGGGCAGATCTGCACCGTGTTACCGCTGAAGTATGACTCGAAAGGTTGCTCAGCGTAGATCCCTACCTGTTGCAACGCGCCGCGTTCTACCAACTCAATGAATGGATCCCCGGCGACTTGCTGGCTGAAGCGGGTGCACCGAGCGCACAACACGCACCGTTCTCGGTCCAGTAATACCTGACTCGAAACGGGGACCGGCTTGGGGTAGGTCCGCTTGACGTCCGCGAAGCGGGAGTCTTCCCGGCCATTCGATAAGGCTTGATTCTGTAATGGGCACTCCCCGCCCTTATCGCAGACCGGGCAATCCAGCGGGTGGTTGATGAGCAGAAGCTCCATCACCCCTTGCTGCGCCTTATCAGCGAGCGATGATGTGAGCTGAGTTTTGATCACCATCCCAGGAGAGACTGCCAAGGTGCACGACGCTTGCGGCTTTGGCATCGCACGAAGCGCACCATCAGGCCCCGGCGTGGACACCTCCACCAGACATTGGCGGCATGCTCCCACTGGATCCAACAGGGGGTGATCACAGAATCGTGGAATCTGAATCCCTACTTGTTCAGCCGCCCGGATGACTAGCGTCCCCTTGGGAACGTCAACCTGCAGACCATCAATGGTGATCGTGACGGTCTCGACCGGACGGATCGGTGCTTGAATCTGCGGGGTAGCGGTCATGCCGGCACCACCGAACGTTGAGCGAACACTGTGCTTGCGTGCGGGGGGAACAGTTCGGCAGCGGGCGTGTGCATGCCGGCCTCGAATTCCTCTCGGAAGTACTGGATGGCGGACGTGATCGGCGAAGTTGCGCCGTCACCTAAAGCGCAGAACGACCGACCCAAAATGTTGTCGCAGGTGTCAAGAAGCAGATCGATGTCCTGCTGAGTTCCTTGACCGTGTTCCAATCGGGTCAAGATCTGTTTCAACCAGAAAGTTCCTTCCCGGCAAGGAGTGCATTTGCCGCACGACTCATGGGCGTAGAAGTCAGTCCACCGCGCCACTGCGCGCACGACCGATGTCGTGGTGTCAAAGATCTGCAACGCGCGCGTTCCCAACATGGAACCCGCGGCCCCAACGGCCTCAAAATCAAGCGGCACATCGAGGTGTCGGTCGGTAAAAATAGGAGTCGAAGAACCACCCGGCGTCCAAAACTTCAGGGGGTGGTCAGCACTGCGCATCCCCCCGGCAAGGTCGAGTAATTCCCGCAGCGTGATCCCCAGCGGAGCTTCGTACTGGCCGGGATTTTTCACATGACCGGACAGACTGAAGAAACCAAAACCGGTGGACTTCTCCGTTCCCATGGAGGTGAACCACTCCGCACCGTGCAACACAATGGGCGGCACGCTCGCAATGGATTCGACGTTGTTGACCACGGTGGGGCGGGCGTAAAGACCAGCGACAGCGGGAAACGGCGGTTTCAGCCGAGGCTGGCCACGACGCCCCTCCAATGAATCCAACAAGGCGGTTTCTTCACCACAGATGTACGCGCCAGCACCAGCATGAACGGTGACATCGAGGTTGAACCCAGAGCCTAAAATGTTCTTTCCTAAGTACCCCTTGGCGTATGCCTCCTCCACCGCACGTAGTAACCGGCGGTACACGTGCACTACTTCCCCACGCAAGTAGATAAAAGCATGCGAGCAGCCGATCGCGTACGAGGTGATCGCCATGCCCTCGATCAGAAAATGCGGGGCGGCCATCATTAGCGGGGTGTCTTTGCAGGTGCCCGGCTCTGACTCGTCGGCGTTAACCACGAGGTATCGCGGGCCACCATCTGGCGGCGGAAGAAAGCCCCATTTCATGCCAGTGGGGAACCCCGCCCCACCCCGGCCACGCAACCCAGAGTCCTTGACCAGCTGGATCAGGTCACTCGGTTGCATGGGCAATGCTGCTCGAAGTGCACGGTACCCGTCGTACTTTTCGTACGTATCGAGCGTCCAAGACTTCGGATCGTCCCAGAACTCAGACAGGATCGGAGTTAGCGTGGTCATGGCTAGTCCTTCTTAGCCGAAGGTTTTGATGTTTTCGCCGACGACGGGGCTGGCTTGGGTGGCGCAGCATCCAACTCGTGGGCCACGCGCAAGCCGGCCAAAGAGGCAGGCCCTGCGCCAGGCCCTTCGTCGGCCAAACCATCCGGGAACCCAGCCAGCACGCGGGAAACTTGTCGGAAGGTGCAGACTCGATCCGGCCCACGGCTGGGGCGAAGCTCAGGATCACCGGCCCGCAACCGATCTGCGAGTTCAGTGGCACTGTCCGGGGTTTGATTATCGAAGAATTCCCAGTTGACCATCACGACCGGCGCATAATCACATGCAGCGTTGCATTCCAGCCGCTCCAGGGTGATCGCGCCGTCCATCGTGGTTTCGTCGTGGCCAACCCCAAGGTGCTCGGATAGCGCGTCGAAGATCTGGTCTCCACCCATGATCGCGCAGAGCGTGTTCGTACACACCCCTACTGTGTACGTGCCATTGGGGTGGCGTTTGTACTGGGTGTAGAACGTCGCCACGCCGGTGACTTCAGCGGTCGTGAGGTTGAGTACCTCCGCGCAAAACTCAATCCCCCGCGGACTCACGTAACCCTCTTCGGACTGCACCAGATGAAGCAACGGCAACAGTGCTGACCGGGGTCGTGGGTACCGAGCAATTACGTGCTCTGCGTCACCCCGTAAACGTTGCAGCACAACGGGTTCATACGTTTCTCGTGGCGATACCTGCGGCATCCCTAACAACTCAGCCATTAGCGGTCCACCCCACCCATCACCGGATCGATCGATGCCACGGCAACGATCACGTCAGCCAATTGGCCGCCCTCACACATGGCGGCCGTCGCCTGCAAGTTATTGAAACTTGGGTCGCGGAAATGCGCCCGGTACGGCCGGGTGCCACCGTCACTGATCACGTGCACACCTAATTCACCCTTCGGGGATTCCACTGCTTGGTACACCTGACCCACGGGCACCCGAAAACCCTCGGTGACCAACTTGAAGTGGTGGATTAACGCCTCCATCGAGGTGCTCATAATTTTCCGGATGTGATCCAAGCTATTGCCCATGCCATCTGGCCCGAGTGCCAATTGCGCCGGCCAGGCAATTTTTTTGTCCGCGACCATGACGGGCCCTGGCTCGCTCAGCCGGTCTAAGCACTGCTCGATGATGCTGATCGACTCATAGCATTCATCGAGTCGGATTTGGAGCCGCCCGTAGGCATCGCAAGTGTCCCGTGTCATCACTTCAAAGTCGTACGTCTCATATCCGCAGTACGGCGTGAGTTTTCGCAGATCGTGCGGCAACCCGGTAGACCGTAGGACGGGTCCGGTCACTCCTAACGCGATACACCCGGCGAGGTCCAAGTGGCCAATACCCACAGTTCGGCCTTTAAGGATGGGGTTTTCTAACAGCAAGGCTTCTAACTCACCGAGCCCATCGCGCAGCGCGGGGATCGTTTCGCGGATCCGCGTCAGAGCGTCATCGGGAAGGTCCTGGGCTACCCCACCGGGCCGAATGTACGCATTGTTCATCCGCAAGCCGGTGACGTGTTCGATGATGCCGAGGATGCGCTCGCGCTCACGGAACCCGACCGTCATGACCGTGGTCGCGCCCATTTCCATTCCACCGGTGGCAGTCGCAACGAGATGCGACGAAATACGCGTCAACTCCATCATGAGGACCCGGATTACCGTGGCCCTAGGCGGAATTTGATCCGTAATGCCAAGGAGTTTTTCTACCCCAAGGCAGAAGGCGGTCTCCTGGAACATCGGGGTGAGGTAATCCATTCGCGTGCAGAACGTAACTCCCTGCGTCCAGGTGCGGTATTCCATGTTCTTTTCGATGCCGGTATGTAAATACCCGATTCCAGCCCGAGCTTCCGTCACCGTCTCGCCATCGAGCTCAAGGATGAGCCGAAGCACTCCATGCGTTGACGGATGCTGCGGGCCCATATTGACGACAATCCGCTCTTCACCTAAGGAAGACGCTTCCGCAACAAGATCATCCCAATCACCGCCGGCAGCGTTGACCACATAACCTTCAGTCGGGCCGGTGCTGTAAGGATCCCGCGCTTGCTCGTCGATCACTTCACTCGTGTTCATCAGCTGTATGACCTCCGCTGGTCTGGCGGTGGAATTTGTGCGCCCTTGTATTCGACGGGAATCCCACCCAATGGGTAGTCCTTCCGCTGTGGGTGCCCTGGCCAGTCATCTGGCATCAAAATCCGCGTTAACGCCGGATGGCCATCGAACACAATGCCGAACATGTCCCAAGTTTCTCGTTCATGCCAGTCATTGCCGGGCCATACCGATACCAATGATGGAATGGTGCGGTCATCGTCTGGGCAGGTCACTTCAAGGCGGATGCGGCGACCGCCGTGGGTAATGGAGAGTAAATGGTAGACCGCATGCAACTCACGGCCACTATCGCCGGGGTAATGCGCGCCGCTGACACCGGTGCAAATCTCAAACCTCAGACCAGGTTCATCCCGCAACCGACGGGCCACTGCCACCAAGTGATCCCGATACACGTACATCGTGAATTCGCCACGATCAATGACCACCCGGTCAATAGCTTCACCCCAGCTGGTGCCCTCATCAACCAGCGTCGCGGTGAGCTCGCGAGCGAGGTCTTCCCACCAACCATCAAAGGGCCGTCCCGCTGGCGCCGGCCACACAATGGGCTTAACCAACCCGCCATACCCGGAAGTATCAGATGAACCCTGTATACCAAACATGCCACGACGGGTGTCAATCACGTCAGATTTCATACCCACGGAAGCAGATTGCTGGATGTCCGTTGTAGCGGTGTCCTCACTGGAACTGCTGCGCTCGGGAGAACTGCCACGCTTACCGGAGTCGGATGTGTTGGTGCTCATCGCAGAAGTCCCACCATGTGTTCCGTGGGTGGGGCCTGCATCGCGGCTGATTCCGCTGCCTCGGCAGCACGTTTTCTATTGACTCCCAACGGTTGCGCTTGAATCTGCTCGTGCAAGGTCAGGATCGCGTTTAACAACATTTGCGGACGAGGCGGGCACCCCGGCAGGTAAACATCAACCGGGATGATGTGGTCAACCCCTTGGACGATCGCGTAGTTGTTGAACATTCCCCCACTACTCGCACACACCCCCATCGAGATGACCCATTTTGGTTCAGCCATCTGGTCGTACACCTGCCGGACTACCGGGGCCATCTTCTGACTCACCCGACCAGCAACGATCATGAGGTCCGCTTGCCGAGGGGTAGCACTAAACCGTTCCATCCCGAACCGCGCGATGTCGTAATCGGGGGTGCCCACTGCCATCATTTCGATAGCGCAGCAGGCCAATCCGAAAGTAGCCGGCCAGACCGAGCTCTTGCGCATATACCCGGCGAGTTTCTCCACCGAGGTGAGCATGAACCCCGCTGGGAGTTTTTCTTCGATACCCATGTCAGCTCCACATCCGCGAAGTTAGTCCCATTCCAAGCCGTCGCGTCGCCACACATAGGCATACGCCACGAACACCGTCACAATGAACAACACCATTTCCACCAGAACGAACAGGCCAAGCTGATCGAATGCCACCGCGAAGGGAAACAAGAACACCGACTCAATGTCGAAGATGATGAACAGCATTGCGGTGAGGTAATACTTGACTGGGAAACGACCACCGTCAGCGGCGTGCGGAGTGGGTTCGATCCCACATTCATACGCATCAACTTTGGCCCGGTTATAGCGTTTCGGCCCAGCCAACGACCCGGCGACAATAGAAAAAACTGCAAAACCGGCCCCAATAGCAAAAAGGGCGAGGATTGGCAGGTAAGGATTCACGCCGGTGACTCCCTCGGCTTGTGCACTCTTTCACGAATCGCTGCGGAGTCTACGCCCGCACGCGGATATGACCACGAGGGGGCACTGTCGTGAGTCGCGGATTCCCGACCCGCGAGGCTTTCCACCGGCTTCGCGTGTCGGTCTGTCGTTGCACTTGCCGGCTCCGCCAGCGTCGCCCGAGATGCTCGGTGAATCGCCACGATTCCTCCGGTGAGGTTCCGCCACTGCACCGATTGCCAGCCAGCAATGCTGATGCAGCGCGCCAAAGTGGCTTGATCCGGCCACGCCGCGATGGACTCCGCTAAGTAGGTGTAGGACGACGGGTCTGAGCTCATTCGCCGCGCAACCACTGGCAAACCCCGGAGCAAATAGCGGCCGTACGCGCGGCGGAGCACCGCATTGACGGGGTGACTGAACTCACATACCACCAGTCGGCCACCAGAACGGGTGAGGCGCAGCAATTCCGCGAGCACAGCCTCGACGTTAAGGACGTTACGTAACCCGAACGAGATGGTGACTGCATCAAACGTCGCATCAGCAAACGGGAGCTGCCCCCCATCGCCAACTACAAACGACACCGCTGGGCGGCGAATATGACCAGCACGGACCATCCCTAGGGAAAAATCCACCCCCACGGCCCGAGCGCCGGTACGGCGTAACGGTTCCGTAGATGCTCCCGTGCCGGCAGCAAGATCCAACACCTGTTCCCGAGGGTGGGCATCAATAGCCCGCAGGACGGCCCGGCGCCACAGGCGGTCCTGCCCCGCGGACAACACGGTATTCGTGAGGTCGTACCGACCAGCGACGGCGTCAAACATGGCGGCTACTTCATGGGGGTCTTTGCCCAGACTTGCTCGGGTCATACTTCTATCCTCGTCCTTCCTCCCCCAACTCGTCCTGCTGGGGGCGTGAATCACGCGATGTTTGAGACCCGTCATTCATGACGAGCAAGGACGATTTACGCTGACGCTTGTGAAGGGCGCCGAGGTCACAGCAGACCACGAACCGCGCCCACTCATTGTGCGCTCCACCTCTATCACTGACCCCGGCCCGCTGCTCGATTTGCTGCCGGATCGTCCGGCGATGTCTTGGGTTCGACACGGTGAGGGAATCGTCGGGTGGGGAGTCACGACCCAATGGGCCAGCTCAACCACTGAAAATGAGCAAAGTCGATTCTTGGCGGCTGACCACTGGTGGCGGCGACTCGTCCACAACGCGGTGATCACAGACCATGTTCATTCCCCCGGGAGCGGGCTGGTCGCGTTTGGTTCTTTTACCTTCGATGAGCATTCCACCGATAGCAACGTCGTGATCGTCCCCGAAATTATTGTTGGACATCGCCAAGGCCAATGGTGGGTCACCACCGTAAGCCATGCGGACACACTCCCTGGGCCCGTTCGGCTCGGCCAACTCCCCGCGCCACGGGCACCCGGGGTGACCCGCTTTTACGACGGTGCGTTGCCGCCGGAAAAGTGGTCGGCAACCGTCGCTCATCTAGTCCAACGGATCATCGCCGGCGAAGTAGACAAGATCGTTCTTGCGCGGGATGTCGAGGCTCGCACTGAACACCCTATTGATCCACGATGGGTGCTCCAACGACTTGCGGACCAGTACCCCAGCTGTTGGGCCTTCGCCGTCGACGGCTTCCTCGGCGCCACCCCCGAACTCCTCGTCCGACGAGACCGCGGGCTCGTGCATTCCCGAGTGTTAGCTGGCACGATCCGTCGGACCGGCGACGACGCACGGGACTTGGCCCTATCAGCCTCCTTAGCAAGGTCAAGTAAAGACCTCGAAGAACACGAATATGCGGTGCGGTCCCTCGCTGATGCACTTGCACCGCACTGCACCTCAATCAACGTGCCAGAGGCACCGTTCGTGCTGCATCTGCCTAATGTCATGCATCTGGTCACTGATATCGCTGGGGCATTGCGGGACGACATCAGCACCCTGGGGCTAGTCGCCGCACTGCACCCCACCGCAGCAGTTGGGGGCACCCCCACGGCGACCGCGGTCGCCTTGATCAGAGAAACAGAAGGTATGGATCGTGGCCGTTATAGCGGCCCTGTGGGTTGGATTGACGGAAACTTCGATGGTGAATGGGGGATTGCTTTGCGATGCGCCAGGCAAGACCCGGCAGACCAGCATCGGCTGCGGCTCTTCGCGGGCTGCGGGATCGTTGCCGGGTCGATCCCCGCGGACGAGGTGGCCGAGTCGGAGGCGAAGTTGGCCCCGGTTCGGGACGCTTTAACGTTTAGCACACAAGCACACCCCCGAACTGCTTGAGCAACATCAGATCTATGCCAGTTTCTCCAGCGCGCTTACGGTCACATCGATGAAATACCTGCCAGAGTGTTCTTGGGTAACTGGCTGACAGCCCAAAGAAATCGCGATTATTACCCGGGGGGAAACATGGCGTACGGACTACGGCTGAGTGACGATGAAATCGCTCGCTACCGTTCAATGGCCGATGAAGCAGTCCGCACCGAAATGGATCTGTGGCAGCAGGCCGGTGTTGTCTCCGGCGCCCGGATCTTGGACGTCGGGTGCGGGCCAGGTGCCATGCTGGTTGCGCTCGCTGAAGCAGTAGGACCAACCGGGGATGTCACGGGTATCGACGCCGACGAGCAGGCTCTCGCTGCAGCTCGAACGCTTCTCGACGAGACCGGGATCACGCAGGCCCGCGCCCTCTTCGGGCGCGCCGACGCCACCGGTCAACCAGAAGGGTCCTTCGACACCGTGGTGATCCGACATGTCTTGGCGCACAACGGATCCAGCGAACAACGCATCGTGGATCACCTGGCCCAACTCACCCGCCCAGAGGGGCACGTCTACCTGCTCGATATCGACACCAGCGAAATCGAGCAGGCGAACCAACAAGAAGACCTAGCCGATCTTTTTGAGATTTATCGGCGTTGGCATGCCAGCAAAGGAAACGACCTACGGACGGCGCGCCGTCTCGCCCCAATGGCCACCAGCGCCGGCCTCACCATCGTCACCACCCGCACCTGGCGCAGCGAAAGCGAAATCCCTGCCGGTGCTAGAGGGGCGGCCTGGGCGGCACGGCACTCTCTTGTCCAAGCGGGTTTCGCCACCGACGATGACGTCACCCGATGGGAACATGCCTTCACGCTCGAAGATGGCCAGGACAGTCGCCCTCGCTGGTCTGGTTCGCTCACCGCAGTAGTCGCCCGCCGACCCCGCTAACGATGGCCTTTACTAGGCCAGGAATCAACTAAGACCACGGCCCATGAACCATGAACGTGGCATCTTCACCGTTGTCTTACCGCGTTGACACGGAACCAGTTTGCTTCGGTGCCCTACAGCTTCTACCGTGGCAAGTCACGAGGGGAGTACTTCCCAAAGTGTTCATCGGTCAATACGGCGCAGCCATGTGCCTCGGTGGACCGCCCGTGCCGGGTGAAGGAGACCTCGCCACCTTGGCGCGCGAGGAGACACATGTCATTGCTAGCTCCCCACTCTCATTCCTGGAGCGCTCTCAGCGCCGCTGCTGATCCGCCCGCGACAGAGATTTCTTCCATCGCCTCGCTTGGGCTTTGGGGAGTAACCATCGGAGCAGTAATCGCATTGATCGTTTTGGACTTCATCATTACTCGCCGCCCACACGAGGTTTCCATGCGGGAGGCCGCCGGCTGGTCAGCGTTCTACATTGCCTTGCCGGTGGCTTTTGGCGGGTACATCTGGGGGCAGTACGGCAGTGAGCGTGGGGTGGAGTACTACACCGGGTACCTGGTAGAGAAAACCCTCTCGGTGGACAACCTCTTCGTTTTCATGCTGCTCCTTGCGGCTTTTGCGGTGCCCGCCGCATTGCAACAGCGGGTCTTGCTATACGGGATCGTCGGGGCGTTAGTACTCCGTGGGATTTTCATCGCCCTCGGCGCCGCCGCCTTGCAGGCATTTGACTGGGCGTTCCTGGTGTTTGGTCTTATCTTGTTAGCCACTGGGGTCAAAATTCTTCGTGACACCATCACCGGCGCTGGCCATGACGTAGACGTCTCGCAGATGCGCAGCGTCCGATTGCTCCGCAAAGTCTTTCCCGTCACCGACGATTATCAAGGCCCGGCTCTGCTCTCTCGGGTTGATGGCCGCCGAGCGCTTACTCCATTAGCTTTAGTGGTGGTGGCCGTCTTTGCTACCGACCTCGTCTTTGCCATTGACTCGGTCCCGGCGGTGTATGGCATCACCGGTGATCCTTACCTCGTCTTCGCGACTAACGCATTCGCCTTACTCGGGTTACGAGCCCTGTACTTCGTCCTCCAGGGCGCCCTGAAACGCCTGGTGCACTTGGGGTACGGCCTCGCGGTCATTTTGGGCTTCATCGGGGTGAAGCTTGCCTTGCATTGGGCGCATGGGGTTTGGCCGTCGGTCCCAGAGGTGCCTACGGCGATGTCGCTTGGCGTCATCATTGTTATTTTGGCTATTGTTACCGCAACCAGTCTGGTAGCGACTCGTAACAACACCCCAGAACCCGAATCAGATGGGTCCGGCGCGGAGAAACAACCGGTTGACCTAGCGGAAAGGTGAACGGCGCCTTGAGTACCGCTCGCTTAATCCGGGGCTCAGGTTTAGGGAATTCAGTACTCACCAGCTAAGAATCAGCGCTGATCAGCAGCGACCTCAATGCCTGGCCAGTAACATCATTTAGCTCAGTGCGCCAAAGCCGGTGCTCAGTGCGGGAGTAGCTCACCTGCAACACTCTTATTCCCGACGGAATCTCACGAAGGGCACCGACGAGCTGCGCCGAGGATGTGATGTTCATCGTCGAGATCCCGGCTGCGGATGTTAGGGCTGCGATGTCCTTTCCGTGGGGGGTGCCAAACATCCGCTCAAAGGTGGCATCGTGCTGAGGGTCGCCTGGCTCCACGAGGTGAAAAATGCCGCCACCGTTGTCGTCGGCCACCACCACCGTCAGATCTGGGTGACGCTCTTGAGGGCCGACGATCAAGCCAGTGAAATCATGTAAGAAAGTGAGGTCACCCAGCAGCGCGTAACTTGGCCCGGAACTCGCGAGCGCCAACCCGCTCGCTGTGGAGACACACCCATCTATCCCCGCAAGACCACGGTTGGCGATCATTCGTGGATGCGACGGCGACGGCGCAACGGCAACCATGACATCCCGAATTGGGTTGGATGGGCCGATGAACAGCGTCGCCTCCGGTGAGAGTGCAGCGAGCATCGCCCGGGCTAAGGAGGGGCCGCTAGGCCAACGGTCAGCAATGAGGTGGTCCACGGCATTCGCTACCTGCCGCCCGGCGATTTTCCACGAGGCGAGCCATGGGGAGGTGGGGACTCTCTCTTCCTCCCTAGAATTCGGGGCTTTTGCATCGACAACCACCGGGGAGAGGTTGCTGCCATCCCGTGGGGCGAGCAGCGCCTCCCATGGAAGGACCTCGCGTGCCACCGCCAATGGATCTGGCCATCCGCCAGTCCCACCGTCGGCAACCACATCCACCTGAATCGACGGATCCTTCAGCACGGCAGAAACGGTGCGGGACAACGTCACCCGACCCACTACAAGGACTCGACGAGGCTGGTGCTGACTCAACCACTCAGGGGCACCAAGTATCAATGCACCATGGGGAATGCTGGCCTGCCAAGCGCCGCCAGATGAAGGCTCAGCCACCACTGGCCACCCCTGTCGGCGGGCCAACCGAGCTGCTGCAATCCCCCAGTCAATGGGGCCGCCCGGCACATCCCCCACCACCATGATCGTGCGGTCATCATCAAGATCCGGGATCAGCGGTCCAGGCTGAGTCACCGGCGCTACTGCCGTCCAGGGAAGCCCACCTGGGCGTCCAGATAGTGCTTCATTGAACGTTCCCGGACCAGGAACCAGAGGTTCCCGAAAAGGCACATTTACGTGGACCGGGCCGACGGTGCGCGCACTACACCCCAGGGCCGCGGCGAAAGCTCGACTCACCATCGCCCGCCACTGCGGCACCTGGCCGGGGCGCTCGTCCGGCACCCCAAGATCGTGGTGCCATCGCACAATGGACCCGAATAGACCTACCTGATGAGTGGTTTGGTTCGCTCCCGTACCCCGCAACTCGGGTGGGCGATCCGCAGTGATTGCTATCACCGGCACGCCACTATGCGCCGCTTCCAATAAGGCTGGGGTGAGATTAGCGACTGCTGTCCCCGAAGTGGTGACGACTGGAACCGGGACACCACGCTTTGCTAACCCCAACGCGAGAAAACCGGCAGCACGCTCATCGGTACGAACGTGCACCTCTACTCGTCCTGCTACTGCTGCCTCCCACCAGGCGAATGCCAATGGCGCCGACCGCGACCCCGGGCAGACCACCGCATGGCGCACCCCATGCCGAATGAGTTCATCTACGATGACCGCAGCGCACGCACATGCCGGAGAAGTGGTCATGGAGTTGATCCTGCCGTACCTGGCGAACCATGTGCAGCATGAGGAAGGAACATGCCGGCCAGACAAGACGTTGGCCCACTCGCCTTCCCTTCGTGTAAGAGAAGGCGAGTGGGCCAACGTCAATTAATGAGTAACTCTTCAGCAGGTCATCAGCTGCTGCGGACAAACAAACTTCGAGCAGACCAATTCGTTGCGGAGTTCACCACAGTCGGCGATCCAGATGGCTGACCAGTAGCCCAGGCGTATTGGCGCAGCACTCCGTCGGTCGAGCTGACGTAGTAGAGCGAGCTACCAGCAACAAACGCGCCAGCAATATTGCTCCAGGTCAGGCCGCCAGGAACGGTGGTTTCTAACGCCCCGATAATCCCGGACTCGGGGCTGAAGGCCCGCGAATACATCCCGGTGCGGTCACTCATCGTGTAGTAAATCCGGCCACGGTCATAGAACATTGAGGTAACCGTCGAGAGTTTCCCGTATAACCCCGGCACGACACCCCGGTAGTACTGGCCAGAGCGACCAGTGCCAACTGTGCTCCATGCCGGGTCGTTGTACGGGTCTAAGACGGTATCCGCGCCGAGCGTAGTGCCGTCGAAAGTCCGCCGGTGGAAGGTGCCATCAGATAACCCGTAGAACAACACTCCGTCCACGAGGAATGCGCCACGGACCGCATTCCAATCGAGTGTTGTTGCGTCCACCTGTTGCGCCGCACCGGCAGCACCTGCGGTGTCTAATGTGCGGCCCACCAGACCAGAGGTTCCCGGTGCAAGCGACCCAGCAGCATAGATCGTCCCCGGCAATGACCCGACCACTCCGGCTGGCAAGGCCGTCCCGCCGGCTATCGGGAAACCAGCGATCCGTTCTCGTTTGTAACGGTAGTCACCAATCCATTCGGTATCACTGCCGAGATACAGCATGGTCGGTGTCGCCAAGATCGCATACACACCCGCGCCCCGAGGGTTACGGCCTGGGTTCCAGGTCAACGGCACCCCAGACAGTGGGTCCAACGCGGTAATACCTGGACGTGGTACCGCACCGGCACCCGCGAAGTCCACGCCGTTGTCGTTGTTCATCCACCGCTGGTGCCCACCAACGTAAACCGCAGATCCAGTGATAGCGACCGACCACAATGAATCACCACCGGTGGAAGCAATCCAGGTGGGTTGCACGTTGCTCCCAGTGGAATTGCTTTCCCAACGAGCTGCGGTATCACACAATGATTTCGTTCCGTCTATGTTCGTTCCGCGACCACCTCCGGTGGTGGCAATAGCGAACCAACTGCCATCTGGTGAGTACTGCACATCACGAACTGTGGAAGCAAAGGCCCAATTGGCGCATTGAGCGCTATAAGCCAATGTGCGCCAATCACGGTCCACAATGGCGGAGGTGCCCTCAACAATGTCGATCAGCATGACCTGATCGCGATCGACGGTGCCGCCGGCATCCGTTGCTGACGTGAAATTTCCGACTACCGCGAGCTGCCGACCGTCAGGGGTAATGTCCATCCGCTTCGGCCCGATCGCTCCGGTTGCTGTTCCAGTGCCATGAGAACCAGCAACAGTGACGGGAAACCAGGTGCGCCGCGCGCCGGTCTTGGCGTCAAGAGCGACAAAACCGCCGCGAGTTGCGCCCGCCACCTTGGTGAAAGTCCCGCCTACATACAAAGTGGAACCGGAGAAGGCGATGGTGGTGGTGGCGGAGTTGATCGTTGGCGGAGCCCAACCACTCACCAACGCGCCGGTAACGGCGTCTAATCGAGCTACCCGCATGGCCACACCATTCACGGTTTTAAATGAACCCACCACGTACACCGAGTTGTCCGGCCCAGGGATGATCTGGTTAACCGTGCCGTCCAAAGTAGGCACGAAACTCGCGTCGACGACTCCGTTTGTTGAGTTAAAAGCGAGAATCGACTGACGAGCCACGGTGGAGCTAGCTCCCCGTGAGGTGACCGTAGTGAAGTCTCCACCGAGGTAAATCCGAGATCCAACTTGGGCGATGGTGTATACTGTTCCGTCCTCGACGTTCGGGGTGTACTTCGTCGGCGTCGCGGAAACAACGACGTCATGTTGCTGACTTGCCGGAGCCGGCAAGGAGCTCACGACAAGGGATGCGGTGGACAACATGACGGTTATTGCCGCCGCTCGCCACCAGTGAAATCGAGGGTTCATGAGCTCTCCTGAAACGTTGGGTGGCAAAGCACAAAATCGGCTGCCGGCAAATGACGAAGCTAACGCTAGCGCCGGCGCATCCGATGCGTAATACGTTTCAGCGGAACGGGTTTCAATCTTTTAGATCAACATCGGACGCTCCGCTCACACGTCGTTACATCCCGTTGAGAAAAGGTGATCGTGGTTAAAAGAAAAGGTTCACAGGAGACTCAGGGCGACCAGTCAGGTCGGTAATGTCATACCCGAACTCCGCGACCGCGGGGCCAAATTTCTCAATAATTCGCTGCCTCTTACGACGCGACAACACCCCGTTAGTCATCTCTTGCCACTGTTGCTCGTAACGATCGCTACGTGCCTCAATCCCCGCAATAGGAATGGGCGTCACTAACCCCACCAGATCACTGACCGCAGCGAGCTGACCTGACGGGTCTGCCACCAAATCTTCATACCGAAGAACGTGAACGCGTTTAAGCAACGGAAAATCAGCGCGGAACGTTTGATGTGCAAGCAGCCAGTGCTCGATCATCTGCTCCACACTTATGTGATTCCACCATCGACGCGACCATCGCCGGCGCCACTTGACCGTGGACAAAGCCACTACCACCGGGTGCCGAATCACAGCCACGTATGCAGACCCCGGGAACAGCGCCTGCAAAAAACGGCCCATGACAAGATTCGGCGGGGATTTTTCCACCAAATATGGGTGACTCAAGTCCCAGTATGGTTCCCAGGAATCCCACAGTTGGGTTGCCCGTTCTGGCGCCACTAACGAGGCCGTTTCGGTGAGGTGAGCCCTGGGGTCTCGGGCGAACCGACCAGGCCCCCCGTAAACCCGGGCCGCAGGGTAAACCTGCTGAAGGTGTTGACCTTCATCTTCTTTGACGCCGGTGTTAGTCAGCCCAGAAACGTCGGGATGTTGAACGATGGCCCGAGCTAACGGCGTGGTTCCGCTGCGGTGAAGGCCAGCGACGAAAATGAGGCGAGCTGGGTCACGGCCGTGAGGATTCCTTAGGGAAAGGCTGATCATTGGTCCCCCGTCGATTGCTTCGGCGTCAAAGCACCACCCAAGTCCAAAAAGGGATCATTACTTGCCCTCGCAATCGCTCGGGCGACTTCTAAGGTGGCGTCTAAATCGTAGGAGCATGCCGGCGCGTTGCCATCGACGCTGTCCCAGAGGGTGACAGCTTTGATCTGCGGATAATCGCGCAGCACGTTGGGGATATCTGCATACCAGTCGGCGGTTTTTTGTGGATCATTGATGTAGCCCACCGAACCAGTTTCACTGATCATCATTGGCTTAGTGGCATCCATTCCGATAGCTGACCCGCGTTGCTGCACGAAATTATAGAAAATCGCCATCTTGGTACGGAACGAGACGTATTTTGCTGGATCGATTTCTCCTGACCGACAGCCCGATTGATTGTACACATTCCAGCTGATCCAATCGACGACATCATTGCCCGGCCATAATTGAGCTGCATTGTCGAGGTTGTCCTCCCCCCCAGTCATCACCCACACCCAGACCGCATTATCCGCACCGGCGCGGTCAAAAAGTGCACGAATATGCCGCCACCCCTCGATGAACTCAGTCGGAGTACCACGGACTCCGGTCTTTTTCTTTTGATTTGCTTCCTGCTCCCACGTGACGAAAACAGGCACCTTCAGTGACGCGATCCCCTGGGCTTGTTTTTCCAGTTGCGAGTCATACCGACCATCGGAATAGTCCGCCCAGCGGATCGACTTCCCGGTGCTGTAATCACGAGATGCGATGGCGATGTGCAACAGCTTGCCCTCGGCGACAGTTTGCTTCTCCGCTGCGTCAGGGATGATGTCGTCAAAATCGTGGTATCGATACACAAAGTCAAGGGGACGCTTGGCGATATTTTTTTCGAAGACCGCGACCTCTTCCATTGTGGGAGAGGCAGTGCTTAGCAGCTCGCCGTCCTCCTGCCTGCGAGTGGAAGCACCCCAAAGAACACCGCATGACGGTGCTGCGATCGCATCAAGCACACAGGGGCCAGTCCGCGACGAAGAAGGACTAGTCGAAGCACTTTTCTTTTCCCGCCGCGCTGACGGGTGCTCCGGTTGAGGGGATTGAGCGAGGACGACGAAAATCGCTGACGCCGTCACCAAAGCGACTCCCCCTGATAGCGCTGAGCGAAATTGGGACTGCGAGAAACTACGTTTCCTCATGGATCAACTTCCGTGAGCCGATGGTGCCGCCGTCATGAATAGGATGGTTCAGAATCACCTGATATTGACGAGTCGAGATGTTTATGAGTCGAGATGTTTATGAGTCGAGCGGGAAACCACCTGACCGAGACCGGAGACGACTCCTTAGCGCAAGCACCAAGAGGAGCACGGCGGCTGGGACGTCGTCGATGAGGTAACGCCGCGCTAGGCGGCGTGGCTCTTGAATTAACCGCACCATCCATTCAGCACCAATTCGTTGGGCCCACCGCGGAGAACGTTGGACCAGCCCGGCAGCCATAGCAACACCACCGCCACACCCGATCAGCCATGTTCCCGGCATCCGAGCGTGCAGATCCTCAGCGAGGTGTTCTTGCTTAGGAAATCCCAGTCCCACCAGAACGAGATCCGCCTGAGACTCGACGATTCGTTGGAGCACATCAGTGTACTGACGGGGGTGGTCTTCAAAACCAAAAGGCGGAACAGTCCACCCTGCTAAACGCAAGCCCGGGTAACGACCGGCAAGCGCCTCACCCGCGAGCTGGGCCGTGTTCCCCTGCCCCCCGCCGACGACATGGACAGAACGACCCTGAGAAGCAGCAGCCTGAGCGAGCAGCTCCACCAGCTCAGACCCGGCCACTCGCTCCGGCACTGGCGTTCCTGCGAGCCGTGATGCCCAAACCAACGGCATGCCATCTGCTAGGACGATGCCAGCGCGAGCAATGAGTTCAGCACAGCGGGAATCGCGGCGAGCTGCACGCCAGATATCAACGTTTGGCGTCACAATCCAGCTTCCGCGACCAACACTCCATCCCTGCCGCACGAGTTCAATGACTTGTCCCGCCGTGAAAGCATCAACTCCTATCCCACCAAGATTGATGCGGGCAGCAAGACCATGGGCGCTCGATCCAGTCACGAGAAAACCCGGACCAACCGGGTGATGGTTTCGTAGAAATACATGCAGGCGATGATACTGAGGCGTTACGCTCAGTTGGCCTTAACGATTACTTCTGAGGAGCTTGAATGACCGCTGGGGGGACACCATGACAGCTGCTTCTCTCCCCGGAGAGACATCCCCCGCCCCACCCACCGTTCTGTATATCGCCGGCTCGGGCCGTTCCGGAAGCACGCTGCTGGAACGGATTCTCGCTGGCATTCCTGGCGCGGTGAGTGTTGGCGAGTTGCTCGACCTTCCACGCCGGATCGCCCCTCACGATGAACGATGTGGCTGCGCAAAACCCTTCTCGCAGTGCGCCTTTTGGAATTCGGTGGGAGAACGCGCCTTCGGCGGGTGGGATCCAGACCTCCTGAGTGACTTGCACCACCGACAAGTCGCAGTCGCACGTCAGCGCCACCTGCCACGACTCATGCTCAGCCGAAGAACATCGGCATTCGGTGAGCAAATGACCGGCTATACCCAGCAGTACCAAGCAATACTCTCCGCAGTAGCGACGCAGGCCCAAGCGCGGTACGTCATCGACGCGAGTAAATGGCCTGCACTTGCTCTTGCGCTTCACCGCGGTGGAGTGAATCTACGAGTCATCCATCTGATCCGTGACCCGCGCGGGGTCGCATACTCGCTGTCCCGCAAGAACATTGCCCGCCCACATAGCATAGCCGGGACAGACATGATGTTTTCTAAGCATCCGGTCATTGGCACATCAAGCTGGTTAACCACCCAAATGGAAACTGATCTCATTCGTTTGCGTGGCGTGCCTGTGACCAGGCTGTCTTACGAACATCTCGTCACAGATCCACGCAGTGCCATCGACCAAGCACTTACCAGCCTTGATATAAGGCTTCCCTCTGATGGGCTGAACCATGTGCAAGGCACGACCGTCACACTCGGGCCAGGGCACGGATTATCTGGCAATCCATCTCGATTCAAAAATGGCGATGTGCCGCTGCGTTCTGATGAACGCTGGCGGCGCGACATGCGGGCCATCGATCGCCTGGCCAGTAGCGTCATCGCTTCCCCATACTTACTTTTTCGGGGTCGTCACCGCCCCAAGCATAGTCAACGCCCGACTGACACCAGGACGAATTTGACTATACCGACGGGACCTACCAATGACCGCTGAACCACCCGCACTCACCCAGCATCGCATCGCTATACCACCGTCATCCTGGCCACTGGTCTCAGTTGTTCTTCCTACTCGCGGACGACCCGAGTTGGTCCGCGAAAGTATTGCCGGAATCGTCAACCAAACATATCCCGGAGACATCGAATGTTTTGTCATCCACGATCAGGAGAAGGTGGACGAGTCCCTGGCGACGTTAGGGCGCCCCGGACGCACTATCAGTGTTTTCGCTAACGATGGAACAGCCGGGCTTGCTGGCGCCCGGAATGCCGGACTCCGCCACGTTGCAGGAGTCTTTACGGCTTCTTGTGACGACGACGACGTGTGGCACCCCACAAAAATCCAGCATCAAGTCCAACGGATGAAAGACCAACCGGATCTTATTCTGGTGGCCTCTGGTGTCCGGTTCCTACTACCTGAAGGAAAAACCGCTGAGTGGGCTGGCCGTGCGGATCGAGTGACGTATCGAATGCTGTTGCGCAACCGCATCAAAGAATTGCATTCATCGACGTTACTCATCCGCACGTCCGCGCTCGCAAAGATCGGCCCCTATGATGAGTCTCTGCCACATGGGTACGGCGAGGATTACGACTACGTTCTTCGAGCGGCTCGCACCGGGGCGATTGGAGTGGTCCGAATCCCTCTAGCGGACATTCGACAGAACGGGCAGTCCTATTATCAGGGCCGCGCCGAACGAACCGCTCATGCTTTGGAAACATTTTTGACCAAGCACCCTGACATTGCCCAAGATCGGCGAGGCCACGCCCGGATACTGGGCCAGATTGCTTTTAACCGGTCCTGTATGGGGGACCGTCGTGTCGCGTGGCAGTTGACTCGACAAGCATTCACGCGATGGCCATTGTCACCCCACCCCTATGTTGCCTTTTTCCATCTCACTACTCGCATAACACCAGCTCGGGTCGCGCGCCTCGCCCGGCTCATGGGCCGAGGAATGGCGTAGGGAGTGGCGGGCCAGTCCATCGGATTACGGGTCAGGGGTTTCGTTCCTGAGCGCCTCCACGACATCAGCCGAGCTGCATATCTCCGCGTCGGGGTAGCCACCGCAGGGCTTCGTTTGCAACCCAACGCCATCATGATTGGTGCCTCACGGTGTGGCACCACTACGTTATTTCGCGCCCTGGCGACTCACCCGCGTCTTTTTCGTCCACCAGTGAACAAAGGAGTGCAGTACTTCGATTTGAATTACCCCAAAGGGGAAACCTGGTATCGCGGGCATTTTCCGATTACTAAAATTGCTCAATCCCGTACTCGCGGCCACACCCCGATTGCATTTGAAGCGTCCGGCTACTACATGTTCCATCCCCTTGCCACGCAACGGATTTCTGCTGACCTACCTGGGGTGCGGCTCATCGCGATGGTGCGAAACCCGGTGGAGCGAGCATGGTCAGCTTGGAAGCACGAAACAGCTCGCGGCTTTGAGACCGAACCTTTCGCCCGTGCCTTAGACCTTGAAGCCAAGCGGCTTCGCGGCGAAGAAGAAAAGATCATCGCTGATCCTCGCTACCACAGCATGGCGCACCAACATTTGTCCCACCGCGCCCGAGGTGAATACGCCAATCAGCTGGAACGGATCTTCCAACACGTCCCGGCTGATCGAGTCCATGTCATCCAGGCGGAAGCGTTCTTTGCACACCCACAGCGGGAATATCGCCGGTTGGTTGAGTTTCTCCACTTGCCATGGCACAACCCTGGTTCGTTTCCGGTTCGGAACGCTCGGCCATCTGACACTATGCCCGCGACTATTCGCCAACAGCTTAAAGATCACTATCAATCACATAACGATCGACTTGAAGCTCTCATCGGGGCGACTCTGCACTGGGATTAGCCACTCGCCGCTGGCTCTTGCGCTGACGTAGCGCTATGAATGAGGCCAACTCTAAAGGCGAACGAGCGAGCCACAATGCCGGAGCGTAGAAGATCAACGCGAGAGCAGCAGCTGTCATGAAGCCAGTCCATGAGACGTCACCGAAATGACGCACGAGGAGCGGAACCACACCCCAACATAATCCGGTAAGAAGTCCGGCGGTTAGCGTGGCACGACTCATCGGATGCATGCCCAAAGTGATAGCTATCTGCAAGAGTGGAATGAGCTTCGCCGCCATGATGGCCGCCGACCAAGCCAGAGCAGCCCCGAGGATGCCCTGCTTTGGCACCAGGAGGAACAACAACACAAACTGGACCCCAGCTGCGATGAAGACGTTCATCAAGTTCCAAGTCGTTCGGCCCGCCATATTGAGCACGGAGTCCACCATGCCCGACCCCATCGCGACCAACATTGCCGCCGCCAACACAAGGAGCACTGTGCTTCCGGCTTGATAGTCCTGACCAAACACCACCAGCAACTGGTCACCCCACACCAGAAGCACCATGTACAGCGGCCAGGTGGCCAGGATCAGCCAAGCAGTAGCGACTTGATAGAAACGCCGTGCCTGCGGAATATCATCACACGTGATTGCCTCAGCCAAACTGGGTTGGACCGCAAAAGACATCGCAGTATTGACCATCTGCCCAGCCACGACAAAGCGGGTTGTCGCGGTATAGATCGCGGCGGCGGTAGCCCCAGCCAGTGCGCCCACCACCACAATGTCTAACCGTTGGATAGCGCTCTGGCCAATATTCGCCAAGGCCCGCGGGCCGGTAAACCGCCAAAAATTACGCCGGAGCGCTCGGGGTGAAGTCTCACCATTGGCCGCATGCGCAGCGGCACTAAATCCATGACCGCTATCAAGTAACTTTCGCGACGTCGCGTGCATCGCTCGGCGCCACCAAAGAATCGCAATCAGCGCCGCGGGCAAGTACGGAAGCACCCACGCCCAGGCAACTTCCAGCCCATCGGTGAAAGCCAATGCACCGATGATGAGCGCCAACTGGAGCAATGGGCGCCCCATTTGTTCCACCAACACAGAAGCGCGCATCGTGCCAAGCCCACGAGTTGCCGCTAACGCCGCGTTCTCCACTACAGCCAACGGGATAAACACCGCAAAAATTTGGAGGAAACTTTCGCTTTGCTGCACTTGATCAGGAGTGACAAGTGTGGCTAGCGGCGAAGCGCACACAAATAGCGTGAGCCCTATGGCCACCGAGGCAATCACCACCGGGCCGCTCGCGGCCGCAGCATAGATGCGAAGCTGGTTCGCATCCCGTATCACTCGTGCCCGCGACAAGAAATAAACCAATCCGGTGTTTGTCCCAAGTTGGCCCATCGCGACCGCAAGGACAAACACTGATGTCGCTGAAAAAAGAACGCCCGCTGTTTCCGGTGTTGCCATTCGGGTAATGGCAACCGTTGCCCCCAATAAAGACAGCGCCGTGATAAACGTCCCCAGCACACCAGCTGAACCTCCACGGGCAACCCGCCCTAGGCGCGCAGAATCGGGCTCCCTGCTCATGGCGGCCCACCAACACCAAGATGGCGCCGCAGTGTCACGGTTAACCAGGTGTCTATGTTCCCCAGCCGATCAGCAGTCTGAGCCAAACCGTCACTTTCATACCGAGTGCCGATCTCAATCAGATAAAGCAATGCTAGCCAGCGAGCACGTTCTGGCCTGATCGAATAGGGGGCTAATACAACAGCCGCCCGGTCTACCAAACTTTCTGCGGCAACTAAAGGATCACGGCCATGGATGACTAGAGCGCGCTGAATTTCAAAATGGAGCGCGTCATAACCAACTGGAACGCCGGTTTCGAATCTCTCCCAATCCCATGCGGCTACCCCTCCACCTGGCCTCGCGGTCATGTTCCATGGCGTCCAATCGCCGTGCCATGAACCCAATAGCAAGGGCTCCACTGGTATGCCGCCCTGAGGATGACGACCATCCGCAGTGATGAACCCTGCCTGATGAACTGCTAAAAGACACTCCAAAGCGGCTAAAAGCTGGCGGGCGCGCGTCGTTCTTCCTAACGAGTCACGCGCCCGAATAAGCCTGGACCGTAGTGCATCGAGGTAACTATTTGCCTGAGGATTAACAGCATTCTTACCAATGAGCGCGATTTCCGCAGTGGCCGCTATTAACGTGTCGGCAGTGATGAAACCGGCCCCACCAAGAAGTCGCTGCATTAATACTGCGTGGCCAGCCCAGGTACCGGCGTGCAAAACCGATGGCACGTCAAGCGACCGCAGTGATAATCCATGCAGGGCAACCAGGTTGCGGCTTTCCGCTTCAACAAGCTGATTGGTGAGCGAATTCATCCCAATTTTCGCGTACCCCAAGGTCTGCCCCGCGCCCGTTAAGACTTGGAGCACTGGCTTTCGGTTAGCTCGCGGAGGGGTGATGTACGGACTCACCACGACTGGGTAACCCAAAACTTCGCAAAGATACTCGCTGATCGACACGGGCTCATTTGAGTGAATGCCGGGGGGAGACGGTGAAATCCGCACCTGGCCAGGCCACACCTGCAAGAAACCCCATTGAGCCGCCGTGGCCAAAATTTGCAAACGCAATCGTTCTGTTCCACGCGCCGACAACTTGTAATTCCGCAGTACTGAACTAGCCGCGCTTCGTGGCCACAGTGGCACCGCGACCGTCGGGCGAGCCGAATTCGGCAATAGCGCATAGACATGGCGATGGGGTTTGTGCCACCGACTCACGGTGATGTGGGCTCCAGGCCAAAGCAATTCGATGAGCTCGTCGAGAAATTCCCGGCGAGGACCAGGCGACCGGTCAGGTGTCATCGCGTTTGATCGCGTCCTCGAAGCGCTATGCCAATAATCTTCGCGCCGACCGAGCGAGCGCGAGTTAACGCTTCGTTGACATCAGTGGTCGTAGTTCGTAGCTCACGCCCCACGAAGAGAGTCGCGGTCGTAAGCCGTGCGATCGCTACCCCGACCGGTGAGGTCGCGGGCGGAGCTGCCACTAGCACGTAATCAGCTTTAGTAGAGAGTTCGTTCAGAATAGCTGCAAAGCGATCGCCCGATAGCAACTCTTGGTGATCGAGCAAATTTTCTCCAGGCGGAAGCATCGACATGCCATCCCGTTCGACTAAAAGAGGGATAGCTCGCCGAGATGAGATCAGTACCTCACTTAACCCGGGTTCTTCACTGACTCCGAATAATCCAGCGGTGTAGCGGTCCATCTCAGCTATAACCACAATCACGCGATAACCGGAGCGATGAAACGACTCCGCTAACTCGCGGACCACGTCACCGACACGCTCCGGCTCAGCACCAACGTCAGTGACGGCGATCGTGCTAGCGGACGGAACGGCAGCCATGATCCCAGTACAGAGTTGCTGATGAGCTGCCCTGAGCGCATGCCCTGGCTGCTCGGAAGTCGAACGCCACCAGCGGCGGTCGGCACCAAACGTTGCTAAAACGCGAACGTCACCCACCGTTGCTGTGGAATGGCGTAGCCGGGTGTCAGTCCGCATTAAGCCGATCGCTAAAACTAATCCAACCGCGATCCCTAGGAAGGCACCCGAAAGAACGACCAATCGAGTACTGATTCCCTGAGTTTTCACTGGGCGCTGCGGCGGCGACAACACCAGACCTGGGTTGTTGTCACCGGCGCTGAGCTGGCTGAGCTGATCGGAAAGCGATGCGTACTGGTCAGTTAGCAATTGCTGTTGCCGGCTTGCTGCGGCTGAGCCCGGCTGGTTGTCGCTAAGCTGCTTTGTCACCGCATCGAGGCGTTTACTCACGTCGTCAAATTGTGATTTAAGTTTAGCTTCGCGAGCTTTTTCGGTGGTATCCGAACGCTGCTTTCGGTAGGTCAGATAACTTTCGGCGACGGACTGTGCCCCTTTTTGCGCTTGTTCGGGAGTAGGGGCAGTGAACGTCACCTTTAAGATTTGAGTACTTGGTGGAACGTTGGCTTTTACCGCCCCGCCGCCAGCTTCCCAACCAAGATCTAGGCTGGCATTAGAAATCTTCGCGACCGCTTCAGAATCAACAAGCGTGGCTTCAGTTTCCATCGCGATGGTGACTTGGGGTCCACTCGAACCCGCATTTGGGCCCAGCGGGTTCCCCAAAGTAGGAAGCAACAAAATCTTGGCGGAAGCCGCGTAGTAATCAGTTCTCAATTGCATTGCTATCCATGCCGCACTTGCCAAACCGATCATGCACGCCACAATCAACGCCCCATATCTTTCCAATGCGTGGCGAATGAGACGTGGCTGGACGGTGTCAGTTACTGGTTGAGACACCTTTGATCCTTTCTTGATCCTGCGAATCATTGAGCCTAGTCGCCCTGCGTGCACGCCATCGGCGTTTTGGGGGACTCTCCAACACAATCACCCCAATGGGCCATTCCCCCCGAACTTTGGCTTGAGTAATAGCCCGAGCGACCGCTATGCCTCGGTCAGCGGTATGAGCGACGAGGACGCAGTGCTTGGATTGGATGCGCCTCATCTGTGGTAGCTGCCCAAGCACAGCAGCAAAACGTATGACCGCGGCATCGTGACCCACCGGAATGGCACTGGCAATGTGGTGCACGTTCACCAGCACCAGAACATCTGAATTGACCACCCACTCGCCTTTTGCCGCCCTGGGAAGGGCAACCAAAACTGGGAGGTTCCCCGCTTCGATGATCGTGCGACGACGACCGATGCGAGCACCTAAAGGCCCTAACATCACCGCGAAAACCCCACCCGTGCCTAGCCCCGTCGCGAGGCCGGTAGCCATATCCACTCGCAGTGGATCCCTGTTCACCCATGATTGAGGCGTCCGCACGACGGAACCAGCCTCCACCGGAGAAGCAACGACCTCCGCGATCTGCTGACTGATCGTTTTAGACTCAACCTGCAACTGAGTTCGCCGCTGTCGCAACGTCATCGTGGCAGAAAATGGAGCGCGGCTGGTGCCGGAGCCTGGGCGGTCAATGAGCGCATTCAACTGAGCTACGTTGGCACTTAACGCTTTCGCTCTCGCATTAAGAGCTTCCAGTTGACGCTCTCGCTCCGCAATTAACTGTTGCTCGCGAACCCTGAGTAACGCTTCAACTGCCGCCCGAGAGCCGGCTTCGGCGCGGACGCTATCCGGAGCGATAAACGTGACGCTCAGCGTCCGACTGTTAGGCGCGGCCCGCACCACTAAGGTGCCGTCTCCTTCAGCTGGACGTATCCGGGTCGTCCGCTCGACTGCACTTAAGACCTGATCACTGAAGAGCAACTGCGCCAAAGTGTCTAAGGTGACGGGACCATCTGAGGTGACGAAGGAAAAAATTGACCGCGGTGGGAGAGTCGCGCTAGCCACTGCGCTGACCTGGTCTTCTCGAGACACATGCACCAGCGCACCGGACCCGACTCCGATCATTGTGAGAGCGCCCACAACAAACCACCACCGGCGCAAAGGATCTATGAACACCCGCAACGGCAGCAGGATCGCAAAACTACCGCGGAAAATGACCTGCTCTCGAATCCCCAGCGCAGTCGCCACCATGATGACCAATAGACCAGTGCCAAGCGAGTTGTAGAACGGCATGGTGACCACACTTGCGAGGAGCACCGTTAAAGCCAGCGTCGTCGTCGGCGTATGAAGAGACAGCGACCGCCACGCCATCAGAGCAAAAAAACCGAGATAAAAAATCAACCCAAGCAAGCCTTGACAAAAAACGACTAACCACAGCTGGCCTTGTGTGCCTAATGCCGGCGGACTACACCGTGGACATTCCGCAGTTGTACCACCAGTAATGGTGTTGAAATTGCCTTGGACGTTTCGGGTGCTACCCAAGCCAATGACCGGTGACGTCTCCGTGACGCTGACGACAGACAGGCTCCCTAGACTCGCTCTCCCCTCTTCGCTCCCCGCACTTGTCAACCGGGTAGAAACAAGAGATCCGAGCGAAGTAAAAGCGACTAAAGACACCACCGCAACACCTGTCACCACCACGCCAATCAACGTGCCAAGTCGCCCCGTGAGAGCTGCCCGCACAGCCACCAGCAACGCCATGCAGATCAGGGCGCCCCACATGCTGCGGTTAATGGAAAACACCGCCGGAACCGCGGCAATCAGCAGAATTACCGGAGCTGCATATCGGCGACGTCCAGCTTCCCGCCCTAGCCAAGCGAACAAAAAGAACGGAAGAGTGCACACAAAATTCAGGCCCCAGGTATTGGTATAGGCGTATGGAGCACTGGGCCGTGGGGAAGCAAATCCCAATACGTCTTGCAGCTGCGCCGCAGATGGATGGATCATCCGGTACACGAATTCCACTTTGCTGAGGCTCTCTGGGAGGGCAAGCTCAAGCAAAGACGGGAATTGGAATGTTGGGGCGACTACCCCAAGAATCCCTCCCGCTACCACCGTGAAGAACAAAGCACTGACAATTCGACACATCCGAACAACAGATAAGTCCGCCCGAGTGTTGAGGACATAAAGAAATACCACTGTGACCGTGAGATACCAACCAAACCGGTATGCCCAGGTGAAATACCGAGTGGGGCTGTTGTCAGGGACCGCGCCATAAGCCGCGACGTTAAGCACGAAAACCCCGACCGCGACCCACAACAAAAAAAGCAGCCACAACCCGAAGCCCCGCGGCACCTCAACCCGGCGACGCTGCACCAAGTAAGCAGCCATCGGAATGGCCATGAGTAAACAGATGAACTCACTGATGCCCAGTGCCCACCACAACGGGAACGGGACCATCATGACCGTCAACGGCCAGCCGGGCCGGGACCACCACGATTGCTGTGGTCTCACGGGAAGCGCCTCCGCATCGAGCCGAGCGTCGTCCACCGCGTCATTCGATTGCCGAGGAAACGTAGGCGGGCGAACGACGTCAGGCGGCACGTCAGCTCATACCGCGTCAGTGATCATGCCTGCGGCGACAGTCCGGTTAGTCGCTTCGTCAACGAGAACAAACCCACCAGTAGTGCGATTTCGCGCGTACTCATCCACCATTAAGGGCACAGTTGTGCGCAACCGGACGCGGCCAATGTCATTAAGCCCCAAGCTTTTCGCTTGATCATCGCGGTGCAAGGTGTTGACGTCTAAGCGGTACTGCAAATCTTTGATCACCGTACGGGCCACCCGAGTGGTGTGTTTGATGGCGTACTTGCGCCCCACCTGGAGGTCAGCTTGTTCGTCCATCCAGCAGATCATTGCGTCAAGATTTTGCGCCGCATGCGGAGCGTTATGAGGCCGGCAGATTAAGTCCCCTCGGGAGACATCGATCTGGTCTTCTAACCGGATCGTGACCGACATGGGTGGGAACGCCTCGGTGACCTCACCATCGGCTGTTTCCACCGCCGCGATCCGGGACGTAAAACCGGACGGCAGCACCATGACCTCATCCCCCTTCTTCAACACTCCCCCGGCGAGCTGCCCGGCATAGCCACGATAGTCGTGCCAGTCCTGCGATTGCGGTCGAATGACGTACTGCACCGGGAAACGTGCGTCGATCAAGTTGCGATCACTCGCCACGTGGACGTGCTCTAAGTGATGCAGCAGGCTAGTGCCCTCGTACCACGGCATCGCCGGAGAGCGAGTGACAACATTGTCACCGTTCAACGCGGACACCGGAATGACGGTGAGGTCCGGGATACGCAGTTTTGTTGCGAATGCGGTGAATTCTTCGTGGATCGCGTCGAACACTTCTTGTGAGTAATCCACCAAATCCATCTTGTTCACGCACAACACTAGGTGTGGAACTTCTAAAAGCGTGGCCAGGAATGCATGCCGGCGGGACTGCTCCACAATGCCTTTGCGGGCATCCACTAACACCAACGCGAGATCCGCGGTCGATGCACCAGTGACCATGTTGCGGGTGTACTGAATGTGTCCAGGCGTGTCCGCAATAATGAACTTGCGTTTGGGAGTAGCAAAATAGCGGTACGCCACATCAATGGTGATGCCTTGTTCGCGTTCAGCGCGCAAGCCATCGGTAAGCAGCGCAAGATTGACGTGCTCATCACCGCGGTCTCGGCTCGCGCGTTCTACTGACTCAATCTGATCCTCAAAAACTGTCTTCGTGTCGTACAGCAATCGCCCAATCAAGGTGCTCTTGCCATCATCGACCGACCCGGCGGTCGCAAACCTCAGAATGTCCATCAGAAGTACCCCTCGCGTTTACGGTCTTCCATCGCGGCCTCGCTGAATTTGTCATCCCCCCGAGTGGCGCCCCGCTCGGTGACCCGAGTGGTGGCAACCTCGTCGATCACTTTCTCGACGGTGTCCGCTTCGGACTCCACGGCGGCGGTCAAACTCGCGTCACCGACGGTCCGATAACGCACTCGGCGGCTTGTCACCACTTCGCCGCTCTTCGGCGGACACACCGGATGTACCCCGTACAGCATCCCGCCGCGATCAAAAACCTCCCGGTCATGCGCGAAGTAAATGGACGGCAATTCAATTCCCTCGGCCGCGATGTAATGCCAGATATCAAGTTCAGTCCAGTTCGATAACGGGAAAACCCGAATACTTTCCCCAGGATGAATCCGCCCGTTATATAAACCCCACAATTCGGGACGTTGATTCTTTGGATCCCACTGGCCGAAGTCATCGCGAAAGGAGTAGATGCGTTCTTTCGCCCGCGCCTTGTCTTCGTCTCGACGAGCGCCGCCAAAAATCGCCGTGAACTGATGCTTCTCCAAAGCCTCCAAAAGCACCGGGGTTTGAATCCGATTCCGGGTGCCATCCGGTGGTTCAGTCACGCTGCCGTTATCGATGGCTTCTTGCACACTTGCCACGATGAGCTGAACACCAAGTTGATCGGTGCGACGATCCCGAAATTGAAGTACCTCGTCAAAATTGTGGCCAGTGTCCACGTGCATGACCGGAAAGGGAATTGGCGCAGGGTAAAAAGCTTTTTCCGCGAGCCGCAACATGACAATGGAATCTTTGCCCCCGGAAAACAACAACACGGGGCGCTCAAACTCGGCGATCACCTCACGGAAGATGAAAATAGACTCCGCTTCCAGGGTTTGTAATTGAGATAGCTGATACCGCTGATGGTCACTCATCGATTTCCCGCCTCATGTATATCTTCGACCATAGGGGGCTGCTCAGGCGATATCGCCACCTGAGCCGGGTCCGTCATCTCGCTGCGAACCTCGTGAATGGCCGCGAGCACACTCTCCGCAATATCTGGCTTACACACCACCAGATCCGGCAACAATGGATCAGCCCGGTTGTAGATCAATGGACTCCCGTCGATCCGGCTGGTATGCAAACCAGCCGCAGCACACACCGCAACCGGCGCCGCCGAGTCCCATTCGTATTGACCACCCGCATGCACGTACCCGTCTGTCACGTCTGCCACCACAGACATCGCTTTTACCCCGGCGCTACCCATCGGAATCAACTCGGCGTTCAGTCGTTCCGCTACTGCGACAACAAAAGCGGGCGGACGAGAGCGACTCACCGCTAATCGAATACGCCCCGACTGGCCTCGAAGAACTGTCGGCGGAATACCACCTTGGCCCGTGCGATAGGACACGCCTCGGGCTGGTAGTGAAACCGCACCGGCAACGAGTCGACCCCGCTGCCATAGTGCGACATGCACAGCCCAATCATCACGGGGAAATTCACCGTACTCGCGAGTCCCGTCCAATGGATCGACGATCCACACGCGGTCAGCAGCGAGTCGAGCTGGGTCGTCCTGACCTTCCTCGCTTAGCACTGCATCTGCTGGGCGCTCTTCCGCAAGACGGTCCACCAGATAGAGATGAGCTCGCTGATCACCACGGCGTTTCAATTCATCGCCGGGCAAGTTCGGATCCCGGAGCGACAACAACAACTCGCCGGCACTGTCGGCAAGTTGTTGCGCCAGCTGGTGATCATCGTCGCGTGTGTTCACTGCCGGTGGCATTGGTCCCCAAATCCTCCGAAGTCAAGGGTCGAGGGCTCACCGCGCCCGACGACATTCCTTAGAGCAAACTCAGTACGCTCCGGAACGCCCCACCACCGCGCGCGCAGTCTTCCACAGAATGAGCAAGTCAAGCGCGATGGACCAGTTGTCGACGTACCGAAGGTCTAAGCGTACTGACTCGTCCCAGGTGAGATCGGCCCTTCCACTGACTTGCCATAAACCCGTCATTCCTGGGCGGACCCGCAACCGGCGGTACACCGCATCGTGGTACTGCTCATACTCAGAAATAAGCGGTGGACGCGGACCCACCAATGACATCTCCCCCCGAACCACATTCATGAGCTGTGGCAATTCATCAAGAGAAAAACGGCGCAGAATCCGGCCCACCCGAGTAATCCGTGGGTCTTTCTGCATCTTAAACATGGGGCCATCTCGATCACTGAGATCGAGCAGTGACTCTAATTGATCTTCGGCGCCTGTCACCATCGTCCGCAATTTGTACATCAAGAAGGGTGTGCCGTCGATTCCCATGCGGTATTGGGTGAAAAACACCGGGCCTTTTCCGGCGCATCTGATCGCAATTGCCGCGACTGCGATGATCGGTGAAATAGCTACCAGTAACAACGAACTTAGGACGCGGTCTAAAACGGCTTTCCCTAGTAGCCGGCCAGCTCGAGAGGAAGGCTGCTCTAGATGCAGCAACGACAAACCTGCCGCGGGCCGCAATTGAACGTTTGGTTCAGCCACCTCAACCAACCCTGGCTCAACTATTAGTTGAGCGCCGGTCTGTTCTAATGCCCACGACAACCGGCGCAGCGCGCCACCGCTCAGTAGAGAGCCAACGACGATGACGGCATCGATCTCGTGATCAACGACTACTTGGGGAATTTCCGACATCGCTCCTAATACTTGAATGCTGATGTGCTCTTGCACGGCGGTTCCCGGCAGCGGAACGCAGGCACCAGCAATAGCAAAACCATGCGCGGCTTGAGCCGCGAGATCGTTGGTTAAGCGCTGAACAGCTATTGGCTCCCCTACGATCAGTGTCCGCATCATAGCCTCACCACGGTGGCGCCGTTGATGAAGTCGACGGCGCATCGCGTACCGGTGAACTCCACTCAGGAGAGCGATCAATGGCACCGTGACAAGAACCTCACGCCGCGGAAGAAGAACTTGGAAGGCGTAGCTAACGAGACCAAGCGCGAAAACTATCCCCACTGCAGCACGCAGGATTGCCTGGAATTCTTCCGCCCCATCACCCACTCGGCCAGCTTCGTATCCCCGCATTAAAGCCATCGCAGTGATCCAGATCGCCACCCCTAAGAGAGCGATTGGCGCGGTGTACGGACGAAACCATGGCAATGACGCCGTACAGGCTGCTACTACCGTGAAAGAAATGACGGTATCTGCGACCAAGGCACGAAAGACTAAGGGCCGCGTCCATTGGGTTCGACGGCGCAAAGCCTGGGTAACAGGATCAACAACAACATGAGCGCCAGAAGAAAGTTGCCGAACCGGCGGCGTCCAAGGACGCTCTTCTGCCCATGACCTTCGATGAGGCGAAGCATCTCGGCGGCGTTCCATACCCGGGCGCACCGTCAGCCCCTGGTGGGGGACCTTGGTGAGCGCGGCGAATCCGTGATCCTGTTCTTCGCGAGACACAGTTCGCCCCTTTCGCGGATTTTTCACACAGTGATGACGCAGTGACACATTATTCCCGGAGCCCTGTCATTTGCCGGCTTTTTCAGAAACTGACCTCCCGCGCAACACAGGTTTTACTTCAGGAAACATGCCGGTGCCGCGTGGGGTCGAAGCTTCGCAATGAAGCGACCTTCAACCCCACTCTGGGAAGATCAGGACTCGCGACGCGGGATAAGACGCAACAAGGCGCAGCCGAGAAACACGAGCGTGGCCGCCGCAACGACGTAGTAAGCGCTGTCTAAACCGGTGTACGCGAGGGTGCCGACCCCGGCGACGCCGCCAGCACTTGAGCCAAGAACGGTGGGGTTGTACATCAATGTTCTCCTTTATGTCGATGGGGGACCACGACGCAGACAGCACCGTGGGGTCGAAGACACCGGTGCTTATGGCAACAACGCTGCCTGAGCATCGCTAGTGGATTGGGCCGGTGGTAGTTCGCTTAACGTCACTGCTTGCTGCGGAATGGCTTGAATCACCGGCAACACAGCGGCGTCGAAACGCCCTTGAGCGCTGGGGGGCTGCCCGGTGTCATGGTGCCAATCAGCAGGGTGACGTCGCACGCTATGCCACATCGCACGTAAAAATGTGGCCTGGAGAATCAGGTCGTACCAGAGCTCAGGGAGGACGAGTAACGAGACCAATCGTGCCGGACGGTACTTCGTGCGCCACGAACTCACCACACGTTCCAGCAAAAATCCGAGCCCAACCAGTGACCAGCCAAGTGAGAATGCAAATGATCCGAGCATGATCGAAAGGCCGGTCAACATCAGAAGCAAGGCGAACATCGAGATCGACAACCCGAGCATCGCTTGCTGCCCCCAATAGGGCAATGTCGTCTTTGTCAAACCATAGGCTCGGAGGTTGTCGATAGCTCCTCGGTACCACCGCAGTCGTTGCCGATGCAAAGCACCCGTGGTGGGCATTACTTCAGTCCACGCCAAGCACCCTTTGGGGGACACCATGCGCCAGCCCAGATGCTTGAGTGCAAGCGTGATCTCGTTATCTTCGGTGAGCGCTTGAACGTCGTAGACCTGGCCGCGCAGCCCGGGCAACGTATCACCGCGATTCAGTTGAACTTCGCGTAAAGCCCGAACTCGAAAAATGGTTGCGGTCCCTGTCAACACTCGAACCCGTCCCCGATGGCGCGCCACATCCCGGGCGTAGCGGGTATACTCGTTGGCCTGACACAACTCCAACCAGCCGCGTGGGGCGTCAGCGACGAAAATCCCACCGACTGCACCCAAGTAAGGATCAGCAGAAAGCAACTCAACCGCTCGCTCCACAAAAGTGGGAACCAACCTGGTGTCAGCGTCCATTACCAGAACAAAATCGTTGTAGTCGCACTCATAGAGATACCGCGCAAGAAACTGATTTAAGGCGCCTGCTTTACGGTGCGGATTACCGCCTGGCTCGATGACATCGACCCCAAGGCGACGAGCCAAACTAGCCGTCTCGTCAGTGCAATTATCTGCAATCACGGTAATCGAAGAAACTGGTGTTGTTTGCAAACGCAACGAGTACACCGCGTCGACAATCCGCTCCGCCTCGTTATGTGCGGGGATGACAACGTGGACTGCCATCATTGAACCTCCTCGCTGACGCCGCGCGGCAGCCCAAACGGGCCACTGATACGACGGTGTCAGCGAGGTCAACGCACCGTCAGGAGATCACCTGGAGATCACCGAAACGCCGGTCTTCTATTACCGAAGGTGATTAATCATTACGGCCAGGCGGATCAGCCCGCGTGCCAACGGTTCTGAGCAGCAACAAGCCCGTCAGTGATTAAGGCTTTAGTGGCATCCACTGCCTCAGTGAGTAACAGCGGAAGCTCACGCCGTTCAACAGTAGAAAAATCACGAAGCACAAATTCCGCTGGATCCTGTCGCCCTGGCGGTCGGCCAATCCCCACCCGAACTCGGAAATAGTCCGGGCTGTTCAACGACTGCGTAATTGAACGCAAACCATTGTGACCACCGGGACCGCCCCCACGTTTCAAGCGAAGCGTGCCGTAAGGGAGGTCCAGCTCATCATGGATCACCACTACCTGTGATGGCGTCATGCGGTAGTAACGCACTAATGCGGCAACTGGGCCACCTGAAGTGTTCATGTACGACTCTGACCTAGCCAAGACCACTCGAATGCCAGGCCGACCAGCAGTAAGTGCTGCTAGGCGAGTATCAGCAACAACTGCTCCCGCTGAATGCCGCCGTAAAGAAACACTCAACTGCTCAGCCAGTAATTCCACGGCCATAGCGCCAACATTGTGGCGATTTCCCGCATAGCGGCCGCCGGGATTACCCAGGCCGACAATTAACCAAGGATTGACTGTGGTTGATTCCCTAGCTTGAGGGTCACCCTCTTTGACCGTGCTGAGGTTCACTCCTGCGCGGCACCCGACGAGGTGTCAGCGGCGGCTTCTTCCGCATTTTCATCAGCGGAGGTTGTCACTGCTTGTTGAGTGATGTTGACCACTAGCACGTGACCGTCAGTCAAGAGGACCGCATGTGCTGGCAACGTGATGTCGGAGGCATGAATCTGAGTTCCCGCGTCAAGACCCTCGACCGAAACTTCAACCTGCTCTGGAATGGCCGTGGCCGGTACCTCAATGTGCAGGACCTGGCTTTCCACGGTGACAACCGTCTGCGAAATAGCTGACCCCACTACGTGAACCGGCACATCAACAGCAACTTTCTCCCCACGGCGAACCACAACCAAGTCAATGTGTTCGATGATGGGCCTTATTGGATCGCGCTGGACATCCTTGACCAAAGCCAGTTGGTTCTTCCCGTCTAAGACGATAGTCAATAACGCATTTGAGTGCTTCAGCGCGAGCATCGTCTCGTGACCAGGAAGAATAATGTGCACTGGACTCGTGCCATGGCCATACATCACTGCAGGTATTTGATCGCTTCGGCGGATTCGCCGAGCGGCACCCTTGCCAAATTCGGTCCGTGATTGGGCGGTGAGGGTCAACTCGGACATGATCGGGCTCCTTGCGAAAGATAACGGGCAGCGACAGACGAGCAATGACGAGGAGGAGGGCACTACGACACGACGGTCTGCGCCGCCGCGTCGATCACGGAGCTAACGCGTACGAGCGCGCATCTCCCTCGCCGAAGCTCCACCTACTTTACCTAGGGTGATTTGACCGTGAACCACCGGCTAGGCAAACACGAGATTTTGCTAAACCTGCCCATCGAAAAGGCTGGTCACCGAACCATCGTCGAACACTTCACGAATGGCCCGAGCAATTAACGGAGCAATAGACAACACTGTCAGTTGTGGAAATCGGCGGTCCTCAGTGAAGGGCAGTGTGTCCGTGAGAACCACTTCGCTAATTCGACTAGTTCGCAGACGTTCGACTGCTCGACCAGACAACACGGCGTGAGTCGCCGCCACAATGACATCAGCAGCCCCATTGTCAAAAAGTGCCTCCGCGGCCTGGCAAATTGTGCCGGCGGTATCAATCATGTCGTCTACGAGAACGCACGTCCGGCCAGCAACCTGTCCTACCACCTCGTGCACTTTGACTTCGTTGGGCACATTTGGATCCCGGCGCTTATGAATGATCGCTAACGGCGCGGCCAAAGTGTCGGACCACTGGTCGGCAACTCGCACCCGCCCCGCATCCGGGGAAACAACAGTGAGGTTTTCTCGTGGAACCCGCGACCTAACATACTCAGCAAGGAGTGGCAACGCCCATAAGTGATCAACCGGACCATCGAAATACCCCTGGATTTGCGCCGCATGCAAGTCCACACAGATCAACCTGTCCGCACCTGCGGTGCGGAACAAGTCAGCCATGAGTCGAGCCGAAATAGGCTCTCGGCCACGGTGCTTCTTGTCTTGCCTGGCGTAGCCGTAAAACGGCAACACGCAACTAATTCGCTTCGCAGACGCGCGCTTGAGCGCGTCCACCATGATCAATTGCTCCATAATCCACTGATTGATCGGGGCCGTGTGGCTCTGAATGACAAACGCATCACACCCACGCAAGCTTTCCTGAAAGCGAACGTAGATCTCGCCGTTAGCAAAGTCGTATGCACACGTGTCGACCGGCTCGACGCCAAGCTGCTGACATACCTGGGTGGCCAGCTCGTGATGTGCGCGACCACTAATCACAACCAAACGCTTTTCTCCGGTGGTGGTAATCCCGGTCATTCCTGCACATCCCCTCGGGTCACGCCGCTGGCACTAACCCCGTCGTGATCAACAGAGGAAGGAGGGGCACTCAATGCTTCCTCTGCTGCTCGCGCCGCGGGAGTACCTGAGCGTCGATTTAATGTCCACCGGTCAACGTTGCGTTGCGCGGCACTAGAAATCGCCAATGCGCCGGCGGGGACGTCCCGCCTCACTACAGTCCCAGCGCCGGTGTAAGCACCATCGCCTACGGTCACTGGCGCCACGAACATCGTGTCGGATCCGGTCCGGCAATGATTCCCAATCACCGTGCGAGACTTGGTCACACCGTCATAATTGACGAAAACAGAGGACGCCCCAATGTTGCTGTATTCACCGATAGTGGCGTCTCCCACGTATGTCAGATGGGGAACTTTAGAGCCCACCCCAATGGAGGCATTTTTAGTTTCGACGAATGTCCCGATTTTGCCGCTTTCGCTCAGAACAGTGCCGGGGCGCAAGTATGCAAAAGGACCAACGGTGGCGTTTGGCCCAATCTCACTGTGACTGCCATGAGTCCGAACAACCGTGGCACGAGGGCCAACATGAACTCCATCCAACGTGGTATCTGGACCAATGACCGCACCGGCCTCAACAACGGTGCCGCCGTGAAGTTGGGTACCCGGGAGGATCCGTACATCTGGCGCCAACTGCACCTGAACGTCCACCCAGGTTGTTGCCGGATCAACAATACTGACTCCGGCGCGCATCCACTCACGGAGTACTCGACGGTTTAATTCGGCGCCGAGGGCAGCTAACTGGGCACGGTCGTTCGCGCCCTCGGTTTGCCATAGATCAGCAGTAGCATGAGCGACCACTCGCCGCCCTTGTGCTGCGGTAATACTTAAAACATCGGTGAGGTACCGCTCCCCTTGATCGTTATCTGCCCCTACTTCTTCCAGGGCATTCTTGAGGACAGCGGCGTCAAAAACGTAGACCCCGGCGTTGATCTCATCAATCTCTCGCTGGCTTGGATCAGCATCCCGATGCTCAACTACCGCAGCAACAGTACCGTCAGCAGCGAGCACCACCCGGCCATAACCAGCTGGATCAGGGACGCGGGCGGTCAACATAGTGATGGCGTTTCGATTTTTGGAATGGTCTGCGAGTAACTCTGCCAACGTGGCGCCGGTTAATAACGGAACATCCCCACTAGTCACTACCACCGGCCCGGTCAATGAATCAGGTAACGCGGCCAACGCGCACTGGACCGCGCGCCCCGTACCAGCAATGTCATCCTGATCAGCAACAATCACCGACGGCGCAAGTGCGACGACATGATCGGCAACAAGGTCGCGCTGATGTCGAACCACCACCACTAAATGCTCCGGCAAGACTTGCTCCGCAGCTGCTATCGCATGACCGAGAAGGGAACGGCCGCCAATCTCATGCAAGACCTTAGGAACAGACGACTTCATCCGTGTTCCCGCGCCCGCCGCCAAGACGATCACGGCAATTGGCGAATCGACACCATTCGACTCGCGATCCGCAGAAACCACCGGGGAGGACGAACGAGAAATGAGAGGGTGCACAGCCTGACTCACGCGGAACTGCTCCTCGCCGAACAAACGAGCCGGGTCACCGGCCCTCGATGGTGGTAGGGCATCACCGCTACCAAGACCTCACTACTGTATCTGGCACGGCACGTCACCTAAGTCAGCTCATCCCCAGGACTGCCCTTGGGTACTTTCTTGATGATCCGATTCCTGCATAAGACGGGTTCGTTGCCGGACTACTAACGGCCACCAAGGCTGTTCGACCGTCCAAGCGCGATGGCTTTTCAAGGTTTGATCCCCGCACCACAGCTGTCCATCACTGAGCGTCACACTGCGCGCAGAAGGCGGCCTCTGCACAACCCCCGTAAGGTACACCTGATACGTCGATAATCCTCCGGTCACGTTGATAGTTCGTTGATATCCGCACGGGCTTAGTGGCACAAGGAAGCTGGCTTGGTTGTGCAGATGACGCGCTAGGGCGTCGCGGCCACTTTCTCCGACCTGTCGACCCCCTCCGGGTAGACCCCAACCACCATCGCTGCGCTGAATCAACAACAGGCAGCGGTCAGGCCCGCCAAATATCATGGCCCACAGCGCTGTTGCGCGCTCGACGGTTGAAAGCAGCGAACTGGCGATGAGGTCATAGCGGGAGCCGGGAGGAAGCGTGATGGACTCCCCGCGTGCGACAAGGACCTGTTCCCCGCGACGCTTTTGCACCCGCAAGCTGTTGCTCTGCAAGGCACGAAGAATTTCCCGCCCACTCACTGGGCGCGCACCAGCCGCGACGAGAGCGTCGTACATTTCCGCTGGGACATCGTAATGATCACCATCGAAAGCTCGCGATGGCAAACCCACCCGAGCGGCAAATAGATGTAACTCATCGAAAGAAACATCACTGGCAAGGTGGGACCATCGCCGGCCATGGGCTGGCCAGATTGGAGGATCAAGCAGAATTGCCATCATGCCCCCCGAAGAAACCAAGACATCTCTGGTGTGGCATCACCTTCCCATCATGACCTGACACCAGCGCTCGGTGATGCGTGCCCGTGAACCCTGTGGATGGGGCCCGCACAGAGGACCGTCTTCACCCTACTTTCGGATTGGCCACCACAAAGGTCACGCTCTAGGAACACCATCGAGAAAGGGGTCTGATGACTAGTCAGTTTCATGTCGACACGGAGCGAATAGCTGCCGCCTCGGGTGAGGTACACCGAATTAGCGTTGAACTCGAGAATCAGGTCAGCCGAATGATGAGCCAACTCACCGGTTTACAAGACGCATGGCGTGGCACAGCAGCAACTCAGTTTCATCACGTCATGCAAGAGTGGCAAACCACCCAAGCCAAGGTTCGGGAAGCACTCGACCACATCGGGCGAACGTTAGGTCAGGCTGGTCAACAGTACGCAGCGGCAGAGCAGCAGACCACAGCAATGTTCCGTTAACACACCAAAACCAAGCATTCACTCCTTGGCAGAGTAAACATGAAGGCGGCTCCCACAAGCGGAGCCGCCTTCATGTTTAGCTGAGCAGTGCAGGACTTAGAAGTCCATGCCACCCATGCCGCCGTCGCCACCGGCAGGAGCAGCGGCGGGCGTCTTCTCGGGCTTGTCCGCTACCACGGCTTCTGTGGTGAGGAACAGCCCGGCAATGGATGCCGCGTTCTGTAATGCTGAACGCGTGACCTTTACTGGGTCATTGATCCCGGCAGCAAGCATGTCCACATACTCACCAGTGGCAGCGTTCAGACCGTGCCCGCCGTCAAGGCCACGCACCTTCTCAGCCACTACGCCGCCTTCAAGGCCAGCGTTGATTGCGATCTGCTTCAACGGCGCTTCAACTGCCACCTTGACGATATTGGCGCCAGTGGCTTCGTCACCGACGAGCGTAAGCTTGTCAAACGCAGTCTTGCCAGCCTGGATCAGTGCCACACCACCACCAGCGACGATGCCCTCTTCCACAGCAGCCTTGGCGTTACGGACGGCGTCTTCGATCCGGTGCTTGCGCTCTTTGAGCTCCACCTCGGTAGCAGCGCCAGCTTTGATCACGGCCACACCGCCAGCCAGCTTGGCCAAACGCTCCTGAAGCTTCTCGCGGTCATAGTCGGAGTCAGACTTCTCAATCTCAGCCCGGATCTGGTTAACCCGGCCAGCGATCTGGTCGGCATCCCCAGCACCCTCGACAATTGTCGTCTCATCTTTTGTGACAACAACTTTGCGAGCTCGACCCAGCAGGTCCAGACCGGTGTTCTCCAGCTTAAGACCAACCTCTTCGCTGATGACCTGACCGCCCGTGAGGATCGCGATGTCCTGAAGCATGGCCTTCCGGCGATCACCAAAGCCAGGAGCTTTCACAGCCACGGACCGGAAAGTGCCACGGATCTTGTTGACGATAAGCGTAGACAGCGCTTCGCCTTCGACATCCTCAGCGACGATGACCAACGGCTTACCGGACTGCATGACCTTCTCAAGGAGAGGAAGCAGGTCCTTGACGGTGGAAATCTTCGAGTTAGCAATGAGGATGTAGGGGTCCTCCAGCTCGGTTTCCATTCGCTCAGTGTCCGTCACGAAGTACGCCGAGATGTAGCCCTTGTCGAAGCGCATTCCCTCGGTAAGTTCCAACTCCAAACCAAAGGTGTTGGACTCTTCAACGGTAATGACGCCCTCTTTGCCAACCTTGTCCATAGCCTCAGCGATAAGCTCACCAATTGCGCTATCACCAGCGGAGATGCCGGCAGTAGCGGCAATCTGCTCTTTGGTCTCCACCTCTTTTGCTGACGCCAACAACTGCTCAGACACTGCTTCGACAGCTTGCTCAATGCCTCGCTTAAGGGCCATCGGGTTAGCGCCAGCAGCGACGTTACGTAGACCTTCACGGACCATAGCCTGGGCGAGCACCGTAGCGGTGGTCGTGCCGTCACCGGCGACGTCATCTGTCTTCTTTGCGACCTCTTTAACCAGCTCAGCGCCGATCTTCTCGTATGGGTCGTCGAGTTCAATTTCTTTTGCAATGCTGACACCGTCGTTGGTGATTGTGGGGGCGCCCCACTTCTTCTCCAAAACGACGTTGCGCCCCTTAGGGCCGAGGGTCACACGGACGGCATCGGCGAGTGCGTTCATTCCGCGCTCAAGGCCGCGCCGAGCCTCTTCATTAAAGGCAATTATCTTGGCCATGCTGTTGCGTTCCTCCCGTGATCGGGTGGGTGGGTGATCGCCAATGCCCGCGACGGACGAACGCCGAGGACGCGCTCTGGTCACGCGTCTTCGAACGCCCTCACTGGTCGATCAAGTCAACTAGCACTCCCCCAGTGAGAGTGCCAGAGTCCATCATTAGCACTCGCCATGCCAGAGTGCAAATATTGCCTAGGTCAGGTCGCCGGTAACGTACCCTTGTGCGCTGGACTGGCCTCATTGAACCCACGTCTTTATCTCCACGCCACCATGTGCGTCGCGGTATCAACATCGTTTTCTTAGCTACGCCGTTGGGCTTAGCTCTGGCATCGCTTGGAAGTGCCAGAATTCACCCCGGCCCGCACGGCACATGGGTTGCCACCGAATACCGCTCTCGCTTTCCCGCACCTCGCGCTTCAGCCGTCACCATTGGGGACGTGATCTTGCTCCGCCTCACCCCCGAGCAGCTCAAAAAAAGACCCGGGCTGCTCAGACATGAAGTCAAGCATTCAACCCAGTGGGCCTTTTTCTTGGGCGTCGTGGGCTTTCCGCTGGCTTACGGCATGGCGTCAATATGGTCGCTGATTCGATGCAAAGACGCAGCACACCGGAATATTTTTGAGTGCCGAGCAGGTCTCACGGACGGCGGTTACGACGCCTCAGACAAGCATTCCCAGCATGATGTAAGACATGACTAGTTGGGCGGCGAATAATCGGCACCCACGACAGCAGTCAACACTTCGACCTTAGAAGATTCTTGAACAACTGCCCCCCCGAGATCTTTTGCTAGAGCCTCCGCGGTCACTTTTTGGTCAGCCGAAAAATAGAGAATCGTCGTGCCCTCAAGAGGGTCACCAAGATAGTTATCGGTATCTTTAATTGCCCAACCTTGGCTTTCAAGAGCTGTTGCAGCTCGTTTTGCTAGACCGTTCACCGTTGTGGAGTTGAGCACCAGAATGGGTGTTTTTTGGTCAACTGTTTGCGAAGGTTTCGGGGAAGCGGTCTTCGACGCAGTCGAGCTCGCCTTTTTTGCGGTTGAGGTGGGAGAGGGGCTCGCTACTGGGTCCACGGCTTCGTTATTACTAAGGAATTTGACCCCTAACACAGCAATGACCGCAATGACAACTGCCGCGAAAAACCACGGCACAATCCCGGATCGCGCCACTCCCCTAGGGCGATGGGCGCCCCGACGCTCACGCCAGAGATCATCGTCGCCAGCCACGAGTGCTACCTCCTCAAACTTGTTTATTCACTGTGGTGCGACTGAGGCACATCGCCGCTACGGCGAGCGGAACGAGCCTGGTGCCGGGCGTCGCGCATTCGGCGTAGGCGTTTGACTAACATGGGATCGCATGAAACTGCTTCTGGACGATCGATCAAAGCGTTAAGTAGCTGGTAGTAGCGCGTTGCGGACATTTTGAAAAGATCATGGATCGCTTGCTCCTTTGCTCCCGCATATTTCCACCACTGCCGCTCGAAAGCTAGGATCTTTTGCTCCTGGTCTGAGAGTTGAATAGTCACCAGGCCTTCGCTAATCGCCGCTGGCTCTCTGGTCGCACTCATTGCAGTCCTCCTACTACCAGGTGGCCACTTAGCATCAGGTGCGTACCATTTTCGCGCTTGGCGTCAGAGTAAAGATTCCACGATCTTTTACCGGACGGTCAAGAACGATCATGTGAGCGTGTCCAAAATTTCTTTGATGTCTTGTTCCGTCGTCATTGGATTAAGAACACAAAAGCGCAGTATGGCGTCCCCCTCGTGAGTACTGGGGGTGACAAAAGCAACACCAGTAGCGAGAAGGTCGTCCGACCAGGTGCGATATTGCTTAGCAGACCAACCAACTCGACGGAAAGCAACGACTGACGTATCCGGCTCGCGAAGTAGTTCCAACTCAGGCCGAGACCGGATCTGCTCGGCGGCAAATCGGGTCACTTCCAAAGAGCGCTCCACGGCAGCGGTGTAGGCCTTTGTGCCATAAGTTGCCAAACTGAACCAAAAAGGTAGACCTCGGGGACGTCGCGTCAAACCAATCGAATAATCCGCTGGGTTCTGATCATCGCCCTCATTAATGATATCGAGGTATCCGGCTTTTTGAGTGTGCGCTTCCCGAGCGAGGCTGGGATCGCGATAAACCAGTGCGCAGCAATCAAACGGGGAGTACAGCCATTTGTGCGGATCAACAATGAACGAATCGCACTTCTCGATCCCTTGATACCGCGAGCGAATACTCGGAGCGGCTAAACCGGCGCCGCCATATGCCCCGTCGACGTGCAGCCAGATACCGTACTCAGCGCATACCTCGCTAATAGATTCAAAATCATCGATGATGCCGAGGTTGGTCGTTCCTGCTGTAGCTGATACAGCAAAAACCCCGTCATGCCCCTCAGCTTTTAAAACCCGACGAAGATTATCGCCAGTCAGCCGACCATGATCATCTACGGGGACATTAAGGAAGTCAACATCCATTACCGCGCAAGCGGTGGCGATCGAAGAGTGCGCCTGAGCGGTACCTGCAATGACCCACCGCGGCGGCGCTGACCTAGCCCTCTTCGTCCGGGCTACGTAGCGCGCGGTGACTAAAGCAGAGAGGTTGCCAATAGTGCCTCCAGAAACAAAAACGCCTCCGGCAGAAGCTGGCAAATCAGCGAGATCAGCAAGCCAACGCAAAGCGGCATTTTCTACATGGATCACGCCGGCTCCTACGAGCCACGAATCTCCCGCGATTGAGGATGCCCCCACGATCACATCAAAAAGAGCACTCGCTTTCGTGGGGGCTCCTGGGATAAACGATAGAGAACGAGGGTGATCAGTACTAATACAGGCGGGAGCCAACTCCTCCGCAAAAAGCCGTAACGCCTCTAAACCACCGATACCGTCTTCGGTAATTGTTTGTCCAACAACGGCAGTGAGCTGGGCTGAGGTGCGCGGACCATCTAACGGGATTGGATCCATGCTGACACGCTCACGGGTGTAGTCCCACACCGCTTGCGCTAAAGCAGCCATGTCGTCGTCATATCGATGCATAACTTCGTAGGAAGGACATTCGGCATGAGATGCCGAGTGCGGAATCAAATGAGAACCAGAGGCCATAGTCGGTAAGTCTAGGCGGCGGTCATCAGGTCTCGACATCATCACGCTAAGACCTTAAAAATCCAGTCATGCCGTGCGGGACGGAGCTTTGCGACCCCGTCCCGCAC
>JBOFBH010000009.1:0-32267 GCA_051645425.1 Actinomycetota bacterium | reverse complement strand
CGGCATGGTTTGGCACCTCGATGTCGGCTCGTCGCATCCTGGGGCTGGAGTAGGTCCCAAGGGTTGGGCTGTTCGCCCATTAAAGCGGTACGCGAGCTGGGTTTAGAACGTCGTGAGACAGTTCGGTCCCTATCCGCTGTGCGCGCAGGAGACTTGAGAAGGGCTGTCCCTAGTACGAGAGGACCGGGATGGACGAACCTCTGGTGTGTCAGTTGTTCCGCCAGGAGCACGGCTGATTGGCTACGTTCGGGAGTGATAACCGCTGAAAGCATCTAAGCGGGAAGCACGCTTCAAGATGAGGTCTCCACGAGGTGTTCCTCGAGAGGCCCCCAGCTAGACCACTGGGTTGATAGGCCGGATGTGGAAGTGCAGTAATGCATGAAGCTGACCGGTACTAATAGGCCGATAACTTAACACAAAGATGCTACGCGTTCACTGTTCAGTTCCCGAGATACGGTAGACATCTGATATCTCTATATTGTTTCGGTGGTTATAGCATTGGGGAAACGCCCGGTCCCATTCCGAACCCGGAAGCTAAGCCCAATTGCGCCGATGGTACTGCGGGTGGGAACCCGTGGGAGAGTAGGTCGCCACCGGACATCTTCAAGTGGCGTTGCCCCTATTAATGTGGCAACGCCACTTTTTTGTTAGGAGTTCAAGCTCAATGGAAACAACACATGCAGGATCAATTGACTCAGGATGGATTGATATCCCAAGATCAGTTGATTCTTTTTATGATTCCATTTTTCTTGACTTAGACGGCGTAGTTATTCGTGGTGACAGTCTTGTTTCCAATTCTTTAGAGGTTCTTAATCAGCTCTTTTTGGCTAAGAGCGCAGTTGGATTCGTCACCAACAATGCTTCCCGCACTCCTAACGTAATTGCTGAAAGTCTCAGTTCTTTGGGTGTGCCGACAAAAGAAAGTCACGTAGTCACAAGCGCGCAAGCAGCTGCAACTCTATTGGCGAAAACAATCGAGGAAGGTTCCTCAGTCCTTGTTGTTGGTGGGGAAGGCTTGCGTCAAGCGGTAACCGAACGGGGTTATAAGGCCACATCAGTTTTTGATGAAACCGTGCGCGCCGTCGTGCAAGGGTTCAGCCCAGACTTGTCTTGGCCTCTTTTGGCTGAAGGATGCTTGGCGATTCGTGCTGGTCTTCCTTGGTTTGCTGCCAATCCGGATCGCACTCTTCCCATTGAGCGAGGCATAGTTCCGGGTAACGGAGCTTTCGTAGAAACACTGCGAGTCTCAACAAACTTAGAACCTATCTACGCAGGTAAGCCGCACCCTCCTCTGATCGAAGAAGCTTTACGGAGGCTTCCGGGCCGAAATGCTCTTTTGATTGGTGACAGGCTCGATACTGATATTTCCGGGGCAAGAGCTGGAGGAATTGCCGGAATGTTTGTTCTCACGGGTGTGCATTCTGTTCGAGATCTTTTCGATGCGCCTTTAGACCAACGGCCTATGCTTCTAGGTGCTGACTTAAAGGCGATTTTCATGCCACATCGAGCACCTCGTCGTTCTTTGACGGGTTGGTGTGGAGGGAATATCAAAGATGTTCGATGTGAGCAAGTAAAAGGAAAATGGAATGTGTCAGTTCCTCCTCTTGCCCACGATGATCAACTCGTGGCGGTTGAAGCGACCCGAGTAGTAAGCGCCGTGGTTTGGCATTTACGTGACCAGGGACGGTCTACTTCTACTGCAGAACGTGAACTATGGGAACAGCTCAACCCTCTGTTAACTCCATGGGGCTGGAACCACTGACTACACGCATGATGTTTACCAATCGGACGGTACGGTTAGGGGAATGATGTAGGTGAAATTGAATTAAGGAGGAGAGAATGGCCGCGGAAGATCAGGCGGGGGCTGATTTGAATCGTTTAGAGGCAAGAACTAGTCATGATCAATCGGCTTTTGCCTCGTCGTATGACAACACTTTTGGCACGATCAAAACTCACGACGAGCAGATTGATCACGTCTTGGAATCTATTGTTCAAATTGATCAGCTTTCTGTGCACGAGCAAGTGCAAATCTATTCAGACGTTCATCAGGCATTACAGAGTCGCCTGACTGATCTTGATGAATGATGTTGCGCTTCGCATATTGAGGCAGCGCAAAGAATGACCTTAAAGTTAGCTAGTACTGTTCGTCCTGACCTGCTCATGGTTCAACAAGGTTTAGCTCGATCACGTCGCCAAGCGTCACTGTGGATTCGTCAGGGGCGCGTCAAATGGGACGGCGTCGTAATTGATAAGCCGACTCGCTGCCTGCCGCCGCATTGCCGCCTGACAGTTCTTTACCCAGAACATGCTGCAGACGTCAGTAGGGGAGCGCGTAAGCTTGATACGGCTTTTCTTGAATTACGGCGCTGCACGTCGCGTGAACTTGCGGTTGAAGGACGCCGTTGCCTAGACGCTGGGGCAAGCACTGGTGGTTTCACGCAAGTCCTTCTTAGCCAGGGTGCTCGTCAAGTGATCGCATTAGACGTGGGTCATGGGCAACTTTCTTCTACTCTTAGCCAAGACTCGCGAGTCGTGGATTTTTCTGGAACCACGATCCGAGGTTTATGCCCCGATAAAATTGGCGGCCCAGTGGACCTTCTCGTCGCTGATCTGTCATTCATTTCTCTTCGACTAGTAGCCCCGTCAATATTGTCTATGGTGAAGGTCGGAGGTGATGCCGTGCTTCTCGTGAAACCTCAGTTTGAGGTTGGGCGTGAACGACTTGGCAGCAATGGGGTGGTGCGGTCGCTGAATGCGCGGGAGCAAGCCGTGTGTTCAGTAGTTGCGCAGTATCGGGAGAGCGGTGCTGATATTCAGGCGGTGATCCCTAGTCGCTACCCAGGATTGACTGGCAATGTCGAGTTTTTCCTTTGGTGTTCACTACCTGACTCTCAACGTCCGTCAAAGAGGTTAGATGAGAAAACGACAAATGATGCAATTCATGCGGCAGTTTTTGGTGGTTCGCTGTGACTCGCAGTGTGCTCCTCATTGTTCATACTGGCCGAAGAGCAGCGGTGAAAGCTGCTGCGGAGGTGATAGTGGCTTTGCAAGCTCGGGGCATTGGTGTTGAGGTTTTACCTGAAGAATCCGACGCGCTGGACTCATCTATGTGGGCATCTACGGGCATGAAGCCCAATCGCTTTGTCACTGACTCTCTTGATGGTTGTGAGTTGGCGATCGTCCTCGGTGGTGACGGAACCATCTTGCGGGCCGCCGAGGTAGTTCGAGGAACGACTACGCCTCTCCTAGGCGTCAATTTAGGGCATGTGGGTTTTCTAGCGGAAACCGAACGGGACGATCTAGTGACCACGGTTCGGCGAGTTGTAGACCGTGAGTACACCGTAGAAGAGCGTCTTTGCCTTGACGTTCATGTATTAAACGACGGAGTGTTATCTCATCGTTGCTGGGCACTTAACGAAGCATCAGTGGAAAAGGCCGCCCGTGAACGAATGCTTAATGTGGGGATTGATGTTGATGGGCGTCCGTTGTCAACTGTGGGATGTGACGGCGTTGTCATGGCGACCCCGACTGGCTCAACGGCATATTCATTTTCCGCTGGCGGTCCAGTAGTTTGGCCTTCGGTTGATGCCCTGCTGTTGGTTCCGATCTGTGCTCACGCCCTTTTCTCGCGCCCGCTGGTTGTTGGCCCGCAATCAGTGTTGGGTGTTCAAGTGATCGCTGACTCAGAAGGCCGGGGCGTTCTTTGGTGCGATGGCCGGCGGCGGTACGAGTTACAGCCGGGATCACGCATTGAGGTCCGCCGATCTAACACCCCTGTTCGCTTAGCTCGGCTAACAAAAGCTCCCTTTACGGATCGTTTGGTCGCAAAGTTTGATCTTCCAGTTCAAGGTTGGCGCGCACGAGGCCAGTTCACTAAAGATCCAGAAACGATTCACACCATTGGTGATGCGGGAATGTCATGATCCAGCACATGAGGATTCAGGGCCTTGGCGTCATTGAAAACGCAGAATTAGAGCTGGGTTCAGGTTTGAACGTTCTCACCGGGGAAACCGGTGCAGGTAAGACCATGGTGGTCACAGGACTGTTGCTTTTGTTAGGCGGGCGTTCCGACCCCGCCGCTGTTCGTGCTGGACATGATATTGCTTTCATCGAGGGTCATATTGAACTCACAACAGAATCAATGCGACGGCGCGTCGCTGATATAGGTGGCAAAGTAGACGACGAGGTTGTTCTTCTCAGTCGATCAGTGACAGCTCAAGGTCGGTCCCGTGCTCACGTGGGAGGCCGTGCTGTTCCGGTCAGTGCATTAGGCGGATTAGCAGCTGATCTCGTTCTAGTTCATGGGCAGTCTGGGCAAATCCAACTGACTAATGTGGCTCGCCAACGGCACCTCCTCGATGTTTTTGCTGGAAACGCTGACCTGGTTTCTCAAGTCACCCAAGTGCATGAGGAATTGAATCTTGCGCGGCGCCGGTTAATTGATTTTCATGCCAGCGCCGCAGAGCGTGATCGGCAAGCGGAAGTGTTTCAGTTAGGACTTTCGGAAATCGCAGCGGTGAGTCCGCAACCAGGGGAAGATCAAGCACTTCGGAAAGAAGCTGGTCGTCTCGGGCGGATCGATCAGATCAGAACAGCTGTCGAGCAAGCCCACCGTTCTTTGCAGTTACCTGCAGACGATGTCTTGGATATGAATCAAACCGACATCGTCACTTTGGTGGCAGATGCTCGTCGTGCATTGGACCCCGTGACTGAGCACGACCGAGTTCTCAGTGATGTTGACACACGACTTGTAGAAATCACTCACCTCGCTGCTGAATTAGCGACAGACTTGGCGTCCTATCTCAGCCAGGTAGATGCAGATCCCCAACGTCTAGCCATTGTCCAAGAACGACGTGCAGCTCTCACTGGTTTGATGCGGCGTTATGGTCCAAACCTCATCGACGTTCTTTCTTGGCAGGAGAACGCTCAGGAGCAGCTACCTCACCTGACTGACAATGGTGGGGAAGTACACGCTTTGCAATCGGAGTACGACCGCCTTCAAGTCCAACTCGCCGACATGACGGGTGAGTTATCCCGTTCTCGTAGCGCGGCCGCTCAGCGGCTCAGTGCTGCTGTTACTGCGGAACTGACCGAACTCGCGATGCCGCATGCGTCTTTCATGATCGAGGTGAGCCAGGAAGATGCCAGCACTTTTGAGCTATTAGATGGTAACGATGAAGGAGGTGACGCCACTGCTCCGGAGCGGAGTGAGCAAGGCACGCCCTTTGCCCTTGATGTCATGCTTGGCGAGAAAGAAAGACGAGTGAAGGTAGGCCGACACGGCGCGGATGAGGTGACTTTTATGCTCGTTCCACACGCCGGTTCCTCGCCGCGCCCTCTTAGTCGAGCAGCCTCTGGCGGTGAACTTTCTCGGATCATGTTGGCGCTTCACGTTGTTCTTGCGGGCGCTGATCCTGTGCCGACAATCATCTTTGACGAAGTTGATGCTGGCGTCGGTGGAAAAGCGGCAGTAGAAATTGGTCGACGATTGGCCCGCCTTTCTCGTGATACCCAAGTGCTTGTGGTCACACATTTACCCCAAGTTGCGGCGTTTGCGGACCATCATCTTGCGGTTAAAAAGGGGCATAACGGTGGGATTACGCAGAGCGAAGTGCAGGCATTGACCGAAGAGGAACGAGTCACTGAACTAGCGCGGATGCTTGCCGGGCAAGAGAATTCGGTTTCTGCCCATCTGCATGCGCGCGAACTACGAGAGGGCGCAGCTGCGGAGCGGAAATCTGATTAATGTGATCTGACAGTACATTCATGGGGTGCGTTGGGCAGAGCTTATAGGAGTGTCAACACTTTTCCGAAGGCAGTCACGTGAAAAATCAGGCGCCTTGGAACCTGGTCTGAGCGGACAAGCATGTGTTGATCACCGTACAAAAGATCTTGCGAAGCGAATCGTTCCCGGTCAGATTGCGGTAATCAATCATCGAGATATTGACGTTATTGCTGCTGAGTCCCTAGTGGCGCGGGCACCAGCTGCGATCCTTAACACTGCCACCAGCATCAGTGGTTTATATCCAAACAAGGGGCCCTCCATCATTGTGGAGGCAGCTATCCCACTGGTGGATGGCATCGGAGACTCTTTGATGACCGCAGTTGCAGAAGGAGAAATGCTTCGTCTCACTCCAGACGGGGTGATCTGGCGTGGTGATCAAGAAATAGCTCAGGGCACAGTGCAAAACCAGCAAACAGTCGCAGCTGCTTGGGAACGCGCCCGCGCTGGTCTCAGTGCACAGTTAGAAGCTTTTGCCATTAATACGATGGAATATTTACGCCAAGAAAGGGCGTTACTTCTTGACGGGGTGGGCATTCCGTCGATCCAAACTAAAATTGCTGGCCGACATGTTTTGGTGGTTGTTCGGGGCTACCACTACCGGGAAGATCTCCAAGTCTTACGGTCCTACATCCGTGAATATCGCCCAGTAGTGATCGGAGTCGATGGGGGTGCAGACGCCGTCCTTGATGCCGGCGTGCCGCTACACCTCATTGTTGGTGATATGGATTCTGTTTCTGATCGCGCATTGTCGTGTGGTGCAGAAATCGTTGTTCACGCATATCGAGATGGCCGGGCTCCCGGACTGGCGCGAGTACGTGAGTTGGGGGTGGATCCGGTTATCTTCCCCGCGACGGGTACCAGTGAAGATGTTGCCATGCTGCTAGCTGACGACATGGGTGCGGAACTCATTGTTGCGGTCGGTACCCATGCCACGTTGGTCGAATTCCTTGACAAGGGTCGGGCAGGAATGTCCAGCACTTTCCTCACTCGATTGCGGGTCGGAAGTAAATTAGTGGACGCAAAGGGAGTCAGTCGGCTTTATCGATCTCGGATCTCGACGTCGCAGATGCTCGCACTTCTTGGCTGTGGTCTGGTGGCGCTGGTGGCTGCGCTAAGTGTGACTCCCGCCGGGCAAGCAACTCTCGGGCTTTTGGGTGCCCGTTGGGATGACTTGGCGTCGTGGCTGGGAGGCTTATTCTCATGGTAAAGCCGGTGGTGGCGTGATCGACTTTCGATATCACATCGTTTCTCTAGTGTCCGTTTTCATTGCGTTAGCAGTGGGCATTGTGCTTGGTGCTGGTCCGTTGCAAAAGCAAATAGGGGAAACGCTCACTAATCAGGTGACTCAGCTTCGTGCTGAAAAAGATGCATTACGCGCGGACCTCGAACTGATGCGGGAACAGGTTGATGCTGACGACAATTTTGCGACAGCAATCACACCTAACGCGGTGGGCTCCTCGCTTACTGGCCGCTCGCTTGTTCTTGTCCTCCTGCCAGGCTCCTCGGAAGATGATGCGGATGCCCTCACTGACGTCTTCGAAGCTGCCGGTGCGCGTGTCACCGGCAGAGTTACTGTTGAATCCGCATGGACCGATCCGGAGCAAGAATCGGAACGCCAGAAAGTCATGAGTGAAACCCCTAAGGCGACGACCAATGATGCGATGGAGCGTCAGTTGGCTGCCACCCTGGCGAGCGCTTTAATCGGCTCAGACATTGCTGTGCCCCGAGCGGCCTCTCCAGAAAATGCCCCCACATCCCTAGAGAGCGCTACGGCCAACCGGTTTCGTGACGCTGGCTTGATTTCATATTCTGATGACGACTTATTGCCCGCTCGGTCCGCTGTTTTTCTGAGTGGACCACCCGCTGAGAGTGTTCCTGCGCCGCAGCGGGCAGTCATGTTGAGTTCCTGGCAAGTGTTAGTGCAGGAGTTTGATGCTGTCGATGACGGGACCGTTGTCACTGGACCACTACCGGATGCTGAGGCTGGCGGTTTACTGGCCGCAATCCGAGAAAGCGACGAAGCGAGATCAGCCATTTCCACAGTTGAAGATTCTTCGACGGGCCGCGGGCGTCTCGTTACCGCCTTCGCGCTTCAAGAGCAATTGCTTGCCGGAGTAGGCCATTACGGTGTAGGGCCTGGCGCTGACAAGGTGCTGCCAGAAAATCTGGTGAAGCCGCGATGAGTCGCCGTGAGACCAAGTATCGCGCACCGTGGAGGCATGTCGGCGAGGTTCTTGTGACAGCAAGTTCTGCGGCACTGTGCGTACGGGCCATCGGGCCCTTGATGCGGAAACGTCCACCTGGAGGGGTGGCCCGATGGGAGCGGAGCAACTACCGCGGGCATACCGTGAGTTTGCTGGGTGGCCCCGTTTGGGTCACAGGAGTTCTCGCCGCAGTGTTCATCGCTCCCGGGCTGAACCGTCGACAACGCGTTGCCGTGGTACTGGGCACGAGTGCAGCTAGTGCGGTGGGGCTCTACGACGATCTCAGTGGAGACCGAACCTACCGCGGCTTTCACGGCCATCTCGGAGCTTTGCGAAGGGGTAAAGTCACTTCAGGTGTCGCAAAGATCGCCGTTTTGTCAACAGCTGGAGCCACCACAGCTGGACTGCTTTACTCCGGTCAAGACGATCGACAGCTTTGGCGCCGGCTGGCTAATGCGATGGTGAGTGGAGCGGTGCTGGCCGGTTCGGCCAACATGGTTAATCTGCTTGATGTCCGTCCTGGGCGTGCGGTAAAAGTTGTCCTGGTTGTTGCCCCAACCATGGTAGGAGCGGGGCCTGCGGCGGTCCCGGCTGCTGCACTCATCGGAAGTTCACTCGCATCATGGTCCGATGACGTTGGTGAGCGGACCATGCTGGGAGACGCCGGAGCCAATGCGGCAGGCATGCTGCTCGGCATCGCTGCGGTTATGCGGTTAAGCAAGCCACAGCAATTATTTGTGCTCGGTGGTTTGGTCGCGCTCACTCGGCTAAGCGAACGAGTCAGTTTCACTGGCGTGATAGAACGCACGCCAGTCTTGCGCTTTTTAGACCAATGGGGCCGGCGGGATAACGAGCCCGTATCGTGATTTTTCGTCGGTTCATGGTTACCGCAGGAACGGCAACCATCGTGGTTGGTGCCTTGACGTTGCTTTCTCGCGTCACTGGATTTAGTCGATGGCTGGTTTTTTCGGGCACGGTAGGAGCCACTTGCGTGGGATCGGCCTACTCGACTGCGAACCAACTCCCCAATGTGTTGTTTGAGGTGGTGGTTGGGGGTGCCCTCGCGGCGAGCGTGGTTCCAGTAGTTTCCGGGGTGCTCATTACTGCTGGGCGAGAGAGCGCCAATCGTGTCGCGTCAGCCTTACTCACGTGGGCCATTCTTATCCTTGTCCCGTTCGCGTTTCTCGTGATTTGGCTAGCCGAGCCTTTGATGACCGTCCTGCTCAATGGGAACGGATGCCCAGGTCAAGTTCAAGTAGCAAGTCATATGCTGCAGGTCTTTGCTCCGCAGATCGTCCTGTATGGAGTCGCTGCAGTTTTTGGTGGAGTGTTGCACTCACATGGCCGCTTTGTATGGCCGGCCTTTGCGCCGGTTTTGTCAAGCGTGACGGTCATTGGTGCTTATCTCGGTTTTGCTGCCGTCACGTCCCGCCCCCAAGGGCTTGACGCCACAGCGTGGTTAGCTTCATCATCCGCAAGGGCGATCGTGGCATGGGGGACAACCCTAGGAGTGGTTGTCTTAGCAATGCCACTTCTATGGCCGCTCTGGCGCGCAGGGGTACGGCTGCGCCCAACACTTCGGTTTGAGTCGCAGGCAGGGGCAAGAGTGCGTTCGTTGGCCCTGACCGGGCTGTCAACGTTAGTCATGCAACAGATCTTTATACTAGCAGCTTTCCGCTTCGCAAACGCTGGGGGGGTGGGGACTATCAATGTGTACCAGTACATCCAAGCACTAATCTTATTGCCGTACGCCGTCCTGGTCGCTCCTGTCGTGACGACAGTGTTTCCCAGTCTCGCGTCCCAAGCGGCGGCTTTAAACTTGAAAAACTTTGCTCGCATGACACGTTCTTCAAGTCAAGTTGTTCTCGTGATGGCTGCCTCGGGAACGGCACTTCTTCTAGCAACAGCGCCTGCTGCGGGTGGGCTCTTTGCCAGTCTGGATGTTCCTAGTACAGCTTTGGCAGCACTACCTGACGGCTTAGTGGCGTTTACGCCTGGGGTCTTCGGTTTTGCTTTTCTCATTCATTACGGAAATGTACTGATGTCTCTTGGCGCTGCTCGGCACGCTGGGTGGAGTGCGGCTTCAGGCTGGGGGATTGCGACCGTCGCGTCATGGCTATTCATTCAGACCGGATCATTTCAAGCGAACCCAACGCGGACTTTGATCGGATTAGGGCTGGGCTATTCAGTGGGCATGCTGCTAGGTGCTGCGTCTATGACGTTTTTTGTTGTTAAGGCACGTGCGAGTGGTCAACGTCTTTTGACTTTCAGAGCCGTCTGGAAAAGGTTGAGCCGAGGGATACTCGTACTGATACTCGCTGGGTTGGTGGGGCGGTTGGTGACCGATCTCATCCCACCGGAAGGTGCATGGTGGGCTTTTTGCGCCGGCATTTTTGGCGCCACCGCCGTGCTTGGCGTCTTTGTGCTAGGGCTTCTCACGGTGGACCGTTCATCTTGGCGCCTTCTTCGGGGATTCATAGCCGGACGCGCATGGGACGAGAATGCATCAAATGAAACCGCCGTGAGTCAATCATGACTCCTCAAAAGCAGCGGGTTCTTTTTGTGCTTGGCGTCGCTTCAGGCGGAACGGTCCGTCATGTTTGTGCTCTCGCCGAGGCGTTGACTTCCCAGGGATATGACGTGGTGACTGCCGCACCAGACGGAACCCTTCCATCAGGGGCAGCTGCCTTTTCCCGAGTTGTATCCGTCCAGATCGGTGCCGTTCCTCAACCTTGGCGTGCCGTCGGCGTCATCCGAGCGCTCGTCGCCTTGACCAAGTCAGCGAACGTGGTGCACGCCCATGGAGTTCGTGCTGGTGCGTTCGCGGTTCTTGCTGCCCGGTTCACTCGACAACGTCGGCCAGTCATCGTCACAATGCATAACGGACCGCAAGGCAGTCGAGCGGCTCATGCGATTTATGCAGTCCTTGAGTGGATCGTGGCCCGCGGTGCGGATGTAGTCCTCGGCGTTTCCGAAGATCTATGCCAGCGAGCTCGTCTGTGTGGTGCAAAAGATGTTCGTGTGGCGGTAGTGGCCGCGCCTAGACCAAGTCAGGTGAAGGGAACTGCGGAAGACATCACACAAATAACCCGACAGCATTTAAAGGCTGATGGCCCGTTGGTCTTGTGCATTGCCCGCCTAGCACACCAAAAGGGTTTACCCATGTTGTTGGACGTGGCGAGCAAATTACGAGATCTGCCGAACCTGGTGATTGCGGTAGCCGGTGATGGGCCGTTGCGGACCACTCTTGATCAACGTATTGCACAAGAGTGCCTTCCTGTTCGCTTACTCGGATGGCGAAATGACATCCCGGAGTTACTTGCTGCCGCTGATGTGATGGTGTCGACAGCGGCCTGGGAGGGGCAGCCGGTTGGTATTCAGCAAGCTTTGCAGGCTGGCGTGCCAGTGGTCGCCACTGATGTAGGGGGGACAAGAGCTGTTACCGGAGACGCTGCTGCGCTTGTTCCGTTCGGTGAAGTTGATGCTTTCGCGGACGCTATCCGCATGTTGCTCGCTGATCCAATCCGGCTTGCTCACTGGGCGGCGCGGGCGCGTGCCCGTGGTGCGCAACTCCCCGATGACGCGATGGCGGTGGCTGCGGTCCTCCTCGTGTACGACCAGGTGAGCAGGACCGAGTAAAGTCGAAGTCCGTGGCGATCGCGAAGCATATTTTTGTTACTGGAGGCGTTGCTTCTTCCCTCGGGAAGGGTTTAACGGCGTCAAGCTTAGGACTTTTATTAAGGTCGCGTGGGATCCGCGTCACAATGCAAAAACTCGATCCTTACCTCAACGTTGATCCCGGCACGATGAATCCGTTTCAGCACGGTGAGGTCTTTGTCACTTACGACGGCGCAGAAACTGATCTTGATGTCGGGCATTACGAGCGCTTTTTAGACACGCCGCTTACAGCAGGTGCCAATGTGACCACCGGCCAGGTGTATAGCTCAGTGATCGCTAAGGAGCGGCGTGGCGCATATCTTGGCGATACCGTGCAGGTCATCCCGCATATCACCAATGAGATTAAATCTCGTATTCGCGCTCAAGCAACGCAAGACGTTGATGTCGTCATTACCGAAATCGGTGGCACTGTTGGTGACATCGAGTCTTTGCCGTTCTTGGAAGCAGCACGGCAAGTGCGTCACGACGTGGGCCGTGATCACGTGTTCTTTCTACATGTGTCGCTCGTGCCATATCTCGCGCCGTCAGGTGAGTTGAAGACTAAACCTACCCAGCACTCAGTCGCGGCGTTGCGACAAGTAGGTATTCAACCGGACGCGTTGGTCTGTCGTAGCGATCGTCCCATTCCGGTGGAAATTAAACGGAAGATCTCTTTGATGTGTGATGTAGACGAGGATGCAGTCGCTAATGCAGTTGACGCGCCATCTATTTATGACATTCCTAAAGTGCTCCATGACGAGGGCATTGATGCCTACGTGGTGCGCCGATTAGGTCTGGCGTTCCGTGATGTGGACTGGCGTCCATGGGGGGAGCTACTTCATCGAGTTCATGAGCCTGAGCATGAGGTTGAGGTGGCCCTAGTAGGGAAATACATCAACCTGCCGGACGCATATTTATCAGTCACCGAAGCTCTTCGAGCTGGTGGTTTTCATCACAATTCACGAGTTCGTCTGAGATGGGTCGCATCTGATGACTGCGTGACTCCTGACGGGGCAGCCCGCTCTCTAGCAGGTGTTGATGCAATTTGTGTGCCGGGAGGTTTTGGGGTACGCGGCATCGAAGGAAAACTGGGGGCGCTGCGATGGTCGCGGGAACGGAAAATTCCGACTCTTGGGCTTTGCCTTGGCTTGCAATGCATGGTGATCGAATACGCGCGAAATGTTGCTGGTATGCCGCAGGCGTCGTCGACAGAATTTGATGCGGAGACCGCTTATCCGGTGATCGCCACCATGAAAGAGCAGGAAGTGTTTGTCGCCGAGGGTGGGGATTTAGGTGGCACCATGCGCTTAGGCAGCTATCCGGCGCACTTAACTGCTGGGTCTGTCGTGGCAACCGCCTACGGCGCCACTGAAGTGCTAGAACGGCATAGACATCGTTACGAAGTCAACAATGTTTATCGAGAACAGCTCTCTGAAGTCGGGCTGGTGTTTTCTGGGACTTCACCTGACGGCACATTGGTGGAGTTCGTCGAGCTCCCATCAGACGTTCACCCCTACTACGTTGCTACGCAAGCTCATCCAGAATTTCTTTCCCGACCTAATAAAGCGCACCCACTGTTTGTTGGACTGATCGAGGCTGCTTTAGCTGCTCAGCGAGCAGGGCGACTGGTTGAAGTGGAGCGTCCTATCAGGCCAGTAGACCCTATGGTGGCACCCGCGTGACCGAAGCTTTTTCCTCCGATTCAGTGGAACTCATTGATGTCAGTCTTCAGCGGCCGGTCACCAGTTCGACGGTGGTCTTTTCTGGTGCGGTGTGGAATGTTCGGCGAGATAATGTGGACCTTGGCCGTGCGGGTTTGGTGACCAGGGAGGTCATTGACCACCCTGGTGCTGTCGGTGTGCTAGCACTAGATGCCCATGGTCGGGTGCCACTGATCTGTCAGTATCGGCATCCAGTTCAGTTGCGCATGTGGGAATTACCAGCAGGTTTGCTAGACGTATCCGGGGAATCCGCCCACCAAGCAGCGCAACGTGAACTTGCTGAGGAAGCAGACCTTCGTGCGACTACATGGCACACCCTGATTGATTGGGTGTTGTCGCCGGGTGGGTCGTCTGAGGCTTTTCGGTGTTATCTCGCCCGTGATCTTACGGACGTGCCATTAGAGGAGCGGCATCAGCGCGTCGATGAAGAAATGGACCTGTCCGTGCACTGGTTTCCCTTAGATGAGATTCGGTCCGCAATCTTGGCAGGACACTTGCATAGTCCATCATTGATCGTTCCGGTTTTTGCGGCATGCGCAGCTCGTGATGCTCACTGGCAGACATTGCGCCCAGCAGATGAGGGGTGGTCTCTCAGGCCGACCTCGGCGCGTGCTTAGATTCCGGTGCGTTCGGCGCTGTCGCGTAATTGCACGCGCATCGTCAATGGTTCTTTGCCGATGATTCCAATCCAGGCATGGCCACGCATGCGACACCATGCCGGGATGTCATGTTCAGCGGCAGGATCAGTGACAACAACATCGATAACGGTTCCTGTTGTTTGCCCTTTGGCGGCCCGCGCTAGAAGAAGAACCGGCATTGGGCAGCGCAGTCCTTGAGCATTGATCTTTAATGATGCGCCGGACGTCATGGAGCGAAGTCCAGATCTGCGCGTAACTTTTCGATTACACCGGGAAGTGTCGCGATGAGTGCGTGCACATCTTCGACCACGGGTGTGAGTGGCAAAGTAATCCGGATGTTGCCGTGGGTCAGTGCACCCATGGCGGCAAGAACATGTGACGGTTCCACCGTACTGGCGGTGCACGCTGAGCCAGAAGCAACCGCAAAACCTAATCGACTGAGCTCTGTTACTAGCGCTTCGCCGTCCACATATAAAAAAGATGCCGTCATGATGTGCGGGAGACGGTTGGTTGGATGCCCAACAACATCAACATCAGGGAGGCCAACCAATGCAGTGCGTAGCTCATCAATGAGTTGCCAAGCCAGCCGGGATCGTTCTCCACGGTGACGTTCAGCGTCTTGGAGCGCTGCGGCGGCTGAGATGACTTGAGGAATATTTGGTTCTTCGGGTAAACGGCCCCATTCATGTTCAGCAGGGGGGCCAGGGTAACGCCATCGAACTTTGTTCCTGACGATAAGGAGCCCGACTCCTGGCGGCCCTGCCCAGGAGCGGGCGTCTCCTACCAGAACATCTCCCACTGGTGCAGTGTTGTCGCTTTCTCGGGGGAGTGCGCTTCGACCAATGACCGAGCCATAGTCAACTAGTAATGGCACGCCAGATTCGCGAGCGAGCTCGGCCACGGTGAGAATCGGTTGCGTGGTACCGACTTCGCCGTTCGCGGCTTGGATACAGAGTGCGGCGGTCCCGGTTTGATGGACCGCGCTGGCCATTGTTGTGACGTCTACTTGGCCAGTGGAATCAACATCAATTAGCTGCTTGTCACCAGGCTGACTTCGATCTGCGTGGCGTTGGTACCACTGCGCGGTGCTGAGAAAAGCGGAATGTTCAACGCGGCTAAGTATCAGTCCCTTACCGATACGGCGGCGCCCGTGCAGGAGGCCATGAAGGCCAAGTTGACGGGCGGTTGTGCCGGAAGAGGGAAACGAGACTTCGATTGGAAGAACTCCGATAATATCGGCAACTATTTGGCGCGCCTCATCCCACAGTGTTCGCGCCCGCCGAGCATCCAGGTAGAGGCGACGCGGATCTGCCCATCCGTCGTCCATTGCGGCCAGCCAAGCAGCGCGGGCGACGGGAGAGAGCGGCTCGGTTGCAGCATCGAGAAGCCGGATTTGAGGTGGGCTTTCCGGTTCGGTGGGAGCCGCTCGATTTGGGGACGACACCTCTTCAGGCTAATAGCCCCCTCAACTTGGCTGTAACAGCTGCGGTATTTTGAGGAAGTGCTCGCCTTGCTTGTGAGATGAACACAAACCCGCGGACGGATGCGCCGTCACTGCGACGATCTGGCTCGAAAGGTGCATGGTGCTGGAAAAGCGTACGGTGCCCAAACGAGTGGTTCTCGGTGTGCTCATCGTGGCCGCTCTCAGTGGCTGTTCCTCGACCCTGGAACGAGGATTCCTCCCCAAAGGTGTAACCACAGACGCGGACCGCATTACATCTTTATGGAATGGTTCGTGGATCGCGGCGCTGCTCGTAGGAGTGTTGGTCTGGGGTTTAGTGGCATGGTGTGTTGTCGCCTACCGGAAACGCAAAACCGATGTGGGTTTACCTGTGCAATTGAGGTACAACGTTCCGATTGAAATTCTTTATACGGTTGTTCCTCTGTTCATGGTCGGTGTTCTATTTTATTTCACCGCACGGGACCAAGCGGTCCTGACTCAAGTCTCGCAAGGGTCTGAGTTGAAGAATGTCAACATCATTAACGTTGCGGGAAAACGCTGGGCTTGGGACTTCAATTACTTAAGTGAAGATGTGTACGAATCAACAGAACAGGTACCGGTCACAGCACGCGATGTCGCTCAAGACCAAATTCCTACACTGTATTTGCCAGTTAACGAAAAAGTTCAATTTGTTCTCACCGCACGAGATGTCAACCATTCTTTTTGGGTTCCAGCCTTTTTGCGTAAGACAGACATGATCGCTGGGCGAGTTAATACTTTTGAAGTGACTCCAACGGTTCAGGGCACCTTTGCAGGTAAGTGCGCCGAGTTATGCGGCGCATATCACTCACAAATGATTTTCCAGGTAAAGGTTGTGCCCCGCCTGGAGTTTGATCAGTATATTGCTGACCTGAAGCGTCGTGGGCAATCAGGGATCTTGCCAGATTCGCTTAATCAAGAAGATCTAGAGCCAGGCGAGCGAGCTAAAATTCCAGTACTGGGGAGCGGGCGATGAACGCGGTTTACCGAGAGGCTGAGTGGTCTGAAACAAAGAGGAAAACGCTAGGCCAGACCGTCGTTAAGTGGATCACCAGTACTGATCACAAAGTAATCGGGAATCTTTACTTCATTACATCATTCTTCTTTTTTCTTGTTGGCGGGCTAATGGCCTTGCTCATTCGAGCTGAGCTATTTGCTCCCGGTTTGCAGGTCGTCAATAACCCAGAAGAATATAACCAGCTTTTCACCATGCATGGCACCATCATGTTGCTTTTATTCGCTACCCCTCTTTTTGCTGGATTCGCGAATGCATTGATGCCATTGCAAATCGGGGCTCCCGATGTTGCTTTCCCGCGGCTTAACATGTTTGCTTACTGGCTGTACTTGTTCGGTGGCTTGATCGCCAGTGCTGGGTTTTTCACCCCGCAAGGTGCTGCTGCTTTCGGTTGGTTTGCCTACGCGCCGCTCTCCACGCAGGCATACTCTCCAGGCCTTGGTGCGGACTTGTGGATTTTTGGTTTGGCGCTGGGCGGTTTTGGCACCATTCTGGGCGCGGTTAACTTCATCACCACTATCATTTGTATGCGCGCGCCCGGTTTGACCATGTTCCGGCTTTCGATGTTTAGCTGGACAGTTCTCATTACCAGCGTATTGGTATTAATGGCTTTCCCAGTATTAGCGGCTGCGCTTTTAGTATTAGGGTCAGATCGGCAACTAGGATCACAGGTTTTTGACGCCGAGAATGGTGGTGCCATTTTATGGCAACATCTCTTTTGGTTTTTTGGTCACCCCGAGGTTTACATCATCGCTTTGCCATTCTTCGGAATTATTAGTGAAGTTATCCCTGTTTTTAGTCGGAAACCGCTCTTTGGTTATAAAAGTATGGTTTTTGCAGTCATCGGTATCGCGGCACTTTCGGTGGCGGTATGGGCGCACCACATGTATGTCACTGGTCAAGTTCTTCTTCCGTTCTTCGCATTTATGACCATGCTGATCGCCGTGCCGACCGGGCTTAAATTTTTCAACTGGATTGGCACGATGTGGCGGGGTCATTTGACGTTTGAAACACCCATGCTCTGGTCTATTGGTTTCCTGGTCACATTTCTTTTCGGTGGCTTGACGGGGATCATTCTGTCTAGCCCACCGCTCGATTTCCATCTATCCGATTCTTATTTTGTGGTAGCGCATTTCCATTATGTGGTTTTTGGGACAGTCGTTTTTGCAATGTTTGCTGGGTTTTATTTTTGGTGGCCTAAATTTACGGGCCGGATGCTTGACGAACGTCTAGGAAAAATTCACTTTTGGATGCTCTTCATCGGATTTCACGCCACCTTCCTTATTCAGCATTGGTTGGGTGTCGAAGGGTTTCCGCGGCGCTATGCGACGTACTTGCCCGGCGAAGGATTCACTTGGGAAAATCAGTTGTCCACCGTCGGATCATTTTTGTTAGGCGCTTCTACACTGCCTTTCCTTTACAACGTCTGGAAGACATGGCGTACCGCTCCTCGTATTGAAGTGAATGATCCATGGGGCTATGGCGCTTCTCTTGAATGGGCCACGTCCTGCCCACCTCCTCGGCACAATTTCGTCACCATCCCTCGTATTCGATCTGAGCGGCCAGCTTTTGATCTCAATCATCCGGAAGTTATGGCAGCTGATGCCCCCACTGCTGATAAGAACATCTTGGATGAGCTTTTAGGTGAGCCCGATCTCAGTAACAACCGCACCCCCCCTAGTAGGGATGTTTCCCAGGAAAACGGCGACAGGGAGCGGCCATGAAAGTTGAAAGTTGGCTTTTCGGCGCGGGGACTTTCTTTTTCGTTCCTATTGCGGTGATCTACGGGATTCTCACCGATTGGGATGAACCAGTAGGCTCGATCTCCCTTTTCCTCACCGGCGGCTTAGCGCTCATGGTGGGGTGGTACTTATGGTTCACTTCCCGCCATATAGACCCCAGGCCCGAAGATGACCCATCTGCTCCAATTGAGTCCGCAGCGGGGGAGTATGGATTTTTTAGTCCGCATAGCTGGTGGCCGCTTCCTTTGGCAGCCTCTGCCGCGGTCATTTTCGTGGGCTTAGCGGTTGGTTGGTGGCTTGTTCTTATTGGGCTACTACTCGGTTCTTTCGCTCTGATTGGTTGGGTTTTCGAATACTGGCGTGGAGCGCACGCGCATTAACGAAGTTCCTTATGCAACTTTTGGTCCCCCATTAGACATCTTTAAGGTGTGCATAAGAATCTTGAGCGAACAAAGTATTCTAGTACTCGTAAAAACTTACGGTTAATGCTAACTGGACAATCAGAGTGGGGCGAATCTTCTGTTAAGAAGCGGCGCAAAATGAAAGTTGGCGACATCATGACTGGTTGGCTAGGGGGAGATAAATGGGGTGTCGGCCTCATCTTCGTGCTCTTTGCCACTCTGGCAAGTGGGTGCCAGTCTAGTAATGCATCGACGAAAGAACCATCTTCTATTTCGTCGGTGACCTCCTCGGCAAGAGCATCACCAAGTGTTCAGTTCTCTCCTAAAAACGGGGCGCAGGACGTTCGTTTAGACCAGCCCATCACGGTGACAGTCACCGATGGTGTTTTGAGCGCGGTAAATGTGACTGACCTCGAAGGAAACCCGGTCGGCGGAGCCTTTGATACTCCCCGCCGACAGTGGCAAAGCTCTGGCAACCTGGTAGGAAATACCTCTTACACCGTCACGGCGACGGCGACCTATGCCAAGGATCAAGCAGTTACTTCAGAGGCTGTTTGGCGCACTCTTAAACCTAAAGACACCGCCGGATATGACCTCATGCCCGCTGGCGATGGTGTAGTGGGGGTTGGAATGCCGGTAGTAGTTCAGTTTGTATCCTCCGTTGATGAGAATCGCCAAGATGACGTAGAGCGTCGGCTCTCCGTCACCACCGTGCCGGAGGTTAAGGGTTCTTGGGGGTGGCTTGATGCTCGTCAAGTTATGTGGCGGCCAGAGGAGTATTGGGCGCCGGGAACAAAAGTTTCAGTCCAAGCGGATCTTTCGGGAGTGGAAACTCGGCCGGGTCTCTGGGTTGATCGCGACGATTCAGCGACTTTTGAAATCGGTGACGCGATGGTCAGTACTGTCGATATTGCTCAGCACACCATGTCGGTACGACGTAATGGGTCCTTACTTCGAACCATTCCCATTACCACCGGTAAAGAAAACTTTAGGACCCGCAATGGGGTCAAAATTCTTCTCTCCCAAGAACCAGAACGTCGGATGAATGCTGAGACTACTGGTGTTTCCAGAGAAGACCCCGAATATTACGATCTCGACGTAAAGTATGCGATGCGTTTGACATGGTCAGGTGAATTTATTCACGCCGCACCTTGGTCAGTTGACTCGCAAGGCCGAGCTAACGTCAGCCATGGCTGCACGGGGATGAGCACAAAGCAGGCCGAGTGGTTCTATGGCTTATCTCAGGTAGGTGACGTGGTGAACTACGTCGGCGGTGAACGTGAGATGGAGAACGCCAACGGCTATACCTTATGGAATCTTTCTTTTGACGAGTGGGAAAGCCGGTCAGCTCTCTCACCGTTGCCCACGTCAGAGGCGGTCATCCGCAAGCGGCCTTGAGGTCGTTGATCGCTTTACGAGCGTCGGCTTCGCTGCCTTCAGCGATGGTGCGAAGAGGGTTCACAATGTCCGAAGGCATGTTGATTCGATCGGCGACTTCAGTGAATTCGGCGGCGGCTTTTTTGCCGGCGTCGCTGACCGTGCCGTCGGCAAGCGCTTGACCGGAAGCAGTTAAGTCGCAAATCTGTTGCCGGACGGTGTCGGCGGCGGCGTCTTTCACTGAGTCGGTGGCTTCGCTAGCCGCTTTGCTCACCGCGTCATTCGCAGCGTCCTCTGCCACGCTGCATCCGGCTGCAAATATAAGCAACCCCGTTGAGATGAGCGCACGAAGTAGGTACAGGTGAGGGCGCGGGTGGGCAGCGGGGTGAGCTAGGCAACGCGGGGGCTCGGCTGAAATCGAGGATCCTGAACGGCTCGGCAATAATTTCACAGACATAAGAGAAGTTTGACACGCGATCTCTGGTACGGCGCAGGCATTACTAACAAGCGGGAGCACTATCATCTGAGCGTAAAGAGGATGATCCCTTGAGTAATGAGGATGATCCCTTGAGTAATAATGACGACCTTAAATTGACCCGGGCTAGGACAAGCTTCGCAGAAGCTGTTCTTGATCTTGTAGCACGAATCCCGGCCAGTCGAGTCCTGACGTATGGCGACGTGGCTGAGTATCTTGGTACTGGTGGGCCTCGTCAGGTGGGAACGGTTCTTGCCACTGAAGGGGGCAGCGTCCCGTGGTGGCGGGTGGTCCGCTCGGATGGAACCATCCCAGCGCGTCTACGCGCCCAGGCCATGAGTCACTGGCAGGTTGAGGGGACGGCTATCCGAGATGCTCGGGTCGACATGCCGAAGGCGAAATGGTCCGGGGATGTCGGTGCTCTGTGATGAGATCGAGTCGTGGTGTTTTCTCCGTTGCGCGTCTCTCGTGGAGCGACTGTTGCGGGTGTGATGTCAAATCAACAAGGTGATTTGTCTGATATGAAGCTTCGTGTGCGCCGTCCTCGCTTGGCGTCGCAGATTCTCCAATTGGATGACGCGCAGCAGGCAGCAGTTCGGCACCGGGGGAGTCCCATTCGAGTGATCGGCGCGCCAGGTACAGGGAAAACGACAGTACTTATCGAATCGGTGGTGTCTCGGGTTGATGAGGGATTAGACCCAGCCCAGGTCTTAGTCTTAACCCCGACCCGGCCTGCTGCGGCTCGGCTTCGAGACCGTCTCACAGGCAGGCTTTCTCGCACGCTGACCACACCACTAGTTCGCACTCCGCAGGCTTTTGCTTTTAGCATCCTGCGGCTTGCTGCGGCTCGCGCTGATGGCCCTTCGCCTCGGCTTATTACCGGGCCGGAGCAAGATGTTATCTTGCGCGATTTGTTAGCCGGGCATATCGCTGGAGTGGGCGCGGCCCCGCAGTGGCCGGCGCACCTTCAGCCTGCGCTTCCAACGCGAGGTTTTCGTACTGAGCTGCGCGATCTGCTGATGCGTGCGATTGAACGTGGGATCTTTCCTCCTGAGCTCGCTGAACTTGGACGCCAGCATGACCGTCCTGAATGGGTATGTGGCGCCCAAGTTTTTGATGAGTATCTCAACGTGACGGCGCTTGGGTCACCAGGCGGTTACGATCCGGCGGCTATTGTCAGTGCCGCGGTTGAGTCTCTGCGTGCCGATGACTTTCTCCTCAATCAGACTCGTGAGCAAATCCGGTTTATAGCTATGGACGATGCCCAGGAGGCAACTCCAGCTATAGCTGAGCTTGTTCACCTGGTGCGCGGGGGAAGTCCAAATATTTTGCTGGTAGGTGACGCGGATGTCACCACGTTGGGGTTCCGCGGTGCTGACCCGTTGGCGTTGCTTGACGACGCACCCACGGTTTGGGCGAGCTCTATGCACTGTGGTGGTGCAGGGCGGTCGATGTCATGGGTAGCTAACTCGACATCTGAGGAAGTGCCGGTCACCACTGTGCGGTTAAAGACCGCTTGGCGGTATGGATCCGAGCTGGGGGCAGGGATCAATGCTGTGGCAGCAAAAATTGGTGCGAGGCTGGGTGTTCGACATCGCGTGCCTACACCTGCTCCCACGATGTCACCTGGTGAAATCCGCATTCACGTGATGCGATCCACCGCGCACGAGGAGGCGGTGATCGCTGAGGCATTACGACGCCAACATCTCATGCATGAGGTGCCTTGGTCTGAGCTTGCCGTCATTGTGCGAAGTGGGGCAGCAGCTGCCCGGTTGCGACAAGGACTACTCCTCGCAGGAGTGCCAGTCCATGTATCAATGACTGATCTGCCGCTTCGTGAGCAACCTTCCGTCACGCCGTTACTCAGCGCTTTTGAATTCGTTCTCGGCGCTGTCGGACATCATGGGCAGCGATGCAGCGTAGATGACGCCACCGAAGATTCATTGGCTGAACATGCCGTTGCGCTCCTCGCGTCACCGTTAGGTGGCGCAGATGCCTTGACGTTACGAAATCTTCGTCGAGCATTAATTTTTGCTGAGCGCGACGGGGGTGGTGAGCGGCCCGCAGATATTTTGATCATGCGAGCATTGCTTGATCCCGCTTTATTGAGCGTCGTTGATACTCGCCTGGCGGCCCCAGCTCGCCGGGTAGCTCGGGTAGTAGCAGCGGGGGTCGCTTTGTTTGCGGGGAGTCAGACGCCACATGCTGAAGATGTCCTGTGGGCTTTGTGGTCGGCAGCTGGTTTAGCAGAGCCTTGGTGTCACGCTGCGCTTCGGGGTGGGCCAAGCGGGGCACGGGCGGATCGGGACTTAGATGCTGTGGTTGCACTCTTTGATGCGGCAGCTCGTTTTGCGGATCGGTTGCCGTCGGCTGGTCCGAGGCAGTTTCTAGATTATGTGCAAGCCCAAGAACTTCCCGGGGATTCCCTGGCAGCGCAAGGGAATAGCGGCGGGGCGGTGACTGTCCTCACCCCGGCATCGGCAGTGGGGCAGCAATGGTCCGTGGTGATCGTGGCAAGCGTTCAAGATGGCAACTGGCCTGATCTGCGGCCACGAGGTTCGCTGCTGGGTGCCGATTATCTCGTCGATGTGCTGATGGGTCGTCATGCCACCGGCCCAGCTGAGTTGGCTCGAAGTAGACGTGCTGCGGTTCGTGATGAGGAAACCCGCTTGTTTCATGTCGCTATTAGTCGCGCACGTTGCCTTTTAATCGTCACGGCGGTTCGTGATGAGGATCAACAACCTTCTCCTTTCCTTGATCTCCTCGACCCTTCTGGAATCAGTTCTGTCGGTAGCCCTCACGTGGAGGCCACTGACGGCATTCGGGCGCTTACCCCAATGCCACTACCGTTGTCGCTTGCTGGTGTTATCGCTCGCCTAAGGCAGCAGTTAACGAATCCGGCTACACCGCCGCCAACCGCAACCGCCGCGGCCAGTCAGCTTGCTCGGCTAGCACAAGCAGGAGTACCAGGTGCGCATCCGGATGACTGGTCTGGGCTAGCCCCCATCAGTGACGCTCAGCCACTGCATACTCAAGGTGCCCTTCAGGTCTCACCCTCGGCCATCGAAGAATTTGATCGGTGTGCTTTGCGATGGTTACTGCAACGTTCTGGCGGGCGCAGTGGTGATTCCCCGCAACAAGGCCTGGGAGTTCTCATTCATGCGCTGGCTGCGGAGTTTCCAACCGGAACACTAACCGAACTACGAGCGGAATTGCACCGTCGGTGGACGGTCTTAGGGTGGGGGCCAGGCTGGGTGGGGGATGTGGGGCGCGCCCGGGCAGAACGCATCACGGCCAAATTGGCTACCTACCTTGCGTCCCGGACTCGTGAACTAATAGGGACAGAGCTTCCTATTGACATCACCATTCCGCCTGAAGGCTTGCTGATACCAGCTAGGCAGCTTGGCGCTGTGAATTCGTCGGTAGTCCGGGTGGTGGGTCGAGCAGATCGCGTGGAACGCGATGAGCATGGGCTGTATGTCATCGATCTCAAAACAGGTGGCACCGCTATTCCTATGGCAACAGTGACGGAGCATCCTCAATTGGGGGCGTATCAACTTGCGGTTCAGGCTGGGGCTTTCGCGGATATCACTGACGGGATCCCGGCGGGCGCGGAGTTAATTCAGTTAGGCACCCCAAGTAAGACTCCCCGGGTGCATGTGCAGCCGTCTCTTTCCGAAGGTGGCGGATGGGCGAGAGAACTGATTGCAAGGGTCGCCACAGGCATGAGTGATGCGTCTTTTACCGCAGCAGTCAATGAGACGTGTGACCGTTGCCCAGTCCGGACGTCCTGCCCTGCCCGTCCGGAAGGCAGGCGGGTGGTGTCGCCATGACTGGTGAGTCCGCCATGAGTGTCTCCGCGGTTTCACTCGCTCGGGCCCTGGGGCGTCCGATTCCTACCGCGGAACAGGTAGCGGTGATCGAAGCTCCTCCGGTGCCATTGTTGGTGATTGCGGGAGCCGGTTCTGGAAAGACCGAGACAATGGCATCTCGCGTGGTGTGGTCGGTGGTGTCGGGGGGAGTCGCCCCGGAGGAAGTCCTTGGGTTGACGTTCACTCGAAAGGCCGCAGGCGAACTAGCAGAACGCATCCGTGGTCGGTTACGTGCTGCTCAGCGTGCTGGGGTGTGGCATCCACCGGACGGCAGCGCCACAGTCACCGTCTCGACGTACCACGCTTTCGCTGGGCGGTTAGTGCGAGAGCACGGTTTGCGGTTAGGTATTGAACCTGAAGCCCGTCTTTTAACCGAAGCGGCGTGTTGGCAGTTGGCAACCTCAGTAGTAGAGCGTTGGCCTGGGGACATGGATGCGGTGACATCAGCGCCCAGCACGGTGACTCAAGCGGTGCTGACCTTAGCTGCAGCGGTCGCCGAACACTTGGTAGACCTCAGTGATTTAGACGACTACCTCGCGGAGTTACTCGCGACCGTCGAAGCGTTGCCGTATAAGGAATCCGAGTCAGATCACCCGCGCGGAATTGGTAGTACTAGTCGCCGTTATGCAGCGGTCACAGCGTTGCTAGGGCAATGGGCCGCGCGCCGCCAAATCATCCCCATTGTCCGTGAATATCAGCATCGCAAGCGCGGGCAGCACGCGCTTGATTTCGGTGATCAAGTGGTGCTAGCGGCTCGCCTTGGGCAGGAGGCGCCGCCTGTCGTTGAGTCAGAGCGGCAGCAGTTCCGGTCTGTTCTACTTGATGAGTTTCAGGACACTAGTCACGCCCAAGTCGTGATGTTGCGCAGGCTATTTGGCGCTGGTCATTCTGTGACCGCAGTAGGTGACCCGCACCAGGCGATCTACGGCTGGCGGGGTGCTGGGTCGGATGTGCTCTCGGCTTTCGTCCGTGATTTCGTGTCCCCTGATGGTGCTCTGCCGTTGCTGCGGCATTTGTCGACAAGCTGGCGTAATGATCGGGCGATCCTTGACGCCGCAAACAGGGTGGCGGCTCCGTTAGGGGTGGATACGGCCATTGAAGTGCGGCCCCTTGCTACCCGTTCGGGGGCTGGACCAGGTGTGGTGAGGGTGGCGGTTCAGCCGTCTGCCGAACAGGAAGCGGACGCGGTCGTTGAATGGCTCGCCGAGCATTGGTTGAACAACGGGGTGCCCATCCCTGGGTGTAGCGCGGCAGTTTTGTGCCGGCGGCGGGCGCAGTTCCCCGAAATTGAGGCCGCATTACTGCGGCGCGGTTTGCCGTACCAAGTGGTGGGGGTGGGGGGTTTGCTGTCCACCCCTGAAGTCGCGGATGTGCTCGCCGCACTTCATGTGGTGGCTGACCCGACCCGTGGTGATCTTTTGATGCGGCTGTTAACCGGGCCGGGGTGTCGTTTAGGCCCGCATGACCTCACCGTGCTGGGTGCCTGGGCTCGCCACCTTGACAAGGACCGGATCCGTGTAACGCCGGACTCGACGTGGGCTGAGTGCAGCGCGGTTGGCTTAGTCGAGGCGATCGATGATTTACCACCGACCGACTGGCAAGACGCGCAAGGGCGGGCGTTGTCAGCTCCAGCGAGATCCCGACTGTCTCGGTGGGCGGACTTACTTCGTGACGTCCGTGGCCGGACGGCACTGCCGTTGCCGGAGTTGATTGCTGACGTAGCGCAAGCCTTGGCATTAGATGTTGAGTTGGCAAGTAGGCCCGGTGCCTCATGGGCGCAAGCACGCGCGCACTTAGACGCCATTATTGAGGTGGCGGCAAGGTTTCATGCCAGCGCTGAATATGCCACCCTGCCGGCATTTCTATCCTGGTTGCAGGCAGCTGACGAGCAGGAGCGAGGTCTAGAACCAGGTCAAGTTGAGGTGGATGAACAGGTTATTCAAGTACTGACAATCCATGCAGCGAAAGGTCTTGAATGGGATCTGGTCGCCGTTCCGGGAATGGTCGAAGGCGGTTTTCCACACCATAAGTCTCGGGCGTCCGGCGATGCTGGCGTTTCACCCGAGGTCACTACACGAGGGTGGCTGGCTGATTTAGGCGCATTGCCACCGGCGCTGCGAGGAGATGCGGCGGCTTTGCCGGACATCCACTGGAAAGCTCCGCACCAGCAGAGCCTTTTGGGTCGAGTAGCAGGGTTCGAGCGCGCCGCAGGGGAGCAACTCATCGCTGAAGAACGCCGTCTGGCATATGTAGCGTGGACCCGCGCTCGCACTCACCTCATGATCACTGGTCACGTATGGGGGGAGCAGAAAACACCACGCATACCGTCCCGGTTCTTGATCGAGGTAGCTGACGCCGAGTTGGTGACGGCAGCTGATCCGGCGTTCGTGGAGAAACCACCATCGACCACGCGGACAGCGGTATGGCCTGATGATCCTTTAGGAGATCGGCGCTCAGTAGTGGAAGCGGCCGCGCACCAGGTGCGACGGTTCCTGAGCGCGCCACGTGAAGATGAGGCGTTTTTTGGGGTGGGCAACGCCGGTGAGCTGACCGGTGTTGATGATGCCGTGGTCGATGTCCTCCTCACTCAATGGGTTGAAAGCCGGTCTGGTGTGGGGACGGTCGAAGTGTCCTTACCGCACCACATGTCAGCGTCACGACTGGTCAATTGGCAACAGGATCCGCGATCCGCGGCCTTAGCGGTTCGACGGCCAATGCCTCGGCCGCCAGCTCCGCTGGCTCGTCGAGGTACGGCATTTCACGCTTGGGTAGAGCAGTACTTTGGTGGTGCTGCATTTGTTGATATCCACGAATTGCCAGGTGCCGCAGATGACTCTTCACCGGGTGTGCTTGGGTTAACTGAATTGACCCAACAATTCCTGGCGTCGCCCTGGGCGTCCCGTCAAGCGATAGCGGTTGAAGTCCCCTTGGAAACGCCTATCGACGCGATGATGGTGCGTGGTCGAGTTGATGCCGTCTTCGCTCGCCCGGATGGTGGAGTAGACATCGTTGACTGGAAAACAGGGCCACCGCCTTCTGACTCAGCAGCGTCCGCGTCAGCCAGGGCAATCCAGTTAGCTGTCTACCGGCTCGCGTGGCATCGGTTGCACGGTGTCCCGTTGGATCACATTGGTGCCGCATTCGTGTATGTCGCGCATGGGGTGACTGAGCGACCGGTTGACTTGTTAGGCGACGCTGATCTCAGCGCTTTGGTCCGTGGCTTAAGTTCTTGACATGACCGTTCTGCTTTCTCCGCTGCACGACTGGCATGTGACAGCTGGCGCAAAGATGGCTGATTTTGGTGGTTGGTCCATGCCGGTGGAGTATCCACTAGGGGTAGTAGCCGAACACCTGGCGGTTCGGGAGTCAGTCGGGGTTTTTGATGTGAGTCATCTCGGTACTGTGACGGTTCACGGTGGAGGTGCAGCTGATTTTGTTAACCGTTGTTTCACTGCGGATCTCACCGCGTTAAGCCCTGGGCAAGCGCACTACACATTGTGCTGCAACCCTATGGGAGGGGTGGTTGATGACCTGATTGTTTATCTACGCAGCCCGAATGAGGTTTTCCTCGTACCGAACGCGGCGAATGTTGCTGAAGTGCTCGCAATGCTGGTCGCGGCGGCACCGCCTGAGATTGATGTGCGCCGTGTGACCTTGGCTGTGGTGGCCGTGCAGGGTCCTCGATCCGTCGATGTGCTGGAAGCTGTCGGCCTTAAGCCCACGATGGAGTATCTGTCTTTCACTGACGTCCAGTGGCGTGCCGAGCCGGTTATTCTTTGCCGGACTGGTTACACCGGTGAACGTGGATATGAGATCGTCACGCCGATCAGCGTTATAAAACCCTTGTGGGACAGTCTGATAGACGCGGCACGCGTCTATGGTGGCGGCCCGGCCGGGCTGGGCGCCCGGGACACTTTGCGGACTGAGATGGGCTATGCACTGCATGGGCACGAACTGACACCGTCCACCACCCCGGTCGCCGCCCGCTTAGGGTGGGCAGTGGGGTGGGGAAAGCCTGTTTTCTGGGGTCGGGAAGCCTTGGTTGCGGAGCGCGAACGTGGTGCAGCACAACGATTGTGGGGTTTACTCGCGCAAGGGCGGGGAATTCCGCGTCCTTGCTGTTCGGTGTATGACAGAAGCGGAATTGAGCTTGGCCGCACCACGTCAGGGACTTTTTCTCCCACCTTGCGTACCGGGATCGCATTGGCGTTTTTGGATGCTTCAGTTCGCCCAGGCGTTGAAGTTGTTCTCGATGTGCGTGGCCGGGCTGTACCGTGCCAGGTTGTTGTCCCGCCTTTTGTGTCAAGCCGTCCTGCCGAACGCGAATGACCATTGACGTGCCTTCTCGCTGAGCAGTTGCCGGATTACGCTTGAATCCCGGATTACGATGGACGTGTCACGCGATGGTCAAATCACCCAAGGCATAGCACGATCAGTGTAGTGACTGATGCTAGTTCCACTCCAGCGCCTAAAGAATCACCTGTTACTCCACCCAACCGCCGCACGCATCGGCTTTGGACCAGCATGGCGGCGATCCCACCTAATGGTGCTGCGCAGCTGCTTTGCCACCAGGGAATGGTAGTGAGCGCGCCACCAGCAGCGAGTAGCCCTGTGCTGGCGGCCACAGTGATCAAGGCGAGTGGCTTTGGCACTGACCCGGCGACGGCAGCCCCCAGCCCATCCGGTCGAGCAGCTTGCACCCCGGTGCGGCAACACAGTGCCAATGCACCTCGCGAAACGGCGATTGCGAGCCCCGCTAATAGTGCTCCGGAGTCCCCATAAGCAGTAAGCAGCGTGGCGATGGCTGTCACCTGCATGAAAACCACCAGCACAATCGCGAGAGCGCCTGCGGGGCCGGTGTCGCCCGATCGCATGACGGCGAGAGCTCGTTCGCGATCACCGCCACTGGCCAACCCATCGGCTGTGTCGGCTAAGCCATCCACGTGGATCCCACGTGTAAGCCAGGTCACCGCACCGATCCCCAGCGCCGCCGTGAGAGTGGCGGGGGCGTGAGCCCGGTGCATGAGGGCGCTGACACAAGCAAGGATCCCACCGGGGATCAGGCCGACTACTAAGGCTAACGGTATGCCCGCTCTAGCAACCGATGAATTGACCTGGGTTGGTGGGCGAACGCGAATCACAGTAAGCGTACCGACCGCTAACGACCACCCATCTTGGATCGCGCTCCGCATGGAATTCCTGCTCGCTTTAGTTCGTGGGGTCTGGAGGAGCGGCGACATCGGTCAACAGTGCCATTTCGGCCAGGGTCGCTTGTGCTGACCGAAGCAGCGGTACGGCAGTTAACGCTCCGGTGCCTTCGCCGAGCCGCATCTCCAAATCCAGGAGGGGAACGAGCCGTAATGCGACCAACGCGCGGTGCTGCGCAGGCTCCGTTGACCGGTGCCCAGCGAGCCACCACTGCACGGATAGGGGCGCGATTTTCTTGGCAACCAGCGCGCACGCGCAAGACGTCACCCCGTCCAGCAGGACCGGTACGCCTCGAACCGCTGCTTGAATCAAGAAACCTGTGGTTGCTGCGGCGTCTGCGCTGCCAATAGTGCGTAAAAGCGCTAATGGGTCGTGAGTTTTTCCTCCGCGATACATCGCATCGCGGAGGGCACCGACCTTACGCGCCCAAGCGTTGTTGTCGATGCCGGTCCCCGTACCTACGACATCGAGTGGCGACAAGTCGAGTTCTGCCCCGATGAGTGCAGCAGCAACAGTGGTATTGCCGATGCCCATGTCACCGGCGATCAGCAGATCGGCACCGTCATTAATTTCTTCGTCGGCGATAGCTATGCCAGCTGCGAACGCTTGGTGGACTTCGGTGGAGGTAAGCGCATCATTGTGATCAATACGTTCACTGGCTCGACGAACTTTATGCGCCGTCACTGCACTAGGTAAGTCCGTGGGATCATCGTCAACAGCCACATCGACGACCCGCACGGACGCATCGTGGACTCTCGCTAGCGCGTTTACAGCTGCCTCGCCGGCGAGGAAAAGCCGCAGCATGGCTGAGGTCACCGACGGTGGGTACGCGGAAACGTCAGCCCGAGCGATTCCGTGATCCCCAGCGAACACCACCACCCGCACATCGTGAAGCGGTCGTGGAGGGCATGCGCCATGAACTCCTGACAACCACACCCCGATTTCTTCTAGCCGCCCTAACGCACCAGGTGGTTTCGCCAGAGCATCCCATCGGATTCGGGCTTGTTCCTCGGCGGTGGTGTTTCGCCCAGAGACCGCGCTACGCAACGCGGCGATATCGACGATCACAGTTCACCTTTCAATGTGCTGGCAATGTCCGTGTTGATTGCTGGTGGGGCAGAAAGGTCAAGGTAGCGGCCAGCGATCACCAGAAGGACCCGGTCACTAGCAAGTGAAAGCCGCGTATTAACGACCCCTAACCAATCCCGAAAGAGCCGGCCAGATGTCGTACCAGGGATGACTCCGCTCCCGACTTCACTTGATACAGCGACCACTGGGACGGTGGTCGCCTGCCATGCGATAACCAAGGCATCAATGTGTGAGTCGAGAGCATCTACCCACCCGGGGGAATCTCGCCAAGCCCCGCATCTGCTCATGAGGTCAGTAAGCCACAGACTGAGGCAATCGACGAGGACCGGCCCGTCGGCGGCGTAGAGGGCAGCGTTGATGTCGGTTGTCTCGATCGTGCGCCAATGCGCGGGTCGGCGAGCTTGGTGCGACTGCACGCGGGCTTGCCAGTCCGGATCTGAATCGTGGGAGCGTGGTCCGGTCGCGACGTAGGTCACGTTCGCGCCGGCGAGGAGGCGTTCGGCGAATGCCGACTTACCAGAACGAGCGCCACCAAGAATTAACGTGCGCAACGGTAGCGGGGGGGTGGTTACCCGCTGGGGGGGTTGGGCGGGAGTGTGGGCTGGCGAAGGGAAAACGCGCGCCAAGGAGAATGCGTGTCCGTCGTCGACTACCTGGCCACCCCAGCTGGCAATTTTTTTCAAAAGGTCCGGCGGGCTGTGATGAGAAAGGTCAACCGGGATAATTTTAGTGCGCTTCGTAACAGCACCGACTTCACCCAACCGAATGACATTCTGAGGGAACACCGAGTGCGCGTCGTTTTCTCCTGATTTCCCTTGTGCGTTGTCCTGATCCGGGAACGGTACCGCCAAAAGGACTAAATCAAAATCACGTCCCGCGGTTGCCGTTACTGTGCCCTGCGGAAGAGGAACGATGCTTGGTGCGTAGAGCAAGCGGGTGTTGTCTGAGCAGGTGACATCGTAAATCACAGCCTCGGTGTCGTCCTGAGTTGCTGCTAGTACCCGCAACTCGTAGTGCGCTACGGGAATAACATCACCCGGCATCGCCACTTGCCATCGGACCTGATCGGTGGGACTCGTCCAAGAGGACCAAGATGCGATCACAGATGGCGGCCCAATAACGGTGAATGGTTCAGCGTTTTTCGCCCACGATCGGGACAGTAATGCCATTGGGGCACTGTGGTCAGGGCTATCACGAGTGATAGCAATATGACTTAACGACTGCAAACTCCCTTGATGACGCAGTGCCGCGCGAGGCGTTTCCGGGCCGCAGTCCAGCAAAAGACGATCGTCCACTAGGGCGCTGGTTGGTGCGCGTAAATGTCCCGTCGCATGTTGCGCTGAACACGAAGAGCATCCACAGAATGGGTTCGGCCAGCCGTCAGCCGATCCAGTGCCGAGGAGTTGAACCCGCATCACCTCTCCGATCAGTCCAGGCAGCGACCGACTGTTCAGCCGGATCCTCGGCAGCGTATCGGCTGGGGCTCCGGAGCGTTCGACAGCTCATCACGCTTGACGTTCTGCTCGTTTGATATCGAAACCCCTTAGCCGTAGCAGCCAATGAATAGACGTGGGCTGTAGCCAGATCTGGCTACAGCCCACGT
>JBOFBH010000008.1:0-61513 GCA_051645425.1 Actinomycetota bacterium | reverse complement strand
GGGTCCGGGTTGGGATCTGGGTCCGGGTTGGGATCTGGGTCCGGGTTGGGATCTGGGTCCGGGTTGGGATCTGGGTCCGGGTTGGGATCTGGGTCCGGGTTGGGATCTGGGTCCGGGTCGGGGCCTGGTTCTGAGTCTTTGGGAGAAGTGCTGACCGTCGTTGAGGCAGAAGGCGCCGGCGCCCCATTCGCCTGGATTGGTGTAGAGGTTAGAGCTTCGGGACGCCCCGCTGCTGGGCGTAGCCCACCAGTGAAAATACCCCCGCCGCTGGATGCGATGTTTGATGCAACGATTTGATCAGATGAGGCGCTCCTGGTGGCGGTAGAGGAGGTCGTGGTTGATGAGGAGGGGGCGTCGGAGTTTGCAGCTATAGGGGTGATCGGAGAGTCGTCACCAGTCACGAATTTAGGTCGTGGCCCGCCAGTCACTGCAACAATGACGGCGACAATAGCGATGGATGCCACAGAGAGTCCGCCGATAGCAACGGCTAGTGGCCGCACCGACAAAGCTGTCAATGGTGGCAAAGGGTTTCGCATGAAGATTGTTATACCGTTTGATTCTTTCGAGAATCAATATGATTCGCATTAACTACAGCCAATGGTGTTTATCGCTCGGCTAAAACAGTGCTGAAATCATCAAAATAATTCTTTCCGTAGTCAAAGAAATACTGAAAGTGGATTTTTGGAATGAGACTTATTCGAGCGCTCATTACGCGTGATCCTGGCAGCCAAATTTTTGGACCGGGTCCGCATTTTTTGACGGTTAATGGAGAAATAGTCGCGCCGGCTGCGGTGGCTATTACGTCCGCGGCTCGACGTCGCGGCCTCCTAGGGAGCGTTGGGATCATCGGCGCGTTATGGATCACTCGTTGCCCTAGCGTGCACATGGTGGGGATGAGCTTTCCAATTGACGTCGCGGTCGTGAATAAGCGGGGGGTGGTGTTGGCTGTGGCGAGTTTGACTCCCCCGTGGGGAATGACTCGGTGGCGGTGGCGGGCTTCTGTCACTGTGGAAATGCCGGTGGGGGCACTTGCGCTGTGGGGCATTCACCCTGGCACCCGTCTCACCATCTGTGAGCGTGATTCGGGTAGAACCTTGCCGGCTATTCGATGAGGCGGACTGTGAGGGTATTGGCGAGTAATCCGTCAGTATCTACTGCTGATGCTGGGCTGCATGTGGTGCCGTCGCGAATGCCGATGCTCAGATTGGTGTGACACCACGGTTCAGGGAAAGAGACTTCCGCGACTGCCTCAGCTTCGGCACGCTGATCGCTCCCATTGATGGGAGTGAGACTACGGGTGCGCACCCGGTATTGGACCCCGCCAATGAAAGGTCGGCTTGAGAAAGCGGTTATGTCCGCGTCATTTTGTGTGGCGTGGCGGCGGGCAGCGACGAGCGCTGAGTTGTTGGCGAAACTACTGGAGGCATCGCTTAACAGCTTATTGATCAAAGCATCCCGACCAGCGGTGGCAGCCGCGAGGGCAGCAGCATCAGCGGCGCTGTGCTGCTGCGCTTTCTGATCTACGGCATCCCCTAGGCGCGGGAGGATGATGATGGTGGCGGCAACGACCAGAGTGATGATCGGGATGGCTCCAACGGCAGCTTGACCTTGATCGGGAAGGAGTTTTTCATGCGGCCAAGCGGGACGTCTCGGGCTCATTGCACTGCGAGCTCGACACGTCGATTCAGAGCCATTGCTTCGGGGTTGGCTTTCCCGTTTTTGTCGTATTCAGGGACTAACGGCTTGTCTTCACCGAAACCGCGCGCTTCGAACTGCCAACCCGAACCAAGTTGGGCACTGAGGTACGCCCGGACCGCCTCGGCCCGCCGTTCAGATAAGTCCTGGCCGAACGACGCGCTTCCCCGGGAGTCGGTGTGCCCGGACACTGCCACCTTTCGCCCAGGTTGCCCTTGCAGTTCTTTGACAGCAACAGCCAAAGTGGCTTTCGCTTTCGAGGAAAGAGCCGCTGATTCAGTGGCAAAAAGCACATCGTTGTCTAAGTCGATGGTCACCTTCTCGCGACGCGTCACTCGCGCGCCCTCATCACGAATCCTTGGCGCTGGATCAACCCACCGAAGCGAATAAGTGCCGTAGTCAATGGACGGCGCCGGTTGGGATGACGGCGATTCAGCACCCGTAACGGGGACTCCGTAGGCCACCCCTGCAAGAGAAGACACCACATCCAGTCGGCTACCTCCTGGGTCAACCATCTCTACCGTAAACGAGAACTGTTGACCAGCCTTAAGCATGAACGGCAACTCGGATACTGCACAGTTGCCATCTGGTAACCGAGCAGGACCGCCAAATTTTTGGGTCAGCGGGTCAATAACTTTGAAGGCTGGACAGTTAGAAGTAAGGTTGTCGCGGCTCCAACGTCGCGAAAAGTAATTCTTTTCTGAAGAGAATTTTTGGAATGACCCAGTAACCTGAAGTGAATTTTTATTTCGCACTATTCTCTGGACCGAAAAAATGGTTTCACCCTGACCAGACCAGATCACACCTGGATTTTCTTGTTGAGTAGCAGAAGTTCCCGGTGAAGCGAAAAGAAAAAAGCCTAGCAAGAAAAGGATGTGGGATAAAAAAATTCTTAGACTCGTCGGCAATGAATTCATAATGCAATCTTCACGTCAGTGAATTGGCCAACGCCATTTATTGTTATGTCGACGGCGCTTGCTTGCTCCGGCAGAGTCATATAGACAAAAACGCCAGTAGGAATTTTGTTTTCTACATCTAGATAGGAAGTGCAGAGACATCGATCGTTCTCATCTCGTACCGGCAAATAGATTCGAGAGCTGCCTGGCGCCGTTAAGGTGACCGCAGAGAATTCTCCTGTTGAATCAACTGTCCCGTCAGTTTCAAATCTCTTCTCTACGTTCTTTAAATAGTCATACCCAGGCTCTTGCAGCCCGTCAAAGTCAAGAACTCCTTCGAGTTGATACACCGTGGCGGTGAGAATTCCCAGCTGCGGCCCAACGCGCCTCAAAGAGTTCAAAGTCACGGTGTACGACCCAGTTTTTAAAGTTCCCAAATCAGGAAGTGTTTGACCTGTAGGGGAAGGAGCGGGAATGGGATAAGACCCATTCGAGTTTTCAGGCACCGAAGGAACCTTATTTTGGCTCTCATTCCGTGCGCTATCAGCCAATGTCTTAGTAGAATTTGATTTTCCAGATTGATCGGAACAACCCGAAATCAAAAGTATGAAAGCGAGCGCAATGAATATTTCTCTCATATGACTCCTTGAGATTTTTATCGCTCTATTAGAGAGATCTATCCGGATAGACGGCTATTTTTTTAGCCAATTTTTTCGACTGCTTCTTTCATTTTTTTTACCAAAATATCTCCTATATCACTGAGGCCGCCCGCTACAACAGCGGCAATGATAGCAACGATGACAAAAAGAATGCCAGCGTATTCAGTAGAGGCTTGACCGCTATCAGATAAGTTTTTTTCTTTAGTTTTAGAAAAGCGGCCCGAAAAGAAGTTTTTGGCCGTAATATAACGGCGTGTCAAAGAGTCCATCGTCTCTCCCGTTATCATTGTGGCCGGCGAGATGCGCGACCAACCGAATACGGAAAACCTACGGATTGAACAGTGCACGAACTAGGGCCTAATGGACCTAAGAACGCCAAGAATCACTCCTTAGTTCTGCTATAACGAGGGACGGTTCCATGCCACACCGCAACGAGTTCTGTGCGGCTGCGAACCCCGACCTTAGCGTAAATTCGATTTAAATTGTTTTTTACTGTTTTTTCGCTAAGGAACAACTCGCGCCCCACCTGAGCATTCGATAAGCCACGGGCCACCCCGTTGGCGATCTGGCCTTCTCGCTCGGTCAGCACGCCAGCCAGCACCTCCCCGGGCAGTGGCCCTCCGGAAACAGTCCGCTCCCGAATCACCGCAGCCGGGCCTTTACCAAGTACCAATCCACCGGCTCGGCATGTCAAAAGAGCGGAGGTCAACTCCGGGACGCCGAATGTGCCATGCACTAAGTACCCGCGAGCGCCCGCATCGAGCGCTTTCTCGATGACCCCACGGTCATCGGAGTGCGTCAGCATGATCACCGGCCAACGCCCACCGATGCGCTGCACCACAGAAATCCCATCCATCAACGGCATTCGAACGTCCAGGCAGACCACGTCAATGTCCGGACATTTCTCAAGGACTATTAAGGCATCCTGACCGTTCACGGCAGTCAAAACCTCGACCACTGAGCTCACCTCAGTCAACAATGCCCGCATGCCCCGGATCATGATCGGATTGTCATCGACGACAAGTACTTTCATTACACTCTCCTTAACCGCTCGCCCCAGCTTTTCCCTACCGAAGCTGCTGACAGCACACTCGATTTGCCAGCAGACGTTGAGTCACGTAGGTCAATCACCCTCGGCACCTGAAGAATGACCACCGTTCCTTGGCCATGTGAAACCCACGACGCAACCCCACCCACCTCCGTCATCCGCTCTCGCATACCGACCAGGCCGTAGTGCCCAGCTCGTTGTAAGGCGGAGAGATTCAGCATCGAAGGCAAGCCCACTCCGTCATCCGCGAGGCGTACTTCAATCATCCCGGCGGGGAGCGTCATAGAAATATGCAACCGACTAGCGCCGGAATGTTGGAGAACGTTATCTGCTGCCTCAGCCATACATTTAGCAAGTTCGCGCACCACCACTTCGCTGAAATGAGGAAAATTTTCCGTCACAGTGATCGTGGGCTGCACACCGAACTGACGCACCCTTTCGGCAATTTCGGTGGCCACCACAGAGAGGTCACGGACAGGAAACTCTCGAAGGTCAGCGATGAGATCTCGGGTATCACGCTGCGCGATCTCAGCGGCATCAATGATCTCTTTGGCTTGGCTTGAACCGGCGTGCCTTTCGTTAGCGAGGAGGCGATGCAAAACCACCGCCAGCAAACGCACCCCGTGCACTGTCTTAGCGACTGAATCGTGCATTTCCCGAGCCAAGCGGGCTCGCTCCGCAGCATGTGCGGCCTGGACCCGGGCAGCATCCAACCTGGCGCGTAGCACCGCACGATCGACCAACAAACGGCGAATCACCACTCCGGCGTACCCCGCACTCGCACTCAAGGTGACATCCACACAAGCCGCTGAAACCGTTAATTGCCCAATCGATAGCCCGATCGCGTACCCGGCGAAAAGCATCACTAAGACAAGAAACCCCGGCCAAGAACCAGCGATGATTGTTACTAGAAGAACAGTTGCGCCCGCATACCCGGCCATGGGGTCACTGAAATTTTGCACCGCAAGCATACTCAAAGCGAATACCGCATCAGCGATAAGCAGCAGCGCGGATGCGCCAATCCGTTCCCCCCACCGATCCCAATGGCGTAGCGGAACGTATGACAATGGCAACGCTGCCGAGAGCATCACAAGCACCCACCAGCGGGGCGTGACGCGTGCCGCTTCAACGAAAACACCACTGAGCACGCACGCCAACCGAATGTCACAGACCACCCGAACTGCTCCAGCTACCGTGTCCGCGACGGAAAGCTCTATTGCGTCATCGGCGACGGAGCTTTCGGTGGTCTGATGACACTCCGTGGCCTGCTGTCTGGTGCTCACCCGAATAACTCCTGAAAGGCCGGCCAATTCGACAGCACTAAGGCCGACACGATAAGCAGCATCGCCCCAGGCACAATGAATGTCGTTACCGCCAAGCTCACTTTCGGGCCTGCTTTAGCTGCGCGCCGCCGTGCGTCTTGCGCGAACTCCCGACGGATCTCAATGGAGATCTCTCGGAGCGCCTGAGCGATTGGCGTCCCGAGTTCTTCTGCTTGCACCATCGCAGTCACGAATGAGGCGACCGACGGAATGGGAATCCGTTCTCTTAGTCCTTCTAACGCTTGCCGACGAGAACGGCCGTATCGCAGATCATCCAGCACCACGCGAATCTCCTCGCCTAACGGGCTTGGATCCGCTGCCGACACTCGTTCTAAACCAGCTGGCAGACCAAGACCTGCCGCCACGGTGACCGCGAGAATGTCGAGAAAATCTGGAAGCCCCTGCGCGACCGCTGCTCGCCGGCGCACCGTCACCAACCGAAGCCAAAAATCCATCCACGCGGCGAAAAACACCACCACCGCAACTGCTGCTACGGGATAACCAGCCGCAAGAAACACCACCCCCGCCACCGCCCCTAGCACGGTAAAACCAGTCTGCCGGCGGACGAACGTCAGCGCGGTCATGCCTTCTGGGCGACCCGCACACTGCAAGCGGGTATCAAGACGAGCCAACCGCCGAGGTTTATGCCACGAAACCACCGCACGCTGAAATCGCAGCCCAAGGGTGTCTACAACGCGAGCCACTAACGGAGGGCGGGTTTCTCGACGTGATTCAGCTATCTGCTCAACCACCACGCGAGCGCTACGAGTTAAATACCACCCCCATGACGCCAGCGCGGCACATGCCACTAATGCCAGCGGGGTGCCCCACACCATCACCTCACACCTCCACCATGGTGAGACGACGGATCACTGCGAAACCAATCACAAAAAAACCTGCCGCCACAAGTAACACCAGGCGACCGATCCCGCTACCCGCCAGCGCGTCTAAAGCCCCAGGGGAGATGAGGTTCATCACAATGACTGAACACACACCTAAACCCGCCACCAAATAACCGCTGAACATCGCACCCGCCACGGCGGTCCGCACTTCGCGTCGAAGCTCACGACGCTGCTCTAGAGTGCTGGCGATTGATACCAACGCGGAGACCAGAGCCCCTCCCGCCCGACTCTGAATCACGAGTGTCCGGAGTAGCACTCGCAACTCCCTGGACGGCAATCGGCGGTCCAACTCAGCGAGCGCTTCCTCCCAGGGCACAACGATGTCCATTTGACTACTCGCGGTTGCAAATTCTCGATGGGCTGGATCGGGGAGTTCGTCGGCAACCATCCGGATTCCTCGGCGCAATGCTAAGCCTGCGGACGCCGCATTGGCTAACACTCGAGCAACCTCTGGCAACTGCACGACAAATGCTTCTACTCGTTGCCGACGGCGTCGCTCTAGCCAGCGGTGACTGCCATAAACCACCGCGGTGGCGCAGATCAGTGATCCCAACCACCCGAGAAGCCCTTGAGTGAACACCAAGACCGTTACGGCGGCCACACTGACAGCGACAACACACTCGATGGGGTCAAAAGCAATGTCAGCACCAGCTAACTGATCCGCTAGGCGCCGTCCGAATCCAGTACGCCGGAAGCGAAGACCAATCCGATGTTGAATCCGCCGCATCCGGGAACGACTCGATCCGCGAGTGAGCTCTTGGATAGCGCTCTGACGATTAGCGGCATCTACTAGCACGGCGACAGCAGCCACCGCCAGCGCAAGAACAAAGACCGTGAGGACAACCATCAAGATGAGCGAGCTCACGAGAAACCACTGATCCTGCGTGACCCACCAGCGGCAATAACTTTGCGCTGCAACCCCTCAGGCAGCGTTGCGTAATCAAATAGTTCTTCGGCGACCCCTGAAGCCGAGGAGTGAGCACTCTGCCAGGCAATTGGCTCAGTGCGGTACTCCTCCCGCCTGATTGACGTGAGAGCAGTGAGTTCAGTGATCCGGCGCGACCCGTCAGAGAGGCGAGCGATATGGACGAGCACATCAACCGCCGTATTAATTTGATCCCGAATGGTGTCGACCGGCAAGGAAAGATCGCTCATGGTCGCTAACGCTTCTAAGCGACCTAATGCATCTGAGGTAGAGTTCGCGTGCACGGTCGTGAGGGAGCCTTCGTGACCAGTGTTCATCGCTTGCAGCATGTCTAATGTTTCTCCGCCGCGAACCTCACCAACGATGATGCGGTCAGGCCGCATACGGAGACTGTTGCGAACCAAATCACGGATCGTGACCTGCCCGCGCCCTTCAACGTTGGCGGGGCGGGCCTCCAACCGCACGACGTGTTGTTGCCGCAAACGTAACTCGGCGGCATCTTCGATAGTGACAATCCGCTCGCCATCTGCAATAAGCCCGGACATCGCATTAAGGAGCGTTGTCTTACCAGACCCGGTACCACCGGAAACCACCACGGAGCACCGACTTTGGACCAGGGTGGTGAGAATCGTTGCCATCCGATGGTCGAGCGTCTTCAGGTCAATGAGTTCTGACAATGAATACAGTTGCGGGAACCGGCGGATCGTCATCGTGGGTCCATTGAGTGCCAATGGGGGCAAGATGACGTTGACACGCTCGCCTGTGGGGAGCCGGGCATCAACCATGGGACTGGACTCATCAACCCGGCGATTTACCCCGGACACAATTCGGTCAATAGTCCGTCGTAAATGTTCATCGGAAGTAAATACTGCGGCTTGACGTTCCAGCTTGCCGCCTCGTTCGACGAACACCTCCCCTGGGCCATTCACCATAATCTCGGTGACGGATTCATCCGCGAGCAATGGCTCTAACACACCGAAACCCAACGCCTCATCGACCACTTGTCGGATCACCGTGGCTCGTTCGGCGTCCGACAACACCGGCCCTTCTAGAGAAAGGATGTCTCCCATCCGACGTTCGAGACGAACTCGACGTTGAACATCAGACAATCCAGATAACTCATCACGCTTAAGCTCCGATAACAACCGGGTGAGATAGTCAGCAATAGCGTTGTTTGCTTGATCGGACCGGGAATCAGCGACTCGATCACGAAGAGCCATCTAGCGCCTCCTTCCATCCGTGACCGGAAAGTCGGCGGATCTGTTCACGGTGACCAGGGTGACACTAGTCACTCCTGGGATGCCTAGCGGCACTCCCACGCGTACGTCTGCGCAGATACCTAAGCACGCGCCACCGTCTCGAAGTTCGACCTCGTTCACCCGCACCCACTCTGGAAGAGCACGGTAAGCGGCGGCTACACCGTCTTCGCCGGCAGCCGCAGCCCGCGCGGCATCACGAGCGGCACGAGTAGTCGACGTCACGGCGGCGGTCACTGCGAAAGCTTGCGTGCAGATCATGGTGACCACCGTCAGCAAGGGCAACACAGCGACGAATTCAATCGCCATGGACCCTAGATCTTTGATCTTGGAGTGGCCGAGCGACTGGCTCCGAATCAAGGAGCTCATTGGGGCTCCGTCAAAATCGCCGCCTCAGCCGATGCGGCGAGTGACCCGAACCCCAGCAAAAGACGAGGCGTCTGAACGGTGACTCGAATGACCTGCGACTGCGCTATCAATTGCCCGTTCCCGGACCATCCTGGCGGAAGTGCGGCTTCGACCGCGGCGTTGACTCGACCTGCATCCAGCTGAACCACAGCAACTCGGGCGGCTTCCGCGGCAGCATGGCGGGCCATGAGATGACTCACCCCCCACGTCAGCATTTGCAGACACACCACCAGGAGCAGGACCAAACCACCAATGATGACTGGGGTCTCCACCGCGACTTGCCCGGCGTCCGATGTGGTCGCTCTCGTCTTCCATGACCGAGCAGAATACGGCCGGCGCTGACTTTCAGCGCGCGACAAAGACTTCGCACCGGAACTGTTGCCCGTGAAATCCGCTGGGGAAGCTACTAACCGGAGCGCTCGCGCCAGCTCGCGGATCGGACCTGAGAACACTCCCGGCGGTTGCGTTAGCAGTGCGCCTGTGTTGCCAACAGGTTCGAGATCCCGGTAAGCGGCAGGTAAGCGAGCCAGTACTGGCAGGCCCACCACGCGACTTGCGAGCTCTGGTTGCACCTCCACTCGCCGACTCACTCGGTTGAGGACAAAACTGACGCGTTCATCGCCCCGGATCGCTAGACGCTCCCAGCTATTCAAGATTTTCCGGGCGGCGCGGAGGGCCGGCACATCCGCCGTTGCCAGGAGAAGTGTCTCATCGGCCATTTCAATAACCCCAGCAGTGACGTCATCTAACGTGTGGCCGCAGTCAGCGATCACCACGTCGTAACGGGTGCGTAGTTCGCTCACCACGGCCCGAGCCGCAGCGGCGGTGAACTCCTCAGCACGTTCAACTTGCTCCGGAGCAAGGATAAGCGTGACGCCGCTTTCATGTTCTACCGCAATTTCACGAATGCCCCGCCCACTGCGGTCTGCGGCGACACCTGCGAGATCCACCACCGAATGCCTACTCGTGACATTGGCGTGGAAAGCTACGTCACCTCCACGCACATCAAGATCAACTAAGCACACGGAGCGGCCCGGCGCCACCGTGACCGCACTGAGCACCACACTGGCCACCGTGACTCCGACGCCCCCTTTTGCCCCGGTGACAGTGACCAAAGTGCCGCGACCTGCCCCGCTCACCTGGCGCCCCACGACGTGCGCGCGCAAGGTACGCCCCCAGGCGGCGGCGATTTCTACTCGCGCTCGAACATCATCGACAACAAAAGGCGGGGAAAGTACTGCCCTGGCTCCCGCCTCCCACGCCGCGGCTTGGGCATGATGGTCATCACCTGAAATGACTACGGCACCAACGAACGGCGCGTGACGGATGATCTGACGAAGAACATCGGCAACTGGCCGCCCCGACGACTCCGCATCGATCACCAGGACATCAACGGGTGGTCCTTCGGGAGAGGCAGCGGCGGGAGCCCGAGCAGCGTGAATCTTGTGCTCAGCCGAGGCCATAACAGACTCATCGTTAATGGCAGCCAAGATGCGTTCCGCGTCCGGGAGGACATGCCTGACTTGAAAACCCGCCTCATGAAGAATCACCGTGAACCTTTCCCGCAAAGCGGGATTGTCGGTAGCGACAAATACACGCATCATCGGGAACGCTCCGGTAATGACTGCGCCACCGGACCTTCGGTGAAAACTTGATCATCTGCAGGAATCGGTGCGGTATCACCACCACCGCGCAAAGCTAACCGCACCTTGACCGCGAAACTTTCCGCATAGGCAACCCGAAGTGCATCAGAGACCGGCAAAGCAAACGTGATTGGCACGGCCTGCCCTTCGCTCAAACTCCCGGCTGGGGATTCGCGATCTACTGTTTCCGCGACCCCCACATTGATCACGAGGGCGTTAGTCACCCAAACCTCCGCGCGGGATGCCGCGCTTTCCGTCCGGGCATTACTCACGGAGTTACCGAGAGTGGCGATGACATCGACACGATCACCGGGGCGCACTTCACCCGCGACACCTGTTTCGGCGTCCACCAAAATGGCAACCTCACGGTACCCGGACCGCACTCCTGGACGGTTCGTAAACATGCCGCGTTGGGCGTACGTCCCAGCCGGAAGTGCCGTTGCTGATACCAAACCGATGAGCTGCCCTGGGTCAGTCAAAGCGCTCTCGGGCAACCAACGGCGGGGAACTTCGACGGACGTGAGGTCGTCAGCTCGGACCGGACGATACGCCGGCACATCGCGCTCCAACGCCACCACCGTCACCACATCACCCACTTTGGCGTTCACCCCAGAGACAAACGACAACACGGAGAAAAAGACTGCGATAGCGCCAAGCGCAGCCACCGCTATGAGCAGAACGCCTCGGCGTTGTCGGGGATTCATGCCGACACACCAACTGCGGATCGCACGTTATGGTCGCCTGCCCGGTCACTGCCTACCTCGTGTTCACTCGTTGCACGTGACGTTTGCCGGCGGTCTTGATGCCCACAGAAAAGGCACGACCGCGGGAGTATCCACCGCCCGCAACCGAAACACGCACTCAGCATCAGGTGATCTACCCAGGCACTAAACATCTGCTCAGGCTGCACAGGCAGCACGGTGACTTCAGCCCACCATCCACGGCTGCGAACCGACGCTTGCGGCGGAGGGGAGGCGACATATGACACCGGACCGGCCCACTCCACCGCGACGCGCAAAGCATCATCGCCGCCACGAGTGGCACTCCCAAGCACAGGACCGGTGAACTGATGCGCCGCCGACGGCGGGTGGCACCCACGCCGGATCTGATTCGCATTGATAGTGAACGCTGACCACGGCAGGTATGACCAGGCGTGATGAACCACATTGGGCTGTGGATTGGTCAACCTAGCCACCGAGGACATCATGGTGACCGTCTGAACCGAATCTGCCGCGAACTGCACGAGGTCAACAAACGCCGCAACTGGCAGTGCGTATCGATACCCCGCCCAGGCGTCGACAAGAAGGCGGAGCGCTGCCGCCCGAGTGCTGGAACCACCGACCTCAACCACGGCAACATCGCGACGAAGCGACAGGGCGCGATTAACCGCGAGGCGCCGCGCACCGCCGGGTGCGCCGTCAACCCAAACCGCGATGACATGCTCGCCAGGACCGAGCGCGTCGATCAAGCCGTGCACATCTAGAGCATCTTGTGGCGTTTCCATCGTGTGTGCTGCGGTCAAACCCGCACGGCTCACCTTCGGGAAGCCCACCAGAATCAGCCCCGGGGGAGACTCCGGGTCGTTCATCGTGCACCTCACTTGTCTTTCAGCCCCTGCGCTTTTTAACACCCCACCGCTGCTGATCCAGCTCTGCTCTCAGGAATCCCTCACACGCCATGTCTCGGCGCGATTGGTGAAATGGATCACCTCAATTTCCCATTGACATTAGTGTCGTTTGACATTCTGACCTTACCTCTCCCCCGTGACAATCCCCCGGATGAGTTCACTTCTGTGGATGACATGCCGCAGGAAATAGCAATGCCAGATCATCCCGCGACCCGGCTTAGCTCACACCTGACGGCGGGCAGCTCCTGGGGCCACAAGAAGAGCTCCTAAAGCTGCCTCAAGTAACCAGCGCGGCAACTCGGCAACCATCCGCCCAGTCAACGCGTCAGTGGACTGTGAACTGAACATCATGAGGCAGACGTAGAACACCCACGAACCGAAGACTCCCACCGCAACCGAAAGGAGCGGATCACGCCGAGTGCCAGTGCCGAACCGAAAGCGATACACCCAAGCCGCGCCTAGACCCGCGATCAGTCGAACCGCAGAAGCAGACAAGATGACCACCGCAGACGCGAGGAAAGAACCAAGACCATCAAGCCAAGAAACAACAGCTGGAAGAATTCCCAATGCGAGCACCATGAGCCCAAAGAAAGACACCAAACCAGCGACCCAAGCTGGACTAGACGCAAGCCGGGGGCGGCGAGATATTCCTGAAGAAAAGGCCGCACTTGCGGACGATGGAAGCGCAGATGAAGCTTGCGCAGATTCATAAGGGGAGGACATGCGCCCATCGTGCCGACCATCACGGGCAACAGCCCAGGGCCCAACGACCCTGAGTTATCTCTACCCATGCATCAGTCATCATCGGGCGCAGGTTGCGAGCGGCACCTCAAGACCGCCGTATCGGTTGTCCTGCGCGACAGCACCGATAAGAGACCGTTCAACGTGAGATTGTGTTCCGCCCACCCCAAATCCACCTCGTTTAATGCCCTTTTTATCTTTTGTGGCAGCGCTTCCCCCATCCGGATAGGCGCTCGACTGATGTGGCGAATCGCCCGGAGCGTCATCACCCGAGTGAGATGCACCAGCATTGCCTTCTGCGGCGGTAGACAAAGCGTCGCCGCTGTCACGGTACTCATAGGTGGCCTGAAAACCATCCGTCTCAAGACGCTGACCGAGCGCTGACCAACGCCGCGTGAACCCGTCGAGCCCGTCGCCCATGCGCACGTCGACAACGTGGCCACGCAGCTCACCCAGCTTCGCCTCATGCACGATAAAAAACTCATTGAATGCCACCAGGTTCTGTCGCTCCGTGAGGTCAAGCGTTTGGGTGATCACCGTGATCGTGGCATCGGTGCGAGTGGCGTCCGCGGTAAACGAGCCCCCCGATGCAGCCCCCTCCCGCCGGGCCCCGACTCCGGTACTGCGGCTGCCACGCCTCTCTACAGTGCTGATAAATTGCTGCGGCACCCCCTCGTCCGAAAAGGTCACCTCGAAACCGTACGTCTCACCCGCGCTAGCGCCAAGGTTGAGGATTGGTGGCATCGCCCCACCGGTGGGATCGATAGCTATTGAACCGCCTACATCCCATTCGACTGCACCGGAAAAAGACTCACCCGCCTCATCTGGGCCGACGCGGTTCATCGGCACGACGAGCGTGCCGGACACCGCACCAGTCACTTCCCCCCTGCCGGTAACTCCGGGAATCTCCGCGTCTGCGGTCAACGAACCTTTCACCCGGACGGTTGCTTGAATCGCATCCGCGGAACGCAGCGCCTGTTGTTGGTCTCGCATTTGCCGCTCAGCGTCCGATGGCCCCAACCCGACTCTGGTCCAAGCATCGTCCCAAGAATCCCGCGCCAGCGATCCCAACTGATGTGCCCCTTCGCGGGCTGTTTGCATCCCCGGGGAAATCAAATCGAGGTATTGATTGACGTCGCCGCGACGTTCATTCATGAACTGTTCAGCGGCGGCGCGCCCACCCCAGTCTTGAGGAAAGTTGTACTGATAGCCAAAGTCGCCGCCGACAACCACGGTGGCGGCAGCTGACGCATTACCCGCCGCGTATGCCGCTTCGGCCCCAACACCGCCCCCTTGGGTGAGCGTCACTGTGGCGGAGCCATCCCCAGCAGTGCTGATCTGATCCGCATCCAACCGTTCCGCGTGCACAAAATAAGCAGTGCCGTCAAAGCCGACCGTCCGGTCAGTTCGGGCATGCACACACGGCACGCCAAGTTCTCGGGCGCGCGCGTCAATCAGTGCTGAACCGCATTGCACCCCAAACGCCTCGCAAATCTTGACCAGAATCGCCCCGCCGATTGGTGTCGCAACAACAATTAAGGCCACGACCACTGCCGCGATGACAAAAAGCACCCCTGCATACTCAGCACTGGCGGCGCCTGCATCGCCTCCGTCACGGCAGTGCCTACTTGTCATAACAAGCCGCAGACCGCGCCGCATATCCGCCTACTCCCGCAAGGGTTACTCGCACACTGACCTGCACTCACTTGTGCACTGATCAGAACAGTTTTGCCAAAGATGCCAATTGACAAAAGGGTCTTGCGACCCTTATTCGGATCTCACCATTAAGGGCGACGTACCCAGGAGTGTCCAGCACTGAGGTCAGCGCATACCAGCAGGCAAGGCCATCACAACTTCGTGACGGGTGCGTAGCGGAGGAGAAGCCGCTTGACGCCTCGATCGCCACCGAAATCAACATGAGCTTGGGTTTTATCGCCGGCACCTTCTACCTCAACCACGGTGCCCATCCCGAATGTGTCATGCGTGACCCGATCGCCAGGCTCCAACGGAATGACCTCACGATTGCCAGTCACCCGAATACCTGGCCGCGCTGCCAACCGCGCTGCCGCCGGGACCGAGGACACCTGCACCGCGGTAGGTGCCAATCGCCGCCAATCCACCAAGTGCATGGGAAGTTCACTGAGGAACCGGGACGGCGGGTAATGGGCAGGAGCCCCCCACGCACTGCGTGTGGCAGCCCGAGTGACATACAGGCGCTGGCGAGCCCGAGTGATCCCGACATATGCCAGCCGACGTTCCTCGGCGAGCTCCCCCGGATCATCAAAGGCGCGCTGATGTGGAAATACTCCCTCCTCCATGCCGGTCAAGAACACCACCGGAAATTCCAGGCCCTTAGCGGTGTGAAGAGTCATCAAGGTGACGACCCCGTCGTCTTCCCTCACGGCGCCAGTCGCCCCATCAACCGCGTCAGGAATGTCATCGGTATCTGCCACTAGCGACACCCGCTCAAGGAAATCAGTGAGCGTGCCGTCCGGTTCGCTCTCTTCGAACTCGCGGGCCACCTGAACAAGTTCAGCGAGATTCTCAATCCGGGTTTCGTCTTGTGGATCAGTGCTCACGCGTAATAAATCGACATATCCGGTTTGCTCTAGGACTGCTTCTAGCACCACCGCTGGGCCAGCCCCTGAATCAACCACCACCCGCAGCGCCTCCATCAGCGCGGTAAATGCTCGCACGCTACTCAGCGACCGAGTCGCTAAACCGGGGACTTCATCGGCCCTCGCCAACACCTCCACAAATGGCACCTGCTCGCGCTCAGCAAAAAGAGCCAGCACAGCTTCAGCGCGCTCCCCGATCCCCCGCTTGGGGACGTTCAGGATTCGGCGCACACTGACTGTGTCAGCCCCATTAGCCAGCAACCGCAAGTACGCCAATGCGTCCTTCACTTCGCGGCGCTCATAGAACCGAGTACCCCCCACTATTCGGTACGGCAACCCCACGCGGACGAGCACTTCCTCGAAGGCACGGGACTGCGCGTTCGTCCGGTAAAAAATGGCGACCTCACCGGGGCGAGTGCGCTCAGTACGGGCGAGGGTGTCGATCTCCTCGGCAACGAACGCCGCTTCGTCATGCTCAGTGTCAGCGACATAACCGGTAATGAGTGGGCCGTTGCCGGCGTCCGTCCAGAGGCGCTTCTCTCGGCGATCGGGATTCCGGGCGATGACGGCGTTCGCAGCGTCCAAAATTCGACTGGTGGACCGATAGTTCTGTTCCAGCAGAATGGTTTTCGCGTTGGGGTAGTCCGATTCGAATTCGGCAATGTTGCGAATCGTGGCACCACGGAACGCGTAAATGGATTGATCCGCATCACCCACCACCGTCAACTCTGCTGGCCGGAGATTCACCGGCAGGCTGCCTCCTCCTAGGGGTGAGCTCGCCCCACTCGGCACACCGACGAGCTCCCGGATCAAAACGTATTGAGCATGGTTGGTGTCTTGGTACTCATCGACAAGGACGTGCCGAAACCGTTCTCGGTACTGGGCAGCGATCTCCTCGAACGCTTGCAGAATGTTGACGGTGGTCATGATGAGGTCGTCAAAATCCAAGGCGTGCGCTTGACGCAGCCGTTGCTGATACATCCGGTAGGCGTCAGCGAGCATCCGGTCGCTATGGTTCCCTTGCTCACTCGCGGCGTGATTGGCGAACGTCTCTTCGTCGATCAGTTCGTTCTTCAAGGCGGACACCCGGGCGCTGTACGCGCGCGGCGGGTAACGCTTGGGGTCCAGATCAAGCTCACGGCACACCATGGCCATTAACCGGCCACTGTCGGTAGCGTCATAAATAGTAAACGAGGACCGCAACCCGACCGCAGAAGCTTCGCGGCGCAAAATTCGCACACATGCGGAATGGAAAGTGGACACCCACATCGATGCCGCGCGCGGGCCTATTAACGCGGCGACTCGCTCCCGCATTTCACCGGCGGCCTTATTCGTGAAGGTGATCGCCAAGACTTGCCCTGGCCGCACGTTCCGCTCCGCGAGCAGATATGCGATTCGGTGCGTCAGCACCCGAGTCTTCCCCGACCCAGCACCGGCCACAATCAATAACGGTGACCCTTCATGCAGGACAGCGTCCCGTTGCGGTGGGTTTAATCCAGCAAGGAGATCGGCGGGGTCAAGCTGGTGGTCAGAATTCAGCGACGTCTGCTGCCCGGCTGACGCGGAGGGGCCAGAACGCAAAGAGGGAAGGTTTGAGATGGTATTCATTGGAGTCCAGCCTATGCGCCTACCCCGACATCTCTTCGCACTCTCTCGATCAGCACCATTCTGGCCACCGACTGCCCGCTTCTGTTTGCGCCCAACGGCCCACTGACTCCTCTTTGTACCCTAGGACGCACACTCAACTTGGAGACCTGCGCATGCCCACGCCCAGTTCCACCCCGACCGATTCGGTCAAGCCAAAGCAATCAGTTGACCGGATTCTCGCCATCGCCGCCCACCCAGACGACCTGGATTTTGGCGCCGCCGGCACCATCGCCACTTGGACAGACGCGGGCATAGCCGTCACTTACCTGCTGTGCACCTACGGCGACCAAGGCGGATTCGATGACACTCCCCGGGAAGAAATGCCGGCAATCAGAGCGGCTGAACAACGAGCCGCCGCGCGTGAAGTGGGCGTCAGCGATGTGCGGTTTCTGGACGGGTACCGGGACGGCTGGCTCGAACCCACCTTTGAACTCCAACGAGACATCGTCCGGGTGATTCGCCAGGTGCAACCACAGCGAGTGCTTTGTCAAAGCCCGGAACGTTGGTGGGATCGCCTTTTCGCCAGCCACCCAGACCATTTGGCTGCCGGTGAAGCGGCCGTCCGTGCGGTGTATCCGGCGGCGCGTAACCCCTTCGCGTCGCCGGAACTCCTCACGGACGAGGGCCTCGAACCGTGGTCAGTCACCGAACTCTGGCTGATGGCCCACCCCGAACACGATCACTACGTGGACACCACCGGCACTGTTGACCGCAAACTTGCTGCACTTCGCGCTCATGTCAGCCAAACCGGGCACATGGGAGATGAACTGGATCAGCGCATCCGTGAATGGAACGGAGCGGTCGCGGCTCGTGCAGGTCTCCCTGACGGTCACCTCGCCGAAGGATTCAAGATCATCTCAACAGCTTGAGGTAGCCCTTTTCTACGACCAGAGCGCAGCGACGATCGTCGTCAATAGCGCCACCCCACCCACCAGGTGCGCCCGAGGGTCACCCCCTGGCATGTCACGACCCCGCTTCACGAGACTTTCCGCCGCGCCAGCTATCACCAAGGAGAGGAGGAACTTCACCGCAACCCGAGCGTGATTGACCTCACCTTCAGTGCCCAATTCCATCTCCGCCAAGCCCACCAACACCAACCCGGTGACGACTTGCGCCCGCGCCCCCCAAAGTTGCGTAGGCAACACCCGGGGGCGATTGAGCACGGTGAACCACCCACCGACAATTGCTGCCATACCCAGGAGATGAGCCACCACGACCAGGTTGTAAATGACACTCATGCGGGCAGGCTACCCAGCCGGCACGAGCGACACACGTTCGGCTGACCCGGACGTCAAATCCACGGCGCACCCATGCCTCCGTAGGCTGTCGTCCGTGCCCACCCCACAGGTCCACTCGCGTCCCGTGTACCTTGCCGCTTTACGCGTTTTCCGCCGGTTACCCGCCCCCTTAAGGCGGGGTCTCGTACGAGCAGGCACGCCAGGTTTCACAGTCGGCGCAGTCTGTTTACTGGAACGCGATGGTCGCCTTCTGATGCTTCGGCAACCGCACCGGGTGGGGTGGAGTCTGCCCGGTGGCCTCCTTGATCGCGGGGAATCAGCGGCGGACGCCGTCGTGCGTGAAGTGCGCGAAGAAATCGGCGTCCACATCAGAGTAGGTAGTCCGGTGACCGTGGTCGTCGATTCCCCGCTCCGTCGAGTGGACGTCATCTTCCGGATTCAGGTGCGCGAAGAAATCGGCGAACAGGTCGGTGGGGAGGCAACCACTTCACGGTGGTTGCACCTCGACGAGGTCGAGGAGATGGACGGGCCAACCGCTCAGATCTTAGCTGCCGTCCGCGTCATTACCTCCCCCGGCGGGTACGACGGCCATGTCTTTAAGGAACCACTGCCTGACCTTAATGAACCACTATCTGACCATGACCGCTGAGCACAGCGCACCCCCACCGCCCACCTCGGCGTTAGCCGGCGTGGCGCTGGCTGCGGGGCGCGGTGAACGCTTACGTCCACTCACCGATAACTGCCCCAAAGTGCTTCTTACGGTGGGGAAAAGCACCTTGCTCGACTACGCCTTAGCTCGACTCTCGGGACCAGTCAGGCTCGGCCCTGACCATCTCGCCGTGAACGCGCACTACCTGGCAGGTCAGGTCCGCGCCGCCGTCGCGAGCCGCGCCCATGTTTCGGTGGAGGCACCCGTGGCCCTAGGGACGGCCGGCGCTCTGGGCAACCTTCGTGACTGGATCGACGGCCGCCACCTCCTAGTCACTAACGCCGATATGTACCTGCCGGAGGGGATCGGTGATCTCGCGACCACTTGGGACGGCGAACGATGTCGCCTTCTTTGCACCCCTGCCGCTGGCCGTCGAGTTGATTTCACTCGCAATAACATCGGGCTTCGCTATGCCGGCGTCTGCGTCCTCCCTTGGACGGCTGTGCGGAACCTCACCCCCACCCCAACCGGATTGTATGAAGTGCTTTGGCGAGCAGCCGAGGCTGCCGGAAGTCTTGATATCACCATCACCCCAGGGCCAGCCATCGACTGCGGCACCTCTGCGGACTACCAGTCAGCCCGCACCCTTAGCCGTGAATCTGGTGACGACAAACACGCTAGCTGAAGTGCCTTTGATACCGGACGGAAAGAAATTAGCGACAGCAATGACGCACAGGTAGCCCGGGGGGTGATTGTTACTCGGGCGTCAAGGACGCTTGCGACAGCCCGAGTAACAATCACACCCCGCGTTCTAGCACCCATCAGTCACTCCCACTCGATAGTCCCTGGCGGCTTACTCGTGACATCAAGCACCACCCGGTTGATCTCGGGCACTTCATTAGTGATCCGGGTGGAGATCCGAGCGAGAACCTCATAGGGCAACCGAGACCAGTCCGCGGTCATCGCGTCCTCACTGGACACTGGACGGAGCACCGCGGGGTGGCCGTACGTGCGTCCATCCCCTTGCACGCCAACGGATTTGACGTCCGCGAGTAACACGACGGGGCATTGCCAGATGTCGGCGTCCAGGTCTGCGGCGGTAAGCTCGGCTCGCACGATGGCATCAGCGGCCCGCAGGGTAGCGAGTCGGTCCGCGGTGACTTCCCCGATGATGCGAATTCCCAAACCGGGGCCGGGAAAGGGTTGCCGGCGAACGATCACATCCGGGACGCCCAACTCGGCCCCAATCGCCCGGACCTCATCTTTGAAGAGGGCCCGCAAGGGTTCGACCAGTTCGAATTGCAGGTCGTCCGGTAAACCACCGACATTGTGGTGACTTTTGATGGTGGCCGCCCCTTCCCCGCCACCAGATTCGACGACATCCGGGTACAGCGTGCCTTGGACGAGGAAACGCACCGGGTGACCGTCGGCGTGACCGACGATGTCCCGCGCGGCTTGCTCGAAAGTACGGATGAATTCGCGGCCAATAATGCGGCGCTTTTGTTCCGGTTCAGTCACCCCGGCAAGTGCCGCGAGGAAGGTTTCAGCCACCCGGACGACGACGAGCTTGACTCCGGTCGCAGCGACGAAGTCTTGTTCAACTTGCTCAGCTTCACCGGCTCGCAGGAGGCCGTGGTCAACAAAAACACAGGTGAGTTGGTCACCCACAGCACGGTGCACCAAGGCCGCCGCGACCGCGGAGTCCACCCCCCCGGACAGCCCACAAATCACCTGATCTTCACCGATCTGATCGCGGACAGCAGTGATTAACGCGTCCGCGACGCCAGCGGTGGTCCAGTCTCGGGGTAAGCGCGCGCCATGGGTAAGAAAATTCTCGATAACTTGCTGCCCGGAGGTAGAGTGCGCGACTTCGGGGTGCCATTGCAGGCCGTACAGCTGGCGGGTGTCATCTTCGAAGGCGGCCACTGGCGTGCCGGTCGTGGACGCGGTAATGGTGAACCCGCCCGGGGCGGCACGAACGCTATCCCCATGGCTCATCCACACCGATTGCTCTTCGGACTGACCACGAAACAGGGTGGATTCAGCTGGGTGCACGCTGGCTCGTGTACCGCCATATTCCCGACTCCCGGTGCGCGCGACGTCACCGCCCAAGGCTTGGGCCATCGCCTGGAAGCCGTAACAAATCCCTAGTACCGGAACACCAGCGGTGAAAAGCGCCGGGTCTACCCCAGGTGTACCGTCGGCGTACACACTGCTGGGACCACCGGAGAGGATCACCGCGGACGGGTTGCGCGCCAGCAGGTTTGCCACTGAGGTCGTGTGCGGCACTATTTCGCTGTATCGGCCAGCCTCTCGGACGCGGCGAGCGATTAGTTGGGCGTATTGAGCCCCAAAATCCACGACTAGAACGGGGCGCTGAGTCAACTCACGGGCGGCGTCATTCACCCCCTCAGGCTATCGATGTCTTTGCGTGGTCATTGCAAGCGATAGCATCCCAATTCAAGCCAATCGCCAATGCGCATCATGATGCACAACGAGTATGCTGTGATGCATGCGAACCACTCTGACAATTAGAGCTGAGCTGCTTGATGCCGCCAAACAGATCGCGGTCACTGAACGGCGATCCGTGAGTTCAGTCATTGAAGAAGCGGTGCAAGCAATGTTGGCCCGCCGCGCCAAAACATCTCAGGACGCACATTTCTCTCTCGATACGTTTCGAGGCGGCGGATATCAAGCAGGAGTTGATATCACTAGCAACGCCACTGTCCTTGACGTGATGGACCGCACCTGATGTTGGCGTGTGACGTCAATGTGCTTGTCAGTGCCCATCACTCAGACGACCCACGCCATCGAGAGTTCAAGCCTTGGTTAGAAAAAGTGCTCAGTGGCCCTGCGCCAGTGGCATTGCCCTCGTTGGTGCTCAGCGGTTTTATCCGGGTCGTGACCCACCCCCGCGTCTTAGCTCGGCCATTAACGCCAGCACGCGCGGTGTCTCTTGCCACCCACATGCATTCGGCCCCAGCCGCCGTGGCATTAGAACCAGGCCCCCGCCACTGGGCAATCTTCGAAGAGTTGTGTCGTCGCGTCGAAGCGCGCGGCAACATCGTGCCCGACGCATACTTCGCGGCCTTGGCCATCGAACACGACTGCGAGTGGATCACCGCAGACCGCGGGTTTGGCCGGTTCCCCGGCTTGCGTTGGCGCCACCCTTTAGATTGAACTGCTCTTTCAACTCCAACTAAAGCGCACCGATTTACTCAAAATCCGCAACCCTCGGGCTAAAAATCGAGTCCTTTCCACGAGACGGCTCACGACTGGGTGAACCCTTTTCTATAGCAGTCCTGCGGATAACCGCAGCACTTCTTTCACCGGCGCCAGATCAAATGGAGCACCCACCCCGACGATCACATGCGTCGCCCCAGCGTCCACGTAATCAAAGGCAATGGACGGCTCTTCTTGCGCCGCGTTGAACCACGCCACCCGCTCCACCTCCGATGGATCCCGCCCGATATCCACGCAATGCGCGTCTAACACCTGGTTCTTGTGCGCGAATTCCTCCGGCGTGCCCAGTCCGTTCCACATGGTGGCGTATTCGGCGACGATCCGCAGCGCCACCTTTTCGCCAGCGGCGCCAATCATCAGCGGCAGTGGTGACTGGATCGGTGGTGGATTGAGCTTCGCAAGCCGACCCGTGATTTTTGGCAGGTCAGCGCGCAATTGCCGTAACCGGTCAATAGCGACGCCGTACTCATAACCGTACTCGGTGTAGTCCCGCTCAAACCACCCTGCGCCAATCCCGAGGACAGCCCGGCCTCCACTGATGTGATCCACGGTGCGAGCCATATCAGCAAGCAGCTCCGGATTGCGGTAACTGTTACAGGTCACCAAAAGACCGACACTCGCTCGGGACGTGGTGGCCGCCATCGCGGAAAGTAATGTCCACCCTTCGAAGTGTGGGCCGTCAGGTTTGCCGTATAACGGAAAGAAGTGATCCCACGACCATAAACTTGCCACCCGAGCGCCGTTGATCTCAAGCTGCTCGGCAGCCACCCACGCGTCACGAAGCTGCGGCATCGAGGTGTGCTGCGGATGAACTTGGACGCCGACCGAAAAAGTCATTCTCCCTGTCTAGCATCACTTTCACCCATTGTCGCAGAAATAACCCGTCGTCCCGGAGCGCACGCATGGCAGGGTGGTCAGATGGAAGATCTGGTGATCGCGGTCGCCGACCTGAACGCGGTTGACATCCAAGAAATACTCGCGGCACATCTGGCGTTCACCCAGACGCACTGCGAGCGCGCGGATTTACCCGTACTGGACATCTCCGGCTTGGCAGCAGGCGAAGTCATAGTCGTGGAGGCTCGCAGGGCCGGTGAGTTGCTCGCTATCGGCGCATTACGCCGGTTGGACGCCAGCCACGCCGAGTTGAAATCCATGCACACGTCTGAGACCGCCCGAAATCATGGGGTGGGGCGAGCAGTCCTGACCCACCTGCTCGAACTGGCTCAGGCACACGGGTACCACCGAATAAGCCTGGAGACCGGGGCCATGGCCGTGTTCGCGCCGGCCCGTGCGTTGTACGCGTCAGTCGGGTTTCGCCCATGCGCGCCGTTCGGCGATTACCCTGACACCCCGCACAGTCGTTGCCTGACGTTAGAGTTGACAGCTGACAGCACTGCTGTATCTCAGGACTTATTTGAGTCAATGTTGACTGGCGGCCACCCGAACTCCCTTGGCCGAACTATTGAGGTTGTCGAAGCAGTCATCGACAACAAGGAAAAATTGGCTGAGCTGTATACCTGCTATTTCAGCCGAGACGAAGTGGTCCGACTACGAACGTCGAACGCTATGAAACGGGTTTGCGCCCAACACCCTGAATGGTTCGAGCCATATCTCGACAAGCTCATTTCGGAGATCGCTGATATTGATCAGGCTTCCGCACAATGGACGCTAGCGCAGCTTTTTGCTTCATTAGAGCCCCGAATGAGCAAGGCTCAAAAACAAGCTGCCATCACAGTGATGCAGCGAAATCTTGAGAACAACCACGACTGGATTGTCCAAACTCAGACCATGCAAACACTCACCGACTGGGCAACGACCGACGCTCGCCTGCGAATGTGGCTTGTACCTCAGCTAATAAAAGCTTCAGCAGATCACCGCAAGTCTGTTGCCGGACGAGCCAAAAAACTTCGCCAAGTTTTGCTTTAGCGAGATTGTTCTTTCGCGCTGATACGTAAGCAACCAATCGATTCTTCCCGCCGTCACTGACCTCAGCTTTGTCGCTCGTCGGGGAATAGTCCTTCGGGTGGCGCCTGGTAGGGCAATGGCTCATCAGAGGCGGCGGTTGTCTTTGGATGCTGCCCAGGGGCCGAACGGGCTCATTAGGACTCCGAGGTGCAGGGAGCCTCGGCGTGGATCCGACGGACGACGCGGCGTTCCATGACGAAAGAAAACAGCGGGACGGTCCCCGCCAGCATGACAAGAATCATCCGCCCCACCGACCACCGCAGTTTCAACCCGAGGTCGGCGACCACCACGAGATACACCAGATACAGGAAGCCATGAACGCGCGCCCACCAGTCCAACACCGTGTTGTCGAAGCCGTACTTCAACACCAGCTCCAAACAAAGAATGAGCAGCCCCACACCCACGACGAACGCGGCCACCCGGTACCGGGTGAGCGCGGCACCGCCGGCAACGCGACTGGTTTCAGTATTAACGTGAGTCATGGGGTGCTCCTTTGCATGGGTGTGATCCGCTTGGAGTCGGCAGCATCTTGCCGGACCATCTTCCACCACAACAACACGGCGAACCCAGCGAATAACCACCATTGGAGGGCGTACGCGGCGTTCTGCCAGTCCAAACCTGCTGCTTGCGGGCCAGGCGGGGGCACGCGTTCCATTTGTGCCGCAACGGTTTCCGGTGTTGGGGCGGCCCCCTGAGTGGGCAACCCGGTCTCATCAACCGCGACCAGGAACGCATTGTAGATCGGCGTGCCCCACCGGTTCGCCAGGTCTGCGGCGTCCACCGCGGGGACCTGCCCACCTGGGAGGGTGACTGGCTCTGTGGGGGGCGCTTCGTCGGGTTGGAGCACGCCGGTGATGGTGACGTTTGCGGTGAACGCGAACGTTCGCGGGTCCTCCGGGGTGGCCACCCACCCACGGACCACCGGTAACCACCCGCTATCTGTTCGCAGTGCGGCTACCACCCACCAGCCCGTCCGGTTGCCTTGTACCCGATCGGGCACCAAAACCTGTTGCGCCGCAACGTAGGTGCCGGTTGCCGTGACCGTCCGCGCGTCCGCAATGGTAGGGAAGGGTTGCCCCGGTTGAAGGACATCAACCAGCGGACTTACCGGACGCCCCGCGGCTTCTCGCGCCGCCTCCCGCGCAGCGGTATCCCGTGCGACCCCGAGCTGCCAGGACCCCAACCACCCGAACCCCCCACACACACCCACCACCAGGGCGAGCAATGCGAGCCACTGGGGTTTGAGAACAGTCCGCCACACTCCTCGACGGTAACCCTTGGTGCGCTTACCCTTCGCCAAGGGGCGAGCGGTTTCCCGCCGTCAAAAACGTAAACCGCCACCCCGAAGCCCAAAGTCACGAACGCAACCCGCCTAGGCACATAGAACAGGTCACGAGTTAATGGTTAGATCGAGGTCAAATTTCAAACCAACAAGACCTGCTGGAGAGCCCGCGTCCACGCTTGGGTGCCGGCCGCACCAGCGACGAGCAACCCACCGTAGCGACCGGGATGGCGAGTTTCGGATCATAACGCGCTGACTCAGCGCATCAATGAATGAACCTACGAACGAGTGGTGCCGGAGTGATTGATCTGAAGGACGCATCGAGTGGAAACTGACGGGCTCCGCCCCCACGATTCGAACGTGGACTGCAAGGCTCCAAAGGCCTGCGTGCTGCCGTTACACCAGGGCGGATCGTGGCGCGGGAACTAGTGTGCCATTCGCCACCTTCGCCGCGTCTCAGCGCCCCATGTTTACCTACCCCGAGCAGCGAAGAAGCGCCTAACTAGCCGGATTTTCAGCTTCGCGTGGGCCCTGGATCCGTGGTGTCGAACACACCTAAGGAGATTGGCCGACCAAGGTTCCCTTCCCATCGGTGAGCCCATTGAATGAGGTTCGAAAACGCACTATTGACCGCTTGATCGCCAAGGTAACCGTGGCCCCTCATGAAGTCACCGGATAACGATCTGGGTGACTCGTTCGCCATGCCATGCGAGCGACAGCAACCATCGCGGAACTATTGAGATCTATATCAATGTCAGATGGATGATCGTCCAATCCTCACTTCCACAGGGCATCAAAGATTGGCTGCTGCGGACGAACGGACGCACCGGTGAACCATGAATGCAACCTATTAAGGGCACCAGGGTTGTCGGTATGCCACGACCGATGACCCACACTGCTCCTCGCTCCAGGACCGTCAGCCCGAGGGACCGGTTCAAGATTGAGCTCAGTAAGCAACTTAGTGATTTGAGCAGGGTCAAGATGACCGTGGGCGAGTAGACGAAACACCGGCCATAACATCCGCGCTCTCCTCGTTGTTGGTACTTACTACTTCATCGACCCGGTGGGAAGATGAATCGGGTTGGTCCAGGCCCGACCGCCGTACGTATCGACTACGGTGACCCGAAAATATGTGCCAGCGTAACGACTCACTGGTAACCGCGCTTGGGTCAAGGATTCACCTTCGGCGCTTTGCTTTCCTGGCCTGCCACCCGTCACCAAAACTTGACGGGCTGGCGAACACTCCACTTCCACGTGCCCTTTTGTCACGGTCACACTGGTCAAGTTGGGACCAGTGCTGGAGTAGTAGTGACCGGCCTTCAAAGCTGCCAGCAGCGCCACCGGGGTCAGTTCCACCGCACGAACATGCACCCATGCGGCGCATCCTGGCGGGTCTTGTGGCTGAAAGTGCGCGTCGTCCGCAGCGAACGCGGACACCTGACGCCCCTTGCTCAGCAGCACATCAGCAAAAGGCCAACTATCACCGCGTTCCTCCGCCACTGCTAACGCGTTGTACGCCTCGACCGCGTGAGCCGCATCAAGAGCTTCCGCGTCGGTTTCAGTCAGCAGGGACGCCGACGGGTGCGCCATGCCCACAAACGCGCCCGCTCGACGCGCGCGCCGCGCTAACGCCGGACCATCCTCCCCCTGAGCTGGCGGGCTGAAATCGAGCGGTAACCCCACCGCGACGATGTGCCACTCCGACCCTAATTCTGGGCCAGGCGCATGCAGCTCCGCACCCAGTAACGACGTAAACGACGGCGACCGAAATGCCGTGGTGTCCGTGACCGGGAACCCGTATTCACTACGAAAGTGATCGGTCACAACAACAAAGTCATACCCCGCATCTTGATAGCGAGCGACCGTTTCTGCTGGCGACAACGCACCATCAGAATGATTTGAGTGGGTATGTAAGTTCCCCCGCCAGAACCGCCCCGGCGTGTTAAACGCCGGCACCCGAATCACCACACCATTCCCTTCATCGTAAAAAATTTAGCCTGCGTCAGGTTGGCTGTTGTGGCATTGATTTCAGATCAAAGCTGAGTCCAATAGCGCTGACATTGGCTGCTGGTGCACTCCCACAACGAGTACACCCTTACCAATCTGGCTCAACAATTGCACATCCCTCTTACGACCCTGCAACGAAAAGCAGACCGCCTCGTAGCGGCAGGGGTACTGTGCGAGCGCACCATAGGACGGTCGCGGTTGGCTACAGGCGAACATCAACAACCGCGGCACCGGACCACTGACTCAGCTTCTTGAGCTTACTTTCGGGCCGGAAGTGGTAATCGCTGAAGATGGAGAGAAAGTTGCAAAAGGTTGAAGGCGGACAGGCCAACTGCGAACTTGCCCTGCGCGCCCAATTTGGCTCCGAGTTTCACATCTTGGCGCAATGCGGCGGCAACGCACGATGCCATCTCTTGGGATTTTTTAACGGCGCACTCACCTGATCAGCTGAGTTGCTCACCAAGTTCTAGCCAGCGATTCTCCAGGGTGACAGAGTCACGTTGTAGCTCACCGAGCTCGGCAACCTGCGCGGCCAACCCAACGTAATCGGACTGGTCATGATCGGCCATCGCGGCCTGCGCGGTAGCGATCTGGTCGTGCAGTTTGGCGAGGCGCCGCTCCACAGAAGTGAACTCTTTTTGCGCTAACCGAAGCTCCGCGCTGGATCCAAAATCCGCCTGCGGCGCAACGGAATTGGGTACCCCGGGGGGCGACTTCCTGGCGGAACGGGGCTGAGTACCGGACTCTTTTTCAATGACGCGCAGCCGCAAGTACTCATCGACACCACCGGGGAGGTGCCGCAGGCGCCCATCGAGGATCGCGTACTGCTGATCCGTGACCCGCTCCAAGAAGTACCGATCATGGGACACCACGATCAACGTGCCCGGCCACGAATCCAGCAGATCTTCTAACGCGCTGAGCATGTCGGTGTCTAAATCATTGGTTGGCTCATCGAGGATCAGACAATTCGGTTGATCCAACAACACCAGCAGCAGTTGCAACCGACGTTGCTGCCCACCGGACAAGTCCCGCACCGGGGTGGACAATTGCGCGCTGGAGAACCCCAGCTCCTCCAACAATTGGCCTGGGCTGAGCTCGCGCGCCTTCGACCCGGTGCCCATGGTGTACGTGGCGCGCAACCGTCCAACCACCACCCGGACCGGATCATCCAGGTGATCGTCGAGCTCACTCAATCGTTGGGTGAGCGTAGCCACCCGGACTGTCTTGCCCCGTTTCACCCGCCCCTCATCGGGGGCGACGGTACCGGCGATCAACCCGAGCAATGTGGACTTGCCGGCCCCGTTCACCCCCAGAATGCCGGTACGCTCACCTGGCGCGAGCCGCCACTCGATACCCGCCAGCACAGGGCGGTCATACGACACCGCCACGTCCACTAAGTCCACCACCTGCTTACCGAGCCGGGCAATCGCTACCGACCGCAAAGCCACCGGGTCACGCAGTTCCGGGACATCAGCGATCAACGCGTTCGCCGCGTCGATCCGGAACTTCGGTTTAGACGTCCGTGCTGGCGCGCCGCGACGCAGCCACGCCAATTCTTTGCGGGCTAAGTTTTGCCGGCGCTGCTCAACAGCCGCGGCCTGCCTATCCCGTTCGACGCGCTGCAGAATGTACGCCGCGTACCCACCATCGAAAGGTTCAACGATCCGATCATGCACCTCCCACGTGGTGGAACACACCTCATCGAGGAACCACCGGTCGTGCGTCACCACCAACAACGCCCCGGCGCTCGCCGACCATCGCCGTTTCAAGTGGCCCGCGAGCCACGTGATGGCCTCCACATCCAAATGGTTCGTCGGCTCATCCAGCGCGAGGATGTCATGCTCACCCACCAAGAGTTGAGCGAGCGCCACCCGCCGCCGCTGCCCACCGGACAACACATCCAACCGGGCCTCCCACTCGACGTCCGCGAGGAGACCGGCGATGACATCGCGAGTCCGCGAATCACCCGCCCACTCGTATTCAGGGACATCCCCCACCACCGCCTGCCCCACCGTGTCGCCGTCATCGAGAGTGTCGCCTTGATCGAGGACACCGACCGTCACCCCACCCCGAACTGTCACCCGACCTGAATCTGGCTCCCGCCGGCCTGCAAGCAGACCCAACAAACTCGACTTGCCGTCACCGTTGCGACCAACAATGCCGATCCGGTCACCCTCGTTCACCCCCAGCGTGACCGAGTCAAAAACCACTTTCGTCGGGTACGCCAGATGAAGAGCCTCAGCCCCAAGCAGATGCGCCATACCCGCTACAAAATCACCCCGTCCCGACTGTCCCAATCACTGGGGCCTTCGACCACCCGCACCCCCGGCACCGGGCCGTAAGCGTATCGGCTGAAAAGACAGCACTCCACCCCCACCAGGCCCACCGCGAGATCCATCGCATGGTGGTAGTCACGCACCAAAAACGCGACCGTCGGACCAGACCCACTAACCACCCCGCCCAGCGCCCGGCACGCCAAACCAACCCGCATCAGCTCAACCAACTCCGGGCGCAATGAGAACGCCGCCGGCTGCAAATCGTTGTGCAGTAACGGGGCCAGCTCGGTTGGTTCACCGCCGCGCAATGCTTGGAAGACGGCGTCCCGCACCCTGGGCTGAGGCAGCGGGATGCCCGCGGTGAGGCGGTCAAACTCGCCGTACACCGCAGGAGTAGACAAACCCTGATCAACGACCGCGAAAACCCAGGAGTACTTGCCACGAGCTAATACGGGGGTAAGAAGCTCACCCCTACCAGCCCCGATCGCCGTGCCACCCACCACGGCGAACGCGACATCTGATCCGATCGCGGCAGCGAGCTCGGTGAGCTGATCCCGGCTCAACCCGGCCTGCCACAACAAGTCGCACGCCACCAAGGTGGCGGCTGCATCAGCTGAACCACCGGCCATCCCCCCGGCCACCGGTATCGCTTTGCGGATCACTACATCTACTGCCGGCGTCTGACCAATGCGGTCGGCCAAGAGTTGCGCCGCGCGCGCCGCGAGATTGTCCGAGCCGGTCGGCACCAGATGCGCGTCCTGTCCGGTGACGGTGATCCGCACCCCAGGGGTGGGACTCACGGACACGGTGACCTCGTCGTACAAACTCACCGCCTGGAAGACGGTGTGCACCGGGTGGTACCCATCACCGCGAATCGGACCGACGGCGAGCGACACGTTCACTTTCGCCGGGACGCGGACCGTCACACTGCTTTTCTGGTCCGCCCGCATGAGTTTCAGGGTAGCTAGATCTCCGGACATCCGCGTGATGACAGGCGCGACGTTTACCTATGACCCCGCGGCAACTGCACCAAAGTCGATCATTGTCACTCGATGCCACCGTGCGATGATCCGGCGTATGGCAATGGACGTTCTCGGGCCTGAGTACACCACCCGAATTCTTCACCTCGGCAAAGACGAGTACGGCCCTATTACTGCGACGCTCGTCCGACACGTCCCGTCCGCCGACCAGATGCGCGGCGCGGTGCTGTGGGTGCACGGGTGGACGGACTACTTCTTCCACACTCATGTCGCGGAACACTTCGCGGACCGCGGGTTCGCCTTTTACGCCCTTGACCTGCGCGGGCACGGGAGGTCCTTACGACCTGGCGAACCACCCAACTATGTCCCGCAACTCGCTGACTACTTTGCCGACTTCGATGCTGCCGTCCACCTGATCCGCGCCGACGGGAACCGCCGGCTTGTTGTCCTCGCACATTCCACCGGCGGGTTGACGGCAGCCCTCTGGGCGCACCACGCCGGCCAACGCAAGGGTGGCCAAAGCGAGGTCGGCCCTGACGCCAGACCCAGCCCAGACGTGCTCATCTTGAACAGCCCGTGGCTGGGCTTTCAAGGCACGCGAATCAAACAACTCAGCACACCCAGTATCGCCGCCGTCCTGGCGCGAGTACGGCCCCAGACGATCCTCCCGCGACGCGGGGGTGTGTACGGCGACTCCCTGCTGGCTCACCGACACGGTGAATGGACATTCAACGAAGAATGGAAACCTCACGGTGGGTACCCGGTCCGAGCGGACTGGCTGCACGCGATCCTGCGTGGGCAAGCTGCCGTGCACCGTGGACTCACTATTCAGGTTCCCATCCTGGTACTACGTGGGAGTCGCAGTTTGCTCAACACCCGGACGTGGACACCAAACGCAATGACCAGTGACACCGTCCTCGATGTGGGGCACATGTCACAGTGGGCACCGGCATTGGGTCCGGACGTCACCGTGACCACCGTCAATGACGCCATGCATGACGTCTACCTCTCCACGCCCGACGTACGTGCCCAAGCTTTCGCGATCACCGACCGTTGGCTGAATACGCAGAGCTTCCGGGCCTGACGCTTACGTGTTAACGAGAGCTAGGCAACCCGAATCTGCCACACTTCTATGGCGATAGCGCTATATTTGTGTGCATGGATTTAACGACTCGGGAGTCAGCCGAACGGCTGGGCGTGAATCAGTCCCGCGTGCGGGCGTTAATTGCCTCTGGTGGTTTGAACGCGCGCCGGGTCGGCGGCAGGTGGCTCATTAACGCCGATAGCGTGGACCGTCAAGTTGCACTCACGTCCGCACGGGCGACCGGGCGGTCAATGGCGCAGCGGATCGCATGGGCTACCGCTCACTTCGCTGACGGGGGCAATGCATCTTGGCTAGCTACTAATGAGCGGGCCCGGCTACGCCAGCGACTCTCCATCGCGGCAACCTCACCCGAAATAATGCAGCGGTGGCTGCGCGCCCGCGCCGACTCAGTCTCTCGGTATCGCGTGGGCGAAAGTGACCTTTCCACGCTGCTCGCAACCGAGGGTGTGGTGGGCACGGGAGTAAGCGCAACCGAAGCGCACCGCCTTAGCCTGGGGGGAGGCAACTCCGGGGATGCCTATGTCACGCCCGAAGTAGCGCAACGCCTTATCAATGAGTTCTTCCTGATTCCATCTCAGACCGGCAACCTCATTCTGCGCGTTGTACGTGAGAGCTGGCATCAGGAAACTTCTTGCCAAGTCGGCAACCACAGCGTCGCCGCACGGCTCATCACCGGCGTTGACCTTGCGGATGACATCGACGTCCGCAGCAAAAGCGCCGGACGGTCGCTTATCAATACTGCGTTGGACGAAAAAAAATGGGAGTAACTGATGACGATTCATGGGCGCCTGGTAACGCAAAAGTTTTGCCCGCAATAGCTGCAATTACCGGCCAGTCCCTTCCCGAAGTCGAGGCCGCGTTCCATCAGGCCAAGCGCCAGCAGTCAAGCGAACATCACGCCACAACCGAGGAAGTGCAACAAATGTTAAACCTCCTCAGCACCCGACTAGGCCTGGCACCTGCGGTAAACCTCGCGGAGGCCAGGGGTCATCGCGAGGCTCTGAGCACCTTGATCGGTGACAACCCAGCAATCGTCACGCGCAGCGACCTATCCGCGTGGACACGCATGCTGCGTCAAACACCGGAGCATGTACCGACCCTCAACCGGACAGCGGTCTTGTTCCCTCTACTACCTCGTCAACAAACTGAGATGTGGAAGACGCTTTTAGACCTGGAGTCCACACAGTCCAAACCGTGGGTGCTTGTTGGCGGCCAGATGACGATTCTGCACTGCCTGGAAAACGACTTCCCTGCCATCCGCGCGACCAACGACGGTGACGTGGTGGTCGGTGTCTGGAGCCACCGGGATGCCCTGATGTCCACTAGCCGCTTTCTGCGCGGACGCAAGTTTGCTGAAGTGAAAACGAATGACGGCTTTGGGTACCGCTACAAACGCGACGAGACCGTCATTGATGTGATGATTCCTGAAGGCTTGGAGCGCCAGCACACCTATCCGAAGACAATGAGCGGTCGCCGAGGCTTCGCCACCGAAGGTGGTCGTCAAGCCCTCGCGCGTGCCGAGCGCGTGCCGATTCAGATCGAGGAGATGATCGGCTACGTGCGTCGCCCTAGCCTGCTCGGCGCCATCGTCGCAAAAGCCCATGCATACGTCGTCGACAACCGCGATCCTGAACGCCACGCCCAGGACCTAGTGACACTAGCGAATATCGCTCTCAAAGATCCGCGCGCGACCCTCCAGCAGGCTCAGACCAACGATCGAAAGCCCGTGCGCCGTGCGCTCAGGACTTTACCCTTAACGCACAGGGTTTACCGCGGGAGCGACAACCTCGACGCGATACACGCATTCCTCACCAGGCTGGCATCGCCTTAGATGTGAATCATGCTCGCACCTCAGCGACCCCGAGAATGATGGAGATCCGCCAGGGTGACGTAGTCGTGCACGGTGAGGCGCTCCCCGCGTAAAGATGGGTCGATCCCCGCGTCACGGAGGATGAGCTCGGCTGCTGCTGGGGAGCCCGCCCACCCGGCCAACGCGGCCCGCAAGGTTTTCCGGCGTTGCGCGAATGCGGCGTCGATGACCGCGAACACGGCAGCCCGCCCGGCGTGGCTGGTCGGTTCCTTCCGACGGGCTAACCGCACCAGGCCGCTGTCCACTCGGGGCCGCGGCCAAAACACCGACGGGCCCACCTGACCCGCATGAGACACCTCGGCGTACCACGCAACCTTGACACTTGGCGCGCCATACGCTGAGTCACCAGGGGAGGCAGCGAGACGTTGCGCGACTTCTTCCTGAACCATCACCAGCCCGGTCCGCAGCGATGGCAGCCGAGCTAAAAGCTCTAACAGCACGGGCACCGCAACGTTGTACGGCAAGTTCGCAACCAATGCCGTTGGTGCAGGGCCTGGTAATTCGGTCACCGCGAGCGCGTCCGCCTCGATCACTGTCAACGCGGACGCGATGTCCGGGCGGCGGGCCGCCACGGTGGTGGGTAAAGCTTGCGCTAGCACCGGGTCGATCTCCACCGCGATCACGGTGGCTCCTTGATGTAGCAAACCTAAGGTGAGCGAGCCAAGCCCCGGACCCACCTCGATCACTACATCTTCTGCGCCGACGTCTGACGCTCGAACAATTCGGCGGACGGTGTTCGCGTCGATGACAAAGTTCTGGCCGCGTGCTTTCGTTGGCTTCACACTCAGCGCGGCAGCAAGGTCTCGGATATCACGGGGCCCGAGCAAACCGTCATCGGCACTATTCACCCGTCACCCCCTTGCCCTACGCGCTGATGTGTGACAAGTCTCGTGCCACTCAGGTGAAAAGTCGGGAACCGCAACTCCACTGGCCCGCACCAGCACGCTGGTACAGGATTTTCGCGCGAGCGGTCTGCTCATCTGGAGACGCGTCAATGGGGTTCCCCGAACCACCCACACTCTCCCACGTGCTCAGCGAGAACTGGTAGAGGCCGTAATGCCCGTTCGGGTTGACGGCTCGCGGGTTACCGCTGGACTCACAATCAGCGAGCGCCGCCCAGTTGAGGTTATCTACCTCAGCCGGGAAATCAGGGAACCGGGGGTCTGGTTCACGGGTACCGACTTGCTGTTCCTGGGTCACCGGTTTACTGATGATCTCCGAATCAACTTCCGTCGCGGAACTGCGCTTGCCATTTACGTAAGTCACCAAGTAAGTCACTCGGGCCTTGCCATTTTGGCCCTTCTTGGTGATCTTTGTGGTGCCTTCGTCGAGGTCATCTGTCTTTGTCGATTTGGTGGTGAACTTCACCGTCTTCTCGCGGACGTCTCGCTCTTGGGTGACCCGATCCAGCTGAATGGTTACTCCACTCACCAGGGATTGCGTGAGCGCCGGGTTCAGACGGTCCAAATCCCCGAGCGTGAGCGACTGCTCTTCGAGCAGCATGCCGACGGTGCCGGCAAAAGTGGTGACTTTGGTTTCCTTCCCACCCACGATGAGTGTGACAACCTTGCGGGTGTTAAGGCTCATAGTGAGCCCGCCTCGCCCTAACGGCATGGAGCGCGAAACCGATAGTTGCGCACCATCAAGGCGTAAGCCGGCTTGGCGGAGAGCTTCATCGACGTTTCGAGCGGTGGTCCAGAACCGTCGCAGCTCACCATCGACCATCACACTCACTTGACGGCCAAACTGCACTGTCACAGCGTCACCGGTAACAACAGCCGCCGCCGGGGCGGGAGACACCACGTCATGCTCGCCGAGGGTGATGCCCTGATCGGTCAACACTTCACCGACCGTGTCGCCCACCACATGCACCGTTCGGGTGACGCCGTCAACAGTGAGTTTGATGCTTTCGGTAGCACCGGACATCGCGACCGTGCCAACAACTACACCGGCCAGGGTCACTGCTTGAATGGCAAGACGCAACGGACGAGTGAACACACCACTCCTTGGTTGATCGGGGTCAACGCACCACCGCACCCAGCCGGCAAGCCGGCCTGAATCTCAGTGAGGCTCTGGGCGCAGGAGGTTCTGGATGAGGTTAACCGTCAAACGCCAATCCGCCAAGGCTTATGACAAAGCGCACCGAGATGGCAGCGAAGCGTGAGTAAAGACCCGTGATGCGCGCCGCAATTAGACCCAGGGGCCGTAGATGCGCTCTGAGTTCACCGCAAGCGCGTCGCACAACTGCGGTACACCGACCCCTAAGACCTCAGCCATCGCTCGTACCGTTAACGGCACCAAATAGCTCGCATTACTCCGGCCCCGATGCGGCACCGGAGTAAGAAACGGTGCGTCAGTCTCCACCTGAAGCTGGTCAAGTGGCACCACCGTCAAGGCGTCTCGCAGGGACTGGGCGTTCGCGAAAGTCACCGTCCCGGAGAAGGACAACACATACCCGGCGTCCACGCAGCGGTGAGCCATCGCGGCGTTCCCACTAAAACAATGGAAAACGGTGCGCTCCGGTGCGCCTTCTTCGTCAAGGATGCGCAGCACGTCCTCGTGCGCTTCCCGGTCGTGAATTTGGAGGGCCAACCCGGACCGTTTAGCCAGATCAATGTGCCAACGGAACGATTCCTGTTGCACCGCAATACCTTCGGGGCCGGTCCGAAAATAATCTAACCCAGTCTCCCCTACCACGCGGACGCGTGGATGCGTCACGATCCGCTCGATCTCAGCGAAACCAGCCACTAATTCGGTGCGGCTGAGCGCGGCAAGCCTCGGTGCCTCATTGGGGTGCAGGGCGACACCACCGAGCAACTGCGGGAACCGCTCAAGCAACTCGACGGTCGCGTGCGCACCCGCCACATCGCAACCGATTTGAACCGCTCGGGACACCCCTACTGTCGCAGCGGCAGCAAGCAGATCCCCTACCGGGACATCCTCGCGATCTACCTCACCTGTGGCGCCGCGTCGCTGCGGGGCGGCCATCTCAAGATGCACATGATCGTCTACTACCGGGCTCGGCAGCGGCTCCGGCAGCGAAGGCCGATCTGCTTGCGCGAGAAGCGAATCAAGTGCAGCACTCATGCGGTGGGTTCCAGTCGAGACAACTCGTTGTCAACCACCGCGACGTCCAGTTTGGTGAATACCGGTTTCGCAGGGCCAATGCTGGTGCCCGGTTGAATCAACACCCGCTCCCAGCGAGCAATGCCGGCGTAGTCCCCCGTGAGAATCGGGTAAGTCGGGCCACCGTCAAGATCGACAACCTCTTCGATCCGCGGCATCGGTGACACCACCCCTGACCCCCCGAGTAACTCGTGGATGGTCTGCGCACTGAACGGCAAGAAAGGCGCCAGCAGTGTCCGGCAATCACTAACCGCTTGCAGCGCTACGTGCAGCACGGTGCTCATCCGATCTCGATCATTGGTGAGCTTCCACGGGGCTTGCTCAGACAGGTATCCATTGACCAAAGCCACCATCCGCATTGCCTCAGCGAGAGCCTGCTTATGCCGGTGCGTGTCGATGAAACCGCCGACGCTGTCATACCCCTCCAAGACTGCGTCCAGCAGTGCGGTGTCTTCTGCTGTGAACGCACCCGACGCTGGGATTTCGCCAAAGTTCTTGTGTACCAACGTGATCGTGCGGTTGACCAGGTTGCCCCACCCGGCAACCAGCTCATCGTTGGTCCGCCGGACGAACTCTGCCCAGGTGAAGTCAGTGTCCTGACTTTCCGGCCCCGCCGCCGAAAGGAAATACCGCAACGCATCGGGTTGGTACCGGGCCAGCATGTCCCGGACGAAGATCACAACACCTCGGCTGGACGCGAACTTCTTCCCTTCCATCGTCAGGAATTCACTGCTGACCACTTCCGTCGGTAAAGACAACTCGCCGTACTCGCCAGCCGACCCGCCGCTGGCACCGGAACCGTTGTACGCCAACAGTTCCGCCGGCCAAATCTGGGAATGGAACGTGATGTTGTCTTTGCCCATGAAGTAGTACGACCGGGCATCCGGGTTGTTCCACCATTGCCGCCATGCCTCCGGGTCGCCACTACGACGAGCCCATTCGATCGATGCCGACAAGTACCCGATCACCGCGTCAAACCAGACGTACAACCGTTTTGTTGGTTCGTCACGCCACTCGTCTAACGGCACCGGAATGCCCCAGTCGATATCCCGAGTCATCGCGCGGGGCCGGATGTCGTCCAGTAAATTTAGGCTGAAGCGCAGCACGTTAGGCCGCCACAATCCTTCTTTTTCTTTGCGCTGCAACCATTCCGTGAGCGCCTCGGCTAACGCGGGTAAATCAAGGAAAAAGTGCCGGGTGTCAACGAACTGCGGGGTTTCACCGTTGATTCGGCTTCGCGGATCGCCTAACTCGGTCGGGTCGAGCTGGTTACCGCAGTTGTCGCATTGATCACCCCGGGCACTGTCGTACCCACAAATCGGGCAAGTTCCCTCAATGAATCGGTCCGGCAAGGTACGACCAGTAGAGGGCGAAATGGCCCCACGAGTGACCTGCTCCACTAGATAACCGTTGCGGTGCACCACCTCGAACATCCGTTGCGCAACGGCGTAATGGTTGCGGGTAGTGGTCCGAGTGAAGAGGTCGTAACTTAACCCGAGGGCAGCTAAATCTTCCACGATGATCCGGTTGTATCGATCCGCCAGCTCCCGCGGCGTTACCCCTTCAGCTTCAGCCTGCACCAAAATCGGGGTGCCGTGTTCATCCGTGCCGCTGACCATGAGAACGTCATTGCCGCGCATCCGTTGGTACCGGCTGAACACATCGGACGGCACGCCGAACCCGGCGACATGCCCAATATGGCGGGGACCATTCGCGTACGGCCAAGCCACCGCGGACAACACATGAGTCATGCGTTCACCCTAGTGAGCCGCGGTGCTCGAAGTAGCCGGCGGGATCACCGGATCAGAACGTCATGAAGACGAGGGTTGAATCCACGGCGGCATCGTGTCACTAGGGCGGGGGAAGGTCCGCAAGTGAGCGGCAATCTCTTCCGGCGACATCCCATAGGGTTGCCCGTCCGCCCCCGGCACATCCGGCAAGTCGGTGTAGTTAAAAGTCGCGTCCCCTGAGCCGGCTTTGGTGACGGCAAACGTGGCCGAGAACCATGCCCCACCAGTTGGGTTGTACATGTACTGCTGCAACGCTTTGACTAGGTCCGCGGCATCATCGGGGAAAGTGCTTGCTTCGTCGTGATCCGGGCCGTCAGATCGTTGCTCGACCAATCGATACAACACCACACCAGAGGCGGTCGGTTGGAGGGTGATCGTACGGGCCGTCCATGAATCGGCGGATTGGAGTCCATAAAGCTGGCGGAGGAGGTCAGTGATGATCTGCTGTTGCGCTTCGACGTCGGTAACCATGATGCCTTTCAAGTCGCGGAATGTGCTCTTAATGTAAGCAGAGGACCGCCGGGGCAGCATCACGACGATGCGCGCCCTCAAAGCGCGCGATGTCAGGTTTTATTAGCGCGACCCACACCGAGCGGCGGAGCATCCACCGCACAGTGATGGCAAGGCTCCGACGAAGCCACCCGGCCACCCACCAAAAGCGCGGACAACACCCCACCTAACCCAAGAAGCGCAGCGCAACCAATCATCGCCCGTTCAAACCCGGCGTCGTAAGCGACCGGATCATCGAGGGCGCTCGCCCCGAGGCCAGCCACCAAGGGGAGCACTGCGATCACGATCAAACCGGCAGTGCGAGCGACTGCGTTGTTGATCCCCGAGGCCACCCCGGCGTGGCTGTCCGCAGCTGATCCGAGCACCGCAGCGGTCAGCGGCGCGACGGTGAGGGTCAACCCAAGGCCAAAAACCGCCATCGCCGGTAGGACATCCGTCAGGTAGCTGGAACCCGCCCCGACCGGGAGGAGCATCAGGAGACCAAGGCCACTCATGATTGGCCCGACCGTCATGAATGGACGAGGCCCGAGCTGTTCGCCCCAGCGGCCCACCCTGGCCGAACCAATCAGCATGAGTACCGTCACCGGCACCATAGCCGCCCCCGCAGCGGTGGGACTGAAACCGCTCACCACCTGCAATTGCAACGCGAGGACGAAGAACACCCCGGACAGGGCCGCGTAGATGACGAACGTCACGATGTTCGCTCCAGTGAAGCGAGCTGACGTGAAAATCGCTAACGGCACCAACGGGTGCGGGCTGGTCCGCTCAATCACCACAAACACCACGAACCCCACGAAGGCGGCAAGGAGGCAACCACCCGCTATGACGTCCAGGCCGCCAGAACCCCACGAAATCAACCCGTAGGTGAGAGCAGCAAGCCACCCGACACACGCCACCGCACCCGCAATGTCTAAATGCGAATCCCCCTGGTCGCCACGGGATTCGGGGACGTGCCGCATTGCGACGACTCCCACGATCAGCGCAATCGGCAGGTTGATCAAGAAGATCCACCGCCAGGACGCTTGCTCGATGAGCCACCCGCCAAGGAATGGGCCCATCGCGGAGGCCACCCCACCCAACCCCGACCAGGCGCCGATCGCGGCGGCGCGGTCCCGGGGGTCGAAGGACGCGCTGATGATGGCGAGTGAGCCAGGTGTCAACAGCGCGGACGCTGCGCCTTGCAGAATCCGTGCCCCAATGAGCATTTCCACTGATGGTGCTACCGCACACAGCACCGACGAGGCCGCGTACCCGGCGACCCCTAACAGGAAAATCCGCCGCCGCCCGTAGCGGTCACCTAGCGCCCCACCAAGCAAGATGAGGGCGGCGAGCATGAGGAGGTAGCCGTTCAACACCCATTGCAAACCGGCCAGATCGGTGTTGAGCTGCCGTCCTAGCTCTGGAAGGGCGAGGTTAACCACAGTGGCATTGAGTGAGGCGATCCCACTGCCCAGCACGGTCGCTAAGAGCACCCATCGTCCCCGGGCCTCGGACATCCGTACCAACGAAGTGGTTGCGTCAATCATCAAGCTCCCTCGTAAGACCGTCATGAGAAACCATTGAGCCCTATCCGATCAAAGCCCGCGCTGAGCTGCATCCAGGGGTGGATTGATGGCGCGCTCATCAATCCACCATGCGCTGATAGAGCTCCCGTTTTGAGACACCGCGGTCAGCGGCGACGTGAGCGACTGCGTCTTTCATCCGCATCCCGGCGTGGACCTGGGCCTGGACCTCGGCCACGAGAACTTCCATTGCAGGCGTATCCGGGGTTGGAGCCCCCGCTACGACCACCGTGATCTCGCCACGCATTTCACTGGCCGCCCACACCACTAAATCTGCTAACGGGCCGCGACGGATTTCTTCATATGTTTTGGTCAATTCCCGGCACACCACCGCCGGGCGATGCGCACCAAACGCCTCCGCCATCGCTGTCAACGTCGCCAATAACCGGTGTGGGGCCTCGAAGAACACCATGGTTCGACGCTCATCAGCCACGTTCGCCAACACTCGCGCCCGTTCCCCAGTTTTCCTAGGTAAGAAACCTTCGAAGCAGAACCGGTCCACCGGCAAACCACTCACCGCGAGCGCAGCCACCACCGCACTCGGACCAGGGATGACGCTGACCTGTATCCCCTCGGCAATAGCAGCGGCCACTAGCCGATACCCCGGGTCGGACACCGAGGGCATTCCCGCATCGGTGACCACCACGACCGTCGCACCGCCCCGCAACGCCTCCATGACACCGTCGGTGCGGCTCACTTCGTTGTGCTCGTGATAACTGACCACCCGCCCAGTGACCTCGACCCCCAAGACAGTCGTCAGCCGAGTCAGCCGCCGGGTGTCTTCGGCGGCAACAATGTCCGCCGCCGCCAACACTTCAGCTAATCGGGTGGACGCGTCCGCTACATTCCCGATCGGCGTCGCCGCGAGGATCAGGATTCCGTTGCTAGACAATGGATTCATACTGGTTGACATGGGGTGGCGGTCAGCTGCGGAAGGTCCGGGCACTGGGGCTGCGCTGACCACCATCGACGACGACGTCCGTACCGGTCACCCAGGACGCCCGGTCCGATAGCAGGAACGCTACGACGTCCGCGACTTCCTCAACCGAGCCGAGCCGCCCCCACGGAAAATCGCCCGACTCAAAAGCGTCGAACGTGTCTGGTTCGCGGCGGCGGAAAGCATCCCACCCGCCACCCTCAAACAGGATGCTCCCCGGGCTGACGGCGTTCACTCGAATGCGGTCTGCCGCTAACTCCGCTGCCAACACTCGGGCCAAGTGGATTTGAGCGGCTTTCGCCACCGCGTACGTGGTACGCGGGGCGACCCGCGAACCGGTGATGCTGGTGATGAAAACCGCCGCCCCACCGCCCGCGGCAATCAGATGTGGGCGGGCTGCCCGCATCAAGGTGGCGGCGTGCCCCGCATTAAGACCAAACGTCGCGGTGAAATCGTCCGCACTGCTGTCAATGAGATTCCCACCGAACGTGCCACCAGCGTTGGCCACTACCCGATCGAGGCCACCCAATTCATCCACCGCTTCGTCCACCGCAGCGGAAAGCGCAGCCGGGTCGGCGACGTCCACGGATCGAGTGATCACCCACGTGTCGTGCCGGCCAACCTGCCGAGCGGCAGCGTCCAAATCTTTTTGCCCGCGGGCAAAAAGCGCGACATCGGCACCCTCAGCGGCCAGCACATCCGCAATCGCCAACCCAATCCCCCGACTTGCCCCGGTGATGATGGCCCGGCTGCCCTGTAACTCCAAGTTCATACCGCGACCCTACGGGCAAACCAGCGTCCTGGTTGGCGAGTCGGCGCAATGGGACGTAAGCCAAATGCTTACGCATACGATGACGCGGTGACCATGGCGCCTCCCACCGCGATCCCGGTCCCCCCGACAGCTGGGGCCACGGGCCTCGAACCCGCTCGTTTTCCTGCCCGCTTGCGGGACTACCTCCGGGGGCCACGCGCATCATCCCGAGTCTGGGGCTGGTTGGGGCCGCTAGCGGTCACCGCGCTCGGGGGGTTTTTCCGCTTCTGGGAGTTAGGCCGCCCCCAGCAACTAGTTTTCGACGAGACGTACTACGTCAAACAAGGTTCCTCTTTCTTGGACTACGGGTACGAACGGTCCGTAGCACCCAGCTTGGGCACGACCCCGGATCAGTTATTCAGCAACGGCACCACCAACGTGTGGGGCCCAGAAGCGGACTTTGTCGTTCACCCGCCGGTGGGGAAGTGGATGATCGCCGCCGGCCAGTGGCTTTTCGGTCAGGACAGTTCATTGGGGTGGCGGTTCGCGGTCGCCCTATGCGGCACGCTGTCAATCCTGATGCTCGCGCGAATCGCCCGCCGATTGTTCGGCTCCACCCTGCTGGGGTGCGTCGCCGGGCTTCTTTTGGCGTTCGAAGGCCACCATTTTGTACACAGTCGCACTGGCCTGCTGGATTTGTTCGTCATGTTTTGGGCCCTCGCAGGGTTTGGCGCTCTTCTCATCGACCGGGACCGCATGCGGGACGCGCTCGCTGCCCAAGTGGGCCGAGCCCGATTGCGGAGCGGAAACTCCACCCCCCAGCCTGACAATTCCATCGGGGTGACCCACCATCAGGAGGATGACCGGACCGCTAAGGGTGCCAACGCCGTTGTCACCGAACGCCCACTGGCCCGGTTGGCTGGGTTCGGCCCGCGGCTGTGGTGGCGACCATGGCGGTTGATCGCCGGTGTGTGTTTGGGGCTATGCGCCGGCGTGAAGTGGTCCGGTTTTATTGTTCTCGCAACTTTTGGGATCGTGACGGTGCTCTGGGAGATCGCGGCTCGCCGTGCCGCAGGAATCGAACGTTGGGCAGCAGGCGGTTTCATCAACGGCGTCTTCGCGTTCGTGCTCGTCGTCCCGTCCGCTATCGGGGCTTATCTCGGCTCGTGGGCTGGGTGGTTCACCAGCCGGGACGGGTGGGGCCGGCAATGGGGAGCCGAGCATCCCAGTGAGCGGTTCGGATTCGTCCCCGATGCCCTGCGCAGCCTGTGGCATTACCACCAGGAGGTGTACGAATTTCACGTCGGGCTCACCTCCCCGCACGACTACGAAGCGAACCCGTGGAGCTGGTTGGTGCAGGGCCGGCCCACGAGTTTCTTCTACGAGTCAAAGAAACTCGGCGAGGAAGGCTGTGCGGTTGACCAGTGCAGTAAAGCGATCACCTCATTGGGGACGCCGCTGCTGTGGTGGGGGGCGACCGCCGCGCTGATCATCCTGATTGTGGTGTGGTTGGGCCGTCGAGACTGGCGGGCAGGGGCGATCTTAGCCGGGGTTGTAGCCGGTTACCTGCCCTGGTTTTTTTACCAGGAACGCACCATCTTCACGTTCTACGCGGTGGCGTTCGTGCCGTGGTTGGTGCTCGCGGTCACATACGTGCTGGGCATGATCCTCGGCCCATCGAACGCACCACCCCGCCGCCGCCTGATCGGTGCTAGCGCAGCCGGCGCCTACGTCGTCGCCTGCGTCACAATGTTCTTTTTCTTCTGGCCCATCTACACCGCCCAAGTCATCCCATACACCGACTGGGCCAACCGCATGTGGTTCCCCAGCTGGATTTAACGGAAACTCACTCGTCAAAAGTGCTACCGGCTGCGGTCATTTCGGAGTCAATGCCTCACCTCATTGCGATGACAACCAAGGTTCGTCGATGTCTTCCCAATCGCACGTGATGCGCCCGCTGATACGAAATGATCCTCACCAAGAAAGGTTCAGCTGAGACTGACTAACGAAAGGCCGAGGCCCAGGGCCGCGCTGATCAGAAGTACTCGCAGCAGTGACCACCCGCGGTGGACCAGCCATGCGGCGATGAGGGCGATGACAATGGCCTCCGGGCGGATCGAGCTGACGTCAGGTACCTCGATCCGCCCGAGGCCAGTCTTGTCCGGTTCGGTTTTGGCGAAGAACGTGTGCACAGCGAAGAACAAGGCGACGTTCGCGATCACTCCAACCACCGCAGCGGTCACCCCAGCCAACGCACTAGACACAGAAGTGTTGCCGCGCAACCGTTCCACACTCGGCGCACCAAGGAGCACAAAAATGAATCCGGGCACGAACGTCACCCAGGTAGTGAGTAGGGCCGCAACAAAAGCAGCCAGCCACGGGTCCAGCGAACCAGGGTTACGGTATGCGCCGACGAAGGCCACAAACTGGACCACCATGATCAGCGGCCCCGGCGTGCTCTCCGCCAGCGCCAGCCCACGAACCATCTCCCCCGGCGTCAACCAGCCGTACACCTCAACGGCCCGTTGGGTCACATACGCCAGCACGGCATAGGCCCCGCCGAAAGTCACCACAGCTGTCCCGGAAAAGAACAGCCCCATGTCGGTGAGGGTGCTACTCGCCCCGGTGAGCCAAGCAACTCCCCCAAGAGGCACCGCCCAGGCGAGCGCGCCAAACCCCACGATGCGCACCGACCTGCGCATCGTGGGGTTTGGCGCGTGCAGAGCATCATCGGCAATGACCGGAGTGAGGCCACCGGTCGTTTCCTGGTGGTGGGCAATGGCTGCCGCACCTGAGCGTCCAACCGTCCACCCCGTGAAAGCGGCGACCGCGATCACGACCGGGAACGGCACCGCAAAAATTGCAAGCGCAACAAAAGCGGCGAGCGCGATCCCCTGAAACACCACCCCGGTAAGCCCCCGGTGCGCCACCCGGGCCAGGGCTTGCACCACGATCACCACGACCGCAGGGGCAAGACCAGCGAATAGCCCCACCAACAGTGGCGTGTCACCGTAGGCGACGTACACCGCGGATAACGCGAGGAGCGTCACCGCGCCAGGCAAAACGAACAACGTGCCCGCTAGGACGCCCCCGGCAACGCCATTGAGTAGCCACCCGAGGTAAATCGCGAGTTGCTGAGCCTCAGGACCCGGCAGCACCATGCAGTAGCTGAGGGCGTGCGTAAACCGCCGCTGCCCAACCCAACGTTTTTCCTCGACGAGAATCCGTTGCATCACCGCGATCTGCCCGGCCGGCCCGCCAAACGTCTGCCACCCCACCGCCGCCCACGTCCGGACCGCCGACGCCCACGGAACCGCATGCCCTGCTCGCACCAGGACACTCTGTCAGTTCAACCATGATTGGTGCTTAAACACTCCGCGCGGCCCGCTCGAACCGGATTTCCATGAGTGAGTGAGGATGTCGCTGAATTGCCGCTACTCGTGCTCAGAGATGCCGTTGCTGGTTGCAACTGCGCGCCACAAATCGGCCAGGTCAACATGAGGTTGAAGGGCGTGTGCGATAGCGGCAGCCAAATCGAGTAGCGCCGTGACGGTCAAGCGGCGCAAGATCAGCACATGACGATTGTCAACTTTGGTGAGGTAGCGACGCGGCACCGTGACGCCTGCTCGGTCGGCGAGGTCCAGTGCGGTCTTTCCAGGCCATTACGTCCACTCATCGCCGGGATGGGGAATTTCGCGATGGATAGCACGATCGGTGTCAATCACCGAGACTTTAGGACGGGTGCCACCCAGCGTAGTTCCGCTGATTGATGACATAGCCGAAACGAGGAGTATTTTTTTTATCAGCGATGCGAACGCAGAATCAGTAAGCCATTATGAGCGGCCAAAAACGAGCGAACTCGCAACTGCATCCTCAATTTGAAAAATTTGAAAAGGGAGAACACCGCCATGGCAGTCAATCGGATCATCGCGTACGCCCAGGGCAAGAACGTACCTGCCTCGCAGGTTTTTTATACCCAACTACTTGGCCTTGAGATCGTCATGAACGATCCCGTTCTTGGGCTCGCGTCACCTATTAACCCGACGGCGCAAGTCGTTATTGCGCCAACGGAAATGAATAACCCCGCGCCAAGCTTCGGCATAGACCTCGGCGACCCGGCAGCAGTCACAGCCACCCACGCCGCGATGATCGAACAAGGTATGCGCGTGGTCTACCCGATCAAGGACGAACCGTGGGGCGTGCGTCGTTTCTTCGTCGAAGACCCAGGTGGAACAGTGATTAACGTCCTCGCCCACCTCTGAAATTAATCAAGACTGATGCACGTCGTTTTTTACCGGAGCCTCAACCTGGGCCACCGTGGTTCGCCCACCAAAAACCAGGTGCCGACGCAACGTATCTACCGCGAAACGTTGACATTTTTCGATGGCGGGCAAGCACCTGAGTGGACACTGCCGTGGACTAACAAGCGGGGGGACGTCGACATCATTTACCTAGCCGACGGGGTGGCACTCGGTGTCATTCGCAAGACAAATAACACGGTGGGAAACCCAACCACAGAGATCGAGCGAGCCACCGGAGGGACGGCGACTACGAGAACACGCGGCTCAATTGAACGACTGGTTAAAACCGCCGCGTCCTGGTAGCAGGACCCACCCTGGCGCTGCTTTAGCGCCCAAGCTGATCAATGGGGCATCATCATCGATAACGGGTGGAGCTGAGGGGACTCGAACCCCTGACCCCCTCGTTGCGAAGAGTCGTCGTCGGGTCGGTCCGCTCCCCCGGCGTCCCCGGTCCGTGCGTGCCGACTCCCACCGTGGCCCGGCGATCACCGGCCCGTCCCGCCAGCTCTGCTGACTATCTGCTGACTGGCGCCCGTCCGAGCACAGATGAGCCGCCGATCCGATCGCGGAGCACCAGAGCGTCCCGGAGGCCGGTGTCAAGGGTGGGCGCAGCCCATCGCGCAGCGACGCCGATAGGCGCCCTTGATGCCGGCCGGAGGGGCGCGGATGCTCGGCGATCGGATCGGCGGCGGAGGCCATCCACGAACCAGACCCGACCAAGACGGGAGGTGACGTCCAACCCGTTGGGCGGCTTCGGCCGGTGTTGACGCACCGACCGGAGCCTCGATCGCATCCTCTGCAGAAGGAGTACGACCGTGGACGACACCTTGCTGGGCGACCGCCGGACGGCGGAACCCCGCCCCCTCCTCGCCGACGTCGCAGATGCTCTGCGGGCCGCTGCCGACGCCCTGCGCACCGCCGACCCGACTCATGCCGGCCACCGCACCTGGTGCGTACCGGCGATGCACGCCGATGGCGACGACCGGTGCGTCAACGCTGCGGTCGACGTAGCGCCGCACGTGGCGAGCTGGCTGGTCGAGCGCAATGGTCGACCGATGGCCGTAATCGACGCGGCCGCGGGCGTCGAGCTGTCCCTGCACCCACCCGAGCGCCCGGAGCGCGTCGAAGGCGCGCCTTGATCCATTAGAGCCAGAATCGGCAGCACCGAGTTCAGGACAGCCGACGGTCCAACTCGTCCAGGCATCCAGCCTGCAGCCAAGCCTGACTACCAAGCTGATCATCGACGTCGGTGCCGGTCAGCAGCCGGCGGGCGGCCGGCGGCTGCGTGCCGCAGATGGGAGGCCCCCTCGGCGTGCCGGGCTGTGCGTCGGGCTCCATCTGCCGGCCAGCCCGAGGCCCGATTTGGCGGCGGCCGATCGTCCTGTTGTGGTGGTGGCGTGGGATCGTAGAAAAATGTTCGAGGTGCATCGTGACTACCCCCGAGCGTTGGCCGCTGGACCGGAGCATGGAGACCTCGGGCTTCGGTCCGCGATCGCTTGGATTGCGCGCAGGCAGCGGGACCTAGGCGGTCAAGTGCTGGCCTGCATCCCGTTGCAGAGCAGCCGGGGCGGCAACGACATCCTCGCGGCTTTCTGCCATCGGCCAGGAGTGGCGCGGTACGCACTTGGGGCCGTCGTAGCCCAGCGGCCCGGTGGGCCGGTGGACCGGTGCTGGCGGCGTGGCCCAACCGGAACAACCTCGCCGAGATCGCTGAGGATCGGCAGACCACCGCGCTGTGCGTGGTGCCGTGGGCGGCCGGAGAATCCGACCCCTGGCAAGCCGCGACATCTCCCGAGCTTCTTGACCAGGCCGCTGCCCTGACGGTCGATCTGAGCGTCGCCGATCCGGTTGTTGTCCAGGGCCTGAAGTCGATCTTCGTCAACCAGAGCAACATGCTGGCCAGCTCCGACGACCGGGACCGCGCGGTAGCCCGTGCTGCTGACGCTTCACCGCGGAGGTCATCAGCTCGTGCCGAACCAGGTCTACACCTGGGCTCTTGCCAACGAGTGGCGAGCGGGTGGAGCTGATCGCCTGCGCGAGCTGGCTGAGAGGATCAGCGCCGGGCGAGCGCCCCGCACCCGCCAACCTTTGACGTCTATCCTTCGGGCAGACGCCATGCAGCGATGGCGGGACGAAGCACAGCAACAATGAGGCTTTTCTCCCTAGCGTCTTCATTGCATGGTCAGGATGACGAGGGCGATTGGCCAACGCACGCGGTGTGGCGCCGGCCGCGCTCAAGGGCCAGCCCTGGAATGCCGAGGAGCAGAGGTCCAGGTGGTTTCGGCGCGAGGAGTCCTCGCAATGAAGATCAACGCGAGGACGTGCGGTACCGCCAGGAGCAGGCGGACCGGCAGGCTGCGATCGAGCGGCAGCAGCAGGAGCGAGAGTGCAAGCAACTGGGCTCGGCGGTACTGATCACAGCGGAGTGCGCGGCTAGCGAGGAGAGCGTGCAGCGGTTCCGCGACGCTCAGGCCGCCGAAGAGGCCGAGGCTGCTCGGCGCGAGCAGGAGGTCGCGCAGGCCGAGGAGGACGCTCACAGCTAGCCGAGGAGATCGAGGCCGAGCGGCAGACCGACTACGACCGCGAGTACGCCCGGGTGTGCAAGAAGGCCGGCGGCCAGCTCGACGGGTTCGGTGGGTGTGCCAAGCCCGACGGCACGACGCTGTACGTCGAGGACGATATGCGCCCAGCCAACTGACCCGCTCACTCCGGCCGGACCTGGAGGATGAACTACTCGTGAGGACTCGTGTTGACTCGTGAGGACTCATGACGCACCATGGTTCTAGCGCGGTGCATTAGCGCCGTGAAGTGGGCCCGGCAGCCATCCGGACGGTTGGTACGCCGGGCTTCGCGCTGTCTACACCCGGTGCACGTGTCGGACCATCGGTCGGACCCGATCACGCCAGCGTCGGTTCTTGGCCCAGCACCAGGCCACGGCGTCGGCGATCCACAGGAGTGGTTCCTCGCGCGGCGCGACCAGGTCGTAGCGCAGGCGGTCGGCGATGCCGTGGGCGCGGACCTGCCGGTATAGCAGCAGCCGGTCGTTCCTGGCGGATGGTTCATCCCGCTCGATCACGAGCCGTTGCGCGTCCTGGACTGCCAGGTCGGCAACGATCTTGGTCAGGGCTGCGTCTCGGGCGGCTCGTTCGGCTCGGGCGTCGTACCTCGTGGCGTCGTAGATCGTCACCGCCGGCTTCAGAGCCAGCAGCGCCGTGATGATCTGGCCTCGCCGCGAATCACGTTCGTGGGTGAAGTGCAGCCGTCGCTGGCCCGGCAGGAGCAGGTTTCGCATCGCCGTGCGGGTGCTGGTGACCACCGATGGATCGAGCACCGCGACGCACATCAGCAGCCCGCGCGCCTTGCTCTCGTCGACGAACGCCTCAACGCCCACCCGCGCCGCCCGTCGAGCTGTCGGCCGGTAGCAGGCCATGTACGAGTACTGCCGTCTTGTCGTCGTGGAGCTTCGCTCGTGGCCATCGCTGACCATGAGCGTCGTGTTGTTCGGCGGCGTGGGCTGCACGCAGCATGTCGGCGCATCCGGCGGTGGTGAGGTCGATGAGGATGTGTTCCCAGTCCGGTGGTTGGTGCAGGCGCAGCACGCCGTCAGCAGCGCCGTCGGTGAGCAGAGCCACGCGGCGTACATCGTGGGCGGGGAGCGTGGTGGTGATGGCGTGGGCGGCTGCGGTCGGGTCGGAATCGGCGATCCAGTAGCCGGCTGGTTGGTCTCGTGCAGCTCGCTGGGCGTCTTGAAGTTGGGCGAGCAGCTGGGCGTGGTGAGTGTCGTAGCCGCTGCCGGTGCGTAGTCGGTCCTGGTAAGCATGGCGTACGTCGGCGGCGATCGCGTCGAGCCGGTCGTCGGTGATGGCGTCCACTCGGCCGTCGGAGTGCTGGATCACGATGGTGGAGTCCCCCAGCATGAGCAGGTCCCAGGAGTGGTTGCGATGGCGGGCGATCAGGACGGTGCTGGATGGTCCGCCGGGGGTGAGTGCGTGCTGGTCGCGGACGTTGGAGATGGCGTTAGCCAGGCAGTCGGTGAGTGAATCGCTGTCCCCGTGTCGGAACCGCTCGGTGAGGGCGGCCAGGAGTTCGGCGGCGTACCAGCCGCCGTCGCGCCTGGTGTCGGTTGGTGGGTGGGCTGAGGCGCCGTCCAGGACGATCACGGCGTTGTCGAGGATGGCGTAGGCGTCCTGGTTGCGAATGTGGCCGGGAAGAGTCGCGGCGTCAACTCTCACTTGTGGAGCCTCGGCCGCACGGCATATTCGGTGCTGGTGATCGTCTCGCCGTCGAAGGTCGACCGTATGACCGCGGAGAACGGGTGGTCGTCGACGGTGGCGTACAGCTCGGGGATGATGCCCGGGGTGGCGAGATGTTCGATGACACCGAGCGAGCCGATGGCGTGGATGCCTGCGATGAGCAGCACCTTCGCGCCGTTGTGATGGATTCGACCGAGGTAGCCAAGGTCCCCTTGGGCCTTCGCCCGGCTGCCGCGAGGCGTGCCGTCGATGGGTGAAGCCCACTCGGTCTTGGTTGCGCGGTCGGTGATGACCCAGTGGCCGTCCGGTCCACGCTCGAAGTCCAGGTGAGGGTCGGCGCGGAGGGCTTCGGCGGTGACGGTGGAGGACTTGGGGCCGCAGATGGCGACGACGTCGCCGTGGGGTGTCCACTGGCCGTCGGTCGGAATGCGGAACTGGCCGACGGTGAAGGCGTAGGAGCGCAGCAGGTCGCTCATGCGTTCGGCAGCGATGCTGTCCTCGGCGGAGATGACCGGCAGCGTCCGGTCGGGCATCGCCCGGGTGGGGATGGCGACGGTGACCGGGCCGACGCCGAATAGGGCGCGCTCGGGTGGTGGTGCGCCCTTGCGGAGCTGAGAGACCCGGGCCTTGGAGATACCGGCCGCCTGACCAGCCGCGGAGTAGTTGATGCCGGTGTCCCGGACCGCTTCCTCGATGGCCGCTCGACGCAGTCGGGCCAGCTCTATGCCGCGCTGCTGGTAGATAGCCATCAGCTCAGTGGCACGCCGGGCTCGCACGAGCGGGTTACGCTCCGCCCGCACCTGGTCGAACTCATCTGACACCACGCGAAGAGTTTAGGGGCCTTGACGACCGGTCGGCACACCGATACCTTCAGTTCATCCCCCTTAACTTCGAGGCGGGCAGGTAGGACCGAAGTGTTAAGCCCCTAAACAGATGGAGAGTCGAGTGCCAAGCTACGCAGTAGAGAGCAGCAGGCAGCCGATGATCGCGACGGGTGTGGTGGGGATCGTGCAGGAGTGGGAGGACAAGCCTGGTGGTGGGCGGCGACCGTTGGATCGTCAGGCGCGGGATGAGGGGACGGGGATGCCGTTGTGGCAGGTGGCGTTGATGTACAAGCAGGTGGCGTTCGGTCGGCCGCATTCGGTGACGGCGATGGTGGCGGTGGGTGCGCCGGAGCAGCCGACGGGTGGCTGAGCTGGCACCGGTGAGGTTCTCGGGTCTGCGGGCGGAGGTGCGGACCACGAAGGCCGGTGGCCTGGTGGAGTCCTGGTCGGCTGATGCGCTGGTCGGTGCTCCGACCAGTAGTGGTAGCTCGTCGGGGTCGGGTGGTCGGTCCTCGCGTAGCAGCAGCGGCGATTCGGGCGGCGCGTGATGCGCGCGGCCACCTGGTCGCAGACGACTGCCGGGCAGCGGGTAGTGGATAGGCCGGGTCTGGTGGTGGCGTTGGAGGTGTCGCGCCGCTTGCTGATCGGCACAGTTCGGGTCGCCGGCGGATCGGGTGCAGTGGTTGGGGCGGCATCGTCGGTGGACAGTGGTCTGGTCCGCGGTCGTCGCGGTCCTGGTGACGGCCGGCGTGGACGACTGGACCCGGACCACAGTTCTGGTGGCGGCGGCTCCGGCAGTTCTGGCAGGGGTGTGGTCGGCGCGGTGGCCGACCAGCTACGTGCGGTGGGTGTCGGGGCCGTATCGGCGGTGGGTGTTGCGTCGGTGGGCGCGCCGGTCCTGGCCGGGGATCGCTCGGGCGTGTGGGTTGAGCGTGCGGGTGGTGGAGCACTCCCCGACATGGTTGGTGGCGGCGGACCGCAAGCGCGCCAAGCACGTGCAGCAGGTCCGGGAGCGGTGGGCCGACCCGACCCTGCTCGCCGTGTCGACCGGTCGGCCGACCGATCCGGGGATGCCGGTGGGCACGTTGCGGCTGCGGGTGCGGGCGCGATTGGGGCAGTCGGTGGAGGAGATCACCGCGGCGGCGCCGAAGCTGCGGGACGCGGCCCGGGCCCATTCGGTGCGGTGCGTGCAGCACGCCCCGTCGGTGCTGGACCGGATGTTCGTGGTGGCCGACCCGCTTACCGGCATCCGCCCGACACCCGCTCCACCGAGCCGCCGGCGGCTGGCGACCGCGCGGTCCGGATGCCGGTGCCGATGGTGAGCAGGGTGGTGCGGCTGGGTCGGGCCGAGGACGGCACCGACGTGGTCGTTGATCCGTGCGATCCGTGGCACGCGGCGTTCCAGGGCGCCACCAGGTCAGGGAAGTCCGCGCTCACCTACACCCTGCTGGCTGGCGTGGCGCACCACGCGGACGTCCTGGTCTGCGGTGTGGACCCCTCGGGTGTCCTGCTCGCCCCCTTGGGCCAGTGGCCGGGGTGCGGCGTGGATCGCCACCGGCACCGTCGACCTCACCAGCGCCGTAGACGCGCTGAGCGGGCCTGCTGACTGTCTGCTGACTCCGGCGCCGCTGCGGAACGGTGGCGGGAAGGGCGGAACCTGCCTGACCTGGGTGGAGCTGAGGGGACTCGAACCCCTGACCCCCTCGTTGCGAACGAGGTGCGCTACCAGCTGCGCCACAGCCCCAAGAACGGCCGCTAGGCTATCAGGTGGGCCACGCCATGGGGCGAGCGGAGTTAGCCACCAGCGGCGATCCGGCGGGCCAGGATCTCATTTAAGTCGAAGACTGCCGCTGCTGGTTCGTCGCGCACATCAACCGTTGGCGCCGGGGCGCGCGGGGGGGCTGCCGCTTTCAAGGTATAGATCGGCGGGGGCACCGGAATCGGATCCCATGGCTCACCCCTGCCGTCCGCAGGGCCATCGAGAGCATTGTGATCAAAAACGCCCGTCGCTTGATCGGCGATCGCGTCCATTTGGGCATCGAGACCTGAATCAGGTTGTGGCGCACGGGTTTCCGCATTATTGCGGGATTCCCAGCGCTGAGAACGAACGCGTTCCGCGTCCTGAACTGCCGCATGGCGAAGACTGACAACAAGAACCACCGCAGTCATTCCCAACGCGATAAGCAGCGGCCACGGCAACCACCCCAGCACCGCACCAAACCCCACGACGGGGACGGCTAACATCAACGCCAGCAAAAGGACACCCCGAATCCGCCTCGCGACGATACGCCGCCGCGCCGCCGCGCTCCCTCGCCGCGGCCCACGAGTGACGGGGAGACGATTCTGGTGAGCTGGTCGATCACCCGATCGGCGATTCACCACGACCCGAGACCGGGTCAGCGACACTGATGCGGCATGACCGCGCTCCCCGTGAGACGCGCCGGCCCGCCGCGCAGGGCGACGGCGAAGCACTTGAATGGTGCGAGAGAAGCGATCCATGGAACGCCTCACCGCCACATCATCGCGGCGGCGGATCAAATGGCCAACCCAGTAAAAGGCCCCGACGCCCACAATGGCGACGAAGATCAAGCTACTGGGCTCCACGAACATCGACGGTAGGCGGCCAAGGTGAGTCCCTCATGCACCTTGGCCGGTGTGTCGGAACAGAACCCGGAAACGATCATGCCGCCGTGTCAACGTCCACGCCATTGAACGAGCATGCCTTCCGCTGGTAAGTCCTCCCTAGTGATCGCGAACGTTCGGTGATCACGCCACTGGCCATCAATGTGCAAGAAACGCTCGCGGAGCCCCTCATCACGAAAACCTAGTTTCTGCACCACCCGCAAACTCGCCGTATTCTCCGGGCGGATGTTCACCTCAAGCCGGTGCAAACCAGCCGTGAACAGGCAATGATCGACAGCCAATGCGACCGCCGTCGGAGTGATACCTCGACCAGCGAAATCCCGCGAAATCCAGTACCCCACGTGGGCTGATCTCATCGACCCCCACGTAATCCCGGACACCGAAAGCTGCCCGATCATCGTCCCCTCGTACGTTAAGGAAAAAGGCAACCCGCGACCAGCCCGGGCGTCCCGGGTCTGCGACCGGACTAACGCCGCGAACCCCTGGCCTGGTTCGGCGGGTTCGGGTGCGGTCGCATCCCACGGCCGCAACCAGTCCGCGTGCGCCCACCGCAGTTGCCGCCACGTCGAAGCGTCCCGCACCCGGAGTGGGCGTAAACCCACCGGGCCATCCGCTAACCGCACCGGCCACATCATGATTTTTCACTCGTGCTTGTTGCCGGAGGTGGGTGATCTTCGCCGCGGACCTGATCGATCGCATGCGGCAACACATCAGCCAGGACGGCAAGCCCGTCACGGCAGCCACCCACTGAGCCCGGCAGGTTCACTACCACCGTCCGGCCAGCAACCCCCGCCACACCCCGGGACATCATCGCTGTCGGAACGCCCTGGGCCACGCCGTACGCCCGGATCGCCTCTGCGATCCCAGGAATGAGGTAGTCCATGAGGCTGGTGGTCACTTCTGGGGTGTGGTCCCGTGGGCCAATACCAGTCCCGCCGGTCGTAATGACGGCGGCGACATCGTCATGAATCGCCTGCCGCAACGATTGGCGAACCGGCTCACCGTCGGCAACCACCGTGGCGTCCGGCACGGAAAAACCCCACTCACGCAACCGTTGCACCACCACCGGCCCGGCAGTGTCCGCGTAACGACCAGCGGCAGCTCGGTCGGACGCGGTAATCACGAGGGCCCTCATGGACCCTCGACCCAATCGCCCCGCCGCCCACCGGACTTTGCGGTGACCCGCACGTCCGTGATGCGCGCATGGCGGTCCACCGCTTTAACCATGTCAATGAGAGTCAACGCGGCAACCGTGACACTGGTCAGTGCTTCCATTTCGATTCCGGTCCGGTCCGCCGTCCTCACCGTGGCAGCGATCTCGACCCCGTCGTCGACGATAGTGAGCTCCACGGTGACCGCGTGCACCGCCACGGGGTGCGCCAACGGCACCAACGTGGGGGTCAGTTTGGCCGCCTGCAAGCCCGCAATCCGCGCCACCGCCAACGCATCACCCTTAGGGATCGCATCCGCCTGTAACGCCGCGACCGCATCCGCGGACAACAGCACCCGGCCAGCTGCCGAAGCCGACCGAGCTGTGACCGCCTTACCGGACACATCTACCATCCGCGCTACACCACGGTCATCAACATGAGTCAACCGTGGTGGTACATCAAGTGAACCGGCGCTCTCCGTCACCGGTTCGGGGAGCTCGCTGCCTGTCACCATTCACGTCCTATCAGCAGGCATTGGATTTCGTCACCGGGGGCAACAGAGGTGACCACTTCACCCGTCATCGCTAACACGTTCGCCAGTGCCACGCCAGTCAACGCGAACGACCCCTGACCACCGATCACCTGAACAGTCTGACGCCCAGAGGAATCCCGTTCGGATCGCGCCCGAGCGAACTGTGTTTTGCCCGCCGGGGAGGACCACGCGTGCGCAGCCACCGCTGGGAACCACGCGCCCTGCGGGTCAGCACAACCGGCCAACCGGCGGATCATAGGGCGGGCGAACACCTCGAAGGAGACCAGAGCGCTCGCTGGATTCCCGGGAACTGTGATGATGGGCGTTCCATCAATCATGCCCACCCCTTGCGGCATTCCCGGCTGCATCGCCACTTTGCCGAACCAACAGGACGCCTCCCTGCGAAGAACTTCTTTCACGGTGTCGTAGGCGCCTGCGCTCACCCCGCCACTGGTGATGATGAGATCAGCGCAGGCACTCTCTTCAGCGAGAACCCGGCGCAAGCCCGACGCATCATCGGGCACCGCGGTAACCTGACGCACTACACCGCCCGCCGCGCGGGCAGCAGCGGCGAGCATGATGCCGTTGCTGTCAACCACCTGCCCATACTTGGGGAGCTCGCCCGGCTGGACTAACTCGCTTCCCGTTGACAACACTGACACTCGTGGCCTGGCGTGGATCGGCACTGACACCAGGCCAACTGAAACCAACAATGCAAGCGTCCCCGGGGTGATTGTTATCCCCGGCTGCAACACGGTCTGCCCCACCGCAACGTCTTCCCCCGCACGGCGAATGTGCTGACCTTCAGTGATCGAGGCAACCAACCGGACCAGCGTCACACTCCCATCACTGAGCTCCACCGGGACAACCCCGTCAGCACCTGCTGGTACTGGTGCTCCAGTCATGATCCGCATGGCGGTGCCCTGATTCAGCGCCAGTTGCTGTGCGGACCCAGCTGGAATATCCGCCGTCACCGGCAACTCCACAGGCGATTGTGGGTGAGCTGCCGTCACATCAACGGAATGAACGGCATAACCATCCATCGCTGAATTATCGAAACCCGGCAACGCAACTGAACTGATGACTTTGTCAGCCAGCACCGCCCCCACCGCCTCCGCCGCAGGAACCACGATCACCGGGAGCGGGTGAATACCGGCGAGGCACTCCCGCAAGTGTTCCGCTACTGATCGCACCAGATCATCCTCACGGTCATTAAGAGCAAGGTCACCCCCGACTTCGCAGCCACTGCGCGAACTCCGCCCCAAACTCAGGGTGCTCCTCCCCTAGCTGAACGACCGCTTGCAAGTAGCTCAGTCGGTCACCGGTGTCGTAACGCCGCCCACTGAACACCACACCCCAGACGCCACCACCCTCAGCGGACGGACGGCCCGCGAGAACCTGCAACGCGTCTGTCAGCTGAATCTCCCCTCCCCGCCCGGGCGGGGTTTCCCTCAGGACATCAAAAACACTGGGGTCCAAGACATATCGACCAATGACGGCGAGATTGCTTGGCGCCGTATCCGCTGCTGGCTTCTCCACGAGACCGGTGATCCGTGCCACCCCGGCATCCGGTTCACCATCTATCGCGGCACAGCCATACAAATGGACTTGCTCCTTTGGGACCTCGATCAGCGCGACAACACTGCCACCGCGACTAGCGCGAACCTCCAGCATCGTTGCCAACAAAGGATCCCGAGCATCGATGAGGTCATCCCCCAGAAGGACAGCAAACGGCTGATCGCCAACATGCTGCGCGCCACACAAAACCGCATGACCTAAACCTCGAGGCTCCCCTTGCCGCACGTAGTGCACGTCAGCCAAGTCGGTTGCCTCGTGCACCCGAGCGAGCCGACCGGAATCACCTTTGTGCTCCAAAGTCTGTTCTAGCTGGCCATGCCGATCAAAATGATCTTCCAGTGGGGTCTTATTCTTCCCTGTGACCATGAGGATGTCGGAGAGTCCAGCACCAACCGCTTCTTCCACGACGTATTGGATCGCTGGTTTATCAACAACCGGAAGCATTTCTTTGGGAATGGCTTTGGTTGCGGGTAGGAAACGCGTCCCCAATCCGGCGACCGGAATGACCGCTTTCGTGACGGGACGAACAGAATCATCAGGGGAGAATTCACTCATAGCAGCCGAGGTTATCGGTCGGTAATCACCTCTTCAGTGACCCCCTCATCAGAGGCTTTTGCCACCACTGAAACATCGGCGGAACCGCTCTCCGCCGAGGACGAAGATGAGAGTTGAGCTGGCTGCTCCGCGACCCGCCAGCAATCCCGACCAGCTCGTTTTGCTTGGTACAACCCATCGTCTGCCGCTCGGACGAGATCACCGCTGGCAGTACCGTGCGTTGGCAGTGACGCCACCCCCACCGAAACCGTGACCTCTACCTGATCTTCGCCGACCATAAAGGCTTCAGCGCGAACCGAATCACAAATCCGATCCGCCAAATGCTCCGCGCCATCTAGCGAAGTTTCCGGCGCAACGACAACAAACTCTTCACCACCGTAACGACACACCACATCAACCTCACGGACGCAAGCAGCCAACCGTCGAGACATCTCTTGGAGGACACCGTCACCGACCGTATGCCCGTAGGTGTCGTTTACGCGCTTGAAGTGATCCAAGTCAAGTAACAACACTGACAGTGGTCGACCAAATCGACTCGCGCGCTCAACCTCCCGGGCCAGCGTGGTTGTCATGTATCGAAGGTTGCCGGCACCCGTCAGCGGGTCAGTCACCGAAAGCTTCTGCGCTTCCCGATGCAGCTTCACGTTGTCTACCGCGATCCCCGCCGGGCCGGCCAATGAGACTAACATCGCTTCAGCTTCAGAATCGAACGGCGGTTGCGTGGGGTCTCGTTCGACGACAAGCACCCCGATGGGCACCTGCCCACGTCGCAGCGGAGCGGCCAATGCTGGGCCCCCTAACGCCAAATCAGAACCCCCCATGCCAACACCCACCCGACGTGGAACCCCATCGTGGGCCACTTCGCCGGCCAGGCCAGACCCCAACGGTTCTCGACGCACCGCTGCCGGCGGGCTGGATTTAGGTTCCGTTGCGCGCGCCACCACTGAGGCACCTTCAACCAGCCAAACGCTGCCTCGTTGGGAGTTGGTCGCCGATAATGCCGCACTCACCACCGTGCGAAGTAAGCCATCGAGGTCATGGGTTCGCTCCAATGCATCCCCGAGTTGAGAAACGTTCTGCCGCAGCAAATCCCGGCTTCGCTGCAGCTCACCGATCTGCCGCGCCAACTGGTCCGTCATGACATTGAACGATGACGACAGCCGACCCAACTCGTCATCACGGCCACGCGGCAACCGGCTCGACAAATCCCCTCGGGAAACACGCTCTGCGGCGTCGGTAAGAGCCGAGATGGGGCGGGTCAGACTAGCCGCCAAACGCAAAACAAGAAACAAACCCAGCGCCAGGCACGCGACCATCACTACCCCGAGGACACCTAACCTGGAGCCGCTATCGGCCGTCTTCACTGCGGCAGACACCCCACAAGAGCTACCAGTGAGCACCCGACGCGCATCAACCTGATTGCCAGAAATACCACCTTGGGTCACCTCGCCCCCCGCGGCAGCCACAGCGCGGCGTTCTAATTGCTCACCAAACGAACCGGAACTTGTGGTGACCCCCGGACCAGCGGAACACGCGACAGCGAGCTGCGTCCCTTCTGGTAGACCAAGGCTCGTGACCAGCGCGGTCAACGCAGCAGAGTCAAGGACGCGACCAACGACCGCGGTACCGATCTGAGTGCCGTCATCATCGACCGCGGGAACCGTCTCCGCGATTACCGGATCGGCGTTTGACCCAAGCGAACTGTCGCGGGAGCACGACACGTCAGCGACGTCCCCCGACGGGATCGTCCCAGCTTGTGCGACCAACTGATCCTGCTGGTAGAGCACCGCGAAAGCGGACTGCTGCCGCTGCACTGCAGCCAACACCGCGGCGTCAACGTCATTGCCCCGCAGTTGAGCGGCCAAAAGCCGAGCTGACTCCCCTAATGCCAGGCATTGACTGCGAAACGAATCGGCAACAGCCTGCGTGGATTGGCGCATCAGCTGCAATGCAGCCCGGTCATCTTGCCTCGGCGCGAGCCACCCAATCGTGAGTAATGCAATGAGCCCCGGCACTAATCCGACCACAGCGAGGACGAGGGCGAGGCGACCGCGCACCGACCTCATGTTCGCCTGAGTCCTTTCGTAGATGAAGACCACATTTCATCCCAATGAGCTGCATGGTGGCACGAATACACCAATGACGTCACTGATGAGAAACTTACCGAGTGTCGTCGCCTGTTGAGGGTATCGATCCCAAACGTTTCTTACGCGCCCGGCTACGTGCCGCGCGCCGCAAACGTACCGCTCATTCTCGCCATGACAACAGTGAACTGATCGCCGACCTCCTCGACGAACTTCTCACTGACGGGTTGCGGGACTCCGGTATCGCGCTGCCTCCCATAGCGCCCATCGCCGCTTATGTTGCGACCGCAAACGAACCAGACACTCAGATCGCACTTTCCCGTTTCCGTACTCGCGGATGGCAGGTGCTCTTACCCATCCTCCGCCCAGACCACGACTTGGACTGGGCGGTTGAGGACGGTCAACGGCAGGTCGGTTGGTCGAGGGTCACCACTGAACCCACCGGCCCCTCACTGGGACAAGATGCCATTACTCAAGCTGGCCTTATTCTCGTCCCAGCTTTAGCGGTGGACCAGGAGGGGAATCGACTAGGGCAAGGCGGGGGCAGCTATGACCGTGCACTTGCCCGCGCCCGTCCCGGCGTCCTCATCATCGCCATCGTTCATCCCGAGGAAATCTTGGACTCCGTCCCTCACGAGCCACATGATCGTCTCGTTCATGCCGCAATCACCCCTCACGGTGTCCACTGGTTCGGACCTGCACGCTAACCATAATTCAAGGCCACTAGGACCCCTCTGGTAAGCGTGTCCCGTCACGTGGGTTCTGTGAGTGGCGAGGAGCTGAGTTTTCCACAGGGGTGTGGGTGGGTGGTGGTGGGTTTGGTGGGTTTGTGGTTAGGGTCGGGGCATGGGTGACGGTGTGTATGAGTCTGGCGACGGTTTGGGTGAGCAGGGTGGTGTGGGTGGTGGTGATGA
>JBOFBH010000007.1:0-317640 GCA_051645425.1 Actinomycetota bacterium | reverse complement strand
GTGATGGTGATGGTGGACTCCCCCGTGACACCATCTTCATCCGCGACCTGATACGTCACCGGGGTCGCTTCACCGGTGAACGTAGGCTCAGGATCAAACGTCACTTTCCCCGTCACCAGGTCCACCGTGTACGTCCCCTCACCAGAAACCACCACCGACGTCTTAAACACCCCATCCACCGGATCCAACAACTTCACCGACGCCGGATCCAACGGCGCACCACCATCACTACCGGCGGAGTCGTTCACCAACGGATCCACAACCACATTGATGTCCTGCGGGGTGGCCTTTGTGTCGGGTTCAGCTTCTGGTGCTCCCTTCACTGTGATCGTCACTTCTGCGGTCACAGGGGTGCCGTTGGTATCAGCCACCTGGTAGGTCACCGAGGTTACGGTGCCCGCGAAGGTGGGCAGCGGATCAAACGTGACTGAACCAGTGGCCGGGTCCACGGTGTACGTCCCCTCACCAGGGATCGTCACCGACGTCTTAAACACCCCGTCTGCCGGATCCAACAACTTCACCGACGCGGGGACGAGTGGGGCCGATACGGCACCTGCGGAATCGTTGCCTAACAACGGAACCATGACATTTGTGTCATGGGGAGTGATCTTCACATCATCGGTCGCGATCGGCGTGATCGGTGTCACCGTCATGGTGATCGTGGAGGACGTGATCAACCCATCACCATCAGCCACCTGATACGGCAGCGGTGTGGCGGAGCCCGTAAAGGTGGGGTCCGGATCGAAAGTCACCAATCCGGTGAGGGGTTCCACCGTGTATGTCCCTTCACCGGGGACAGTCACCGACGACTTGAATGTGCCGTCCACTGGGTCTTTGAGTAGCACCGTGGCCGGGTTCAATGGGGCCGCGCCATTGCTGCCAGCGGTGTCGTTCATCAGTGGATTAACGGTGATATTGACGTTCTGGGGCGTGGTGCCTGTGTCTGGCGTAGCCGCCGGGGGGCCCGTTACCGTGACGGTAATCTTTGCGCTGGTGAGCGTTCCGTTAGCGTCGGCGACCTGGTAGGTGAGCGGAGTAGCGGTACCCGCGAAAGTAGGCACCGGGTCAAACGCCACCCTGCCAGTGATCGGGTCCACGGTGTAAGTACCTTCACCGGGGATTGTCACCGACGATTTAAACACCCCATCCGCCGGATCTTTCAGCACTACCGTGGCTGGATCTAATGGCACACCCGCATTACCAGCGGTGTCATTGGCTAATGGGTCAACGGTGACGTTGGTGTCATGCGGGGTAGTTTTCGTGTCATCGACAGCAGCCGGGGTGACCGGGGTGACTGTAATGGTCAATGTCGATGACACTGTGACACCAGCCGAGTTTTTCACTTCGTAGGGCAACGCAGTACCTACTCCAGTAAATGACGGCTCTGGAGAGAATTCCACCGATCCATCTGGTTGGACGGTGTACGTGCCCTCACCGGGGATCGTCACCGACGGTTTGAACACGCCATCGGCGGGATCTTTGAGCTGCACTGTGGCCGGGTTAAGAGTTTGCCCAGTGCCACCAGTGTCATTGGTGAGAATTGGGGTGGTGACCGGCACCCCTTGCGGGGTGATGTTCGTGTCTAGCTGAGCCGCCGGGGGCTTCGGGGTCACGGTGATGGTGATAGTTGCGCTGTCCTGCTGCCCACTGGAGTCTTTGACTTGGTAGGTAACCGGGGTGGCAACGCCAACGAACCCGGGAACTGGATCAAAAGTGACAGCGCCGGTGGCTGGGTCCACGGTGTACGTACCCTCACCGGGAATTGTCACCGAAGTCTTGTAGGTGCCATCGGCGGGGTCTAAGAGTTTTATCGACGCCACGTCAAATGTGGTGCCACCAGTAGGGTCGTCATTGGTCAACGGGTTGACCGTGATGTTGGTGTCTTCCGGTGTGGTGTCGGTGTCATTGACGGCATCAATTTTTGTGGCATTAGTGATGGTGCAGGTAATGGTTTGGGCTTTCCCGTTACCACCAGAAGCGGAACTAGACTGCGGGATTGCCAGCGTTGACAGCACCGTGTTGTTTGCGTCCCGGCACACTGTGGCAGCGGTGTAGTCGCTCAGGTTTATTCCCACGCCAGCCAATTCCCCTACCGTGAACGGAACAGCTTGAGTCTGCACATCTTGCGTCACTGTGACGTCCGGGGCACTGATACCGCTGGAGTTATAAAGCGACTTGTACCCGGTAGCACCACCATCGCTGACCCCACTGGCGTACGTGGTGCCGTTGATCTGCAAATCGAAAACACCTGGATCAGTAGCGGGAATAAGAGTTTTATTTACTCGGACAACTGGTTTCATCTCTAGCGTGTAGTCCTCGACCTCACCGGAGTCTGCGAGGCCAGTGGGGGACTCCACTTGAGCGGTGTCGTGACTCACCCGGACGCGGGCATAGGTGCGGCCGGCAGTGCCGCCTGGGATGGTCCAGGTGAGGTTAACGGAGGTGGCTCCTGCGGGGACGGTGGCACAAGCACGTTCGGTGGTTGACCAACTGCCGTTGCGGTCAAAGTCGATCCAGCCACATGCCTTTGCGGCGGCTGTAGCCCCGGTAATGGTTACCGGCACCGTGTAGGTGCTGCCAATGAGGTCAGTAGTCAACGGCGGAAACGACACGATGCCGTTGTCATCGATGCCGTCACCGGCTGGGGAATTAGCATTCGCACCGGAGACAACACTCAACCCACCAGCTTGAGTTCCTGTGTTCGGGGTGGTGGAGTTTTCTCGGTCCACACTGGAGCCGAGCGTCAAGCTACCGATCACATGGGCCGCAGGTGCGCCGGCCTCGTAACCAGCCGGAGCATCCCCGTAGTCTTCATCAGCGGTAAAAGTAAGTGACCATCCATCACCTGATGTCGCCGTCCCACCAAAGCCTGCGCCGAGAACAACTTGGGCGATGATGTCGAGGTTGAGCGTCAACTGAGTGACTGTGCCGTCGACGGGGATGCTTCCACAACCCGCGGTCGCTGCCATCGTGATCGCACCCGCAGCAGTGGAAGCGCAGCCTACACCGTTGCTGCTGTTCGTTGTTTCAAAAGTGTTAGAGGTGACCTTCAAGTTGGTCGATCCACTAGAAGCAGTTCCAAAAGTGGCTCCAGCTGGGACTGAACTGGCCAGAGTCGCCCGCGTATGAATAGCAGATGAGTCGGTTGGCGGGAGGCCGGTCGGACCGGTGCTGTTGGCGCCACCAAGACCTGCCACGTGCAGAACGGGGTTTCGTACCGGACGGGAAAAGGTGAGGGTAGCTGTACCTCTGCTCGCGCACACACCAGTGACCGGGCAGCTTCCAGCGTTCGTTAAGAGCTGCACTGTGGGGTTCGTCGTAGTGATGCCTGGACTGAACATCGCACTGCTTGCCGCGTATGAAGACGACGGGTTAAACGCCACGTTATTGACAGTGGTCAACCCAGTGACGTCAACCTTGAGTGTGGTTCCACCGGGCAAGGTTCCAGTCGCCGTTGTGCCGGCAGGGGCTGTGCCGGTCCACGGGATAGCGGCGGTGGGGATTTGATACCCCTGCGCACTCATCGGGACGAGACCGAGCGGAGCGAGCGCAAGCCCAATAGCGCCAAGAACCGCAGCGACACGGCGCACCGAACCTGATGAAGCGAAGCGCCGATGCTGGTTATTAAAGCCGCGAACCTTCATAACGTGCCCCTTCATCCCCCCTGCGGAGGCGTTACGAGTCATGGCCTAGTAGACCGTGACGAGCAGTGAGATCCAACTCAAGTCTGTAACTAAAAGTAGGGTATTAATCACAAAGAGTGGGAGTTTTCGAGTGGTGGAATCGCGTCATCTGCGCTCTGCCAGAATCGCGACCATGCCGAAAAGCCCCAACGTGCCCGATAAACCCACCCTTGATGGACTTGAAGACCGTTGGCTAGCGGCATGGCGAGACGACGGAACATACAACTTTGACCGGGCCGCCCCCCGAGAACGCGTCTTCTCCATTGACACTCCGCCCCCGACTGTTTCCGGCAGCTTGCATGTCGGGCATGTGTTCTCCTACACCCATACCGACTTGATCGCTCGTTACCAACGCATGACCGGCAAATCCGTTTTCTACCCGATCGGCTGGGACGACAATGGTCTGCCCACCGAACGTCGAGTGCAGAATTACTTTGGCGTGCGCTGCGACCCCACCCTCCCCTACGACGCCACATTCGAGCCGCCGGAAAAACCCGATCCGAAAAAGCAGATAGCCATCAGCCGCCCGAACTTCATTGAGTTGTGCACCAGGCTCACCGCTGAAGATGAACGCGCTTTTGAAGGGCTGCTCCGGCGCCTTGGCCTGTCTATTGACTGGTCTACCCAGTACGAAACCATCGGCGAAGTCTCCCGGGCAGCTAGCCAGCGAGCTTTCCTGCGCAACCTGGCGCGCGGTGAGGCATACCAAGCCCAAGCGCCAAGCTTGTGGGATGTTACCTATCAAACAGCCGTGGCCCAAGCCGAGTTGGAAGCTCGCGAATATCCTGGCCACTACCACCGGGTTGCCTTCCACCGCAACGACTCTGCCGTCGGCAGCAATGAACCGATTTACATTGAGACCACTCGCCCCGAACTCATCGTGGGGTGTGTCGCGCTCATTGCCCATCCCAACGACGAGCGGTATCAGCCACTTTTCGGTAGCACGGTGCGTAGTCCCTTATTCGGGGTAGAGGTTCCAGTCTTAGCCCACCCCGCCGCGGAAATGGACAAGGGCGCCGGGATCGCCATGTGCTGCACTTTTGGTGATCTCACCGACGTCCTGTGGTGGCGCGAACTTCAACTGCCCACTCGGGCCGTCATTGGCCGCGATGGACGCTTCTCGCGCGACACCCCCGACTGGCTCACCTACCCTGAAGCGCAACAGCGCTTCGCCAAGACCCTGGCCGGCAAGACAGCATTTAGCGCTCGCGAAGCAATGGTCGACGCTTTGCGCGAATCCGGTGATCTCGACGGTGATCCTACGCCCACCATGCGAATGGCGAACTTTTTCGAGAAGGGCGATAAACCACTGGAGATTGTTACCAGCCGTCAGTGGTATATCCGCAACGGCGGCCGAGACGAAACCCTCAAACAAACCTTCCTTCAGCGCGGGGAGGAGTTGGGTTGGACACCAGATTTCATGGCACACCGCTACCGCACTTGGGTGAGCGGGCTGAACGGAGATTGGCTGATCAGCCGGCAACGCTTCTTTGGTGTCCCTTTTCCCATCTGGTACCCCATCAATGATGACGGTGAAATCCGTTGGGACGCAGTCATTATGGCCGACGAAGCGAGTCTGCCAGTTGACCCATCAGCGGACCCAGCCCCTGGCTACATCGAAGATCAGCGAGGCAAGCCCGGTGGCTTCATTGGCGACCCCGATGTCATGGACACCTGGGCCACATCATCACTCACCCCCCACATTGCCTGTGGCTGGGAACGTGATCCGGACCTATTCGCCCGCACATTCCCCATGGATTTGAATACCCACGCCCACGAAATCATCCGCACCTGGCTGTTCTCTCGGGTAGTACGCGCGCACTATGAAAACGGCTCACTGCCTTGGAAGCGATCAATGATTTCCGGGTTCGTGGTGGATCCAGACCGCAAGAAAATGAGCAAATCAAAAGGGAATGCGATCGTTCCGACCGAAATCCTGGATCGCTTCGGGACGGACGCCGTCCGCTGGCGAGCTGCTATGGCACGCCCCGGCATGGACTCGCCCTTCGATGAAAGCCAAATGAAAGTGGGCCGCCGGCTCGCCATCAAAATTCTTAATGCCAGCAAGTTCGTCCTCGGCTCCGGTGCGCACTCGGGGCTGATCCCCGGCAGCCTTCAAACCAGCGCACCCGAATCGCTCGCTGCTATCACCGAACCACTGGACCTTGCCATGCTAGCCAGCCTGCGCCAGGTCGTCACCGAAGCCACTGAAGCTTTCAATAATGACGACTACACCCGCGCGTTAGAAACCACCGAACGATTCTTTTGGACCTTCTGCGACGACTACGTGGAATTGGTGAAGGAACGCTCCTACGGTGCGGACAACCCAGGTAGTGCGCTCACCCAGCAGGCTCTATCGGCTAGAACCGCGCTAGCTCTGGCGCTTTCCGTCCAGCTGCGGCTCCTTGCTCCCATCATGCCGTTCGTTACGGAAGAAGCGTGGTCTTGGTGGCAAGATGGGTCCATCCATCATGCGCCTTGGCCAACCATTGAAGAATTGCCCTCCCCCGGCGACGCATTGACGATAGCCGCGGCTGCCGCAACGCTTGCGTTAATTCGTGGCGCAAAGACTCAAGCTCAAGTCTCCCAACGGGCTCCTGTCACCGAAGCGCATGTGACCGCGACCGAAACGGACCTGTTTCGGTTGCACGCCATCGCTCCGGACCTTCGGGCGGCTGGGCGGATCACTACCTTGACCCTTAGCCTCAACACCACACTCCCTGGGCAAACCACAGTCAATGGCACCGGTATCTCACTGGAACGTTTCACTCTGGAATCCACGCCGTCTTAGCCAGGCGGTGATCTAGACCACATCAACCAAAAAGCGGATCAAGCTCATCAAAGGAAAACCCGAAGACACCAGGGGATGTGTTTGACAGCGACGAAGGAGTACCCGAGTGAATGCGGCCATGCTGGTCTCTTTTGGATGCGTGGTCATTGCAGTGAGCTCGGCAATCACTCTCGCGTTCATGCTTCTCGCACGAGACCGAGAGCGGCAGCGCAGTTCACGCCGGGATCCACTCACTCAACTCGGGAATCGGACCCTCCTGACCGAACAAGCAGAGCGTCTGCTCCGAGACCTCGACCACAGTGACGACAACGGGGATCATGGCCCAGCCTTGCTCCTCGTTGACCTGGATGGTTTCAAAGAGGTCAACGACACGCTCGGGCATGCCGCCGGAGATGACCTCCTCATCGCCGTGGCGCATCAGTTAGTGGCCGCAGCTGGGCCGGACGCGCTCGTCACCCGCCTTGGGGGTGACGAGTTCGCGGTGCTCATCACTGGCCCCGTCAATACTGCAGGCGCAATCGTGCGTGGGAAACGCATTCTCGGCGGATTGGCTTTAGGGCACTTCACCACGATGGGAGTTTCTGTTGACATCAGGGCCAGTATCGGCGTCACCGTGGCCCCGCAAGATGGCCGCACCCTCAGCGACCTGCTGAGGCACGCTGACGTGGCGATGTATCAAGCCAAACGAGACCATGCCGGGGTGTCGGTCTATGACCCTGAGCTGGACGATCACTCTACTGACCGGCTGGAAACCCTAGCCCACTTACGGGACGCTCTCAGCAAAGACGATTTGCACATTCGGTATCAACCCGTCATTCGGGCGGGTAGCCATCAGCTCATTGGTTTTGAAGCGTTACTACGGTGGCAACATCCAGAACGTGGCCTGCTTCTCCCCGCCGAGTTCATCCCGCTAGCCGAACGAACCAGCCTCATCCACGCCTTGACTCGGTGGGTGTTACTGACTGCCGTCCGGGATGCATCCCGATGGCGACTAGAAGGTTTAGTGGGCTCGGTCGCAGTCAACGTCTCTCCCGCATCCTTAGAGTTCGGACTGCTGGGGATTGTGGAAGAAGTCCTCGCTCGGCATCGGTGGCCCGCCGAACTTCTGATCTTGGAGATCACCGAAAGTGCGGTTACCGAAAACCCTCAGTTGGCTCGTGCAGTCGTCCAAAAACTCCGGGACCGTGGGGTTCAGGTTGCGGTCGATGATTTCGGCGCCGGCTACACCAGCCTGGGTCAACTTCGCGGGTTACCTATCCACCAACTGAAAATCGACCGGCAATTCATTACCGCGTTACACAACTCACCGGATGACACTGCCGTGGTCACCTCAATCATTGAGCTAGGCCACCGGTTGGGGCTCTCCATTGTGGCTGAGGGTGTCGAAAATGCGGAAACCGCGACGTTGCTTCATCGGCTGGAATGCGATGACTTGCAAGGGTTTTGGTTCGCTAAACCCATGGTGGCCGGCGATGTTCTCCCGTGGGCTAGGCAACATCATCTTCCCTTGGCGGTTCCTCGGCAGCGCTAACACCCTAACGTGATCGGAGCGACTTCCGACCGCATCGGCTTAAGCAGATTTCTCGCGGGGAGGGCGCTTACGCAACGGGGACTCTCGGCGAACGATCGTGGGGTTGACATTGTCGAGAACGACTTCACGGGTGACCACCACCCGGGCAATGCCGTCATCACTGGGGACATCAAACATCACCGGGAGGAGTACCTCCTCCATGATGGCGCGGAGCCCGCGCGCTCCCGTACCTCGCAAAATAGCTTGGTCAGCTACCGCTTCCAAGGCGTCCGAAGTGAACTCCAACTCAACGCCATCCAACTCAAACATCCGTTGGTACTGCTTAGATAACGCGTTCCGCGGAACGGTGAGAATGCGGACCAGCGCGTCTCGATCCAAATTGGAGACTGTCGTGATGACCGGGAGACGACCGATAAATTCCGGGATTAAGCCGAACTTCATTAAATCCTCAGGCATCACGTCGGCGTAGCCATCGGCCTGCGCGTCAGCCACAGTGTGCAACTGCGAGCCAAAACCTAGTCCTTGACGACCGGCACGTTGTTCGATGAGCTTATCTAACCCAGCGAACGCACCACCAACAATGAAAAGAACATTGGTGGTGTCGATTTGAATGAAATCCTGATGTGGATGCTTACGGCCCCCCTGAGGTGGCACTGCGGCGGTCGTCCCCTCAAGTATTTTCAGCAGGGCCTGCTGCACACCCTCACCGGAAACGTCCCGAGTAATCGAAGGGTTTTCTGATTTACGAGCGATTTTATCTACTTCGTCAATATAGATAATTCCCGTTTCGGCCTTTTTCACGTCGTAATCGGCGGCCTGAATGAGTTTCAGCAGAATGTTCTCCACGTCTTCGCCCACATAACCGGCCTCCGTCAAAGCGGTGGCATCGGCGATGGCGAAGGGGACGTTCAACATTCGGGCAAGAGTCTGAGCCAAATATGTTTTCCCACAACCAGTAGGGCCAATCAGCAGAATGTTCGACTTTGCCAAATCGACATGCTCATCCCCGCTTTTACCTTTCGGCTCCCCTGCTTGAATCCGCTTGTAGTGGTTATACACCGCTACTGCCAACGCTTTCTTGGCTGGATCCTGGCCAATGACATACTGCGCGAGGAAGTCGTAAATCTCCCGTGGTTTAGGTAACTCCTCAAAACCTAACTCGCCAGCATCGGCTAACTCTTCTTCAATGATTTCATTGCAAAGATCAATACATTCGTCGCAGATATACACCGCGGGGCCCGCAATGAGCTTCTTGACTTGCTTTTGGCTCTTCCCGCAGAAAGAACATTTCAGCAGATCACCGCCCTCACCAATACGTGCCACCTGAAGTGTCCTCTCTCGCGCCGTACTAACGATTCGTCGCCAGCCCGGCGGCGTGCAATGAGACGCTACCTCGGACCAGGGACAACTACCTTCATTGAAACGCCTGGCGGCATTTCTGACAGCTCTGTCCGCTGCTAGCAGAACAAAAACAAATTTCTTCTACCGATCAACGGAAGGTTTGACACATAAGCGCAAACAAGGCGCCGGTGATAAACGAAAGGTTCATCACCGGCGCCTTAAGAGCTGACGAGCTCATGTCGCGGCGCCATCACCCTTGAGCTGAAGCCTTACGGCTGGTGAGGACTTCATCAACAAGGCCGTACTCCTGCGCTTGCGCTGCAGTAAGAATCTTGTCACGCTCAATATCGGAACGAACCTGATCAGCGGTACGACCGGTATGGCCCGCGATCGTTTCTTCCAGCCAGGTGCGCATCCGCAACACCTCATTGGCTTGAATCTCTAAATCGCTGACCTGGCCGTAATCGCCGCCAGACATCGCCGGTTGATGGATGAGCACTCGGGCGTTTGGCAGCGCATAACGCTTGCCCTTAGCGCCAGCCCCTAACAACACGGCTGCCGCTGACGCGGCCTGACCCACGCAAAACGTTTGGATATCGGGCCGGATGTACTGCATGGTGTCGTAAATCGCCGTTAGTGCGGTGAAGGAACCGCCCGGTGAGTTGATGTACATCACGATGTCGCGGTCCGGATCAATGGATTCCAAAACGATGAGCTGAGCGATGATGTCATCGGCCGATGCGTCATCAACTTGAACACCTAGAAAGATAATCCGGTCCTCAAACATTTTGGTGTACGGATCGAGGCGCTTCATGCCATACGACGTACGCTCCTCAAACTGCGGCAAAATGTACCGAGCGGAAGGGCTCGGTGCGGCAAGGCCACCAAAGTCTGCGCGAGTGCCGGCGGGGGTGCTGCCTGAGCGCAGCGGAGGAATGATCATCGCGCGTTCTCCTGAGATAGGACCGAGGCTGAACAGGACCTGGCTATGACGGCACACCTCGTCATGAGGAACCACCCCGAGCCTGAGTAGCTGAAGACACCACGTGATCCACGAAGCCGTAGTCCTTAGCTTGGTCAGCCGTAAACCACCGGTCACGGTCTGAGTCGCGGTTAATCTGCTCCACTGACTGACCGGTGTGTTCAGCGATTAAATCCGCCATCTGCTGCTTAATGTGCAGCATCTGCTCCGCCTGAATTTTGATGTCACTCGCAGTCCCGCCGATGCCACCGGAGGGTTGGTGCATCATGATCCGCGAGTGAGGGGTGGCGTAACGCTTCCCCGGCGTACCAGCAGATAACAAGAACTGCCCCATCGAGGCCGCCAAACCCATTGCCACCGTAGCGACGTCCGGTTGAACAAATTGCATTGTGTCGAAGATCGCCATCCCCGCACTGACCGAACCACCTGGGGAGTTGATGTAAAGCCAAATATCTTTCTCGGAGTCTTCTGCGGCTAGCAATAACAGCTGGGCGCAGATCGCGTTCGCGTTGTCATCGCGAACCTCAGAACCGAGGAAAATGATGCGCTCCTTGAGGAGCCGGTTGTAAATGCTGTCGTCCAGACCCATTCCCGAGGATTCTCCTCGGCCGTGCACCACGCTCGGGTGGCTGGTGATGTCGCTCACGCTATCTCCCGTCGATATTCCGCCGGCTTGGCGTAGTCGGCTTGGCGATTCGGCTGTGCTGATCAATTCAGCTGCGCAATCCCTGGTGACGACCCTAACGTCGAGCCAGGTGACATCACTCCCAAAGAGCGGTGATGTTCGCCCTCAGCGCATCAATCTCACCTTCATCTCGATGAACTGGCTTGAGCCGCTGCGCCCTCGTCCGTTACAGGCTGACCTGGTTCAGTCTCAGTTGTTTCCGGTTCTACCTGAGCTGTCTCATCCGCACCAGGGCGCAATGCCTCCAAATCAACGGCGTTGCCGCTGGCGTCGGTGACGGTGGCGCGCTCAAGGACTACCGACAATGCCTTGCGGCGTGCGACCTCAGCCACCATGGCTTGAATCTGCCCGCCTTCTTCGATGGCTTTAGCAAACGCGTCCGGCGTCATGCCGTACTGCTGCGCGCTCATCACGAGATACTCGACTAGCTCTGGTTGGCTCACGGAGACCTTCTCGTGTTCCACCAACGCGTCCAAAAGGAACTGCGTCCGTAAACCTTGCGACACCTGTTCGGTCACCTCCGCCCGGTGCTCGTCGTCTTCACTACGCCCCTCACCTTCTAAATGCGAGGAGACCTCCGCTTCTAAGATCGCTTCAGGGACAGGAATTTCGGTCCCCGCCAACATGGCCTCCAAGACCTTGTCCCGAGCTTCAACCCCTTGACGCAAACGACTGGCCCGCTCTGCCTTAGTCTGCAAGTCGGCGGTGAGCTCAGCCAAAGTGTCGAACTCACTGGCTAACTGAGCAAAGTCATCATCGAGTTCAGGCAACTCGCGCTCTTTGACCCCACGCACCGTCACCGAGATGTCGGCACTTTCCCCGGCGCGATCCCCACCAGCTAACGGTGCTGAGAATTCTGCCGTGGCGTCCGCCACCAAACCGGCCAACGCATCGTCTAAACCGTCCAACATGTTCCTGCTGCCAATTTCATACGACACACCCGTGACCGAGTCGATCTCGTCGTCGCCAATCCGTGCCGAAAGATCGATGGACACAAAGTCGCCCTCGGCAGCAGCACGATCCACGGGGATTAAAGTGCCGAACCGCTGCCGCAATGCGGTCAGTTCATTCTCCACCGAGGCGTCGTCCACGACGGCGTCGTCGACAGTCACCGCAAGGGCGGACACATCTGGCAGTTGCACGTCGGGGCGAACATCAACTTCGACCGTAAATCGCAAATCCCCACCGGCCGTAGGATCCGGCACATCAGTGATCTCTACGTTGGGCTGACCTAGCGGGCGCACATTGGCCTGCTCGACAGCCTGACCATAAAACTTGGGGAGCCCGTCATTGATCGCCTCTTGAACAACAGCACCTCGACCGACTCGCTGATCGATAATCCGACTGGGAACTTTGCCCTTACGGAAACCGGGAACTTGAATCTGCTGGGCGATGTTGCGATACGCCGCGTCAATACTCGGTTTCAAATCATCGAAAGGGACTTCGACGGTCATTTTCACCCGAGTGGGATTAAGGTTCTCGACGGCGCTCTTCACAGCGAAATCTCCTGAAATGGTGGGGAAATGAACGGCACGCGTTGCGCTAGACGCCGCGAAGGTTCATGGTATCGGCCACGACCGCAACAAGTCGGCGCGCCCCAAACAGCAAGTACGCGCACAGAACCACCGATGTCAACCGAGTCGTCACTCGCCAGCTCACTTACCGCCAAAGCTCAAACCGGGGCGGCCACTGTGACCGCTATCGAGAACTACCTCAGATTGAAGTACCGCTCTATGACATGAACTCCCCCGTCCCACTGCTGGGCGAAGATTCAGTTGATCATTTCCTGAAAGAAAGAGCCGGAAGCGCAGCTATAGCCCTTCCGGCCCTTTCTTTCAGGGTTCTGGTCGGGGTGACAGGATTCGAACCTGCGGCCTTCCGCTCCCAAAGCGGACGCGCTACCAAGCTGCGCCACACCCCGTCGTGCACCACTCGCTGAAACAATTCATCGACCGGCTACCCTAAGACCGCTCAAGGAAATCCTGTGCAGCTTGCGGATCCTGTGCAGCTTGCGGATGTAGCTCAATGGTAGAGCCCCAGTCTTCCAAACTGGCTACGCGGGTTCGATTCCCGTCATCCGCTCCATGTGGTACTAGACGGTGAATGCGCCATCCTGGTAGGAGAATGACTGTTAGTGCATACACAGGCTGAACTACCCAAGGAGACAATTCGTGGCACGAGCGATCTGGGGCGACATTGTTATCGCCGAAAGTGATGACACCGTGGTCGTCGAAGGCAATCATTACTTTCCTAGAGACAGCGTGAAACCTGAATATTTAGAAGAAAGCAGCACCACTACGGTGTGCGGGTGGAAGGGCACCGCGTCATACCACCACATTGTGGTCAACGGGCGGCGCAGCGAGGATGCGGCATGGTACTACCCGGACCCGAAAGCAGAGGCTGTAGAGATCACTGATCGGCTCGCGTTCTGGAAAGACATTACCGTCACGACCTGATCAACGGCACGAGATTTCAACACTGCGCACTTGATCTAGGTGCCATTGAGCTTAAGTGCCGTTGAAGTGGGCAGTCACCTGGGTGGCAGTGAGGGCAGAGTTATAAATGGCAACTTCATCAATAAAGCCAGTGAAGTAAGAGTTCGTTGGGGTATTGGCCCCCCAACCACCAAGGTTGTCCCACCCAATCCGCCAACGTCCGTTGTAGACCTGCGCGGATGTGATCGCCGGATCGGACGCCACTAACACTCCGTCGACGTACAACCGCATCCCGGCACTACTTAAGGTGGCGACCACATGGTGCCACTGGTTGTCGTTATAACTAGCCGGGCTTACCACGACTCGTACTGCCCCTGGGTACACCCCGAAGACCAACCTGCCGGCGTTATTCATAAAGATATGCCGGTCGTAACTGGCACTTGATCCAGTGCCGTTGTTGCCGAAGCCAACAATCTTCCCACCGGCCGCGGAGCCGGTGGTCTTGAAACGGGCTTCAACAGAAAATACCTGCGGGTTGGTGACATTGGCATTAGCGGACACGTAGGTACTGGCCCCGTCGAACCGAACCGAGGTATTCGTATCGCATGGGAGTGAACTCGGTTGCGCCGCAGTGAAACCGGCGCCCGCTGCGCCGTTACGCCGGTACGTACCGGTTAACGCCCCCGGCGCAGTCGATGTCGCGACAGTGGTGCCCGCAGTGATCGGAGATTCCGCAAGCCGGTAGTAGTGGGTCGGGGAATCGGCGAGCACCGCCGCGCTATACGTCGGAGTACATGCCCATGAGCTGGCGGTGCTGAACGTGTTCCCACTGGCGGAAGCTGGGTTGGTGAATAACGCCGCAGTGAGGTACGCAAACGCGGTGCCAGCAGAGATTGCCAACGCAAGCACTGTAGTGCCAGAGACCAGGACAGCTAACCGGGAAGCGACCGGCTCCGGCTCCGGCACCGACGGCACGCTCGTCCTACTCGCAGGTTGCATCATTGACACCTGTGGGCGCGCCTCACCGAGCATTGGTTCCGGGGTGCTGGACGCCGAACCGAAAATTAGGTCTGACACGTCGATAGGGGTGCGCGCGCCAACCGCATCAATGCCTTCGGCCTTGGCATGGGCAGCCAGCGCGATGCGCCGGCGCTGTTGCCGGCGAATGCACCAGGCGGTCATGTCCCAGACCTGGGCGAGAAACAGCAGCAAAAGCGGTATGCCGAGCACGACCAGCCGGCCCACTGGGCTTTGGTAAAAAGCGAGCCAGCGGCCCAAGTACTCCGCGCTGCCGGTCATGACCCCAAGGACGCTGCCGGCAGGCACGAAATCTGGATCTGGCGCCGCGTTCGCATCACCTTTGGTTTGCAGGAATAGTCCTTCTTCCCGCGGATGCACAGCGACAATCCGGTGAGTAGTCAGGCGATCAGAAGCACCTTGAGGGCGGAATGTCACCACCTGACCGACCGCGAAATCCTGCTCTAGCATCGGACGAATGAGCACGGTGTCCCCCGCTTGAAAGCGAGGTTCCATACTGCCGGACGTCACAATGAGGACGCGATCACCTCGGGCCGTGAAGACCGCCAAAGTGCCAACGGTGATAATCGCCGCGAGTAAGCTCACCCCGATTAACAGCCCAAGAAACGAACGAACCGCCCGCGCGGTGCGGCGTCTAGGGCCACGAGGAGACGCGGAGTGGCGTGAGGGAGAGTTCACGACATCCTCGCTTCATCACTCGCAGGGGACTCCGCACCACGCGGGCGGCTGCTAAGCCGCCAGCTCAGATCACGGGTTATTCGCGGTCTGTTCGGCGTTGAAGGTGAAGACCGCGGTAGTGGTCTTGTTCTGATAGGCGTTACCGGTACTCAATGGCAAGGTGACCTGCACGCACAGCACCTCGCTAGCGCCGGCGGCCAATGTGCGGTCACCCGCTTGGCTACCCTGAGTGGGGTTACCGATTACGTTGGTGCCAGTGGTGGAGCCCAACACCCCAGCGGTATAGACCGCCGCACCTGACCCGGAGAAACCAGCATTAGAACACGTCGTGACTCCAGATTTGATACTCATTTGCAGCTGAGCCGCTAGGAAGTTCGCGTCCGGGGCATCCGAGGTGGACGTCACGGCGTACCGATGGGCAAGGGTGCCCGCGTTCGTCACGGTGATCGGCGCGGTCACCACATCACCAGGCGCCATATTGGCCAAGCTGATCGCGGATGTTGCCGGAGCAGCGTCGATATCCACCGTCCCGGTGGTAAATGTATTACTGGCAATCGTCGCGGTGTCAGTGAAGATCGCCCCCGTGACCGCACTGGTCAAACCCGCGCCGGTCACGCCCAAGGCCAACAGGCCCACGAGAAGGCGGCGCCGCTCACGGCGGGGCTCCTCGTTAATCAGGTCAGTGCTCACGGCTACGTCCTTCGCTCGAATCGGACCGCTTCGCGCGGCTACCCAAGCTTTCGGTGCAGCATTGATTCACCTTGAGAGAAAATTTGCGAACCACCTGAATGGCATACCGCATCCGAAGGAAAGCCGGAAGAAGGTTTCTTTTTAACCGTATTAGCAATTTCTTTTCAACGAAATCAGTAGATCTGCGCATTGAATGCGGCAGGTGCCAAGTACCGGTCCTAAGCCAATTTCACAAATTTCTCCAGAGCACTGCGTCGCACTACACCATGAATTCAGATGACTCTGAGCGTTTGATGCTCAAGTACTACGAATTTCTGTTGCAGATTCGGAACCTACTCCGCGAGAAAACGTGCCATGGAAGAGCCCCCCACTTCATGAATTGACACCCAGCTACTCCAAAGACAACGAACCATAATCCAGCGTGGACTGACAGGTTGGGCAACCATAAAGGGTACGGGCGAAGAAAGTTTCTGCGACAACTAACGTGCCACAGACACGACAGGGCAAACCTGCGCGTCGGTACACGTAGTGGGCGTCTATAGTCCGGGCTCGACCAGCAGGGCGGTCTCGGTCTTCGGGACGGGTCGTGATGATTCGCCCGGAACGGACCCCGGCGCGCAATAGCACTACGAGGTCCGCCCACAAGGCATGCCACTGATCTTCGGTGAGCTCGCGACCGGGAAGGTAAGGGTCGAGGCCAGCGCGGAATAACGCTTCGGCCCGGTACACGTTCCCTACCCCGGCGATGACGTCTTGACGCATCACCAGGGCACCGATGGGCGTCCGACTTCGCCGGACTTTTACCCACGCCAGTTCGGGGTTGGCGAACCGGTCTCCTTTGGGACGCAACGGATCTGCGCCTAGGCGAGCGTGCACCGCATTCTTGTCACACGCATTAAGGAGTTCACAGCACGTCGGGCCACGCAAATCCGCGGTCACGTCAGCGGAGGTCAACCGGAGACGGACCGCGCCTCGGATCGGTGCGGAGTTTCCAGGAGTGTGGCGGGTGATAGTCCACCGGCCATAAAGACCACGGTGCACGTGCAACCAACGGTCGGTCTCAGGGGCTGCCTCCCCAGCGAACCCGATAAACAAGTGCTTCCCGTGGGCGTCTACCGCATCGATGACTGCCCCGTCTAAACGTCCGGCCCCGGCAGTAAACCGGCCCTGGGGGCTTTCCGCACGAATCACCGCACCCAGGAAAAGCCGACCCAGCTCATTCGCATCACGGCGGATGCTGTGGCCCTCCGGCAGAGGTCAGCCCTCACCAGCAGGGATCGACGGTAACTCGCCGTCCTGCTCATAGCGGGCGATCATTGCCAACCGGCGCGCGTGGCGCGCGTCACCTGGGAATGTCGTGGTTAAGAACGCATCAACCATGGCCGTAGCCTCGGCGGTCGTGTGCATCCGCGCACCCACTGCGACTACCTGAGCATTGTTGTGCTGCCGAGCTAGCCGAGCCGTTTCCAGATTCCACGCCAATGCAGCCCGCACCCCCGGAACTTTGTTCGCAGCAATCAACTCCCCGTTACCGGAGCCACCGAGGACCACCCCTAAAGCATCCGGTTCCGCTTGAACACCGGTGGCCGCACGGAGCACGGCAACGGGATAGTCATCTGTGGCATCGAAAAGTATTGGGCCATGATCAATCACGTCGTACCCTGCCCGCTGAAGGTGGGCGACGAGGTGGACTTTGAGGTCATACGAAGCATGATCCGCACCAATGTGCACGCGCATAATCGATATCTTCCCATTCCCGCCAGACCGTCAGCGAAGCCGGGAGCACACCCGGCTCGCGGTGGGCAATTCTGTTGTCGACTCGGCCGAACCCGCGCCGGCGATCAGCCAGCACGAGTGCACGCCCTCAACCGCAGAGTTGTCAGTCGAAAATCGGGCCAGACGTGCGGGTCCGCTTCAACTCGTAGAAACCGGGGGTGCCGGCCACCAAAACGCAGCCATCCCACAACTTGCCCGCCGCTTCACCTTTGGGCGCGGGAGTCACCACTGGGCCGAAGAAAGCCACCCCATTCACCGCCACCACGGGGGTGCCGACGTCTTCCCCTACCTGATCAATCCCGGACTGGTGGCTAGCTCGCAAGGCATCGTCGTACTCGGTGGATTGCGCTGCCGCGGCCAGCTCAGCCGGTAACCCCACCTCGGCGAGTGCAGCGGAGATCACCTCGGTGAAGTTTTTTTGACCCCCTAAGTGAATCCGGGTACCCATCGCGTCGTACAACGCTTTGACGACGTCATCGCCGTGCTGTTGCTGAGCGGCGATGATCACCCGGACCGGACCCCACGCTCTGCGCATCATTTCGACGTACTGCTCAGGCAAATCCCGGCCATCGTTCAACACGGCCAAGCTCATCACATGCCACCGCACTTGAATGTTCCGAACTTTCTCTACCTCACCGATCCATCGAGAGGTCATCCAAGCCCACGGGCAGATCGGATCGAACCAGAAATCAGCCACGTCAGCGGCGGTGACGTCATTAGCGTGCTCGGCGGTCTCCACGACAGCATTGGTCACAACGTTCTCCTCATAGTTCATTCATTGCGAGTGAGTTAATTCGCGGGCAGGTACAAGCCACTGGCCCGCAAGTAACAAGGACGGTGAAGCTTGATGCATTCCCCCGCACTGCCCCCGCGGGGCGCTCATGGGAGGCTGGCCGAATACTTCTCCCTTATCTGTGAGCAGCAGATCTTTAACAATGGAGTATTTCTGTGCCTGAATCGCAACTGCTGAACATCACTCGCGTAGAAGCCACTGAACGCGCGCGGCATCTTTTCGTGCGCAGTTACGACGTGACTCTAGATCTGACCCGCGGGACAGAAATGTTCGAGTCGACGACGGTGATTACTTTTGACTGCTCGACGCCTGGAGCGGCAACGTTTGTTGATGTAATCGCTGAGACGGTCCACCGCATAGAACTGAACGGCACCGCACTCGACCCGGGCCACGTATTCGATGGCGCGCGTATTCAACTCACCGACCTGGCAGCCAAGAACGTTGTGCGCGTGGTGGCCGACTGCCGGTACATGAACACCGGCGAGGGGCTGCACCGCTTCGTCGACCCTGTTGACGGCGAGGTGTACCTCTACAGCCAGTTCGAGGTCGCCGACTCCCGGCGGGTTTTCACGGTCTTCGAGCAACCCGACCTGAAAGCGTCCTTCGCGTTTACCGTTACCGCACCGGACCACTGGACGGTGGTCAGCAACCAACCCACTCCCCTGCCACAACCAGCTGACCGTGGGAAAGCAACATGGTCATTTGAGCCCACCCCCCGACTGTCGTCATACGTCACCGCGATCATCGCCGGGCCGTATCACGGTGAACACCGTGAGCTGCGCAGTCGGGACGGGCGAAGCATTCCGCTGGGGGTGTACTGCCGGAAATCCCTCGCTGAACACCTCGACACTGACGAACTCGTCGAGATCACTCGGCAAGGTTTCGAATACTACGAACAGATCTTTGACTTGCCCTACCCTTTCACCAAGTACGACCAGCTCTTCGTGCCCGAATTCAACGCCGGCGCGATGGAGAACGCCGGTGCAGTGACCTTCCTAGAGCGGTACGTATTCCGGTCACGGGTGTCCGAAGCGATGGTGGAGCGGCGGGCCTTGACCGTGCTGCATGAGCTGGCGCACATGTGGTTTGGGGACTTGGTCACCATGCGCTGGTGGGATGATTTATGGCTCAATGAGTCATTCGCGGAATGGGCCAGTACCAGCGCACAAGCCGCGAACACTCGGTGGCCATGGGCGTGGACTACTTTCAACATCGCTGAGAAATCTTGGGCTTACCGGCAAGATCAACTCGCTACCACCCATCCGATTGTTGCCGACATCCGCGACCTCGAAGACGTCGAAGTGAACTTCGACGGCATCACCTACGCTAAAGGCGCGTCCGTCCTCAAACAGCTCGTGGCGTACGTCGGCGAGGAACACTTTATTGCTGGTATCCGCGAATACTTCCGGCATCACGCGTGGGGGAACACCGAATTATCAGACTTGCTGCGCGAGTTAGAAAAAGCGAGTGGGCGGGATTTACGGGAATGGAGTGCCCTATGGCTCGAACAAGCTGGCGTCACCACACTCACTCCCACGCTCAGCACTGCTGAAGACGGCACGCTCACAGACGTCTCAATCACCCAGACCGCACCCGACGAATACCCGACGCTTCGACCGCACCGGATCGCGGTGGGGAACTACACCGTGACCGATGGGCAACTTCAGCGGACCCACCGGGTTGAGATCGATGTCACCGGTGAGGACACCGCCGTGCCACACCTCATAGGTCAACCTCAGCCTGACCTCTTGCTGGTCAACGACGACGATCTCGGATATAGCAAAATCCGTCTCGATGCTCAATCCCTTCGGACTGCCGTAGCGCATTTGGATTCTTTCACTGATTCGATGCCACGTTCGATCGTCCTCGGGGCAGTGTGGGATATGACTCGGGACGCCGAGTCCGCCGCGAGTGACTTCGTCACGGTCGCTTTGCGGGCATTGGGGACCGAAACGAACTCCACCCAGTTAGCGTTACTCCTTGCGCAGGTCTCCACCACGACCAGGCTTTACAGTCACCCAACCAATCGGAATCGGTTGCAAGACAAGGTCACTAGCACCGTGCATCGGCTCGCGAAGGACGCCGCGCCAGGTAGCGACCGGCAACTTCAACTCACCATCGCGCTCGCTGGTTCTGCGGACCACGCCGAAGAAGTAAGCGCAATCCGCGGTCTTTTTGACGGCACCATGGTATGGAACGGCTTGGCCATCGATGACGACATGCGGTGGACGCTTCTCACGTCTCTCGTTGCCGCTGGTGCAGCAGATGAGACCGCCATTGCCGCTGAACTGGCCCGAGATGCGACCGCCACCGGGGAACGGTCCGCCGCTCTCGCTCGCGCAGCAGTCCCCACTGCTCGCGCCAAGGATGCCGTGTGGCGTTCAGTCATTGACGGTGATTCGCTACCCAACGCCGTCCAAGAAGCGATGATCGCCGGGTTCACTCGTGTGCTCGACCCTGAGCTACTCCGGCCGTATGTATCGCGATATTTTGCTGCCATTGAGAACATTTGGGCGACCCGCACCAATGAGATCGCCCAGCAAATCGTCACAGGTCTTTACCCCATGCCGCTTGCTGACGCTGCCCTTCTCGGCAGCACTGACGCCTGGCTGGATCAGCACCCCCAAGCGCCAGCGGCATTGCGCCGGTTAGTTACGGAGAACCGGGATGCTCTGGCCCGGGCGCTACGAGCTCAGGCTGTAGATCATCAGTAATCGCTATCGTCTGTGCCGTGGACGGTCGAATCGTCTCGATCGCCAAGTTTTCTAACCGCACCACCACCCCCGGTGGTGCTAATGGCGCGGTTTGCTGCGGGCTGGCGTCGTCTCTCAATGGCAGGCTGACCGCGCCAGCAAGGTGAACTTCCACCGCGATAATTCCAGCGAGGACCTCCCGGTCGTAGGACACCCATGTCCCTTCACTGGCCGGGCGACCCCGCGGTATCCACCACCCACGAGTCAACGATTCCTCTGGGATCCGTAAGCCGCCACTTGTGGCCACCGCAGCACGAACTGCGTCCCGGTATGGCTGGTAGCCCACCGCTGCTAACCGCCCTGGATGCCAAGGCACAGGACCATCGGAGTGGCCCTCCGGCGCATTCGCAGTCGGCGGGGTTCCTTCCGTGAAGCCGTGCGCCACCATATCACCCAGACGCCATGCATCAGCAGCCTCAGGATGCACCCCGGACGGAAAGTCACGAAGCAAGCCAACAGACATCCCAGCCGCACGGGCGCGGCTGTGCGCGGCTGCGATCTGCTGATGCTGAACCCACTGGCACCACTGGTAAAACTCCACCCGCGCAGCGAGACGCTCTCGCTCGATGACAAATCGTTGCTGATCAGCCTGCGGGAAATGTTCGGCCCAGTCATGCCAGGAGTCGTTGTGTTCCTCCACTAAAGCGCACCACGTCGCGAAGGTGTCTAAAGTGGCTCCCCCAGCAGCCCGGTATGCATCGAACTCGTGCTGCCGCGCACGAGATCTCGGAGCATGAAAGACCAAATCAAGGGCCGCTCGTTTGGCCTGCCACAACGCGGTCTGGTCGGCTGAAACACCCGACGCGTCAAGATGATCGTTGACGGCATCGGATTGCCATTCAAGGAGTTGACGTTGCGTGCCGGGCATATCAGCTACCTCAGCAATGGCTTCAACTCGGATCTGGGTTGGGTCACCGAACTGGCATGACACCAAACCAACGCCACGAGGAGCGTCGTTGCTTACCCCACCCGGAAGTGCAGTATCCACCGCCAACCATTGCGCATTTCCTTCTACCGCAAGGCAAACCGTCACTTCGGCTACATCCTCGAAATCACCGGTGCCCCAGGAGCGTCGGGACCGCAAAGCCGGCACGGTAGTCATTGCTCCCCACTGGTTTTCGTGATCTGATGCGCTCGTTTTTGTCGGGGCGACAGCCCAGTCACAGACCGACTGCACCGACAAATGCTCCGCAGAATTAAGGCCTGAGTCCATGGCAGCAAAGTCATGTTCGCCCTGACGCTCATCAGCGCCAGGGGACTCTTCATTAGCCGACTGGTCAGGCAAGTGACCGGCAGCGTTGACCTCAGCGTGCAGACGGTGCCACCCGATCGGTACGTCATCGGGCAGGGTACTGACGGCGTACCCGATCTTTCTCCCAGCAATATTCTTGGTTTTACTCTTCCGGATTGCTACCGGAAGGTCACGCCGGCTGCCGTCGGCAAGCTCGGCCCAGACCGTGATAGCCGACCCGACCGGCGGGTGAAGGATCACCTCAGCAGAGCTTCCCTGACGGGTCACCAGAACGGGAGGGAGCAGGGTGGACCACTCTTGTAAATCCTTGTCCGCCAAGGCTTCGCGGGCTTCTTCGTCGTTCTCGACGCGCACTCCCCAACAACGGAGCACCGCGTCAATGGTGGCGGGGGAAACCGGAGTGCGTTCACCATCGATCCCGGTGTATTCAGTAGCAATGCCATAAGCGGTAGCTAATTGCGCCAGCTGATCACTGACCTCTTCGGGAATGCGTTGCGGAGCAGCATGATCCGCAACGCCTGAAGAAGCAGACTGCGGGCTTTGGCTTTTAAGAGTCACGATGGCGCCGTTCTGTCGCAGGGGGGTGCGGGGAAATCTTTCCATAGGAAAGCGTCGAACATCGCGGGAGGACGGGTTGATTTGGACGCACCGATTCGTGCGGCACCGCACGCGCTTGGGGAGAACGTAGGCTGCCACCATGTGCCCGCACCCATCCACTGAGACGCCACCCACTGGTTACCCCGAGGCAGAACGCGACCCGCTCGTCGAGCAGTTACCTGAAGGGAGCCCTATCGCGGACGTCGCTGATCCTTACCGTTGGTTGGAAGACAGCACTAACCCACGAACCCACACCTGGGCCGCCGCTCAAGATGAGCTGCTGCTGAAACATCGCGATCAGTGGCCCGGACGTGAGTACTTGCGCACGCGAATTCACACCTTGCTCGGCGCGGGCTCGATCAGCGCACCCGCCTGGCGCGGGGAGCGGCAGTTCATCATGCGCCGGGAAAGTGGTCAAGAACATGCGGTCCTGATCGTGATCGAGGCGGACGGCAATGAGCGAGTCCTTCTCGACCCCATGGCCATTGACGCCACCGGTGCGACCACATTGGACAGTTGGCAGCCGAGCAAAGAAGGCCACCTCCTCGCGTACCAACTCAGCGAAGGCGGACGTGAAGAGTCCGTGCTGCGAATCCTCAACGTCACATCCGGTGCGCTCGTCGATGGCCCTATTGACCGCGCCCGGTATTCACCGGTCGCCTGGGTGCCTGGTGGGGAGTCGTTTTATTACGTGCGCCGCGTCGACCCAGCGCTCGTACCACCAGAGGAAGAGCAATATCACCGGCGAGTGTGGTGGCACCGTCTTGGCACCAACGCCGACGAAGATGTGGAAATTTTCGGCGCTGGCCGCGAGATCACCGAGTACTACGGTGTATCAGTCTCGATGGATGGCCGTTGGCTCACCGTGTCCGCGTCCGCAGGAACGGCCCCACGCAATGACCTTTGGCTCGCGGATCTCTCTACCAGCTCGCTCCAAGCACCGGACTTAGCCGTCGTCCAGGAAGGCGTGGACGCACAGACCAGCATCCATGTGGGTCGTGATGGACGACTTTACGTCTTCACCGATCTGGACGCTCCTCGCGGCCGGGTGGCAGTCACCGACCCGGCACACCCGACCGCTGAGCATTGGCGCGACCTCGTTGCCCAGGACGACGAAGCCGTGTTGGATTCGTTCGCCATTTTGGACGGCTCGGAGCTGACTAAGCCAGGGAACTCGGGCGCGAAACTTGCCGTGGCGTGGACTCGACATACGATCAGTGAGATCTCAGTCCACGAGTTGGATACCGGATTACGTTGTGGCAGTGTGGAATTGCCCGGCGTGGGGTCTGTTGGTGGATTCACTGAACGGCCCGAGGGTGGACATGAACTCTGGATCGGGTACACCGACGCGGTGACTCCAAGCAACGTCTTGCGATATGACGCTGCGACCGGTGAGATCAATGTGTGGGCGACCGCACCAGGGTCGGTACAGGTGCCCCCGGTGCGGACTCGACAGATCGCCTACCGCAGCTTGGACGGCACTGAAGTACGCATGCAGCTCATCGCTCCGATCCACGCCGACCAACCCGCTGAATTTGACGCGCCGGACCACCCTCGGCCCACCATGCTTTACGGGTACGGCGGTTTCGGGGTGTCGATGACCCCGGTTTACTCCGCTGGAGTGTTGGCCTGGGTGGAGGCGGGTGGGGTATATGCCATCGCGGGCATCCGGGGTGGCGGAGAAGAAGGTGAAAGCTGGCACCGAGATGGCATGTTGGGGACGAAGCAAAACGTCTTTGATGACTTCCATGCCGCCGCTGAGCACCTCATCGCGGAGGGGTGGACTACCCCCGAGCAGTTGGCGATTTCCGGTGGCTCCAATGGCGGTTTGCTCGTAGGGGCGGCGGTCACGCAACGGCCTGAGCTGTTCTCAGCAGTGGTGTGTTCGGCGCCATTATTGGACATGGTGCGGTACCAACAGTTCGGGCTCGGGCAAACCTGGACGAGTGAGTACGGCAACGCCGCTGATGCTCAGGAATTGGCGTGGCTGTTGGGGTACTCGCCGTACCACCGGGTGCGTGCGGGGACGGCATACCCAGCGACTTTGTTTACCGTGTTTGACGGCGACACCCGGGTGGATCCGTTGCACGCCAGGAAGATGGCCGCTGCCATGCAGGACGCCACCACACACAACGTCGCCACGGCACCGGTGTTGTTGCGCCGTGAAGCAAACGTCGGCCATGGCGGTCGGGCGCTTTCTCGTGGGGTGGAACTTGCCGTAGACACCATTTCGTTTGCCGCTCGTTATACCGGGCTGAACTTCCCGGAGATGGGCAACCACTGAATATTCATGATGACCACCACGTGCAGCCCATTGACCACCGAGCGGCAAGGCTTCATGGCCTGGCAGCAAGCCCCGCCATGGGTCACGGACACCGTGGTACCCCATGCGGCGCGCATTACCGGCATCGTTCTGGGTGCCATTCTGCTGCGTTGGCTTTTTGTCCGGGTGATCCGGCGGTTTGTCCAGCGAAGCGCTCAAGCGTCATGGGCGGTCCGCTTGGGAGCGAACCCCGCTACACGCGTCTTAGCTCAGGCGGCCGGGGTGACAGCCGAACGGCACCGACAACGGACCCAAACCCTGGGATCCGTTTTGGGGAGTGTCATCACCGGCATAGTTTTCGTGGTGGCGTTTTTGATGATCTTGGGGGATCTCGGCGTTGAGGTGGCGCCCATGTTGGCATCCGCGGGGGTGGCCGGGGTGGCGTTGGGCTTTGGCGCTCAGCATTTGGTGCGAGATTTTCTGTCTGGGATGTTTCTTGTGCTGGAGGATCAGTACGGTGTCGGGGATGTCATCGACGTCGGTGGGGTGACCGGCACCGTCGAGGCGGTGTCACTGCGGATTACCCAGATACGCGATGGTCATGGGGCCACTTGGTACGTCCGTAATGGGGAGATCACCCGAGTCGTGAATCGCAGCCAAGGGTGGTCCACCGCAGTAGTTGATGTGCGGGTATCGCCTCATCAGGATTTGGCTGTCGCGCTGACTGCGGTGCGCTCCGCGGCGGCAGCGGTAGGAGCTGATGACCAATGGCGTGGCGTGCTGCTCGAAGCCCCACTTGTGGTGGGCATCGAGCAGCTGACGGATCAGGCAGCGATCATTCAAATCACCGCGAAAACAACTGCGACCAAGGAAGCGGATGTCGCCCGGGACCTTCGTGAACGCTGCCTTCACGCGCTCATCACGCGCGGCGTCCGCCTTCCCGATCAACATCCCCCTATGCCGCCAACCAACCCTGAGCAGTAACGCCGAGGATGTTCCTACAGGCGGCGGTACCGACGGATCGCGAGGGCGGCGAATACCACCCCGATCCCTACTGCCCATGCAAAGGATTGGAGCAACAGGCTTTGTACGGGTTGGCCATCGGTAACCAACGCACGGATGGTTTGCGCGGTGACACCTACCGGTTGATGCTCGGCGAAGCCTTGCATCCAGCTTGGCATTGACGTCGTTGGTACGAACACAGAACTGACAAAAACGAGTGGAAAGACCAGTGGGAAACTCGCCGCTTGAGCTGCCTCTGGGCTAGATACTCGCATCCCCAGCCAGGCATAAAACCACAGGAAAGCCACCGCGATAACAATCAACAAACCGAATGCGGTGAGAAGTTTCAGCATATTAAGGTCGGGCCGAAAACCCACCAGCACTCCCACAAGCACCATGATCACAATGGAAATCGTGCTGCGTCCCGCATCGGCCAGTACTCGACCGGTCAAGAATGCGGCGCGGGAAACCGGCAGGGAACGGACACGGTCCAAGAACCCATTACTGAGATCTTGTGACAACGCGACGGCGGTATTGATACCACCGAAAATCATGGTTTGAGTGAAAATTCCAGGCATCAGGTAATCAACGTAGCTTCCATTAGGGGTGCTGATTGCCCCACCAAAGACGTACCGAAACATCAAGATGAACATCACTGGTTGCACAAACAAAAACACGGCGGCTTGCGGTTGACGTACCGTGTTGATGATATTGCGCCAAGCGAGTGCTCCCGCGCCGCGACGAAGATGGGTCAAGCCGGTGCTCATGAGACGCTCCTGGAGGGTCGACGACGGCCGGGACGGCGTCGGGAATGTGCGGCTGATTCGCCACCCGGCTCGCCAGACCCAGAGTCGGTGAGGTGTTCATCAGGGCGGTGGCCGGTGATGGAGAGGAAAACATCGTCAAGGCTAGGGGTGCTTGACGCGATAGCAAGCGGCTCAATCCCGGCTCGAACGAGCCGGGTAGTGGCAGTAGCCAGCGCTTCTTCAGCAACTGTGGTGACTCGAACTTCCAGCCTGCTCGCACCGTTTGAAAGCCGTACTGCACCCTCTGAAATACCCACCACGCCAGGCACATCACGCAGTGCGTCGCGGGCAGACGCGACAAGATCCGAGCCTGGAAGATCCACCTGAAGAGTAGCTGGCGCGTGGCGGGATTTGAGTTCTTCTGCGGTGCCTTCAACGATGATTCGACCGTGATCAACGACAGCGATTCGGTCCGCGAGGTGGTCGGCTTCCTCAAGGTATTGGGTAGTCAGCAGGACAGTCGTGCCATCACGAACAAGTTCTTCGACGACATCCCATAACCCTTGCCGACTCCGTGGGTCCAGCCCTGTCGTGGGCTCATCGAGGAACAGGACGTCCGGGGAATGCACCAATGCGGCAGCAAGATCTAACCGGCGACGCATTCCCCCGGAATACGTCCGGACCGGGCGAGTGGCCGCGTCGGTGAGGTCGAACCGCTCGAGGAGTTCAGTGGCGCGACGGCGCGTGTCCACCCGGCTTAGCTCTAAAAGACGCCCCACCAGGATCAGATTCTCTTGGCCGGTGAGGTTGACGTCGACACCTGCGTACTGACCAGCCAAACCAATAGCAGCTCGTACTTGATCCGGTTGAGAGACCACGTCATAGCCAGCTACCTTCGCGGACCCGGAGTCGGGGCGAAGCAGGGTGGCCAGCAACCTCACCACGGTTGTTTTACCGGCACCGTTGGGCCCTAATAGCCCGAGCACGGTTCCTTGCGGGACGGTGAGCGACACCCCGGAGAGAGCACGAACTGAACCGTAGGACTTGACCAATTCCTGAGCATTGATCGCTTCATCCATCATTGCCCTTTCGTTGATTTTTCATGAAAGTACTAGAGATCACGCCACCAGAAGTCTTCGCTCTGTGGCAGATGGCTGCAACAGGCCCCTACCAATGCGGGCTCTCGCGCAGTGCCTCCACAACGATCCCTCTCAAGTCACCCAACTAGTGGATCGACTCGAAGCTCGCGGATTGCCGAGCGCCGCACCCAACCTGGTGATCGTCGAGTTAGGCTCATCAGCTTAACCCCTGACGGGGCGGTGTTCCTCCGTTCATTGCGGCACAGCATGCGTCAAGATGTACCTGCCTTGGCTGCCCTGAGCCGCACCGACTTTCTTGCCCTTCGTCGCGTTCTACGCAAAGCCGGGATAGCGTCAATCGATCCAACATGAAGTACTCACATCACCAGACCACGCCAGAGGAACAATGATCACGGTTGATTCTTCCCAGCGAGTGCCGCCATATGAGCAGGTGCGCCAGCAACTAACCGCGATCAAGATAACCGGCAACCATGCGGTGCACTGATTCATCTCCCACGGCACCATTGATGCGTACTCCCCAGGAAGTACTCCAGCGGATCTTTGGGTATGACGAGTTTCGCGGCCCTCAAGAACACGTCATCAATCACTTATGCGCCGGTGGTGACGCATTGGTAGTCATGCCCACAGGTGGGGGCAAATCCTTGTGCTATCAGGTGCCGGCGCTGATCCGGGCCGGGACCGGGGTCGTCATCTCACCACTCATCGCGCTCATGCAAGATCAGGTGAATGCGCTCACCGCGCTCGGGGTGCGCGCCGGTTTTCTCAACTCCACCCAAAGCGCCGGGCAACGTCAGGAAGTCGAAAACGCGTTTGTATCTGGCAACCTGGACTTGCTCTACCTCGCTCCGGAACGCCTCAGCGTTGAATCCACTCCACGCCTTCTCGATGCTGGCCAGATCGCCCTCTTCGCCATCGACGAGGCGCATTGCGTATCCCAGTGGGGGCATGATTTTCGGCCCGACTATCTCGCCTTATCCCATCTGCGCCAGCGATGGCCAGAGGTCCCCCGAGTGGCATTGACCGCCACCGCGACTGAAACCACTCGCGCCGAAATAGCGGACCGGTTAGGTTTAACCGACGCATTGCAGATAGTCGCTGGGTTTGACCGGCCAAACATCCAGTACCGGATCGAGCCAAAAGTAGACCCGCACCGCCAACTCCTCACGATGATGCGAACCGAGCACCTAGGGGAGGCTGGGATTGTCTACCGCCTATCGCGAAAGTCAGTAGAGCAGACCGCGAATTTCCTTGTGGCGCAAGGGATTAATGCGCTTCCCTATCACGCTGGTCTTGACCCTGTGACGCGCGCGAATCATCAGAGTCGGTTCCTCCGGGAAGACGACGCGGTGATCGTGGCGACCATCGCCTTCGGGATGGGGATCGACAAGCCGGATGTTCGCTTTGTCGCCCACCTTGACTTGCCGAAGTCAGTGGAGGGGTACTACCAGGAGACCGGGCGCGCCGGGCGGGATGGTTCACCGGCTACTGCGTGGCTGGCGTACGGGCTCGCCGATGTCGTGCAGCAGCGCAAAATGGTCGACGAATCCGATGGCAACCTCTCCCATCGGCGGCGTTTAACTCGCCAACTCGATGCCATGCTCGCCCTCTGCGAAACCGTCGAATGCCGCCGAGCGCACCTCCTGCGCTACTTCGCCCACGCAGCTCCTCCCACCAGTTGGACCGAGTGCGGGAATTGCGACACCTGCCTCATTCCTCCCAGGACCTGGGATGGCACTGTGGCCGCCCAGAAGGTTTTGTCCGCTGTGTTCCGGCTTGAGCATGAGCGTAACCAGCGGTTCGGGGCTGGCCATCTCATAGATGTCTTGCGGGGGAAGCGAACGACGAAAGTTGAACAGTTTCGGCATGATCAACTCACCGTTTTCGGTGTGGGCCATGACCTCAACGAAACGCAATGGCGCGGAGTGATCCGCCAACTTCTCGCCCGGGACTTACTCGCCGTTCAAAGCGCCCATCACACTCTTACCCTCACCCCCACGAGCGGGGCCGTGCTACGCGGTGATCGCAACGTCCCAATGCGGCATGATCCCACACCGGCGAAACCACGAAAGCATTCTGCTGCAACAGTACTCACCAGCAAACCAGGCCAGGCCGCTGCTGCCGACCTGTCCCCGGCTGACACCACGATGTTCGAACGCCTCCGCGCTTGGCGCGCTGGCGCGGCCCACGAGCAAGGCGTCCCGGCGTACATGGTTTTTCATGACAGCACCTTGCGCGAAATCGCCACTCGCCTCCCCCGGACCACAACCGAGCTCGCTGCCATCAGTGGCGTTGGGGAAGCGAAACTCGCCCGCTACGGCAATGATGTGCTCACCGTGGTTGCCCCCCAGGAGCCTGACGGCGCTCAATGAGTGTGATCTTTGTCGACACCGGCTTTCCCTCCGCCAAGTTCTCAGCCAAGCGGACCGCTTTTTTGATCGGAAGAACATAAGCGGCCTGTTCTTTGGAAGGGAACAAAGACGTGCGCCATACCGATCTACCGACGGTTACTTCAACTCGGATCGAACCAAAACCGCCCGTAGAAGAACCCACGACCGCATCGATGTCATCACTGACGTCTTGCGGCGCGGTGATGAAAAACCACGATCCGCCTCGCCATTGCCAGAGCGGAACGACGAACGTCCATTCATAGCGCCCGTGATCACCCTGGACGCCAGTCCCTCGATCTTGCATGTCAACCAAATCAAACGGGTTCTGCGCAGTTAAACATCCAGCGAACCCCGAACTTGTCTTGACAGGAACCAAAGTAGTCACCCCAGAACATCTGCTGAGGTTTCATTAAATCCGTCCCGTGTGCTGAGAGCGCAGCATAAAGGCGGTCTGTTTCGCTGCGCGTGTCTGGCAATAGGTTAATAAACCAAGAGTTCCCAAACTTGAGCTGGAGCCCCATGGATTCCACCACATCCGTACCCATGATCACATGGCCACCGAGAATCGGCAGCGCTACATGCATCACGAGATTCTTGTCGGTTTCGGATAGGGCCGGCTGATTCGGATCCGGCGGGACGTCCCCCATCCGTTGAACTGGGGCACTGAATTGAGTGCCAAACACCTCTGCATAAAAAGTGAATGCCGCTTCGGTAGTACCCGGAAAATTGAGATATATACTCACACTCGCCATGACATTCTCCCGCGTCAGCTAGTCCCGAGAGCCTCACGGTAAACGCCACAGTGCCACCCGACAACAGATAGGACCGAGAAGAGTTCTGGATCGGCAACAAGACGCCGGTGATACTGGCAGCATGACGCGCACTGCTCTTGTCACTGGTGCCACCGGCTACATCGGTGGGCGGCTTGTCCCCGAACTACTAGCTGCCGGCTTTGCAGTTCGTGCTCTCGTCCGGACGCCAAGCAAACTGCGGGACCGCCCCTGGGCACAAGACGTTGAGATCGTCCGTGGCGATCTCGCGGTCGCTGCGGACGTCACTGCAGCTGCTCGTGGCTCGGACGTGGCCTACTACTTGGCGCACAGCCTCGGAACTGGCCCTCGCTTTGAGCGTCGAGACCGCGATCTTGCCCGTACTTTCGCTCGGGCGGCCCGTACAGAAAACGTCAGTCGGATCATTTATCTCGGGGGTCTGTATCCGGACGTAGAAGACCTCTCAGCACATCTTGACTCCCGCAAAGAAGTAGGCGAAATTCTGCTGGATTCGGGGGTGCCAACAGCAGTTTTACGTGCCGCGGTGATTATTGGATCTGGATCGGCATCTTTTGAGATGTTGCGGCACCTCACCGACCGTCTCCCGATGATGATCACTCCCCGATGGGTGCAGAATCGGATTCAACCCATCGCAGTTCGAGATGTCTTGCGGTATTTGGTTTCCGCGGCAGACTTACCTCGCACTGTAAGCCGCGGTTTCGACATCGGTGGCTCAGATGTGCTGACGTACCGCGACATGATGCACCGGTATGCCACGATCGCTGGACTGACTCCACGCAGGATCTTTCCGGTCAACGTTTTGACCCCCCAACTGTCAAGCCATTGGGTGGGAATTGTGACACCGGTGCCCGGGAGCATCGCGCGCCCTCTAGTGGAATCGTTAGTGCATGAAGTGGTGTGTAAGGAACATGACATCGCCCGGCACATTCCCGACCCTCCTCAAGGGCTGATCGGTTTCAATCAGGCCGTAGAGCTGGCTCTAGCAAAAGTGCGGTCTTATGACGTGGCGACTAACTGGGCGTCAGCGAGTATTGAAAATACGCCTAGCGATCCGCTCCCTAGTGACCCTGACTGGTCAGGTGGCACGTTATATGTGGACGAGCGCACAGCACCAGTGCATGCAAGTCGGACGGCGTTGTGGTCGGTGATTGAAGGAATTGGCGGCCAAAATGGTTGGTACAGCTGGCCTTTAGCGTGGTGGACGCGTGGTCTCTTAGATCGACTCAGCGGTGGCCCGGGCTTGCGCCGGGGGCGTCGCGATCCGTATGACTTAGTTGTCGGTGACGCTTTGGATTGGTGGCGGGTCGAAGAGATTCAAGACTTGACTGTGCTGCGGCTACGCGCCGAAATGCGCTTACCGGGCTTAGCGTGGCTGGAGCTGATCATTGATGCCCCGCCTACGAAGACCAGCACGGGCGTCCAAGATTCCGCCGGGCGCTCTGATCAGGCTCCAGATGGGCCATTAACTTTTCGCCAGCGTGCTCTTTTTGCTCCGCACGGATTAGCGGGACGGTTGTACTGGCTGGCCATCCGGCCTTTCCACGGCATCGTGTTCGGTGGGATGCGGCGCAACATCGCTATCGCGGCCGAGCGCGCCGGCCAACTGAACCAGCCTCAGTGGCATCGGTCCAAATCGTCGTCACCTCAGATCACCCAGTGATCACCGGAAAGGCCCCTACACGTTCGAGCAAGCGCTTACAATAAATCAGCCCTGGAGCTCAGAGCCGCCGTTAATCCGCCCACTGAAAGGACGGCATTGACGGCTCATCTTGACCGACTGCACATACATGGAGATCCAGTGGAACAACTGACCGAGGGTGCTTACCACGAAGCTTTTCGCCCTCAGGTGCATTACACACCCAAACAGCATTGGATGAATGATCCCAATGGCTTGGTTTACCACCTAGGCGAATACCACTTGTTCTATCAATACAACCCGCATGAAAATAAATGGGGCAACATGAGCTGGGGCCATGCCGTCAGCTCGGATCTTATTTCCTGGACAGAACTCCCCGTGGCAATCACCCCCGACGACGGGGTGGAAATTTTTTCCGGCAGTGCCATCATCGACCAAAAGAATGTGTCTGGTTTGGGAACGTCAGATTCACCTGCCATGGTCGCTTTTTATACGGCTTATCACGGTAAAGATCGCCCGCAGACCCAAAACATCGCCTATAGCATTGATCGCGGACGAAGCTGGATCAAATATTTAAAGAATCCTGTGATCGATATCGGTTCTCACGAATTTCGGGATCCCAAAGTTTTTTGGTACGAGCCACAACAAAAATGGGTCATGGTCGTGGTGGTTGCTGATGAAAGAAAAGCCCATTTCTACGAGTCATTTAATTTATTGGATTGGGTTTTTCTCAGCGAATTTGGCCCGGCGGGTTCACATGAAGGCGATTGGGAAGTTCCCGACATGTTCGCTCTGCCACTCGACGACAACTCACACGATATGCACTGGGTGTTGAAGGTTGATGTGATTCGTGGTGGTATCGCTGGCGGCTCAGGTGCGCAATACTTCATCGGGATCTTTGACGGCAGCCGATTTGTCCCGACAGAGAATCCGCCACCCACCCGATGGGTTGATTACGGGAAAGATTTTTACGCGGCCGTCAGCTGGTCTGGGATTAAAGAACACGATGGGCGCGAGGTATGGGTAGGGTGGATGAACAATTGCCAGTACTCGCATTACTTGCCCACTGAACCATGGCGCGGGCAACAAAGCCTCCCCCGCAGCTTGCATTTGCACACATTATCCGATGGCATTTACCTCATTCAGGAACCAATTAAAGAAATCGAAAAACTGCGCGGTAAAAAATTCCACCAAAAAGATCTTTTTTTTAGTACGGGAAATCATTCATTAGAAATCCCGAATCATAGTCCATTGGATATTGTTGCTACTTTCACTCCGGTAGGTATCGGGCGATTTGGATTCCGGTTTTGCGGCAGCGAGAAGCACGAAGTTCTCGTGGGTTATGACACCGTGAAAGAAACAATTTTCGTAGACCGTCGCCATTGCGGAGTCGTTGATTTTCACCCCGACTTTCCCACTCTTCAAGAAGCCCCTCTACCCCTCACCGGTGGATCACTCACCATCCGCATCCTGCGCGACACCTCGTCTGTCGAAGTATTCGCGGATCAGCGTGTCGTGATCAGCAGCCTGTTCTTTACCCCTGACACCGGGCCAGTCGAACTCTTCGTCGAACCAGCTGATGATCCGATGACCCTCACGGTCAACACCATGGACGTGTGGGAATTGCGCTCCATTTGGGCAGACACCACAGCAAGGGGCTTTTCGTCGCGGGCGCCTTCTTCGTGATCGACGTCCGCTTGGCACACTGATGAAGTGACCGATCCCTTTCCATCTGATCCCACGTTTTACGACGCCATCGGCGGGCACCCTACGTTTGAGGCGCTCGTCAAGCGATTCTACGAGGGGGTGGCTGGTGATGCACCGCTTCGCGCGCTTTACCCCGACGAAGACCTCAACCCAGCCGCCAACCGGCTCCGGATGTTCCTAGAGCAGTACTGGGGCGGCCCGACAACATATAGCGAACAACGGGGGCATCCCCGGCTACGAATGCGTCACCACCCTTACCCCATTGATGCCGATATGCGAGACCGTTGGCTACGGCACATGCGAGACGCCGTCGATTCCTTGCACCTATCACCTGAACACGAAGGCACCTTATGGCTCTACCTCGAACGTGCCGCTCACTCACTCATGAACACCGCCGGTTCCCCCGCGTGATGTGCGGTGATGAAACGCTTGAAAGACAATAGGAATTAGGACACACCGGGGCATCGGTGACACGTGGCTCGGGCCAATTTCACCTCACCCCCTCATCGGCCTTAGCGTTATCTCTCGTGACTACACCCTCTGCATCGCGGCCCGTCGTGCGACCCGCGAACACTATTCACCACCCAGCCACCGACCACCACTGGTGGCGTGAGGCAGTCATCTACCAGGTGTACCCGCGATCCTGGGCCGACGGGAACGGCGACGGGGTTGGCGACATCCCCGGCATCATTGAACGACTCCCCCATCTCGCTGAACTCGGCGTAGACGCTTTGTGGTTATCTCCGTTCTACAAGTCCCCGCAAGCAGACGCCGGGTACGACGTCTCTGACTACCGCATGATCGACCCGATCTTCGGTGACTTAGGCGACGCTGACCAGTTGATCACCCGAGCACGCGAGTTGGGCTTGCGGGTCATTGTGGACATCGTGCCGAACCACACCAGCGACGAGCACCCATGGTTCGTCGAGGCTCTGGCCGCTGGCCCGGGAAGCCCAGCCCGCTCTCGGTACCTTTTCCGCGATGGACTTGGCGAAAAAGGTGAACTACCGCCAAACAACTGGGAATCGTTGTTCGGTGGCTCCGCATGGGAACGCGTCACCGAACCGGACGGCACTCCTGGCCAGTGGTATTTGCATTTGTTCGACGTCAAACAGGCTGACCTGGACTGGACGCATCCAGAAGTGCGCACCGAGTTCGAACAGGTCCTCCGATTTTGGCTTGACCGCGGTGTCGATGGATTCCGGATTGACGTCGCGCACGGCATGGTCAAAGCCGAGGGCCTCCCCGCGTGGGACGAAGACAAGATCGCCCAAGGCGGCGGTTTCTCTGGGGCACCATTTTGGGACCAAGAAGGCGTACACGACATTTACCGGAGCTGGCGCAAAATCTCGGACGAGTACACCGGTGATCGCGTTCTAGTTGCCGAGGCGTGGGTAGAGCCCTTGGAGCGCCTCAGCCGTTACGTCCGCGACGACGAACTGCATCAGGCGTTTAACTTCTCGTACCTCTACACCCCGTGGCGAGCGGCTGACCAACGCAAGGTCATCACCGAATCGCTTGCGGTGATGGACTCAGTCGGCGCCACCACCACCTGGGTGTTAAGCAACCATGATGTGATCCGGCACACCGGACGATTCGGTTTCGACGCGGACGTCAAACTTCCAATTGGGATCACCGCAGATGACGCTCAACCGGACCTTGAGTTGGGGTTACGTCGGGCTCGCGCGGCAACCATGGTCATGCTTGCCCTGCCCGGCAGCGCATACCTCTACCAAGGCGAAGAACTCGGCCTACCTGAACACACCACCATGCCGGGTGAGGCCCGGCAGGACCCAACCTGGGAGCGGTCTCACCATGAACGCGCCGGACGGGATGGGTGCCGGGTGCCGTTGCCTTGGGTTGCGGACGCGCCGGGTGCTGGTTTTGGCTCCAGCGACGCATCGTGGTTGCCCCAACCAGCGGGCTGGGGCGCCTACGCGGTGGACGTCCAGCGTGGGGTCTCCGGTTCCACCTATGAGATGTATCGGCAGGCACTAGCGGCCCGGCGGGACCACCACCTCGGCGCAGGTGACCTGACGTGGATGGACGGTTTCGATGAGTCGGTTGTCGCCTTCGCGAACCTGTCCGTGCTTGTGGTGGCAAACACCGGCACCGAGCCGGTGACGTTGCCTGAAGGCGAGGTCATCATGGCTAGCGGCCCACTCACCGAGGCAGGCGATCTCCCCGCTGACACCACGGTCTGGTTGCAGCAGTAGGCCTTCCACCTTGGCCAACTGGTCTAGTTGGGCGGCAGATGCACCACGCGCCTGCCGCCCAACTCAATAAACCGAGTGCCACTGTCACAACAGGGCCGGGCGGGTCACGATATGACCGCGGCTCATACTGAGGCGGCGCCACGAACCGGATTGGTAGAGGCGGGCTTCTTCGTTGTCGTCAGTAAGGAAGCCCAACACATCGGCAGCGAAAGCCACCCCCGCTGGGAGCGGTACGTCTGGGAGCGCGGCACCCCAAGTGTGGGCACGCAATTGATGTACCGCAAGGGCCCCTGAGCCCGTGCCTGCGGCAATATTGGCTATACCAGTTCGGGCGACCTGGGTTAACACTCGAACCGGAATGGAACCTGTCGCACCCCAACCACTGCGAGGTGGGGTGACCCCAGCCCATGCAACAGCGGTCGTCATCGGCGGCATCGGAACCCGGACTGGCTCTTCCGAATCAGCAGCGCGAGCCAGTCGGTCGATGATCGCGGCGATGGGCGTCGTGACGTCCACCCGCACGCCCGGTGGCAGTAGCGTGGTCATCACCCGCATTCCGAGGATCGGCCCAGCTGATGGGGGAGTTTGACTGGCTAATGCCGGTAACGAAATCGGCTCGGGTAGCGGTGCCACGTACACGGCGAGTGTGCTTGCTGCGGCAACCAGCCGAACCGCACCTGCTGGGTCAGCACGTCGGGCACGCTTGAGGAAAATAGTAAGGTCGGTTGCCTGCTGAGCTCCTACCATGATCGCGCTCACGCGACCCCATTTTCGACGCGGCCATGCTCAAGATCACGGGGGCGCATCCGAAATGGCACTGGGTCGTCGAGCAATGTTTCAAGACGGGCGATGTCTTCGGCGGGGATGCGCCGGGGGCGATTGCCTTCCAAGTTATACACAGCGATCGTGGATGCGGCCACGGCATACCGAATCCGCGGCCTGGTCGTTCCAGCTGAAGTGACCCCAGCGGCGTCGTACACCTCGTACCCGACCTCAATCCTCGCACCGCTAATGCGAGTCAGCCAGAGATCAATATGGATCGGCTCCGGGCGCCACGACAATGGGGCGAGGTACTCGATTTCGTGGCGAACAACAAGAAAATTGGACTCGGCAAGCACCTGTGCCCCACCACCGGGTGCCTCAAGATGCGTGGCGAACGCTTCGATCCGGGCGTCCTCGAAGAACCGCAAATACTGCACATTGTTGACATGCCCGTAGGCATCCATGTCAGACCAACGCATGGGATAGTCACAGCGATACCGGGCCATACCCCCCATCATGACGTGTCGCCCTACAGCCAGATCCATGCCCGGTACGAGCTCTGGCAAGCTGGTTTGAGATTATTTCTTAATTCATATCTCGACCAATGATTTCTTTCATGATTTCGTTGGATCCGGCCCAGATTTTGGTCACCCGAGCATCTCGCCACGCGCGCGCGACGCGGCTTTCACTGAGATACCCGTGGCCACCGTGTAGCTGTAAGCACCGGTCAATGACGTCGTTTTGGGTGTGCGCTGCCCACCATTTCAACTTCGCCGCGTCAACGGCGGATAACTGCCCAGCGGCGTACTCCGTTAAACAGGAATCCGCAAAAGCCCGGGCCACATCAAGGGCGGTCACCATCTCCGCGATGGTGAACCTGGTGTGCTGGAACGATCCGATGGGCTGACCAAACGCCACCCGCTGGTGCACATACGTGATCGTCTCGTCCAGAATTCCCGCTGCGTGCGCGAGGCCATTGAGACCTGCGATCACTCGTTCCGCGATTAAGAACCGCATCAGGTAACCAAACCCCGCGTCGACCTCCCCGAGGCGACAAACATCAGGCACCCGGACGTTGCGCAAGCTCAATTCGGCAGTTCCCGATTCAGCTTGACCGAGTGTTTCTAATCGGCGCTCACGGGTGAACCCCGGCGAACTCGCTGCCACCCCAAACAACGTGAGTCCCCGCGCTCCCGACTCTTGGTTAGTCCGGGCCGCCACGATCACCAGGTCGGCGCTACTTCCATTGGTAATAAACATCTTTGTGCCATTGAGAATCCACGCGTCACCGTCGCGCACCGCAGTTGTCTGCACGCCCGCCACATCAGAACCAGCCCCTGGTTCAGTGATTGCAATCGCTGCGACTAGCTCCCCCGCGCATAATGCGGGCAACCAATGGCGTTTGCATTCAGGTGTGGCCAGCTCCACCAGATACGACGCGCACACCACCGCGTGAATCGTGAAGGACGCTGCCACCGCGGCAGACGCAGCGGCCAGTTCTTCTCCTATCACCGCGCACCGTGGAAAATCCGCACTTCCCTGACCGCCCCACTCATCAGGCACCCGAACCCCTAGGAAACCCCGCCGACCGGCTTCCCGCCAGAACTCCCGAGACAATTCACCGGCTTTGGCAAAGGCGGCTAGCGACGGTTCAACATGATCACGCACAAATCCCTGGGCTTGAGCGCGCAAAAGATCATGCTCTGCGGTAAAGATGCGGCGGCGCATGGCAAACGAAACTCCTGGGTATACGACTCAAGAGCATCAGCTTAAATGCCGAGGAGCGTCAAGAAGCCCTCGCTGACTGGCGGGGCTCCCGGTGTCTCGCCGAGCCCTGCCACGGCACCGGGGACGTCGCACTGACGCGGTGGTGGCAGGGACGGAGCACCCAGACACGGCGGGCCGCATCGCGGCCCTTGGGGGTAAGGACGTCCCACGAGGACGGACCGGGCAGCAGGAGCCCGACCCCGACAGGTACCGCTTCGCAGGCGTGGACCTGGAGATCAGCAATGCCACTTTCCCTTTTATCTCGCTCTACCCGATTCCGCCAGGCCGCTGCTCGCGTGACCGTGGCGGTTGCCCTTATCGCTGGTTCTGCCATTCCAACATTGACGCACGCGGAAATTGCCTCAGCAGGGGTGTCATTGCCCACCGGGGTTAAAGCAGTGGAAGCTGCCGCCACCCGCCAAGGAAAGCCCTATCGGTACGGTGCGAACGGGCCGTCCGCGTTTGACTGTTCCGGTTTGACGCAGTGGACTTACGCCAGAGTAGGCAAAAGCCTTCCTCGCACCTCCAACGAGCAATACCGTGCAACACAACGTGTTTCTTGGTCGCAACGAAAGCAAGGCGACTTGGTGTTTTTTATGTCTGGTTCACGGGTGTACCACGTGGGTATTTACGCCGACAACAACACCATCTGGCATTCACCTAAACCGGGGAAAAGCGTGAAACGCGAAAAAATCTGGACGAAGAACCTCCGTCTTGGTCGAGTTCGTTAATCGCAAACACATCAGCAATGGCACGCCGGCTCAATAGCTCCATCACGGGCGCGTTGAGCCGGCCCGCTGATAATCCCGCCAGGCGATCATGCCGCCGGCAAGGTGCCTGGCGTCAGGATGCCCCGACGCGATCAGGGTCTGCAACACCACAGCCGAACGCGCACCTGACGAGCAATACAGCACCACGGGTCGGTCAGCGGGAACATGAGCCGGGATCTCCGAGGTGAAGAGTCGCTGCGGTATCGCAATCGAACCCACAATGTGATCCACTTCTCGTTCCGCTGGCTCACGAACATCAATCACCACTGGCCCATGGGGGAAACTTGCGTGCGCGTCGAGCCACGTGTCCAACTCAGCGGCAGTGATCGCCGGAAGAGACGGGTCAGGTGGCGGAATGGGCGGCAACGACTGACCGGACCCGCATCGGGCGCACCCTGGGTCACGACGAATTGGCACTTCACCCCAGCTGCCACGCGCCGCATCGTACATAGCCAAGCGACCTAACAAAGGCTCGCCAATGCCAGTAATGAGTTTGATTGCCTCAGCTGCTTGAACAGCACCCACTCCCCCACACAAAACCCCTAGGACACCGGCTTCCGCACAGGACGGCACCGATCCAGGCGGCGGAGCGTTCGGGAAAATGCAGCGATAACACGGTCCGCGCGGCGGCCAGAAGACACTGACCCGCCCATCGAATTGCAACACCGAACCCCACACGCAGGGAACACCCAGCGCCACACAGGCGTCGTTGACCACATAACGAGTGGCGAACGTGTCGGTGCCGTCAAGAACAAGGTGGTAACCCTGGAGTAACTCTAGGGCGTTGTCGGCCGTCACCCCAACTGGATAAGTGATGACCTCCACCAAAGGGTTGACCTGCACCAATCGCTCTCGCGCCGATGCCACTTTCAGCCGGCCAAGATCACCCTGGCTATGCACGAGCTGGCGATGCAAGTTTGATTCGGTGACCACATCAGGGTCGATGATGCCGATGGTGCCAACACCCGCGGCGGCGAGGTAGAGCAGAACTGGAGAACCAAGCCCACCGGCACCGATCACCGCCACGCGGGCCGCGGACAATCGGCGTTGCCCCGCATCGCCCACTGCCGGAATAAGGATTTGACGGGCGTACCGAGCCAGCTGATCTGGCGTCAGCGCTGGGCCTGGTTCCACTAGCGGGGGGATTGTCATGTCGTCAACCGATGAGAAAGGGTGGGGTGAGCGCTCATTACGGGTATGGCCAGGGGTTGGGGCGGCATGGCGCCACCTGTTTGGTCTGCTGCTGCATTAGCGGAGCAGGTTTGCCTTTACCCGGGCACGGTTCGTGACCTCGGCCCAAGAAATGGCCCACCTCATGATTGATTACATATCGGCGGTACGTCGTGAGGTCAGCGAATTCAGGGGTTCCCTTCATCCAGCGATAGGCGGTGATGATGGCGCGATCACCTTGACGACACGACAGAGTGCCTCGGGTCAGTAAAGGCTGGCACATCTGAGCGGACGTTTCTGGAGTCGCTAGAACAATAATGAGATCAGCGACCCCACTGGTGCGGGCGAAACGTCGCTGATCCCCATGAGCCCACGACCGCTCATCGTTAAGGGTGGCAAGAATGAAATCGGCAGTCTCGGTTTGGTTGATTCTCAAGGGTGTCAGCAAGTCCTGTTCGATTTCCACCCGCACCCGGACAATCTCACCTTGACCTGGCGCTTCGGCAGATCCTGAAACGGGAACAAGTTTCCTGGACCCACTCCAAGGAACTTCTGCCGGCGAGGTAACGGCCTTAGCCACCTTTGCTGAGTGTGCCGGGGACGAAGAAACTGATGGTGTTGCGGACCTGGTGGCCACAACCGATAAAGAGCTCACATCGTCTGGTGCGGCACGGGCTGTGAGTGCACCTATGGGCACGATGTCGCGGTCGCCAACAAGAGCCAAGCTGCCGAGAAGGCCGCTGAGTACCAGTAACCCGGCCAAAATGCGCCGGCGATGGATCGGACCAAACGTCACTCGGCGATGATGTCGGGCGGAAGAACGCACCTCGCGAGAATGGCATAACTCTTCAGTAAGGCCCAACACTTACCACTTGTGCGCCGATTTTCCTGCCCCCGCGGTGAAGTAGGTTCTTGGCTGTGGGGGCCGGCGTGAAGTCCTACACCCGCGGGGTACGGTCAGGGGAGGTCATCGGATGCTGAACTACATCGCATCTATCACGCACATCATGAGGAGGTTGCCGTGGAGATCAGGATAGGCGTGCAAAATATCGCCCGGGAAATTGTTTTGGAGTCGAATACTTCCGCGGACGACATCATCGCCACAGTGAGGACAACGCTGACTGATGGCACTCCGTTGGAGTTGACCGATGACAAGGGCCGCACGCTCATCGTCCCTGGGGACAAACTGGGTTACGTTGAGGTAGGTGCCGACCGCGAGCGTCGGGTCGGATTCGGCACAAGCTGAGTCATCGCTGGATGACATCTTTTTGACCAGTGAGCAGTAGCATCCCGGGAACCCTCGGGGTTGCTATTTCTCCCTTCCGGCTTAAGCGGATAGCCCTAACCGCTGCATTCGTTGTCGATGGGCCTGAGTTAGCCGGTTGAAAATCCGATTTGGATCACTTTCACTGCTGTTGTTGAGCAGCAAGGTCACGAGTGAAACTCGTTGCGCCGCAACGGATTGGGCCTGCGAAAGCGCTTCGCCAACTAGCCGTCGACCCCACAACGCTAGTGATCCGGCTGATGTTGGATCTATCTCAATGGCGCGTCGAATCGCTCGTTCAGCAAAGTCAGCGTGGCCTAGATCTACGAGTACTTCACTGATTAATTCATGGGTTCGGTGGTCGAGGTATTCAGCAATTTCACGGAAAAAATCTGCTGCGATCGCATCCCCGACATATGTTTTCACTAACCCTTCCATCCAGGTTGACGGTTTGGTTCGTTCATGGAACGCATCAACTGCTGGGATAAACGGCAGCATGGCATGTGCTGGCTCAACCCCCAGCGCAGTGAGGTGTTCAGCTAACAGGTGGTAGTGCGTGAGTTCGGTTCCCGCGTACTGAGCCAGGTTAATCTTGTCTGCCACAGTCGGGGCGAGGTCAAGGTCAGCTGCGATCCGATGAAAAGCCGAAAGCTCGCCGTACGCGATCACTGCCAGTACATCGACTACAGCAGCCTCCTGCTGCATCACTGGAAATTCACTATTACCCGCCATACGTTTCCCTTTCTTTACACCATGCCTGCAGATAATCGCGGCCGCAGTCCGCATGCAGGATCGATCGTCACCATCATCTCGCGTTGACACAGATGCTCTGAGACCTCATATACCCACACGATGTAAGCAAAACCATCAAGAACGCGTTTGTCCTGGTAACGGGTACCATGACGAAATACGCTTCATCCAAGCAGAAGGTTTTTCGTGCCTAATTCCCCGATTTTCGCGGATTCTGATTCGTCGCATCAAGCCGCTACTATTGCTCCGCCAGCGCAAACTTTTACTGATCTTGGCGTTGCCAATGATCTCGTTCATGCTCTTCGTGACGCTGGCATCGTGAGTCCATTTCCTATTCAAGCCATGACACTCCCTGTCGCTCTCGCTGGTCATGACATCATCGGGCAGGCCAAAACGGGTACCGGAAAAACGCTCGGATTCACGCTCCCCCTTCTTCAACGAACTATCGCACCTGACGATGCGGCTTTCCTCGAACTCCCTACCCCGGGCGTCCCGCAAGCTTTGGTCGTCACTCCGACGCGTGAGTTAGCAAGTCAAGTAGCCGCAGATATTGCTGTAGCTAGTGCCCTTCGAAGCACAAGAGTCCTTACCGTTTACGGCGGGCGGGCACAAGAACCACAAGTTGATGCTCTCCGGGCTGGTATTGAAGTGGTCGTTGGCACTCCCGGTCGGCTACTCGACTTAGCACAGCAGCAGCATTTGAACTTGAGTCAAGTGTCCACCTTGGTTCTGGATGAAGCTGACGAAATGCTCGATTTAGGCTTCCTGCCTGATGTTGAACGTCTTCTCGCTTTAATTCCCCCATCTCGGCAGATGATGCTCTTCTCGGCCACGATGCCGGGGGCTGTCGTCTCGCTCGCGCGGCGTTTCATGAGCCAGCCCACCCATATCCGCGCTGTTGACCTTACAGACGATGGCGCGACGATCAAAACGATTAGCCAGTTTGTGTACCGCGCGCATGCTTTAGATAAAACCGAGATGGTGGCCCGCATCCTTCAAGCGGATGGCCGGGAGCTAGCAATGATCTTCACTCGAACCAAACGCACTGCCGCAAAAATTGTCGACGAGCTGATTGAACGAGGTTTCGCTGCGGCAGCAATCCACGGGGATCTTGGCCAGGGAGCGCGGGAACAAGCCTTACGGGCATTTCGAAACGGCAAAGTCGACGTTCTTGTTGCCACTGACGTCGCGGCCCGAGGGATTGATATCGACGGAATCACCCATGTCATTAATTACCAATGCCCAGAAGATGACAAAACTTACCTCCACAGGGTGGGGCGCACTGGCCGCGCTGGCCGGACTGGAACCGCGGTGACCTTTATCGACTGGGATGATTTGCACCGGTGGTCGCTCATCGATAAAGCGTTAAGTATCAATAATCCTGAGCCGCAAGAGACATACTCCAGTTCCCCCCATTTGTTCACCGACCTCACCATCCCTGCCGGAACGACCGGTCGACTCCCCGATGATCTTCGCTTACGCGCTGGGCTCTCCGCTGAACGCGTGGAAGAACTAGGCGCTAGGCACAAGAAAAAACCGCATCGCACTGCCACATCGGCCCACTCCCCGGTGAAAAGCAAGACCAGACGGCGCCGCCGTACGGGAAAGATACCCACGGTGGACGCACCCGACAAAGCCCCGTCAACCTCAGAATCTCATGCCGAAACTCAGCGCACAAAACCCGAAATCCAGCGTCGCCGACGCAGAATTCGCCGCCAACAAGACGTCAATTCAACGCACCCTCCAGAAACCAACGACGGCAATACCGTGGCGTAAGGGTGCGATGGCGGCGAGGTGATGCCATCGTCAGTACATGAGTAACCTGCCCCCCGGGCTTGAGTTCTCCATCGGTGAAGTAAGTGTCCTCAGTCCTTATGATGACTCCTTCGTGGAGAACGCTGAAGAACACCCTCCTGACACGGGTCTTTTTGGCCCCTCCTCACTGACCTGGCGCCTGCACGCTGATTCAATGATGGGATTGGCTGTTCTGCGCGCCATGCTCCTCCAGGCTCTTCATCCCATCGCTACCCCCCGGGTGTATCAAAGCGCGATCTTTCCCGGTGATATTTGGCAACGTTGCACACAGACCGCGGACTACATCGGCGCAGTCACCTATGGCAGCACCGGGGAGGCAATGGCGTATGGCGCGCGCGCCCGAAGTATTCATTCCTCTCTCACCACCATTGATGCCCGGACTGGCACGAAATATGCGATGGACGACCCGCGGTTACTCGCCTGGATTCATGTGTGCTTCGTTGACTCCGTCCTTGCGGTCTTACGCCGTTCCGGGGTACCGCTCAGTGATCGACAGGCAGATCTTTATTTGATGGAGCAAACACGCGGAGCAGCGTTGCTGGGTTTGGAACCAGATGACACCCCAGCGAGTCGAGTCGCTCTTATCCGATACTTCCGAGTGATGCGATCAGAGTTAGCCGCTACCGAAGATGCCCGAGAGGAAGCCAAATCCATTTTAGAGCCATCGCTCCCAAGGCATCATGCGCTCGCCCGGCCGGCGTGGTCCAAAGTCGCAGGTTTGGCCTTCGCTGCTTTACCAACGTGGGCTCGACGCCTCTACGCCATGCCGCGAAGTCTCGGTGTGGCGACGCTACACGGGGTAGGGACCACGATGGCCTTGCACGTCACCCGAGCTAGTTTGCACGGGCAGGTCATCACACCTCGGCAACGTTCACCATTTCTCGGGTTCGAGGACAGCCCAGGTCGCCCGTGATGGAGCAGCTTCGCGACCCGGTGGGCAATGTGCCCGGAAGTCGCACCACGAACACCGCGACCCTGGACGAGGTGCGAACGTTTCATCGTCCGGGTGTAAAGCTCCAGAACGATACTGGGCATCCACCTTCACAAGATCACCGGCTATTGACTCGGCTTCACGAACCCGGCGCCCCATGGACTCGGGCGTGTACTCGTAACGCAGAACGTGCTGGGACGGCACATGATGAAGTTCAACTACCGCACAACGGCGGCGAAGCATTCGCCCTAAAGCTAGGGCATAGAGGGCTAACGCCAGCGAAGTTCGGGCAGCATCATCAGATAACGGACGACGGGACGTTTTATAATCCACCACCACCGGTTGACCGGAGCGGTCATCTACTCGGTCAACACGCCCAGAGAATGCTAGTGACGCAGTTCTTGTCGCCACCGTCCGTTCAACTCCCCATGGCTCAGCAGCAGCGTCCTGGGTTTGAACGTAGGCAGCGGTTTCCGCCGCAACGATCTGAGCCCAACGCGCAGATTGTTCACCGTCCCGGAAACCTTCAGGTCGCCATCGAGCCAGCACTCGTTCACTGGCAGCGGCGGCAGTACGTTGCCTTGGAGGTAAGGCGTACCAATCAGCGAGCGCCTGGTGAACCGCGATCCCCACGCTGGTATGCGCCCATGGCAAGCCAACGGCAGGTTTAGGTCGATCGAGGTATGTCATTCGATAACGACGGGGGCAATCCACCCAGGCCAGTAGCCGCGACGGAGTGGCTGGGTATAAGGGCGTGGGCATACCCGGCAAATCCAATTGGGCGCTGCCGGTCATTTCCGACGCCGAGTCTGGCCGATCAGTCACTGTGCTGAGGTTTGGGTTTCTCCGACGCGAGACATCAGCTCCGCGAACGCATCGGGATGAGTTGTGTTCTCGCCAAGGCGGTTCGGCTTCCCTGACCCGTGGTAGTCACTGGATCCAGTAGCCACCAAATCCAAGCGAGCGGCTAAGAAAGCCAACGCAGCTTGGGCATCCAGGTCGTGATCCCGATGCTGTACCTCGATCCCCGCCAGGCCCGCCTCCGTTAACCCTGAGATGGCTTCGTCGTCGATGACTGGCTCCCGAGCAGCACGCGGGTGCGCCAGAACTGACACTCCCCCGGCATCTCGAATCCAACGAATAAGTGTGGCCGCGTCACGATGCTGAGAGTTGATGCCGGCAATGTGGCGCTCGGACAAATACTGGGCAAACGCGGCTTCTCGATCTGGTACCACGCCAAGGGAAACCAACGCGTCGGCAATATGCGGACGCCCTATCGGACCATCCTCTTGGACCTGAATGACCACATCCGACCAGGTCAGGCCAGTACTGGGAGCAAGCACGTGGACGATCTGCTGCGCGCGGTCGACTCGCCGGCTTCGGCTGTGATCCATCGCCTCCCGAAGGTGCTGAAACGTCGGGTCAAAGCAATACCCCAGAAGATGGACACCAACCCCATTCACCCGACAGGAAAACTCGGTGCCTCGGACTAGATGGACGCCGTGTTGTTGTGCCGCAACGGAAGCCGCGAGCCAACCGGCAGTGGTGTCATGATCGGTGAGCGCCACCACATCAAGACCAGCGCGGGCCGCACTGACGATCACCTCTGCTGGCGGTTGCGTCCCATCCGAGGCGGTGGAATGTGTGTGGAGATCGATCCGCATGCCCTGAGCTTATGTCTGTACTTGACTCACCTGAGATCTAATCCGAGATAGTGGCGCGAGAAGTAGCAGGGTCTGAATTCATCTGGACCGTGTCAAAGGTAGCCGTGGTGAATCTGACCCGACAAGTAGCCGATCCGCCCAACACCGGAGTCTCATCGCGGTCTGGGACCCACACCATGGAGCACTGCATGTGTGGCGGTTCAGCGAACCATCGGCGACGACCACCAATGACGAACGGTGACGGTTCTCGCCCTGTCATGCGGACAATCTCGCCTGCGCGAGCTCGCAAACCGACAATCCCAAAAGCCGAAGCACCACGCGGGGCTGACAACCCAACGCCATGCGCAGTACCCCCGGATACCACTACTAAGGACCCACCACGTCGAGCCCGACGCTGCAAATAGCCAAAATGTTGCCCTCGGGAAACACCATGCACATCGAGAATAGTGGCCGAGACAGTCAGGGCAGACGGAGCGCCAAGCCAGAGTTTGGTGCCAACGCGGGAGTGGATTAGAAAGCCGAGCCGTTCTTGAACAGTGTTCACCTGTGTGGGACTGAGGTGGGACACCCACAATGAGGACATCGGCAAACCTGCTGACCGGGCTTCAGCAACAAGAGCGAAAACTTGAGCGACCCGGTCACCGCGAAGTGGCAGATGCACACTGATACCGCTGGGATCAAAACCACCAGCGGAGACCGCGCTCGCTGCCTCGGCCACAGTGAATCCATGACGAATCATTGACGTACGAAGCTCGACAATGATTCGCGCACCCGGCGCTTCAGCGTGAAGAGCGGCCAACGACTCAGGGCCGGATACGGTCCATATCACCTGCTGGTTGCCCCAACGAGCAGCAAAGCCAGCCCGGTAAGGGGCTAACACCATGATGTCGCCAGGAAAACCCTGAGCAACAACGGGAACCTCATACGCTTCTCCCACCGCAATCGCCCCCACCGATCCAGTGGTCGTGAGCCGCGAGGCTTCGGAGGCGAGTCTGGTGCACCCGAAGCCGTAACCGTTGCCCTTGATGACAGGCACGAGGGAATCAACGCCGGCAGCAACCTCATCAAGATGAGCCCGCCAAGACGGCACATCTACCTGAAGGTTAAAACTCACGAACGCCTCCCTAAGTACAACCGGAAAGCCTTATAGAGCAAGCGATTCAAAGGAAGATCCCACTCGCCAACATACTCGTGGAGGTCGGCTCCCATGCTGGTTTTAAATCGCGTCAAACCAACAAGAGGATCGTCATCGGAGACGCCACTACCAACCCCACGAAGGTCATAACGACGACAACCCGCAGCCAAGGCGTCTTGGAGCATCCGCCATTGCAGCGCATTACTTGACCGTGCTTGATGCCCCTCAGCCGACGAACCCCCGTAGCAGTACCACGCATGTTCACCAGCAATCGCAAAAAGAGCTGCCGACAAGGCCACCCCATCCAGCTCCGCGAGATACACCCGCCACTGCACACCATCGGATTGCGAGAAAAGGGTGAACAATTGCTCAAAATATCTCAAAGGCCGCGGGGTAAATCCGTCCCGGACAGCCGATTGGACGTAAAGCTCATGGAAAGTTTGCACGTCGGTGGGCTGATCGCCCACACGAACCGTTACTCCTTTTTTGTCAGCTGTCCTGATATTTCGCCGCCATAACTGACTCATCGACGCCAAGATTTCGGTCGAGGTACGACCCGTTAAAGGGATCTGCATCACATGAGCTGGTTGTCCGGCGGCAAATCCGGTGCCGTCATGCGCAAGCCGCCAACCGTTCTTTTGTAATGCTTCTATCACGTCAGCACCACTGAGTGGAATGTCATCAGGCTTGACTTCGGTGATGACACGAACGCTGTCGTCTGCGAGAGCTGCTTTTACTGTTGCGGACGACCAGGTTCGGGTGACTACTGGTGGCCCCACTCGAACGGCAAAAGCTCCACGTTCAGCGCAGAACTGACCAAGTGGTCGTAACCAATCAGCGCCGTCCGAACCAAAAGTTTCCCATGGGAGCACTGGACCCTCGGGAAGATACGCGAGGGTACGCCCAATGCCTGGAAGGCGTCGGTGAAGAATGAATCCTGCGCCGCGTAATGTTGCAGTGCCTGTCCGTGATCGGTCGAACCAACCCACGCTTAATGGGGCCCACCCGGGTTTTGCTCGCGCCCAGGACGGCCATTGTAAGAAGCTGGCAGATGGATTCTCATGCCGTAAAAATCCCTCATGACGTGAGGGTGAAATAGGTTCGACTGACAAGGTAGGAGTCACGTCCGCACACGGTACTGGACTGACTCGCACCTGAGTTCAGGCTGGATCAGAGTTCACCCTCATGGGTTAGCTCGTAAGAGCACTACGCGCTCGGTTGAACTCCCGCAACTCACAGACTATGGCAGAAAGTAGCTACCTTAAGACGCTCACCACGACCACTTAAACTGTCTCAATGTTCGCTCGGCATCCCACCCGCAAGGTGGCGAAAACTGTTGGCATGACAGCCCTCCTACTCCTGACCGGCTGCGGGGCAACTCACGACCCCCAGCCAGTTCAGTCCGCACCCCAGAAAGCTTCTTCTGCCCACCCCACGCCTTCTGCAGCATCCAAACCGAGTAGTTCAGAGAATATTCGCACCATCGACATCACCATTCAGGGCCGAACGGTGAATCCGCCCCCTGATCGGATCACCATCAAAGCTAGGGAAACGATCCGGTTAACAGTCACCGCAGATCGAAACGACGAGTTGCACATCCACGGTTTTGAGATCGAACGAAAACTGCGCGCAAACCAGCCAACCAGTGTCGAGTTACAAGGTGACACTCCCGGACTCTACGAAGTCGAAACTCACGATCCAGTGCTTCGCCTAGCGCAGATTTTGGTCCGTTGACCAAAGCCTCAATGGCGCTCCCGGCTTCGTGGACAATCGCCTTACCCACTCACGGAGTAGGTAATCGGCAGGATCTTCCACTCCCGTTTAGTTACGCGGTCATCGGAGCCGCAGCTGCCCTGATTCTGTCTTTTCTTGCGTTGGCAGCATGGTGGAACACGCCCCGTTGGACTCATGATGCTGCCGGGCGCCCACTTCCCCAACTTTTGACTTTCGTGGCGAATTCTCCAGTAACGCACCGAACACTCGCTGGAATTGGCCTCATCGCAGCTGGTTATGTCGCTGTTCCGTTGATCTTTGGTCAAGATAATGCGCGCAACCCGATGCCTTTTGTGATCTACGTGCTGTTGTGGGTGGGATTGATTCCGTTATCGGTGGTCGCTGGCCCCATCTGGCGACGACTCAATCCCCTCCGAACCATCCATGGATTCATCATGGTGCTGGCACGGCATGACCGGCGGCACGGGGTGATCCCTCTCCCGCCAGCTCTCGGATACTGGCCTGCGGCCTTGGGGTTATTCGCTTTCACTTGGTTAGAGCTGGTTGCTCCGTCAAATACGACCCTGCCTACCCTGCGTTTGGCAGTCACCGGCTATGTCACTATCCATCTGGTTGCGGCCTTGATCTTCGGTGCTCGGTGGTTTGACCGGGGCGATGCGTTTGAAGTGTGGTCAACATTGTTTGGTCAATTGAGCATGATCGGGCGCCGCGCTGATGGCACCGCAACTTTGCGCTCCCCGCTGGTCGGTCTGGCCCAGCTGCCGGCAAGCCCCGGCTTAACGGCAACGGTGTGCGTGATGGTTGGTGGTACCGCTTACGACGGTGCGTCTAATGCACCAGCATGGTTTGCCTTCGCGCAGTCAACCCGCTGGCCTTTAGCGATCGAAACACTTGGTTTGCTAAGCGTGATCTTTTTAGTGGGTGTGGTGTTCTCCGGATTTATTCATCTAGCCGCGCGTATTGCTCGGGCACCACGAATACCTGTTGGGGTGTTTGCGCCAAGTTTGGTTCCAGTGGCCTTGGGCTATGCCGTCGCTCATTACTGGTCCCTTTTTATTTTGGAAGGCCAGACGGCATGGATTCGGTTAAGTGATCCCTTAGGGAATGGCGGGAACTGGTTGGGTCTTAGTGACCGCACACCCAGCAGCACCTTGCTCGATCCCACTTTGGTTGCGACAGTTCAGGTGAGCGCGATCATTATTGGTCACATCATGGGCGTCATTCTGGCCCACGAACAAGCGGTTCGTGTGTTCTCACGGCGGCGGGCTGTCGTCGGGCAAATCCCGCTCCTCATTCTGATGCTGGTCTATACCTGCGGCGGCTTATTCGCACTTTTCGCTGCTTAGCGTTGCCATCGTTGCTGCTTTGGATCAAGGTTCCAACCAGATGAGCTTTAAAACTTGCGAGCAGAAGTATTGCTGGGCTTGCGGATCGGCAGCTGGTTGATCCAAATGTGCGGTTTCGTGGGGTCCGTACCTGGCCGGTAGCTGCAATCGTCATTTGTGGCGCTCGCGGTACGCCGCGTCTTGAGGCGTCAAACTCACTGACAAGACAGGAATACCATGCCCCGTTCTTTCACCTTCGTGAGCGGCCTCGTTATCAGCACGGCAGCCTTCGCCCTGGCCGGCTGCTCTGGTGACGAGTCTGCTCCGGCTTCATCCAACGCAGCGCCGCTAACTTCAGCGTCGGCGAGCCCGTCAACAGGCTCGTCGCCCACCAACACGGCACCTGCCAGCACTGGCACCAAGAAGTCGTACTCGCAGAAAATCGAAGATGATGTCCTTGGCCATCGCATCGCTTTTACTAGCGTGGTCCGCGGCTTCAGCTCGAAAGAGTATGCCTGGGTCACCGAAGAAGGCGGCGAGTTCGTCCTTATCCAGGTGGATGCAGTGGCCGGGGAAAAGTATGGCGGGGGTGTATATGGAGGCTGGAAACTTCAGAGCCCAGACGGGGAAACCCACATCGCATCAACCCTCGCCAAGCCCGATATGAAGGCCGCTGGTTACGAGCCTCTGGAAGGCGTGATCAGCCGTGGGGAAAGCGGAAAAGGCTGGGTGGCTTTTCAAGTAGACAAAATTTCACCCACCTACACCCTGGTCTACACTCGCCCGGCCGCGAACGTCATCGGGTCGGACGAGGTCATCCCGAAGAAGGTGTGGGAGTTCCCGCTGTCATGAGGACACCGGCACACCCCCCATTCCATCCACGCTGCCTCACGAACTGATCACCCAGCCCGACCCGAAGGGCAATGCGTCAGGGGTGGATCGCCAACAGCCTCGCGGCTGTTGGCGATCTCACGATGGTGGTAAATGCACTTGTCGTTAGGCCTGCTGAAACCCCGGGCTATTTGGGGTCTCCTCCGGGCCAGCTGAGCTATGCGCAACCACCCAAACAGCCATCTTTCGATGGTTTGTTGCGCGAACAGTTACGAGCGCTGGTCAACTGCTATCAACAGGCAAGCAGATCGGATTGGAACCCTCATGAATCGACCCGCCCATGCGCCGTTACCGCCAATAATGCCGGGCTAGTTGTGGGTTAGGCGTCACGTATGGCTCATTGTTTTCGCGCGCCACTCGGGCACACTGCTTGCCACCCCAAGGCTGATGGCAAGCTGGCGGATTGCCTTCCGGGAAGCTGTGGTGGGGCCATGCTCTGGCAGCGTCTGACCAGCGAGGACAGCACTATCGAGAGCAACGACATCATCAGGAATGAACACTGGGTTGTTGATGTCAGCGTACCGAAGGAGAGCATCTCGAATTCTTCGCTGCGGGCTATGACCTACCGCGCTCGACCGCACGCGATTCACCACAACTGTTGGCTTGGTGGTCGTGATCTCAGAAAGTTCTTGAAGCCCTCGAACCAGCCGTTGCAAGCCAACCGGGTCAGCCGAACCCACAGCCACAATGGCATCTGCTTCTTCCAAGGTGGCGATAGTCGCACCGTTGCGCCGTGGAGCTGCAGTGTCGTAAACCAACTCTTCGTCTTGTTCCAAACAAAAACCTGTGTCAACAACCGTCCATGCGGCGAGTGCCCGGGCTTGTTTGAGGACTGCAAGCAATGCGGTGGGGCGGAGTTCCGGCCACCGATGCGACCGAGAAATCCCCGTGAGGACACGCAACGTCGAAAACACCACCGGAGCATGCCGTGATAGCTCGGCCACATTGAGGACGCCATGGTCGGCGGCACGTGCGGCCGCAGCCAAGCCTGGGGACTCATCAAGTAAGCCCAGGACATGGGCAATGCTCCCTGAATAGGTATCAGCATCGACGACCAGAGCATCGTGCCCAACAACCGCAGCTTCGGCAGCGATGCCGATAGCCATGGTTGTCCGGCCAGGGGCACCCGTTGGCCCCCACACTGCCACCACCTGACCTAACTCTCGGAAAGAGTGCTCTGAGCGATCATCGTCACGACATGGAGGAGACCCTAAAGCATTTCGCGGTGTTGCTGATTCGGGCGTGTCAACCCCCAGCCCGCCAGACCCCATCAACGGAGCGACCCGGACCTCAGCGACCCCTGGCGTGTTCCCGGGCTTCAGAGCAATGGAGTTTTCCCAAACGGAAGGCGTGATTAGCGGTTCTTCTTGAGCTTGGATGCGTTGAGCGTCATCCGGCGGCTTTACCTTGTGCAAAGCCTCCACTTTTTGACTCACGCCACCGATGGCACTAGTCAAAAAGTCAAGCAGGTTGCTTTCGTCTGAAACATCGATATTGATCAGAGCGTCTACGCCCAAATGATGCCATCGTCGGCGCGCAACCGGATCATCTCCTTCAACGAGCACGATAGGTCTTACCTCGTAACGTGCAAGGCGCTCGAAAACTTCTGCATCCAGACCGCGTGACTCCGCAGAGAGGACCGCGATGTGAATTTGGCGGCTTGCCGCGAGCCCTACCAGATCGGCAAGATCTGCACATCGCCGAACGACGGTTACACCAGGAATGGAATCGAGATGGGCTGCGATTTGAGCTTCTAGCGGGCCAATTGCCGCTAGTGCAACGTGTTTCACCAACGCTCCAGTCATCCCCGCGGATCCTTGGCCACCGTGGGTTGCACAACAACTGTGATCCGAGATTGATTATCAACAGCGGTAATGAGTTCTTCGACGGACGCCTGAGGGACGGAAAGAGTAACCACCCAATCACCGCCGGCCCCTAGCGAACGGTCCGAAGGAGGCAGCTCAACCACGGTTGCTCGAGTTAACGACTTCGAGGGCGCATAAGCATCACGAGCACCATCTCGCTTGGCGACCCATACCTCAACGAGGTCACCGACTTGGACGTACTGGCCACCCGTGGTGATGGGGGTGGGAAGTATTCGATACTCCCCACTACCGACCGTACTCACGCTCCCTTTCGGGAGAAGTTCACCTGGATCCACACCGCGCACCATGGTCATTCCCGTGACTGGACTGTCACTAGACACGTACTGGTTGGCCTGATCCCCTAGTTCAACCCGGACCTTACGTACGTCATCGGGAGTTAAAGTTTCCCCCGGCGCCATCGACCGCACCAGACGCCATTTCTCAACTCTCTGATCAAACCCGTTCACCATGGCGTACCCGCCTACGACCGACCCCACCACAAGTAAGACCCCGCCGAGTAAACGAATATCGGTAAATGAAGGACGACGTATTCGATTAGCCTGGCGCTGCTCCGACTGAGTTGATGCATGGGCAAGTACCGTTTGGGTCACTCTTACTCTCCCGACTTCCTCTCGGACTACGCAGCTGCGCTGCGTCGGACTTCTCCCACGCTGAACCGAGGTGTCACTGTGCGTTTGAGAGTTATTACTCTGCCCCTTTTAGCGGCTCGCTGCCACCACTTGTCCACAGACCGGACACAACGTCGCATTTCCGATGGCATACTCATTTTCGACGCGCACTCTTCATTGACTGCTCGGTGCGTCATCCGTCCACTGAAACCATGGAGGTCATCTGTGCCACCCCGGTTCCTCACGTTGGCCGATGTTGCCGAGACGTTGAACATTTCTGCCGCACAGACATACGCCTTGGTGCGCTCGGGAGAACTAGCCGCAATCAAGGTCGGAGGCCGCGGTCAGTGGCGAGTCGAAACATCCGCACTAGAAAATTATATTGAGCGGATGTATACCCAGACCAAAAAATTTGTTGACAACAACTCTTTCACGGATGACATTCCAGTCACAAAAAGTTAAAGGCACGCTCACCATTGCAGGGAAGAATCTGGATTAATTGGCCGAACGGTCAGCAATGCTGACCAACGAACAGTCCGAACCGACCGGACGTTCCCTGCGCGACGAAGAACATCGTCAGCATGTTCGGCGATCTCGATGTAATCCGCACCCACGGTGTCAACCGTCCCGAATACGACTTCTCGGTTTATTAAAACCAATCGCACCGGGCTCCGATCACGCGCCATCCCGCGGAAAACAACCCCCAAACTTAGATTATGCCGCGCGAGCTGGTTCTGTGAAGTGGCTCCCGCACCCACACCCGTCACGCCCGTCAATGCAGTCATCGGAATGAGAACTGGCCCTGGATCGTCAAGCACCACCCAATGGTGAGCGACGCGCGATATACGGCCACGATGACCGGATCCATCAATTAAGTGCACTGTGCATGAGCGGCCGGTCCAAGCGTTTAACCGAGCAACAAATGTTACGCCAGCTTGCTCCAAACGCGTGCGCTCAACAATCTCCGCAGATCGCTCTGCAGCCTCATATGCACTGGCCTGAGCCTCCAGATCATCAAAAAACCGCTCCCACCGCATCACCCAAGCTTGCCTTATCGCAACTGAACAGCTCGTCAAAGATGAAATTTCGTCCACAAAGAGCAACGGAGTGTTGCTTTCTTGCCCACAATAAGTCATTCTCATTGAGTGCAAACGAATGCAAACAACATCAAAATTCATCCAATGAAGGCCAGTGTCTTTTCTTCTGCCGCACTAATCCCAGTTCTTCGCCGTGGTCTTCTGGTGGTCGCCATGTGGAGCACAAGCGCCATGCTGCTTGCTTGCGCTTTTCTGGGCAGCGAATGGTTGGTCACTCAAAAGTTCGCAGATATGACGCTGGCTGAGGCGCTGTACTCAACAACCATTGCCCTTGGGGTGGTTATTGCGTGGCGCCTCGTGTTTGTCGCTGGCATGACGGCATTCGCTGTGCTTTTCACCAGCCATGAAGTAGAACGTCGTGTCGGCAGGTGGGCTATTCGACTCTCGCCAGCCGTTTTTCGACCGGTGATCGCTGTCGTGGTCAGTAGTGCCATGGCCGGAGGGATGACTGCGCATGCAACGCCGAACAATCACCTCAAGATTCGCACGCAACAGAGAACTGACACTCAGATTCTTGATCTCCCCACGGCGGCATGGCCGATGTCAGCGGCACCCAGCAAAACAAGTTCTGACTTGCCCAGCACCAAGTCCGTGCGACCAGATCTCACCTATGTCGTGCGAAAAGGCGACTGCCTGTGGCGCATCGCCGAAGAGCACGGCCCAAATAACTTCAGTAACGCCGAAATCGCCAGGGAAGTAGTTCGGTGGTGGCAACTTAATCACAGTGCCCTGGGCTCTCAGCCGGATCACCTCGCCACTGGGATGACTTTGCAGATTCCACCTTCACCCACCGGAGGAACTCATGACCGTCGTTGAAGATCTCCCTAGAGTGCGGCACCATCCTCTTCCTGATTGCCTACCTCCCATTGATAGGACTCCTGTCGATGACCGGCTTCAGCGCGCTGATCACCCTCAACGTAAAGCTGAAGAACCTCCCCGCCAAGGAACTTTCGCATTGTTCCCTGATCTTCCCGAGCCTTTAGCGGAAGATGACTTCGGGCCGCTGCGGACGCCCAGCAGCGACCTTCCCGACCCCAAAATGTGGAGTCATGGACTCGTTCAAATTCTGATTGAAGTACTCACGGGGCATCGAAGAATCACTCAACTGATGCGATGGACTACTACTGACGTGTTCGACGACCTTCGCGCCAAAGTACTAATACCCGAAAAAGGGAAAAATGACTCTACGCGCCGTAACCAACCTCGTGTGCTCAGTATTCATGTCTGTGAACCAACCGACAGCGTGGCTGAAGTGTGTGCAGTCGCGCGAAGCCAAAGCCGAACGAGAGCAATCGCCCTGCGGCTGGAAGGGGCTGATGGACGCTGGCTTGTCACCGCCCTAGAAACAGACTAAGCAGACGATGCGCTTCCGGCGTTCGAGTGGCCTCAGCGGCGGCGTTTTCCTTTGGCTTTTCGTTGGGCTCGCGCTTGCGCGGCCTTCGCTTCTGCTTGGGATTTTTGATCAGAAACCAACTGATCAGCTTCAGACCGAACTGTCACTCCGGCCTCCCCATCCACCGTCGGTGAGGTGTATTGCAGCTGACCTCGACGCTGAGGTTGGGTCAAACCTTTAGCGTTGATCTGCAGCTGCTCAGGAGCCGATCCATCTTCGTGCTCCTGAGCAGGATCTACCTCAACATCAAGGTTAAACAAATACCCCATCGATTCTTCTTTGATCGCATCGTTCATCACAGCGAAAAGCTGGAAACCCTCGCGCTGGTACTCGACCAAAGGATCGCGCTGTGCCATCGCCCGAAGACCAATACCTTCTTGAAGGTAATCCATTTCATAAAGATGCTCGCGCCACTTGCGGTCCAAAACACTCAAGACCACCCGGCGTTCCAGTTCTCTCATCACATCACTGCCAAGCTGCTGTTCACGCTGTTCATACGCCACCTGTGCGTCAGATTTTAATTCCACTAATAACATGTCCGATGTGATTCCGGCCCGGTCACCGGCTTCTTCTGTGACGTCATCGACAGTGATTCCCACTGGATACAAAGCTTTTAAAGCACCCCAGAGCTTGTCCAAATCCCATTCTTCTACTACGCCTTCAGCTGTCGCTTCAGTGACGTAAGCAGTCACCACGTCATCAAGGAAGTGCCGGATTTGCTCGTGCAGATCCTCACCATCCAAAACGCGCCGACGTTCGGCGTAAATGACTTCACGCTGCCGGTTAAGAACATCGTCGTACTTAAGAACGTTCTTACGGATCTCAAAATTTTGCGCTTCTACCTGGCTTTGAGCAGATGCAATAGCGCGGGAAACCATTTTGGATTCAATCGGCATGTCGTCACCGATTCCCGACGATGCCATCACACGATCCACCATGCCAGCATTAAAAAGACGCATCAGATCGTCCTGCAAAGACAGGTAAAACCGACTCTCACCGGGATCACCCTGCCGCCCGGAACGTCCGCGCAATTGGTTATCAATGCGCCGAGACTCGTGGCGTTCCGTTCCTAAAACGTACAAACCACCGGCGTTCACTACTTCGTCATGTTCTCGCGACACTGCTTTTTCCGCGGCCGCCAAGGTGTCTGGCCATGCCTGGTCGTACTCCTGAGGGTTGTCCACTGGATCCAAACCACGCTGTTTTAGTTCGGCTACCGCCATGAACTCAGCGTTGCCGCCCAGCATGATGTCAGTCCCTCGACCAGCCATATTCGTGGCAACAGTGACAGCACCTTTGCGACCAGCCTGTGCCACGATGGTTGCTTCGCGCTCATGGTGCTTAGCGTTAAGTACCTCATGTGCAATGCCACGTTGATGGAGTAGATGGGACAACCGCTCACTCTTCTCCACGCTGGTCGTTCCTACCAGGACAGGTTGGCCAGTTTGGTATCGCTCAGCGATGTCATCGACAACGGCAGAAAACTTCGCTTCTTCGGTGCGGTAAATCAGATCAGACTGATCCGCGCGAACCATCGGACGGTTGGTGGGGATCTCTACCACGCCAAGGGCATAAATCTGGTTAAACTCGGCCGCCTCCGTCATTGCCGTGCCAGTCATACCAGATAATTTGTCGTACATCCGGAAATAGTTTTGCAACGTAATGGTAGCGAGTGTTTGGTTTTCATTCTGAATTTGAACGCCCTCTTTTGCCTCAATGGCCTGGTGCATTCCTTCGCTATAACGACGTCCGGCGAGAATGCGACCAGTATGCTCGTCGACGATGAGTACCTCACCATTCATAATGACGTAATCTTTGTCGCGTTTAAAAAGTTCTTTTGCTTTCACCGCATTGTTGAGATACCCGATGAGGGGGGTGTGAGCACTCTCGTAAAGATTTTCGATACCGAGATAATCTTCTATTCGATCAATTCCTGATTCAAGAATTCCAACGGTGCGTTTCTTTTCATCCACTTCGTAGTCACGATCGCGTTGCAGTCGGCCAACCACTTTGGCGAATTCGGTGTACCACTTTGTTGGCTGATCCGCCGGGCCACTGATGATCAATGGGGTGCGCGCTTCATCTACCAGAATTGAATCAACTTCATCGACGATGGCGAAATAGTGATCGCGCTGCACCAGCTCGTCAAAACTCCAGGCCATGTTGTCACGAAGATAATCAAAACCAAACTCATTGTTAGTGCCATACGTGATATCACAACGGTACATTTCACGCCGCTGACTTGGATTCATCGACGACAAAATGCACCCAGTGCTTAAGCCCAAGAATCGGTGAACTCGCCCCATCAAGTCAGATTGGTACTCCGCGAGGTAGTCATTCACTGTGACCACATGCACGCCACGACCAGTCAAAGCGTTGAGATACGCCGGGGCCGTTGCTACTAACGTTTTACCTTCACCAGTTCGCATTTCTGCGATGTTGCCCGAGTGCAGTGCCGCTCCCCCCATGAGCTGAACGTCAAAGTGCCGCTGCCCTAGTGTTCTCCGTGCACCTTCACGTACCGAAGCGAAGGCTTCCGGAAGCAGCGCATCGAGGGACTCACCGTCCGCGATCCGCGCTTTGAAACGGTCCGTTTCCTCACGCAACTCAGCGTCAGAAAGTCGAACAAAGTCATCTTCCAAAGCATTGATCTGGCTCGTGAAACCAACCAGTTTTTTCAGTTGGCGTTTCTCACCAGCGCGGAGCATTCTTTCGACGATCTTGGGCACGCGTCGTCTCCCGTTAATGTTGCTCGATTTGCTTTGGCGCCCATTGAGGACGCCGCACCCACTGCGGGACTGGCCCTATCGTACGCACCTTAAAGGGAGCAGGATCGCTGAGTTCACCGACGGAGCTGCGTAATCAATGCTGAAGCGAAATCTCCACGAGCTTCAACATGCACCACTGCAAGGTTCAGCCATGCCGCCATACGACGTAATTCCTCTGCTAAATCACCCGCAGTAGTAGCGGGAGCGTCCGGCTCAGGAAGTGCGGCCAAAACCCGTAGCACGCCACCAGCAGTGTGACGGTCGGCTTTAAGGTCAATGCGAGCGGTGAGGGTGTCACCGGAAAGAAACGGAAGAACGTAGTACCCATGACGCCGCTTAGCTTGCGGGACATAGATTTCGATCCGGTAATCCATCCCAAAAAGCGCTGACATTCGGGCCCTGTCCCACACGAGAGAATCAAACGGACTAATCAAGGCACGCGCGTGGAGGGAACGGGGGCGTTGAGCGGTGGCGTGGAGATAAGCCGGCCGCGCCCAGCCGCTCACGCGCGTTGGAATGAGCTCGCCATCATTCACGAGGCTGGCAATGGCCACCCGAGCTGGCGCAGGCTTCAACCGAAAATAATCGGTTAACGTATTTTCGGTGGCAACTCCACAAGCGCGAGCAGCAATCCCAATTAATTCTCGGTGAGCTTGTCCTTCAGTGGGTGTCTTAGTGAGAACCGAGGCTGGCCATACTCGTTCCGGAAGGTCGTATCGCCGAGTGAACTGAGGGGTACGACCTGCCGACGTCACCTCACCTGCCCAGAACATCAACTCAAGCAGCTTCTTCACCGCCGACCAATTCCATCCCCAGTGGGTCCGATCACGTGGCGCGTCATGGGATACCACTTGCTCCACCTCGACAGCAGTCATTGGGCCCCGGAGACGAAGCTCACAGAGAATAATTTCGGAAAGACCTGGGTAGTCCTGTTCTGCTTGCCGCATACCACCCCACGCCTCATCGCGAGCGCGGGCCATTCGCCAACGCAGCAATGGGAGGATCCCCGGAGCTATCAAACTAGCCGCGTGCGCCCAATACTCCACTAAGGCGCGAGGAGCTTCGTCTCGCCCTTGGTCCACCAATGTTCGGTCGTAGTTTCCCAACCGGGAATAAAACGGCAAATAGTGACTGCGGGCAACGACATTGACGCTATCAATCTGAACAACGCCAATCTGCCCTATCACGCGCTCGACTGCGGAACGACCTTCATGACGGTTCGTACTAGGGGAACGCTCACTACCAAAACCTTGGGCGGCCAAAGCAATCCTTCGCGCGGAAGCTAGCGAAAGAAGTAACGGAGTCTGCGACACAGAAAGCCCTTATTAAGCCGCTAAGGAACTTCCAAAATTTTCTCACGAACGGCATACATCACCGCTTCCATTCGTGAATGAAGTTGCAATTTTTCCAGAATATTCCGCACATGATTCTTCACGGTGTTCTCACTGATGAACAGCTCTCCGGCGATATCCCGATTCGCTAAACCTCGTGCCACCAATCGAAGGACTTCCAATTCACGATCCGTCAATCGTGGGACCGGAACCTGTGGGCGCTGATCGTTTTTCTTGATCATTGATGCGAACTCGGTTAACAACTTGCTTGCCATCGATGGACTGATGAGCGATTGGCCGCCTGCGACCGCCCGGATACCTGCGGCTATTTCTTCACCTGGGACGTCTTTCAGTAGATACCCGTTGGCACCAGCTCGGACTGCCTCGTACAGGTCAGTCTCTTCATCGGAAATCGTCAAAATGATGATCTTGGTGGAGGGGACAACATCTTTGATCGCGGTACATGCCTCAATACCTGATCGGCGCGGCATCCGAATATCCATTAAAACGACATCGGGGAGAAGCTCTTCCACTTTGTTGATGGCCTCAGCACCATCTTGCGCCTCTCCAACAATGTCGATTCCCTCTTCTGCCCCCAGCACCATCTCCAGACCACGGCGGTATAGCGCATGATCGTCCGCGACCAAGACACGGATCAAATCGGCGTCACTCACAGGCGTTACCCCCCTCGCTGTTCATCGCGATCCACCGGAACGCGTCCGGTACCTATCGGCGACCATAGTGCGCGATTCCTTCCGTCATATTTACCTCAGATACATCTCGTCAAGAACGGTGGCCGACCCCACACGGAGCCGGCCACCTTCTTGAGCCACTATCGCACGGCCCTATGACACCGGCTCCGACATCGCGCGATGATCCATCGCAGCATCTATAGGACCGGCTTCACTGACTCCATCAGCGGCAGCGAGGACATCCAGGTGAAGCACACCGTACTCCCAGCCCCGGCGACGATAGGCCACACTTGGTCGGCCACTTTCGGCGTCCGAGAAAAGATAAAAGTCGTGACCAACTAATTCCATCTCGTGAACAGCCTGATCCACTGACATCGGGTGAGTCGCATGCACCTTTTCGCGGATCTGTACTGGACTACCGTCCCAAATATCTTCTCTTTCACCTTCGTCGCTCATCGGTGCGGCAGTCTGCTGAGCGAGTTCTGAACTGGCGCCGTTTTCAGATCGAACACTATTAGCCCAGAGCACACCGACCTCTTCTGGCTGTGGCGCCATTCTGGCCGATGCTTGAGCCAAGGATTCAGAGCGTCCTCTACGCATGATTTTTCGATCATGCATGCGTCGCAAACGTTCGACTAGCTTGATGTGCGCTCGATCAAACGCGGCGTAAAGATCCTCTGCCGTCGCTTCGGCGCGAACCACCGGACCTTTACCAATACATGTAATTTCTACCCGCTCCGATGACTCCGGTTGTCGCCGATGCGGTCGGTGGGAGATCACGACGTCCACTCTGCGTGCTCGCGGCGCGACCTGCGTCACCTTCGCGAGTTTCTCCTCCAAGTGCCGACGAAATCGATCTTTTACTTCCATGTGCCGGCCGGTGACCACGATCTCCACAGTGACCTCCTGGATAGCGGGTTCGTCATTATCTGACGAACGGATCGACTGACCCGTGAGGCGACGGTACGCCTCTTGGAGGCCAATGTGGAGCCCGATCCTCAACTCTTTTCAGAACTCCCGCACATATCTGCGTTAAGCGGGGTTGATGCCACGGTCACCGCGCCGAGAAGGATTGCACCCACCGCAGTAAGAGCTTGCTGCGCGGCATGGATTGTGGCGCCAGTTGTGATGACATCATCAACGACGATGACTTGGCGACCCGTCAATCTGGCACGCCAACTAGAACTGACTGTCATTGCAGCATATAAGTTCTTCTGCCGTGAGGCGGCATCAAGCCCTGCCTGGTCAGCTACCGGTCGCGTATGGCGCAAAACTCGGACCGCATCGAGATAAGCGTCGTGGCGCGCTGAGCGTCGGGCTAGAGTCCACACCGGATCCCATCCCCGCCGTCGACGAGCAGTGTTAGTGGAGGGCACAGGAACGATCAAAATGCGGGCTGTCCAACACGACTGAGCCTGCCGACAACGAAACAACGGCCCGGATAAAAATTCGCTAAGAATGGAGGTCACATCAGCTCGTCCGTGGTCTTTCCAGGCGTTGATGGCTTCCCGAAGAGGTCCACGATAAAAATCGGCGAAAAACACCTGGATGTTTGCCTGGTCAAATAAAAGTGGTGACTGCACGTCAAAAGACGAAGCTCCTACTAGGTTCCGCCGATGGGTTAACCGAGGCCCCAGCAGGGGTGACAGCATTGTTGAACACACGGCACACCAACGAACTCCGCTTACCCCGCACCCTGCACACCATGGCGACGCGACCAGATCGAAGAACTCACGGATTAGCATCGCCAGCGCCTCCGATCTATGACGGAATCGCGAGCGCGGAGGCTGCTCCTAAGTCATTCCACTTATTGCCGTCTCTAGCCAATAACTTCCCCTGGGACGTCAGGAGGTACAACTCCCGTTGGCTACTCCCAGCACGAATACGCTCTGCTGGGGGAATGGCCGGCAACGGTGACATCCTCCCTCCGATCTCCACGTAATGAACCGTATTTGGGCTACCGTCTGCCAACACAACAAGTCCATCATCGCCAGTCCAGGTGACATCTTTGATTGCAGGTAAGGGCCGAGCTATCGTCCGTGACGACCCCAACTCCACTGGCTGACCAGCAGCGTTACGCACGATTCCCGCGATATCGAGAGTGATGACACCTCGCCGATCACGTGACAACACTGCAACTCTCGTTCCCTCACGCGACACATCTAACGCGAGGACGGATCGCTGCAAAAGCCACTCCGGTGCAAGGGATATTGGTTTGCGTCCACCAACGGTGGGAATCATTTGAAGCCGCCCTTCAACCTCGCGATCTGCCGTCCATACCCACCCGGCACGATCAACAGCTGGATCACACAACTCTTTCCCCGTGATGAGTGCCTGACGCCATTTATCGCGCGAACTGACCAGCCGCTGACCATTAGAGTTGACCCCGACAATGGCCCCCTGATCTGCAGCCATTGAGCGAAGGGTGAGCTCGCGAGGGGCCGAGCCATATCGCTCCAAGTACTCAGGGACTAACCGACCAGAAAATCGCTCCACCCATTGCACTTTTCCGTCGTGGAGTACTAACGGTGGACCAACGACTTGTGGGTTGTCGGTAAAACTCACTCGACTGTCAACAGGAGAAGGATTTGCCTGATCGATCTGATAGGGGACTCCCTCTACGGTGAGGACTACTTCACCGACCGTCGGTAATTGGCGAAGGGTCGCACCCACTTGGTGCCATACCTGCTGGCGTTGCTCGGGGGAGGCCCGCAAGGCTGTTCTAGAAAGATCAACCGTTGCGACTCCAGCTGAAGTAGGGACAGCATCTACCGCCAGAGTCGTTCCAGGTGGAATGCCCGAGCCGACCGAACCGGATAAATATCCCGGCGGTCCATCCAATAAAGATGCCGCCACCGTAGTAGGCAACGCGTTCCGGTTACCAGGGAACCACCGAAGCACCGGAATTAAGGTGGAGGTCCCTGGTGCAGTGAACGCTAAACGCACGGGGGTATAAGCCCGGTTAAAAAAGTCATTCGTATTAAGCCACAAACCTAATTTGTCACCATCAAAATCTTGAATGCGCCATTCACCATCGACCCGGGCAAGAGTAAACCGCTGCTGGGCCACCTCGCCTGATGGCATGAGATCGAGATCACCCTGGGAACTCAACAGGCCCCACACCGGGACCTGAACTACGACAGTTCGGGTGTTTCCTTTTCCGCTTTGAGTGATCTCCAGCGCCCTACTCGACTCATACACGATGGTCTGCCGAGAAGGATTCCATTGGGTTTCCGAACCAGCTAAAAAAAGGCGCGCAGCGGCGTGACCATCCGTGAAATCCACTCCAGCACCCAAAAAACCAGCCACGATTTCTCGTGGTTCCGCTCCAATGCGGGGCGGAAGAGGCAAGACACCTAAAGGTTCTCGGTTCACGGCTTTGACATCCTGACCCGGCCCTGCTGGTCCTGAGTCAGGAAGCCCGCGGCAACCAGAGATCAACACCAACACCACAACAGCCATCTGCCAGAAAAAACGAGGCATTAATTTTCGCACGTCATCACCTCAATTACGACAATCTCTGCAGCGCTGTGCTGGCATTTGCAATCCGTTGATAAGGCTGCCCGACAGCCGGAATGTGATCGTGAGGTTCGAGTGGAAGCGGTGACGTCACCACGTGACCATCTTGATGTCGTGGCAACGTCAGCCGGAAACAACTCCCCCGGCCGGGTTCACCCCATGCTTGTAACCACCCCCCATGAAGCCGAGCATCTTCTAAAGCAATGGCTAGCCCTAAGCCGTTCCCGCCGACTCGACGTGCCCGAGATGGATCCGCACGCCAGAACCGGTTAAATACCAACGCCGCTTCACCAGGCTTTAACCCGACCCCGTAATCACGCACCACAACCGCGATCACATCCGCGTCAAGGCCAATGGTGACTTGCACGCCACGCCCCTCGCCGTGCTCTAATGCGTTCACTAGGAGATTTCGCAGAATCCGCTCTATTCGCCGCGGATCGACATCAGCCGTGAGTGCACTCGTCCTGTCCTGATCCTCGTGGGAATTATCACCCTCCGAATCGGCTGAGCTATCTCTCACCTCAGTGATGATTGATACAACATTCCCAGTAGTCCCGGCCAGTGAAGAGCATTCACTCACCACGCTTGTCACGAGGTCACGAATATCAACGGTTTCCCGGACAAGGAGATTCCCGCCAGCATCAATGCGACTGATTTCCAAAAGATCCTGTAAGAGAGTCTGAAATCGATCTAGTTCAGCTGTGAGAAGCTCCGCTGACCGAGCAATCTGGGGTGGAAAGTCCGTACGTGCCTCGTAAAGCACATCACTGGCCATTCGCACGGTAGTTAATGGAGTCCGAAGCTCATGTGAGACATCACTCACGAATCGCTGTTGGACTTGGGAAAGTCGCTCCAACTGAGTGATCTGACGTTGCAAACTTTGCGCCATCGTATTGAACGACGCCGCTAGGCGCGCTAGATCGTCTTCCCCGCGTGACGCCATTCGCTCGGTGAGTTTGCCACTGGCTAACCGTTGCGCGACAGTGGCAGCTTGTCGCACTGGACGAACGACTTGGCGGGTGACGACATATGCCACGCCACCAACCAGAAGCACTAGCAGGCTGCCGCCGATCACCAAAATCCGACGAATTAAATCCAACGTTTGTTGTTCTCGTTCCAAACTAAATACGGCATAAAGCTCATAAGGGCCGGCAACGGGGATCTCTACTAATGACCCAATGGCAACTCCTGGAACGGTGCGATCTGAATCGTCGTAACGAATTCGCACGAACTGTTCCTCTAGACGCCCACTGGTTTCTACCCGCTTACGCAACTCATCGGGTATGACGGATCTTTTGACCGCACGAGTCCGAAGGTCCGGGAGCGCATCGGGGCGAACATTAGAGACCGGACGCAGCATCACAATGTCTCGACTGGGATCAGGCTCTGGGGATGCTAATCGGCGAATGACATCATTAAGGAAAAGATTCAGGTCTGAAGTGTCTTCGACAGTGTCGAGCTGACTTTGTGCGTCTTGACGGCCTTGATTCGCTTCTCCTCGTGCGGTGATGAGTCGCTCTTGAATCAGGCCCGCCTCTATCCGTTGCAGGAGTACAGTCCCGAGCACGACAACCGCGAGTGTCCCCAGGACCATCGTTGCGCCAACAACCCTGAGTTGCAGGGACCGCCGCCACACCCGATGCGCAAGTCGGACCGGCTGCCACAGCATGTGCGGAACCTGAGTGATCATTCCGGAGCGCCGGCACGATAGCCGATACCGCGGACGGTGACCACCACTCTGGGGTTTTCTGGATCAAGCTCGACTTTGGCGCGCAACCGTTGGACATGAACGTTGACGAGTCGGGTGTCTCCGGCATGTCGGTATCCCCAGACCTCCTGAAGCAACACTTCCCGAGTAAACACCTGACGTGGACTTCGGGCCAGGGCTGACAAAAGATCAAACTCCAGCGGAGTCAGCGAAATTAATTGACCACCTCTAGTCACGCTGTGACCCGCGATATCAAGAACAACATCACCAACGGTCAGCCGCTCGGAACCGCGTTCCGTTCCGCTGCGCAAACGAGCGCGGATCCTGGCTACTAACTCTTTAGGTTTGAAAGGTTTGACGATGTAGTCATCGGCGCCACTTTCTAAACCGACTACGACATCGACGGTGTCACTGCGAGCAGTCAACATCACAATAGGCACGCCGGATTCGGCACGAATTTTGCGGCAGACCTCAATCCCATCTAAACCAGGCAACATGACATCGAGCAGAACTAAGTCCGGGCGACCTTCCCGAAACATGGCCAGCGCCCCTTCACCATCGGGGCAGTGCATGGGTTCGAGACCTTCACTTGTTAAAACGATGCCGAGCATCTCCGCCAGTGCCATGTCATCGTCAACGACTAGTATTCGACCCTTCATCAACTCAATCCTTGCCTTGGCGTATCGTCGCCTGATTGTCTCATCATCAGCAGCACAGCCCGGTGTCTTCCACAAGCGAGCGTGAGCATTCGTCTCCGGCGTGCCTATAACGGCTAGCTTTCCGCCCTGTTGTGGACGTGGCACGATGGCGCACGTGCTTGGAGGCGCTAGAAGGACGTGCCGATCGGGCACCCAGTGGCACCTTCATTGCGCATGAACTCTCAACAAATACTTCACTGCTAATGTCCAACGTTTGTCATAGACGAGGAGAGTCGTGACCGAAGAGCACAGCCCTTCCCCCTGGGCGGCGCCAGGGAATACACCCCCCGCTGGAAACACGGATCAATATGGCCAGCAGCTCCCCGGAAATCCGCCAGAGTCCGAGAGTCACACAGCGCCTTACGCACCAAGCGCCCCCAGGCAATCTCATGACTTAGGTGACCATAGTTTTCCCGGAGGAGGACCAGGAGCACCTATTAGTTGGGAACAACCAGGGATCATCCCGTTCCGCCCACTTTCACTCGGAGAACTACTCGACGGCTCCGTAAAAGCAATGCGGTACAACCCAAAAATAATGTTCGGGTTGTCAGCTGCTATTGGTTTGCTCAGTGCAGTGTTCTCAACTGCGCTTGTCTTCGTGGGCTCGAGGCCGGTGATCAATGCACTGAACAACGCAGCTCCCTCTCCAGACGCCGACATTGGAACACCAATCCTGGTGGTCTCCTCCCTCAACAGCATTGCCCAAATTTTCGTGCTAGCCGTACTCACTGGCCTTCTCGTTCACTCAGTCCATCAGTCCACTCTGGGTGGTAGGCCGTCTTTTGGTGAGGTGTGGCGACATGTGGGGTGGAAAGGCGCACTGCGTCTTGTCATGCTCACCGCTGCGGTGTCTTCTATTTTCATCATCGTGACTGCGGTTTTAGTTCTGCTAGTCATCGGGATCACGTTGCTGTCAGAAGTTGCGGGCCTCTTCAGTCTCTTCGCGGCCTTGCTAGGTGGGGCAGTGGCGCTCACCTGGTTGATGGTTCGTTTCGCCCTCTCCCCCGCGGTATTGGTCATGGAAAACGTGGGCGTGATTCACGCCCTACGGCGCTCACCACAAATCATCCGGGGCTCTTGGTGGCGAGTCTTCGGAATTTTGCTGCTCGCTTACGTCATTGCCTTTGCCGTTTCTAGCGTCTTACAGACACCTTTTGCTCTCGCCGGGGGCCTTCTTTTTGGACTTACCGTCGAATCGGGTAGTGAAACGACCGGATTTCTTGCCCTGCTAGGAATAACTAATCTGGGAAGTGCGCTCGCCAACGCCGTGGTGTACCCGTTCCTCTCCGCAGTCACTTGTTTGTTGTATATCGATAGCCGAATCCGCCGAGAAGGTTGGGACGTTGAGCTGAACCGTGGGGTGCGTCCACCCCACGGTTCAGGATTAAGCATTAACGGGGGGCGGCCAGGGCCTTGATCAATCAGCTGCTGGCCCAAGCCGACGAACCACCTCTCACCCCAGAGGAAGATCAAGCCCGAGAGTGGATGCGTGAGGAACTCACCGACCCGGCATACGCCGACGCGCAGCCGTCTATTCTCATCCGGGTGTCCCGCTGGTTTCTTCGGTGGCTCACAGAACTGCTTCCCAGTCCCGGTGGCGTAGTCAGTCACTGGGTTTGGGTCGTTGTGGTGGTCCTGATTCTGATCGGAATCGCGTTCATTCTCAGACTTCGATCCCATCGGCTTCGAAACGTGAAGCAGGCGAACCGTGCAGGTGTTTTTGGTGAGACTGCGGCAACGGCCGCGGAATACCGTCTGCGCGCCAATCAAGCGGCGGCTGAACAGCGGTGGTCCGACGCTGTGCGCGACCGCTTCCGGGCGATCGTCCGCTCCTTGGAGGAGCGCGTCATTGTGGACGAAAATACCGGCCGAACAGCACGCGAGGCGGCATGTGAAGCTGGTTTGGCTATTCCAGCGATTTCTGCTCCGCTCACTGATGCCGCGCGACAGTTCGACGCCGTCCAATACGGGAACCAACCCATGACCTTTGACGATGACGCCCAGATGCGAGCAGTTGATGACGCTACCCAGCGCGCTCGACCGACTCCACGCACGCCAGCCTCAGTCATTGAATCAGTCGAGTCAGCCACCGCCCCGACTTCACGCGGTCATGAAAATAGCGACGTCAGAAACAACGGCGCAACTGATGGCTAGCGCTCACTGGTGGCGACGTTATCGATGGGTAATTGTCGTAGCAACGTTCGCATTGGTGACAGCAACTCTTACTTTTCTGTTAAACCCGCCTGGCTCACGCGAGGCATTACATCCCGGCTCAGCAACCCCTGAGGGCGCCCGTGCCGTTGCCCAGGTGGCCAGCGACCACGGGATGACGATTCGTCGCGTGACTCGGTTCGATGACGTCCACGCCGAACTCAACAACAACACTCCGGTGACTGTCGTGGTCTCAAGGTCGGATCTGATGGCTCCGGGCCGAGCACGCGACCTTGCCGACACCACCCGTCAGGTTGGCGCGGACGTTGTTCTCGTGGGAGCCGACAATGCTGTTCTTACGGACTTTGATCTCCCCCTAGGCGCCAGCCTTTCCCCCGAAACTGCACTCCGGCAGCCAAACTGCGCTGCTGCCGGACCCAACAGAGCAGGGGCGACCCACACCGGTTCGGGGTATAGCTACCTCCCAGTTGGTCAAGGCAACGCGCAACGGATCCATACGTGTTACCTCGATGGCGACAGCGCTACCTATGTCAGCATCGAGGAGCCTTCACAAAGCCCCAATAAAGCAAAGAACCAGGCGCGAAGGATCGTCCTTTTCGGCGACGGCACCCCCCTGCAAAACCAAAATATCGACCAAGACGGCAACGCCGCGTTAGTTCTGGACGCTATTGGTCGGCACCCAGTGGCGATTTGGTGGACACCTAATCCCATCGATGGAGCCTCCAGTGCTGCCCCGAGCTTTTGGTCTCTCGTCCCAAATGAAGTGAAGTTCATGGCTCTCCAGCTTAGTGCTGCTGCGCTGCTTGTCATCCTCTGGCGGTCCCGGCGGTTAGGGCGTCTTGTCACAGAACCCTTACCGGTGACAGTTCGCGCTCTTGAGACAACACATGGCCGAGCTCAGCTTTACCGCAAAGCTCAAGCCCGGGGTCGGGCCGCGCGGATCTTACGGACTGCGACGACCCGCCGGTTGGCACAACCGTGCGGTTTACCTGTGACCACTGCCGCCGAAACAATCGCACTGGCGGTGAGTCGCATCACTGGGCGCTCGTCAGCGGATGTTGTGCACCTGCTCACCGGGCCTGACCCAGAAGACGATCCTCAGCTTGTCATGCTCGCTCGTTCCCTGCATTCCTTAGAAGAAGAGGTACGCCACCAGTGATTGACCATTCCTCCCTGCCACACCATGACCTTTCAGCCACGTCCACAGGTCAGCCTGCTGTTGCCTTGCCATCAGCAGAGGAAGCGCAAGTCGCCCTAGATGCAGTTCGTGCTGAGGTGCGCAAAGTGGTGGTGGCGCAAGACGCTGCCGTATCGAGCATTGTGATCGCTTTACTTACTGGCGGGCATGTCCTCCTTGAAGGAGTCCCCGGGGTGGCAAAAACATTGCTGGTACGGACACTGTCAGCAGCGCTCAACCTCCAAACAACACGCGTACAGTTCACACCAGACCTCATGCCCGGGGATGTCACCGGTTCACTGGTATACGACGCTCGGACGGCGGAGTTTTCCTTCCGCCCAGGGCCAGTATTTACCAATCTCCTCCTCGCTGATGAGATCAACCGGACACCACCGAAAACCCAAGCTTCCCTGTTAGAAGCAATGGAGGAACGGCAAGTCACCGTTGACGGACACCCCCGCGCACTCCCGACACCGTTCGTGGTCTGCGCGACCCAAAACCCGGTGGAGTATGAAGGCACGTACCCGCTGCCTGAAGCACAACTCGATCGCTTCCTCCTTAAAGCGACCATGACCGTCCCTACTCGAGACGATGAAGTAGAGGTCTTGAGTCGTCACGCTGCCGGTTTTGACCCGCGTCAACTTGCCGCTGCTGGCGTGCAGGCGGTGGCCGGGGCAGAGCACCTTGCTGCCGGTGCTATCGCGGTCCGGCAGGTCAGGGTGAACCCTGCGGTCCTCGGGTACATCGTTGACATTGCTCGGGCCACACGGGTCTCGCCGTCATTAGCTTTAGGGGTGAGTCCGCGTGGTGCCACGGCTCTGCTCGCGACGAGCCGCGCTTGGGCTTGGCTTTCTGGGCGAGATTACGTCACACCAGATGACGTTAAAGCTTTGGCGCCAAGCACCACCGTGCACCGGGTGGCATTACGCCCAGAAGCGGAATTGGAAGGGGTCGACGCGAACGCCGTGGTGACCGGCGTCGTAGATTCCGTTCCGGTGCCGCGATAGTGGCGATCACTGGACGGGCAGCACTCGCGACCCTGCTGGGTGGGATCGCGGTGGCCCTGGTACGGCCGAGTTGGACTGCCACGATGGCATGGTGGGGCACCATGATCACAGCTATCGTGGTCGATCTTCTTGTCGCGGTCAGCCCGAGAAACCTGAGCTTTACCCGAGTACCTGGGGGCACAGTTCGGCTCGGTGAAACAACATCGGTCACCTTGACGGTCAGAAACACTGGCCGTCGGCGGATCCGCGGAATTGTCCGGGATGCTTGGCAGCCATCGGCTGGCGCGGCAACCACTCGTCACCGATTAACGATTCACCCCGGTGATGGGCAGCGTGTTCGCGCTGAATTAAGGCCGGTAAGACGTGGTGATCTGACCACCGATCTAGTCACGGTTCGATCCTTCGGGCCGCTCCAGCTTGCTGCGCGGCAGCGTTCCTTCCGGGTACCGGGGCGGATCCGGGTGCTACCCCCGTTCACGTCTCGCATTCACCTTCCAAGTCGGCTTGCTCGGTTACGAGAAATCGATGGCCGATCCGCAATCAATGTGCGTGGCCAGGGAACCGAATTTGATTCACTTCGGGACTACGTCCCTGGAGACGACGTCCGCAGTATTGACTGGCGCGCAACGGCGCGGCGAAGTCATGTCGTGGTGCGCACCTGGCGCCCAGAGCGAGACCGTCAGGTGCTTTTAGTCCTGGACGCTTCCCGCGCGGCGGCAGCTCGGGTTGATGATCAGCCACGACTGGACGCCGCGATGGACGCCGCTTTACTCCTCGCTGCGCTTGCCGGGCACGCTGGGGATCGCGTGGGTCTACTCGCGATAGATCGACGTGTTCGACTTCGGGTCCGCGGCACTAATCGGACCACTTCACTTGCTTCTATTGCACGCGCGATGGCCAATGTTGAAGCGACTTTGATAGAAGCAGACGGCACCGCTTGGGTTTCCGCTATTGCCAACCAAGTGAGCGGTCGCGCGCTCGTGGTGTTGTTGACGCCGGTGGAATCAGGGTCGGTCGAGCAGTCTTTACTGCCAGTTCTCACTCAGCTGACGCACCGACACGTCGTGGTTATTGCCTCGGTGTCGGATCCCCAGCAGCAGCTGCTAGCGGAAAGACGAGACACCCCTGAGGAGGTGTACGACGCCGCGGCTGCCCAACGCGCTGAGCTGGAACGAAACCGAATCACTCGCCTTCTCACCTCAGCAGGTGCGGAGGTGGTGCACGCCGGGCCAGCAGATCTTCCGCCCCGCCTTGCGGACACCTACCTAGCGCTTAAAGCCGCAGGCCGTTTATAATGAGACGCGCGCAATGAGAGACCGTGAGTAACCACAGGGAGAATCACGCGGCAACTGGTGCTACATCATCAAGATATCGGTCTTCGATGTCCCCGATGTCTCCGCGCTGCGCAGCCCATTTACCTAAGGTGAAGACATAGCCCAGGAAACATAACTCCGCAATCACCCCGACGCCGATCCGTGCCCACGTCGGCAAACCGGACGGTGTCACGAACGCTTCGATCACCCCAGATATTGCGAGTACAACAACCAGCCCGATCGCGATACCCATTGCCGCGCGTCCCTCCTCCGCGACTGCTCGGCCACGAGTACGCGGACCTGGATCAATCCATGACCAGAACCAGCGCAAACCAACTCCGGCAGCCACAAAAACGGCGGTTAGCTCTAAAAGACCATGTGGGGTAATGAGACCAAAGAAAAGACCAAGTCGGTCATTGGCTGCCATCAACCCACCCACGGCCCCGAGGTTGAAAACATTCTGGCCGAGGATCCACACCACCGGTAACCCCAAGAGGCCGGTGGCGATACACAGTGCGGCGATCCAAGCGTTGTTCGTCCATACTTGAGCCGCGAAACTTCCGGCAGCATACGTTGAGTAGTACGCCTCAAAATCCACCGCAGCCAGTTGCTGAGATTGTTGGTTCGTGGCAAGCGCAGCTTGAACGGACGGCTCAGTGGACACCCACCACCCGATCACGGTGGCAACAGCAAGGAAAACCCCGCCCACTATGACCCACCAACGACGAGCGCGGTAGAGGGCGGCGGGGAACGACACGGTCGCAAAACGCGTGAGATCCCGCCACGCGCCTTGCGGCGCACCGGTTATCGCGGCCCGGCCGCGAGCAACTGAACGTGATAATCGACTGATGAGGAACGGGTCGGGTGCAGCAGATTGAATCGTGGATAGATGCGTCGCCGCACGTTGGTAGAGCGATACCAAGCGATCAACGTCAGCACCGTCAAGGCGACGACGGCGACTTAACGCGTCTAACTCATCCCATTCCGCGTGATGCATGGCCACGAAAGCGTCGACGTCCATAACGGTCACGGTATCTAGTTGCCCCAAAGCAAGACGAGTCTGGCTGCGGCAAGTCTCAGTCGCACCGCCGCGCGACGATGAACGAGCCCTTGTGACGGAAGGAGAACCATCGTGGCCGCCCGGCAGCACTGGTTACGCTGGCTGACATGACGTATGTCGTGACCGGTGAAGCTGTTCGTCTCGATCTCCCCCCGGCAACTTTTGCGTCCAGAGCAGTATCCGGAGTAATCGACGTTATGGTCAGCCTGGTCGCACTTTTCGGTGGGGTGGCAGTCGTGAGCTCTGTGGTGCCGTCCCTTGATAGCGCAGGAGTCGCGGCCGTGATGGTGGTCATCGCGATCAGTGCGCTGATTGTCATTCCTGTTGCCACTGAAACCAGTAGCCGAGGACGGACGCTCGGCAAGCTCGCGATGGGCCTGCGCACCGTACGCGACGACGGCGGCCCCGTACGGTTTCGGCACTGCTTGACCCGAGGTTTAGTGGGCTTCGTTGAGATTTGGCTCCTTCTTACCGTGCCCACGCTTGTCTGCTCGTTGTTTACCGAGCGAGGGAAACGACTAGGCGATATCGCCAGCGGCTGCTACGTCATTCGTGAACGAGATGCTCGTCAAGCGCCGTTAATGTTAATGACTCCACCGCATTTGACGGGATGGTCCCGGACCGCTGATGTCACCCGGCTCCCCGATGGCATCGCGTTATCGATCCGACAATTTCTCAGCCGCTCACATCAGCTGCACCCGTACGCACGAGAGCAACAGAGCAACGCCTTACACGCCGCAGTCCAGCCTTATGTAGGGCCAGCCCCACCAGATGGCACTCACCCCGAAGATTTTTTGATGGCTGTCCTCACCGAGCGACGAGACCGCGATCTGCGACGTCTTCAACGAGAAGAAGACCTGCGATCACGCCTCGCCGGGGTTGACCCGATCGACGCTGCTCTCGACCAAGGAAACCAGCGCTGACTGCACTGCCTGCTTGACGTCAGGTGAGGAAGTGACCAAAGGCCACCTCCTCACCTACCGCTTTGTTAGATGAGATGAGCGGTGCGTCTCGTGAGGAGCTCAGTACCGGTAATGCTCAGGTTTGTATGGCCCCTCAACCGCTACGCCTAAATACTCTGCCTGGACTTTAGAGAGCTCGGTCAACCGAACGCCTAAGGCAGCTAAGTGCAACCGGGCGACCTTCTCGTCCAAGTGTTTGGGCAATACGTGCACACCCAGTGGATACTCGCTCGCCCGGGTGAATAACTCGATCTGCGCAATAACTTGATTGGCGAACGAATTTGACATCACAAAACTGGGGTGCCCGGTGGCGTTCCCTAAATTCAGCAGCCGCCCCTCGGAAAGGACGATGATGCTGCGTTGTGATTGAGATCCATCGGCCGGGAAGGTCCACTCGTGGACTTGGGGCTTGATCTCCACACAGGTCACACCAGGCACCTGCGCCAACCCGGACATGTCAATCTCATTATCAAAATGCCCGATATTGCCGACAATCGCCTGGTGCTTCATCTGACGCATGTGGTCAGCGGTGATGACGTCGAAACATCCAGTAGCGGTGATGAAGATGTCTGCCGAATCAACGACATCGTCCAAGGTGGCCACTTGATAACCATCCATCGCAGCTTGCAGAGCGCAGATGGGGTCCACTTCAGTCACTACCACTCGGGCGCCTTGACCCTGAAGAGATTCGGCGCACCCTTTACCCACGTCGCCATACCCGCAGACAACAGCAACTTTGCCGCCGATGAGAACGTCAGTGGCGCGGTTAATTCCGTCTACTAGCGAATGGCGAGTGCCGTACTTGTTGTCGAACTTGCTCTTGGTGACCGAGTCGTTGACGTTGATCGCGGGAAATAGCAGGGTGCCTGCTTGGGCGAACTCATACAGCCGATGAACGCCGGTGGTTGTTTCCTCAGTCACGCCGATCACTCCGTCGGCAACTGCTGACCACTGACCTGGCGCCGCGGCCATCGTGGCGCGAAGAGCGTCAAGTATGACCCGATACTCATCGTTGTCAGCGTCGGTTGCTTGCGGAACGGCCCCCGCCGTCTCAAATTCTTTCCCTTTATGGATGAGTAACGTGGCATCCCCGCCGTCATCAAGAAGCATGTTCGGCCCGGTAGAACCGTCCGAATGAGCTGGCCAGGTCAGTGCTTTGATCGTGCAGTCCCAATATTCAGGAAGAGTTTCGCCCTTCCAGGCGAAAACTGGCACCCCGCGTGGGTTCTCTTGGGTGCCATCCGGGCCCACGACGACGGCTGCGGCAGCTTCGTCTTGAGTTGAAAAGATATTGCATGAAGCCCACCGGACTTCAGCTCCAAGCGCGACCAAAGTTTCAATAAGCACAGCGGTTTGCACAGTCATGTGTAACGAGCCGGAGATGCGAGCGCCACGTAAAGGGTGACTCGCCCCAAACTCCGCACGTAACGCCATCAGACCGGGCATCTCATGCTCAGCAAGACGCATTTGGTGTCGTCCAGCTTCGGCTAAGGCGAGGTCTCGAACTGCATAGTCAAATGTCATGGAACCCTCCTGGAGGAGACGAGATGATGGGCCGCGAATTAGTGACGGGTCGGTGGTGAGTCTCTTACACCATGGACACCAACAATTCGCACAGCCGGCGCGATCCTTCTGGATCAGCGGCATCACCAACGCCGACGACCATTTTAGGGTAACCGTGTCGGTTAAGCACTGCTGCACCGAGCGCTCCAGTGATCACAGTACAACCGGTCAGCGCGTCTCTTTGAGATCGGCTACATGTGGTGACAGACCTGGGTCTATGCCTAGTGATAATGCTAAATAGACCGCCGCGAAATCTGTCCTGGCGATTAAGCCTGCGAGACGTTCCAAGGGATGCCCTGGATCGGCGGTAACCTCACTGACAACAACCCCGACATCATGCGCCATCTGACAAACGCGGTCAGCTAAAGCAATTCGCGCTAAATCCGCTGGTTCGTCTTGGTCGGGAGGTGACACAGAGTCACGCAATAACATGAGCCGTAATCTCGGGCTTAAACCACCGCCGTCAAGGTACGGATCGGCGAAGATGTCCTGTTCACCAGCTGTGAACGGCCCATCAAAAGTTGCGACAACTTCACCAGCATCGTCAGGAAGATAACCATGGACTGCTGGCGTCCGGGCAGTGCGTGCCAACATTGCTGCTGCTCGACGAGCCGCTACCGCAGTCATCAAACCATCCCCCAGTACCACGGGAACCACTCCCTGTAGTTGGGTCGCTAACACCTTGGCCGGGTTGACGAATGACTCAGAAGATGGCCGACAGGTATCCGCTTCGTCATCTAAACGATCAGCCACTTGGGTGAACACGTGCTCTGGAACATCGACGACACCTATCGCGTGCGCGCCTTGAAGGACCGGAATGAGCAGCGACCACAAGGAGGTTCGAGATGACATCATGCGGTTAGATCCATGAGCATGATAACCAAGCGGGATGTGCAAACCGCGTGCTTGCGCGCACACTTGAGCTAAAGGAGAATTTGGGGCGCCTACCGTTAATAGCTGCGATCCTCGCCGGCCCGCTTCCGCAGCTAAAGTCAAAGGCCCCCGTGCGTGACCTGATACCGACACCGCAACTACGAGATCAAGAGGGCCGACCCACCCAGGAAGCGGACCATTTCGTCGGACCGCAACGGGTACCGGCGAGGCGTCACCGGCGAGCCACGACAACACGTCTGCTACTGCAGCGGAGCCACCGAGGGACGCCACTAAAACGGAACGAGGTCGACCAGCTTCCCAGTCACGTGCTCCTGCTTCGACACCGGCTAAAGCCGAAGACCGGACTTGAGCGCCAGCAGTGGCTAATGCCCGCAGCATTCCCTGGGAGTCAGCGCTTTCCAACGCACATGGGTCATCGAGAATGTCGCCGACAGGATCATGACTCATCGCTCCCACTTCACTTGGGGGCGGGCCGAGCCTGCGCCACAATGAGGACTGGGATACCGTCCTCCACCCGGTAAGCCAAGCCGCACGCTGTACAGACAAGTTCGGGCCCATAAGGACCGGCATCATCTCGAAGGTCAGCTCGACACGCTGGACAGCGAACAATCTCACGGAGCCAGGGTTCGATAGTCGTCACGAAGGTCAGCCTGCCAGACTGGATTGAGGCATGACGGTAGGTATGGCACCTTGACTGATATTCCTACCCTTATTTGATCCGCACCCCCGTATTCATCCCTCATAATCCGAGGAGCGTCCTCATGACGTCAGCGCCGTCCGTTGTGTTGTTCGATTTAGATGACACCCTCGCGCCTTCAAAGACGGCTCTGTCACCGGCCATGGCTGACCTGCTCGTCGAGCTGGTCAGGCGCACCGAAGTGTGTGTGATCTCTGGCGGGCGATTCGAGCAATTTGAAGCTCAACTTCTTACCCCCCTAGCTGCGGCGACCCCGGATACGAGTTTCTTCACGCGACTCCATCTCATGCCTACCTGTGGGACGCGCTATTACACCTGGGAGAGCTCTTGGATACTTCAATACGCCCAAGATCTCACCACCGACGAAAAGCAACGCGCAATCGCTGCATTAAACGACGGCGCTGATGCGCTTGATCTGCGTGCGACGCATACGTGGGGGCCGATGATCGAAGACCGCGGAAGCCAGATCACCTTCTCTGCCCTTGGGCAAGCGGCGCCAGTAGACGCCAAGCACGCCTGGGATCCACGGGGGGAACGCAAAGAGGCTCTTCGTGCTTATGTAGCGGCTCGGGTGCCCGACTTAGAGGTCCGCAGCGGGGGATCGACGTCTGTCGATGTCACCAGTAAAGGCATCGACAAGGCTTACGGGGTTCGCCGGCTCTGTGAAACTCTCCAGGTGTCCCTTGATGAGCTTCTTTTTATCGGGGACCGTCTTGACATCGGAGGCAACGATTACCCGGTAAAAGTGTTGGGTGTGGAATGCATCTCAGTAACCGGCCCAGCTGATACTGAACATGTCATCAGCGAGTTACTGGCGACCGGGTTTCTCCTGCCTCAATAGCTACGGCACTCGCCGCTTCTCACTGTGGCGTAACACTTCTGCAACCGTCAATTGCACGCCGTGGTGCGACCACTGCTTGTTGCCGCAAGCACGACACGACATAAAATCTACCGGCGTCCCGTCAGTGAGGTTGAGTTTCAATTGAGTGACGCGACTAGAGGAACACGTCGCACACTCCACATCGCTACGAGCGTCGCGTTGGGTAAGAGAACCTAGCGGTAACGGCATTCGACTTGTGGAGCGTGCCATCAAAACCTCCCAATTAGGCAAACGGGTGACGAGCTCCCTTCGGCACATCACAAACTTGACTTGAGTGGGAAGAGTCAGGACTTTCGGCCTTAAGCACGGGGTTCGACTTTAAGCAGAGAGGCAAGCACTGCTCCTGATGCGCGATGTCCAGCGATCAGCACGCTAAGAAGCGGGCTTTACGCGTCATCCCGAAGAACGCGAAGGTGCCCGCGTCGGCCAGTTTCTCTTGAAGAAGGTGCGTCACCAGCCGGCGTGACGGTTGGTTTGGCTGCTTCTCGAACTGCCTCAGCAAGAGCGACAAGATCGTCGTGAGTGGGGCCATCAGCGGGCCCTTCCCACGGAAGGCGAAGCATTTCCCAGCCTCGGGGTGCCGTCAGGCGTTCAGCATGCTCAGTGCACAGGTCATAACAATGCGGTTCGGCGTGGGTAGCTAATGGACCAAGGACTGCCGTGGACTCGGCGTAGACGTAGGTCAAAGTGGCAACTGCAGGCATCATGCAAGCGGTCCGCGAGCAGCGACGCATTGAAGTCACAGTGATGACGCTACAGCCCTCAAGGATCAGGGATAGGTATTGGTCCTCGCAACGACATGTGTGTCTACTCTTCTACGCTAGCTGAGTGGTAGCAGCATCTTCCGAACAGAACACGCCTCGTCGATCACATCGTCGTGATCGACGAGGTCGCGGCCTTCGTGGCACCCTTTTGCCACCACATCTCCCGGCGTCCCGTAATCGGCGGGAAGAGTTTGGTGAATACGTACTGGCGACAATACGCCGACTTGAAATTCGTTGGTCCCACCAACTATCCGCGGTGGAATTTGGGGTGGAGGATGTGCCGCCAAGCGATTCCTCACCTTGGGAAGGAACAGAAGTCCCACTGGGTCGTCTCTTTCCAGCAGAACACCGCTTACCGGCACGAGTGGTGGTGTACCGGCGCCCTATTGAGACTCGCACTGAAGATTCTTTCGCGCTCGCTATGCTCATCCACCACGTGGTGGTTGAGCAACTTGCCAGCCTCTGGGGGATGGACCCTGATGACGTAGACGGCCCACCTCCCCGGAGGTAGGCGCATCGCTCATTCCGGAGCGGGAAGAATATTCGGCACCGTCACCCGTGACGGACCAGATCGCACTGGGTAGGTCGTGATGAGCTGCCCAGCTTTGTCATCCTGGCGCATGACTCGAGCCGCAACTACCGGACCGCTATCTGATTGGGTCGTTACCCACAAAGAGCGCTCCGACGTAAGCGGAATAAAGATGGTGGTCGCAGCAGGAATAGTGACTTTGGATAACCGCGTTTCACCGGACGCGTCAGGAGAAGCGACAGTAATAAGTGCCTGCCTAGGGCCTGGGGCGGTGAGTACGAGATCAGCAGAGCCAAACCGCGCTGACCAGGACGGAAGCCCTGCCGGACCGTCAAGTGCCGGCGCTGCTGCAGTCCATGCGAATTCACCGGGAGCGTTAGGGCCACGTCTGCGCTCTACTATTGCGCCGGCAACAACTGGCGTGTCCGATGACACACCAATCCCGTAGTAACCGGGTGGCACGTCAGACAGATCAAACTCTGCTGTCGTTCCCCCAGGCACTCGGACGATACCTCCACCCGGAAGCGCGGTGGGGCCCTTTGCTCCCCACATTTTCAGTTGGACTACAGCCGCCTGAGATCCAGGAACAGCCAACCGGACGGTTGTCGCGCCAGCTCCTTTACCAGCGACGGAAACGCCAGGAATAGTGGCCTGTCGGGCCGGTGGGGCGGCAGGCGTTACCCCGTCGCTACCGCGGGGCGTAGTCCCTTCTAACCAGGTGTCATGAAGTGTCGCCGTGATGGGGGCGCCAGTGCTCCGTACCCGAAGCACTGGCGCGGTGACTCGGGGAGCTATTGCATCCAGAAGGACCATTGCTCTGGAAAGTGGACCGACCGTAACGGTGCTACCAGCGGCTCGGGGTACCACCCCGGACCCAGAAAACACATCAATGACAACTCGGGCAGGTGCCTGACTGGAGTTCAACACCATGACACGTCCTCGCCGACCAATCTCACCTCCCCCGCCAACTAACCACACCTCATCATTGGGGGTTTGACACGACACGCTGGCGAGCCCCCGTTGATCACCTTGGGTGATGAACGCCGTTTGATCTGCGGCTAATCCCGGAGCAAGGCCGCCAGTACCTCGCACCACCAGAGCATTCTCCGCGGTAGTGGTGGTTTGAACCGCCGCCGAAACGCCTTGGACCTGCTCTTGCAGCGTGAGTGCACCATCTAATGCCGAAACCGTGAGCGCCGAATCCGATGAAATGGGGGTAAGCGCAAACTCCGCGGGGGTGGCCGCACCAGACACGACCACTGGGATCACCGGAGAGTTAACACTGGCTGCCACATCTGGCGGATCCCGTTCCTCAGGCCCTGGGCACGCAAGTTGGGTGTCCGTGACGAGTTCGGTCTGGGGCAGAGGAGTCGGCCGAGCTGTTTGGCCGTCGAAGGCTGGTTGAGGATTCGCTGAAATAACCGCCGCGCTGATTGCAAGGACGGCAGCTGGAAGCGCAGTTCGTATGAGTACTCCTGCGACGCGTCCGGGATTCATTGGCTCCTCACGTGAGGACGTCTGATCGGAGCAGCCATCAGAGCAAAGACCGCCAGGCCGGCCCACTGCACCCACTGCCAAATTGCAACCGCGGAATCTTCGTGAGTGATCACTAGTTGCCCCCCTGAGGCTGGCAAAACAAATGCCTGACGCCACGATCCGCTGTCTGAGCCAGGCGGTTGGGTTGAGCGCAATGCTTGACCGTTAAGGAAAGCACGCCATCGGGGCGATTCCTGCTCTGCGAGAACTAATACTCGTTCATTCCCACTAGATGTGATCTCGGTGTCAACAGCGGCGTGCGGGCCAGCGATCGGCACCGACGACAAGAACTGGCCGCTGGAATCAACGACACGCACCCGACCAGCACGTTCGGTGTCCTCTCCAACTCGCCATAACTGACCGTCAGCGGATCGACCAATTCGAGTGAGACCGCCGAGTTGATCCAGCTGCTGAGCGAGCGACTCTTTCACTGGAGCGCGGACTAAAACAAACGCGACGGCCAGTTCTGTCATCTGCTGTTGAAGCGTCACACCACTCGCAGAAGATTGGCCGGTCGCAAGTTCTTTCACCATGGCAAACAACGCGACCTCAGCAGGGCTTTGCTGAGGTGAATCACCCAAACCGCGGGCCAAAGTTCCGGCTTCACCGCCATAAAGTTGGTAACGCAACTGGGCCTGATCTGCCTCTAAGACAAGGGTTCGACTACCAAAACCTTCTTGAGCTGATTCTTCAGCAACTGCCGGCACCCCCGCTGCGTCTGACGTCTCCACTGCAGTAGTGCCCGGCCATGACCAAGCAAGCACTCCACCGATTGGACCAAGCAACCCGAAGAGAACCACAAGCGCAACTCCTGCCTGCCGCCACCCAAAGCCATGGCGAGTCAACCGTCCACGCAAACCGTCAGCAGCGATCGCAACCGCACTGAGTGCCGCGACCAAACTCACGATGAACCCAGTACCCGCCCAGGGCATAACGGCAGATTCACCGCCGAGTGTGAGCCAGCCGACCGCAACCGCAGCAGACCAGGCGAAACCGGCAACACCAAAGACTCCGCACGCCACAACAGCAGCACCCCGATGACCTCGCCGGAAAAGCGATGACAAAGCGACCCCCGCGATGACGACCGTACTGAACACGACGACAGAGGCGGCCCAACGGTGTGTGGGTAATAACTCTTGCCACGCAGCAGGAAGGGTGAAACCAAAATTTGATTCAACGTCAGGCTGATCCTGATTGGCGTCTGACCAAGCTCCCGAACCTCCCCACAATCGTGTGGGGTTGGCTATCAATTCAGCTAGCCAAGGGCCCAATGACACCAAAGGCCCCACGAGAAGGACGAACCCTCGGCGGCGACCGGAGGGTATCGAGAGACGACGACTACCGACGAACATCACGAGCGCCATAAGGAGCACTGGAATTGCTAGTAAAGGGATTGCCAGTCCCACCGCAGTGGTCACGAGCACAGCAGAACTAAGAGTAGCCACTGGCCCGCGGGGATGACCTCGAATGACTTGAGCGGCCAAACCGAGCATTAGTGGAAGCAACACTCCGGCGATAACGGGACCAATCCGACCGTTTGCAGCTGCCCCAGCTAATAGCGGGGAACCTCCGTAGGCCAACGCTACCCACGCACGAATTCGACGAGAACGTGTCGCAATGCCACTTGCCCAATAAGCGGTGACCCCTGCGAGCGGCACCGCGATGATGAGAAGGACGATCAGCCCGATGACACCAGCCCGCTCCCCGACGAGAGCTTCCCAACACCGCAACCAGCCAGCATGGGCTATACCGGCAATAGAGCCAGTGGTCGAAACACCAAACCCCGAGCCCCGAACGCCACCCACCGCAGCGTGCCACACCTGATCACTGTGAGCGGTCGTATCCCGAAGTTCACCACCGTAAAGCGAATTAGCAGTCCACATTCTTAATAACGTCTGCTGCCACAACCAACCAGTTGCAACCGTGAGTAACGCCGATACCCAAGTCATCGGATGGCGAAAAAACTTCACAAACTTTGATCGACCACGACGCAACAAAATATGAAGCTCAGCATGAGAAGCGGCAGTAAGCTCTCGAACGTCGCTTATCGCAACAGGCGGGGAAGAGTCATGACCAACTAACCAAGCGCCAAGTAGGGCAATGAAGTGCCGAACGGGAGCTAACCGCGGCACTAAAAGCGGTGTGACTGCAGATCTCGGCACAGTGTGGAGGCGGCGAGAGCGCCACCGGGACGCCACCCACCGCCACGGTGTTCCCAGCGCCAAGACCGTCGCTAAGAGATCGTTCCCAGCACGACGAGGGTCTTTCGCAGCAAGTAACCCCACTGACCGGATGAGTGTCGAAACAGCTACCCACATCATCAAAAAAGGCACTCGCCATAAGGGTGTATGCGCTATCGCAACCTGAATACCGTGGCGACGGTCGACCTGCCTGACATTGCCAGACACGGCATGAATGACCCGGCGCTTCCGTGTCGAGGCCTGCGCGTCAGCAACCACAGCGTCAGGCGACAGGACAACACGATGACCTGCTGCCTGCGCGCGCCAACAAAGATCAATATCATCGCGGAGCAGAGGAAGTCGTGGGTCAAACCCCCCGAGGAGATCCCACACCGATCGACGAATGAGCATCCCTGCCGACGAAACAGCAAGAACATCCCGGCGATGATCATGTTGGCCTTGGTCTCGTTCAAACCCATCAATGCCGGTATCTCGGTGGCCACCTCGACTAACTGTCACTCCCACTTCGAGCAAGACATCCGGGGCATCCCAACGGACCAGTTTCGCCCCCACCACACCGACCGATGGGGAGCCCTCGCCTTCTGCTAACTGCGCATTAAGCGCATTCGCATGAGGCGCTGAATCATCGTGAATCAACCAAATCCACGCCTGCGGCTCGGTAGATCGTTGATCAAGCACTGACGCATGCGTCAAACCCTGCTTGATAGCCGCGCCATACCCCGAAGATCTTGGAACACTAATTACATGATCGTCACCGAGGGCATCCGCCAAAAGCTGCGCTGAACTATCATGAGAACCAGTATCAACTCCAATGACCAAATCTGGGGCGCGGAACTGAGAACGCAGAGCACGAAGTGCCCCATTGAGCCACGGCTCACCATCGTGACTAACGACAATTGCCACAACGAACGGATTGACCAAAGGGGGACTCACCGTAGTGCGGCGCGATCCGACAGTAAGAGTCATTTCAGGATGTCGCGTTTGAGGGAACGAAGTCACCCTGCTTGCCGCTTGTAGCGACGGCGCTCTCGCTCAGATAACCCACCCCAAATGCCAAATCGCTCATCATTTTCTAAGGCGTATCCCAAGCATTCGGATCGGACTTCACAGGATAGGCAGATCTTCTTTGCCTCTCTGGTTGACCCGCCCTTTTCAGGGAAAAATGCCTCCGGGTCTGTTTGGGCACACAAAGCGCGTTCCTGCCAACCCGGCGGCTCATCGGCGTCAACAAGCCCAACGAGCCATGAAGGAGGACGGTGCACCAAAGGCACCGGTGGCACCGGTGGCACCGACCTTTCTCGCGCAACGAAGTCATCGAAATCCTCCCCAGAAACCGGATGATCAATACCGGGGAAGAGATCAGCGTCAGATTCTGTTGTTGCCCTGACCCTTACCTCTATAGGGAATGATTCAGGCTGTGCCAAAGCCAATCTGAGCGTCCGAGGTGTGTGATCTTCTTCGGACTGAACAATTCTCGCGTGGCTGATCGTCACCGTTTCCTCCTCGTCTTTCGGTGCCCTGCCGTCACCGCAACCCTGAGGACAACACCACCAGGTGCGAATTACACGCGTGTCATCCTCGCACATCTCAGGAGAACACGGTCAGGTGCGAAGCCATAAAATTTTCAACTAATCCACATTCTTCATTCATCGATTCAACTCAGGACGCAAACAAGTCTCCCAAGCGATACCTGGGAGACTTGTTTCATGCGGATCTGTTTGATCGCCGGCGGGGTCGGTGGTGCTCGTTTTATTCGTGGCTTATTAAGGCATCTCAGCCAGCACTTCAAGGATCAAACTCAGAACAAACCCCAGATAACAATCATTGGGAATACCGGTGATGACATCACACTTTTCGGACTTCGGGTATGCCCTGATCTAGACACAGTGATGTACACCCTGGGTGGAGGTATTCATGACCAGCAAGGTTGGGGGCGAGACCAAGAATCTCATGTTCTTCAACAAGAGCTGACGTCCTACGGAACCGGACCCAGCTGGTTCACCCTGGGCGACCGCGACTTTGCTACCCATATCGCTCGATCGCAGTTACTCGCGGAGGGGCACCCTTTATCTGTTGTCACGCAACGACTTTGCACCCGGTGGGGACTCCACAACCAAGGGGTGAATCTGCTGCCGATGTCCGACGACCCAGTTACGACTTACGTCGAAGTGGACGACGGGTCAGCTCGACGGCTGATTCATTTTCAAGAATGGTGGATCCGGGAGCGCGCAGCCTTGCCTGCGCACCGCTTTATTGCTCAGGGGCAGACAACTGCGCGACCCGCGCCCGGTGTGATCGATGCTCTGCTGAGTGCTGATGTGATCCTGCTGCCCCCCAGTAATCCAGTGGTATCTATTGGAATCGTGCTCGGTGTCCCGGGGATTCGAGAGGCCATCCAGGCAAGCCCAGCACCGGTAGTTGGTGTGAGCCCGATCATTAACGGCAAGCCAGTACGCGGGCACGCAGACGCTTGCCTCGCGGCCGTCCACATCCCGGTAAGCGCTTGGGGAGTAGCGGGAATGTACGACGACTTCCTCGACGGTTGGCTTGTCGACGATGCGGACGACCAATCTCATGGTGACGCTCTCAAGACGGAAAATGACGACGAGCAAGAAAATGGCGCGTCAGACCATCACTCATTGCTAAAAACACAAGCCATGCCGTTGCTCATGCATGACCTTGATAGTGCCGCTGCCATCGCTGGCGCCGCGTATGACATGGCCTGCGCCCTGCGCGCCCCACGGAACATGCCATCAGGTTTTCACCGTTAAGCAGCCGATGCCAATGCCTCCAACAGATCCACTCACGACCACGGGATCGTTGACAATTATCCCCATCCGTGGCGTCCCGGAAGTGACTGCCGGAGCCGAGCTCGGGCAGGTTCTTCATCAAGCTATGTCCAAAAGCGGAATCACTTTGACCGACGGTGACATCATTGTGATTGCTTCCAAGGTGGTCTCCAAAGCGCGTGGCTTCATCCACCACATACCCAAAGAGGTCGTCATACAAGAGAAAACCCGCCGCGTTGTCTCAGCACGGCGCAGCGGGGACGACCAACTCATTGCCATTGTCGAATCAGAAGCTGGGCCAGTGATGGCTGCGGCCGGTGTCGATACCTCAAATACCCCCGCTGGGACTGTCCTTTCCTTACCGCCAAAACCAGATGAGGAAGCCAGTGCTATTCGATGGTCGTTACGTGCTCTTGGAGCACCACAAGTCGCCATCGTCATTAGTGATACTTTCGGCCGGCCATGGCGCAATGGTCAAGTGGACCTTGCTCTCGGCGTGGCCGGCATGACCCCCATAGACGACTTGCGAGGGGGCGAAGACGCTCACGGCCAGAGTCTTTCTGTCACGATGCGGGCCATCGCCGATGAGTTGGCTAGCGCCGCTGACTTGGTGAAAGGGAAAAATCGTGGATACCCCGCTGCGGTGATTCGAGGACTCGGTCAACTTGTGACCGCCGAGGAAGGCCCTGGCGCTCAAGCGATGATCCGTTTAGGCGCCAGCGATCAGTTCCGACTGGGGCATGTCGAAGCTGTTCGCGCTGCCCTTGGCCACCACCCGCTAGCCATCGAACCGCCAGCAACCGCGTGGGAGGGTTTGACCACCCGCCTACTTCGAGCTTGGCAGTTGGCAAAAACGGGAGCCGTCGAAATACTCCATTGCGATCTCCTCATCACGGACCAGCAAGCAGACCAGGTGAGTTTTCAGACTACTGCGTTGGATCCCTGGACCGCTGGCCTACTCACTGGGCGGCTTTTGACTGCAGCATGGGCTGAAGATCTCAGCCTGGATGTGCAATCCCACCCAGCGGTGGGTAGGGCTTCACACTCCCACCCGAACATCATCATGTCCGGGCGAACACGACACCGGGCCGAACCACACCTTCCTGTTAACAGTCACCAGCCTCAGGACGTCACGACACCGGCAAGTGCCACCGCGGAGTAGGACGAGGGGTACGTCGCACGCGACGGGGAGCTTCCAGTTGCACCAACCGTTGAATCCGGTATCGATGCGGTTGGTATGGCGCGAGGAGATCTTGCAAACCGGCGTCGTCCACTGGGGTGCCTGTAAGAGCTCGGCCAATGTCACGTGGAATATGAAAATCACCGAAGCTCACCGCGTTCGCGTCGCCATGCGCCCGGTGCCGCACTTCTGCCGCAGTCCACACCCCTACTCCTGGGATCGCTCGCAAAAGGCGTTCCACTGCGTCCGAGTTATGACTGGTTGTCTGCTCCAGCCGGTGGGCAGACTGCACTGCTCGCGCCACTGTGTCAGATCGTTGACGGTCTACTCCTGCTTGCAACCATTCCCATGATGCTATTCGTGCCCACTGCTGTGGACTCAGCGGAACTCGCATCCCCGCGACCTCAGGCGGCCCCGGAGCCGGGTCACCAAAACGACCTAAAAGCCGGGACCACGATCCGAACGCTTCATACCCAGTGACTTTCTGCTCGATAATCGCGGGAACTAACGCTTCCATCACAAGCTGGGTGCGTGGTACCCGCCACCCTGGCCGGCGGCGCAAAGCCCAGATCAACAGGGGGTGATCCGGGCTGAAGCCAGCCTCATCGTCATCAGCACCCAACAATGCGGGGAGAGCATCGAGGGCCCATGCGCTTCCGGGCCCCCATGCTTGGGTAAACACTCCATCGCCACCATGACGCAATAACAGCGTGACTGGGCCCAATGGTGTCCGACATACCCGCCACAAATCAGACGAAGCCCAGCGGTGCGTGGGGTCATGAGCACCACGAATGAGCGTCCCCAAAGTAGCGGGTATATCAACTGGCCGTCCTGGACGCCACCAACTCTCTAGATCCGGTAAAGAGGACCACGAACTGTTCTTCGCCGCGCGAGAAGCCATTCGCTTTTTGGGCATATGTGCAGTGTGCCCGTCGAGGCCGACAGACACACCAGGCGACAACAACACGCTTTGAAACGATGAGATTTCATTCAGCGATAAGACCCCCAATGAGCATGGCTCCGTGATGCGACACCATAGACTTCCGTTAAATATGATGTAGTCGAGCGCGTTTCACTTCACTGACCTCGTTCGAGCCGCATCTTTCACTTCCCAAAACCTCCACGACAGGATGCCCAGTGGTAGCTAAGAAAGTGGATCAAGACCGCAAAGCAAAGATCGCCGAGTTGCAGCGACAAGCAAAAGCAGCTGAACGGCGACGCACCCTCACCATCATTGGTGGAGCGGTTGCCGTCATTGTTCTTATCTCCGGGGCAGTCACTTTTGCGATCATTAGCGATGACTCGAGGGTGCCATCGGGGGCGCTGGGCACCATCGGCGTGACATCCGCGCAAGCATCCTGCGATCCAATCACTACGGACGCGGCAGCTGATGGGGGTAATGCCTCGGTTTCCCACATTGGGCCCGGCACCGATAAACCCGACGTCACCACGATCAAATACGACACCGTCCCACCTACGTCGGGTCAGCACTATCCGTTCCCGGAATTCCCCAACCGTGAGTATTACACCGAGCAAGACCGCCCAAAAATGGAAAACCTGGTGCATAACCTCGAACACGGATACACCGTTCTCTGGTACGACAAGAGCATCAGCGAAGCCGAGCGGGCGCAACTGAAAGCCGTTGCAAGGGAAGCAAATAGCAGTGATCAAGCTCGGGAAAAGTTCATCGTGTCAGCTTGGGATACCGCTTACGGAACATTTCCCTCCGGCAAACGATTCGCCCTGTCGCATTGGTCAGCTGACCCGCAAGACCCGAAGAAACAAAGCGGTCACCGCCAGTTGTGTGGTCAAATTTCTGGTGCCGCAGTCAAAGACTTCATCACTGCGCACCCACGGACTTCAGCACCTGAGCCTCAAGGTCAGTAAGAGCGGCGCCGCGTCAACGCCGAGCCCTCAGTAAACGATGACTTCGGTCATACCCCCAACCGACCCCAGCGGCCAGCACATCGCAAAGAGTTATTAAAAAGCGGGACAGCACTGCCACTGTCAATGCAGCCGCCTGATCCAAAGGACCCGTCAGAAGCAGCACCAGGACGCCTTCACGAACCCCGACCCCCGCCGGCAAAAAAACTATCGCCATACCGACCGACGCAGCGAGCGCGTACCCAAAAAGCCCTGGTACCAACACTGCGCCAGCGTCTGCACCAAGGTCATGGGCGAGTACCCAGATATGCCCACCAAGACACAACCACCCAGCAAGGAAAGAAACCATTGTTACCCAGATAGCACGCCCCGAAAGACTCTGCCCTAACGGATCTCGACGCAATACCCGCAATAGGATCCCTACGCCCGTATTCAACACTCGCGGGTGCAGCATCACCACACCGACTGGGACCAACGCGAGAACTACCCAATACGACGAGCCGCCCGCCTCCAACAAGGCGGGCAAAGCAAAGAGGCCCACCCCTAAACCAGCAAAAGCCCCAAGAAGAACCGAAAGTAACCCCGCTACAGCTGTCCGGCGACGCGGAACCCCCAACTTCGCGGCGACCTCGGCCTGAGCCAGGACCGTCCAGACGGTACCGGGAACGTACTTACCAAGCTGACCAATGAACAGCACTCCCGACGCGGGGCCCATCCCCAAAGGAGAACCCAAATCGGCCAATATCGCGCGCCACCCCACCAAGGTAAAGACCAACGCGGCTAAGGCCAACGCGACAGAAAACGCGATGGCTCGAACGCTCACCTGAGCCATATTGGCCCGGACATCATCCCACCCGCGGATGACTGCCCACGTGACCGCAATCACCACCAGCACGGTCAGCACCACCCGACCAATTCGCAGTGCTCGGGCTAAACCACCAAACCGAGCTAGGTGATTCGCAGTCATGAAGTTAACCCCGCTACCTGGATCAGCTCGTTCACATAGTGACGCCACGGACCACGAAGATCAGGCCGCCTTACACCAGCGCGGAGATGTGTGATGACACCCGGAGTAAGCAACCGTCGCAAAGCTTCTTCTAACGCTGAAACCGACCCTGGTTCGGCAAGCACGCCATCGACACCATCGTGAATAGCATCGGCAAGCCCCCCCGTACGAGTCGCCAAAACCGGAAGCCCATGAGCGAAGCCCAGCAGGGCATTCTGCGACGCGGTAGCCGAACGGTACGGCAAAGCCAGCACATCGTGGTGAGCGAGCAAAGCCGGAATGTTTGTCGCTGGAACATAGCCCGAACGGACCTCTACCCTCCCGGAAAGCTCGGGATCCGCGGCTAACCGCCGAACCTCAGCACCGGCATCCCCCCACATCTCCCCCGCAATCGTAAGCCGGACGTCTGGCACTGCACGCAACGCCTGAAGTAATAAATCAATCCCTTTATAAGGCCGCACAAGACCTAACGCCACTAGTCGGAGCGGCCCTTCATATACCGGACGCGGGACAGGCGGACCACCTGGCAGATGCGGCGGCAGCGGGGTCGCCGCGACCACACCAGCACCTAACTGGCAGGCTAGGTTGGCTTGTTCCGTGGTGTGTGTCATCACACCGTCCGCACCGCTCAAGAGGACCCTCACAAGTTGGGCGGCCCCTGGGTGTGACTCATGCGGGAGAACGTTGTGCGCTACCACCACAGCCCGGGGCCGGCCCTGCTTGCCACTCCCCCGCGCCGTTTGCATGATTACCCGATGTGCAGGGACCAGCGCTGGAACAACATGGACGATCACGATAACGTCATACCCACGGACCATCCGACCAACCCGCCACCAGGACAACGGGTTGGCCCATGACAACGAATGCGTCGTCCGAGGGTAGGGCTCAACGTCAGGGATGCCGTCGGGGACAGTCGGCTCCCCGGGATACAAACGAGATGGATAAAGGCGGGACCAGGAAAACAGGTCAACCTCATACTCAAAGTCAGCTAGCTGGTGCGCCAACTCCGTGGTGTGCGTAGCAACTCCACCTTTTAGTGGATGAGTGGGCCCAATAATGGCCACCCGCACCTCAATCAGACCCTATCTCGGGACCGGACGACCAAGTCAGCAAGCAATGCTAAAGAACCAATCAAAAGCCCGCTCACCACTAAAAGCACCGTGCTCGCAGGAAAGTAAAAGGGGTGCCGCACCATATCGACCACTGCTTTCACGACACCAATCCCAAAAAGCCACAACGCGGGAGGCATCAAAACTTTGAGTGGATCAAAATACATGACCATCCGCAGAACCTGCAGGATGTAACGGTACGCGTCTTTGACGAAGTGAAACTTTGAGCTCCCGGCTCGTTTGGCGTAGTCAATATCGACATATTTAATGTCGTGCTGATTCGCTAAAAAGGCCAGTGTGATGGTAGTGACACAACTAAACCCGGGTGGCAGTAAACGCAAATACGGCAAAGAGACATTCCGCCGGAAGGCGCGCAGGCCGGAGTTGAGATCTGGGATTCGTTGATTGGTCAGTCGTTCCGCAATTTTCCGGATCAACCACTTCGCCGGCACCCGCAGAATCTTGTGAGTACCCTCTTCGGTTGTCCTGGCGCCAACTACTTGATCATAAGAAGAGTCATCGCGGAGCACCCGCACTAATTCCGGGATCCGCTCATTTGGGTAGGTCAAATCAGCGTCAGTCCACACCACGACATCCCCGCGAGCCATCTGCGTGCCGATGCGTCGGGCTGTCCCAGAGCCACCGTTACGTCGGAACGGCACGACTTGTATGTGCGGGTGCTCTCGGGCGGCTTGCTCAAGGACGGCCAACGTGCCGTCGGTGCTGGCGTCGTCAATGCCGAGGACTTCGTAACTGAACTCGCTGGAATCTAAAGCCGCGCAAATCCGATCGATCTCGGCTCGGACGTGGTCCTGTTCGTTATATGCCGGCAAAACAACCGTGACATCGACCGGCTCCCTCTCCCCGTCTAATGCCTGGGACGAGACGCGAGCTGACGAGTGAGCTGAATTTTTCTTGATGTCATTCATGGCGAAGACGAGCGTACCTGGGTGCTTGCGGTAACGGGCGCCACCCAGAGCGCAGTCGATAATGCTTGCGTGCCATGAGGGCGCCTGGTCAGTAAACGTTGGTCTTCAACTGTCTGCACTTCCCCCGCGAGACGCGCTTGGCCACCGAGCAGGCGCAGCACTGTTTCTGACTCTGCGGCCGCGAGAACAGGCCGACGCCCCGACATGGTGATCGCACGAGTTAAGTTCGCCACTATGTCCGCGTCCACCGGTTCAGTACCTGAGACCGGACGCACCACCACCGTGGGCACCCCACACACTCCACGAACTACTTGAGTCCATTCATTCGCTGCTCGGCTATCGACCAGAATTGCAGTATCACCGGGCTCAAATGATCGGCAGACCTGTTGCATTGTTTCTACTTGACCGCGCTCAGTACGCACACTCGCTAACGGTTGGGTAGCTAGCACAGTCGGGGCGAGTAGCGCCACAGAGGAGGTCATGACCATCGCCCCACGGACAGGTTGCCCGCCTAGGCGGGCCGACCAGCAAGCACGAAACGCAGCGACACCCAACATCACGATCGTAGGAAGAACTACTGGCACTAACCGGCGGTCAGCCCACGGGTGATCCGGTGTAATACCAGGCCGGTACAAAGTCAGCATGGTCGAGCAGAGTCCCATGAATGCCGGCATCAACCACGCTGGGGGTGGATTATTACTAAGCCACCAACGCCCTCCCTGATATGCCAGGCATACTGCGGCCACACCTGCGGCGAGGAGTATCGGCCAACCGACCCACCAAGAAATCCAGTTCACCGCGTGTTCAGCGTAGGTGCGTCCACCATCGACTGTTAGCCCTTGCCGCTGTTGCAGGTCGGCAACTACTCGCGCCCCAGAATCTGGGTCTTGCCGAACAATCAACCACCAGGGGCGACTTGCAAGCACCAGCAGCAGTGCCCCTACGCCCAGCGCTAGCAGAATTGGCAACCGTCGTTGCAGTGTTCCGGGGAGGGCCACACCACGTCGTGATAACCACACCACCGCACCGGACAATGCCGCGAGGAGCACGCCACCGCCCACCAATGGTGTGAGTGACCCAGCAATGGAACCGAGGTACCGCCAACTGAGAACTCCAGCTACCACGGCGGTCACACCAAGACCAATTAGTAACCCGACCACCACGCCTCGAACTGCCCGATGGCGGCGAATCGCCAGGAGGGCGAGCACTGGAACAAGAACGATCACCTCACGGATCGCATCGATCCGAATCACTCCGGCCCCTGCGAGTATCACACCAGCTAAGATGCTAGTCAGCCGGCGAGGGTCCGGCGGCGGCCCGATTTCAGCTTCTACCGAGCGCCCAGCCAACGCGTTCACGAGCAGCACACCAGCAACACACCCCAGGAGTAACGCGAACGGTTCGGAGTAGGTTGCTCGCCCCACATGCAGGACTGGATAACTCACCCCCAACACCGCGGCGGCAAGGACGGCAGCCCCGTCACCAAGCAACCGTCGAGCAAGCACCCCGAATGCGAGAACCCCGAAACCCATGGCCACCGCAGGAACCAGGAGCAAACCAGTCCAGCTGCCGAGCCACCACCCGATTGACAACCACACAGCTGTGCCCACCATGAATTGCGGTTGCACGTACTGGTTGTTCCCTGAACCAGTAGCGTAGAAACCCGGCGAACCAACGGTGACACGCTCCTGGTTCAGCACGGTGGGATCAACAGCAGAACCAAGATCCACGAATCTCACGTCCACACTGGCGCGATGAGCCGTCGCGAGGTGGTGGCCGTATTGGGCGTAAGTGCCAGCGTCCCGGCGGACCACCACATGTTCGGCATGAGTGACACCAGCCCACACTCCGACACCTGCGGATATAAATACGAGAGCCACGCTGACCCACCGAGCTTGTACCGCAGACTGACCCGTTGGTGAGTACGCCCCAGTGGGCGGCAAACGCCGCATTACCCAGCTCGCCAAAAGCACAGCTGCTCCTACGGTGAAAAAACCAGCGAGTGGAGTCCACCCGCCAAGCCATACCAACGGAAAAGCCATGATGACAACAGCAAGGACCACAACAGCAGCACCTACTGCTACCCGTTCAACCAGGACCCGACCAGTCGTCGCTGACACCGGGGGCACGTCAGTAACCTCAAGAGACACGGCGGTCAGTCTGACATCCCATCAGGTGATGAAGCGGAGTGGCAGTCAGGACTCGATGTTCGCCATGACGTGCTTGATCCGGGTGTAATCCTCAAACCCGTACATGGAGAGATCTTTGCCATACCCGCTGTGTTTGAAACCTCCGTGCGGCATTTCCGCCACCAACGGGATGTGGGTGTTGATCCATACGCACCCAAAGTCCAATTCCCGACTGACGCGCATTGCCCGGCCAAAGTCTCGTGTCCACACCGAAGATGCCAAGCCGTAACGAACACCATTAGCCTGACGCAACGCCTCAGCTTCGTCGGTGAAACGTTGCACAGTAATGACCGGGCCGAAGATTTCGTTTTGAATCGCTTCGTCATTTTGCTGTAAACCAGCTAGCACCGTGGGCTGCCAGTAATACCCCGCACCGAGCGCATCCACTCGATTGCCGCCGGCTACTAGTTGAGCGTGATCCGGCAACCGCTCCACAAAACCGGACACTTGCCCTAGCTGATTGATGTTGTTAACTGGGCCTAGCAACGCATCTGGATCATCGGGTAGTCCCACTTTTGCTTGCAAAGCTTGTTCGCCGAGTGCCGCAACAAAATCGTCGTGAACTCTTGGGGCAGCGAGGACGCGGGTCGCCGCGGTGCAATCTTGGCCAGCATTGAAATAGCCGGCTAAGGCAATTGCTTCCGCAGCAACCGCCACGTCGGCGTCATCAAAGACAATAACCGGCGCTTTCCCGCCAAGCTCCAAATGAACGCGCTTGACATCACGCGCGGCTGATGTGGCGACTTGCGTGCCCGCTCGCACTGACCCGGTAATAGAGACCATCGCAGGAGTGGCATGCTCGACGAGAAGACGACCAGTGCCACGGTCCCCGGTGATCACGTTAAGGACGCCGGGCGGAAGGAACTCAGCGGCGATCTCCGCTAAAAGCAGCGTGGTCTCTGGGGTAGTTTCACTTGGCTTGAGCACCACCGTGTTACCAGCCGCTATCGCTGGTGCGAACTTCCAAATAGCCATCATCATGGGGTAATTCCATGGGGTGACCTGACCGATGACTCCGATTGGTTCCCGGCGAATCCACGAAGTATGACCAGCCATGTATTCCCCCGCGGATCGCCCCTCCAGCACCCGAGCCGCGCCAGCAAAGAACCTCAGCTGATCCACCATGGGGGGGATTTCCTCACTCGCGGTTAACGCGAATGGCTTGCCAGTATTTTTCGCTTCCAAGTGCACAAGTTCATCGCCGCGCGCTTCTATTGCGTCGGCAATCTTCAAGAGAGCCCGCTGCCGTTCACTTGGCGTCGCACTCCCCCACTTTGGGAAAGCTGCCGCGGCTGCGGCGTACGCCTGGTCAACATCTGCTGCGGTAGATACTGGCGCGCGGGCGACAGTGCGAGCCGTAGTGGGGTCGATGACGTCGGCGGCAGAGCCAGTGCCATCTACATATCCCCCGTCGATGAAATTCTGTAGCACTCTTATTTCTCCAAGACCGCTCATATCACCCTCCTCGTGCTTGGCGTGGTCAGCCATCTCTTGGCGCAGTTACCTTACGATTATTGGAGCAGTCGCCTAACGATCGCGATTGGCAGCTAACACTTAAGCAACATTTCGACCTTAATGCCACACTATTGTTCTTGATAGTGTTCGAAACTTATTTTGGAGAATTTCGTATTCTTTTAATAAAAAGACGACGAAATCTTGCATTCAAGCACCAACTGAGCAACGATTGCCGGATGACTATGCGAGCGGTTGGGCCACCGCTGGATGCAATCTCAAAGAAGATCATTGAGCAGCTTCAGGAAGATGGCCGCCGCCCGTACGCAACAATTGGCAAAGCGGTGGGGCTGTCCGAAGCGGCTGTCCGGCAACGCGTCCAGCGTCTTGTTGACTCCGAGGTCATGCAAATTGTCGCGGTCACTGATCCACTCCAAGTCGGTTTCTCTCGACAAGCCATGATTGGTATTCGGGCCTCAGGGGACGTCACCATTTTGGCGAACCAGCTCGCCGACTTCCCCGAAGTCGAATATGTCGTCGTGACTGCAGGAAGTTTCGACCTCTTAGTAGAAGCTGTCTGTGAAGATGATGACGCCCTGCTCTTTTTGATCAATAACCGGATCAGAGCGTTGCCCACAGTCACTGGAACCGAAACGTTTGTCTATTTGAAATTACGCAAACAGCTCTACAACTGGGGTACTCGATGACAACGACAAGCAGCACTCACCAACCCGCCACCACATCAGAGGGCGGCGCCCCTGGGCACACCCCTCATGGCACGTCACGCGAAATGGCTGCCCAGAACAACCTGTGGTTGCACTTCACTCGGCATTCCAGTTACGCCGATCATTCTCTTCCAGTCATCGTGCGAGGCGAAGGTGCCTACATCTACGATGACACCGGCAAGCGATACCTTGACGGTTTGTCCGGGCTCTTCACCGTGCAAGTAGGGCACGGAAGAGTAGAGCTCGCCGAAGCCGCTCAACGTCAAGCCAGCAAGTTGGCGTTCTTTCCGTTGTGGTCTTACGCCCACCCCATGGCCATCGATTTGGCGGAGAGGCTCGCTCACGCAGCACCCGGTGACCTTAACCGGGTCTTCTTCACTACCGGGGGTGGGGAGGCGGTGGAGTCAGCATGGAAACTTGCCAAGCAATATTGGAAGTTAATGGGAAAACCAACCAAACATAAAGTGATCAGCCGTGCTGTCTCTTACCACGGCACGCCCCACGGGGCGCTCTCAATTACTGGCCTGCCGGACGCAAAGATTCCCTTCGAGCCTCTTGTTCCCGGGGCGCACAAAGTGCCAAACACTAACTTCTACCGCGCACCCGAACATCTTCGGCAAGACATCAAAGCTTTTGGACGGTGGGCGGCCGATCAGATCGCCGAAGCCATTCACGTTGAAGGGCCAGATTCAGTTGCGGCGGTTTTCTTAGAGCCAGTTCAAAATGCCGGCGGATGCTTCCCGCCGCCCCCGGGGTATTTTGAGCGAGTTCGACAGATCTGCGACGAGTACGACGTGCTTTTAGTCAGTGATGAAACGATTTGCGCTTTCGGGCGAATCGGAGAAATTTTCGCGTGCAAAGACTACGACTACATCCCCGACATCATCACCTGCGCTAAGGGATTGACCTCAGGGTATTCACCACTCGGCGCAATGATTACCAGTGATCGGCTGTTTGAACCTTTCGCGCACGGCTCTACCTCATTCATGCACGGCTACACCTTCGGTGGTCACCCCGTGTCAGCAGCTGTCGCCATGGCGAACCTCGATATTTTTGACCGAGAGAAACTGGTCGAGCATGTTCATCACAACGGCCCGCTTTTCCGGTCCACCTTAGAACGGCTCAGTGACTTGCCGATCGTAGGTGACATTCGAGGTGACGGATACTTTTACGGCATTGAACTAGTCAAAGACAAAACCACCCGAGAAACTTTTACCCACCAGGAATCCGAACATCTCCTCCGAGATTTCATGTCAAAAGCTCTCTTCGACGCAGGCTTGTACTGCCGTGCCGATGACCGTGGCGATCCGGTCATTCAACTCGCCCCACCTTTAATCATTGGTCAGCATGAGTTCGACGAAATCGAACAGATCCTGCGGGGCGTCTTAAACGAGGCGTGGGCTCGCTTGTGAGCTTTGATGTGATCACCCAAACGGAGTACCCCCGAATACGGACGGTGCGACGTCGGGGCCGCTTGACTACAGGGCAACGTCACGCATTGGATCGCTTGTCTACTCGGTACATCATGGCGGTCGATCACATTCACGACCCCGGCCTCGACACAATTTTTGGGCGATCCGCCCCTCGAGTGCTGGACATTGGTTTTGGTACGGGTGAGAGCACCCTCGCAATGGCTGCGAGGGAAACCACGCGTGACGTTATTGCGGTCGAGCTGCACGACCCCGGCATTGCCCGGTTCCTCGAAGCTTTGGCAACGCACGACATGACTCACGTGCGCGTCATCCGAGCGGATGGACGAGACGTCTTAGATGCGATTCCCCCAGGCAGCTTGGCGGAAGTCCGCGTGTTTTTCCCCGACCCCTGGCCAAAAACCAAACATCACCGCCGGCGGCTTCTCGACGAGAAGACTATTCATCTCATAGCCACCCGGTTACAGCCAAGCGGCGTCCTCCACGTGGCTACCGACTGGTCAGGGTACGCCGATCAAATCGTCCGTGCCGTAACAGCTCAGCCTTTGCTGGACAACGATTTCCCACACGCTGAGGGGATTGCATCCTCGCGCCCCCAAACTCATTTTGAGCGTCGCGGGATCAGCTACGGACACACCATCATTGACATCGTCGCCCAACGAGTACCGGACAGTGCGACAGTGGAGCCGTGCGATGGTCTCCCCTCAACTTGCCAGAAGCAGGCCGGTCTTTCCTCACCGAACGCCACCTTGCCAGCCTGACGACACTACGTCGTGATGGCAGCCCCCACGTCGTGCCGATTGGTTTCACGTTTGACTTTGAAACTGCCACAGCATGGATCATCACCAGCGGCGAGAGTCAGAAAGTGCGCAATATCAACGCAAGTGCAAACAGCCGGGCCGTGGTGTGCCAAGTCGATGGCCGACGCTGGCTCTCATTGGAAGGCACCGCGAGCATTCATGGTGACCACCCAGCGGTCAAATACGCCGAGCAGCGATACGCCGAGCGATATCGAATTCCACGGGTCAATCCCCGTCGCGTCGCAATTAAAATCAGCGTTCAGCGCATTTTAGGGAATCTGTAGCCGGCATTGCACCGCGCCAAGGGCGCTCAGCGTGACCGCTGGGCACGTTGACTGATCTCAACTCACTCGGCTCATGACTGCGACCACGCGATCCAAAAACCGATCAACAGCTCGTTCGCTGTACCCGCGACCTCCCCGGCGAGGGGCGAAAACCGCGGCTCGGATTTTCTGCGGCGCTAGAGACCGGGCCCCGTTGAAGTACTCAGCGATTTCATCGCAGATCACGTCAACTTGCTCAATATCATAACCGCGCTCCCACGCCGAACCCCGAGCGAATCGGTCACCATGCGGACGCGCAAGACGCGTCCGCAACGTTTGAGCTTGAGCGGTAATTTCAGCGACGAAACCTTGATCCCCCAAACCTTGACGCTCGCCGTCTCGCTCACTCGTGGCAATCTCATCCTCGGAACGATCAAGGGCTTCGTCCACTGGGACGATTTCGTAACCACCAAACCGGAGGTCAAAACCGACACTGCGAATCTCGGCTGACTTAACCCGACCACTACGAATTTCGCGGAAAAACTCATCTACCTGATCGACGTCGTACCCACGGGAAAAGATGCCGACCCGTCGAAATCTGCTGCCGCTCATTGCTTTCCTCGCACGTGCGCTCCAAATCCAATGTTCATGACTAGCCGACGATATCTGTTCGAGCGAATTTACAATCGTTTTTCACCGAGGACTACGCGTCTGCTAGCACCCACCTGAGCATGTTCCGATCACGACGACGCTGCCAGTTGGCCACAGGCGCCATCAATTTCTCGACCACGAGTATCTCGGATGCTAGTTGGGATTCCCGCCTGCCGTAACGCGTCGATAAAAGCCCGCTGCGCCGCGGATCGACTTGCAGTCCACCGCGACCCTGGTGTCGGATTCAACGGGATGGGATTGACGTGCACCCAACCCTTACCCCGAGCATTGAGGAGGCGAGCCAGTAACTCTGCTCGCCAGACCTGATCATTCACATCACGGATCAGCGCGTACTCGATGCTTACCCGGCGACCCGTTTGGTCAAAGTATCGCCGGGCCGCATCTAAGGCGTCCGTCACGGACCACCTGGTATTGATCGGTACTAACTCGTTGCGGCGTTCATCATCCGGAGCATGCAGGCTAAGAGCTAATGTCACCGGCAAGCCCACCTTCGCCAATTTGTCAATCGCAGGAACCAATCCGACTGTGGAGACGGTCATGGCCCGGGCGCTTAAACCTAGTCCTTCTGGCGCAGGAGAAGTAAGGCGGCGAAGAGCGCCGACAAGGGCAGGGTAATTCGCCAACGGCTCACCCATTCCCATAAAAACAACGTTGCTAATCGCGGGTCCAGAAGAACTTACTTGCGCCTGACCTGTATCACTGGGGTGAGGAACGTGACCGTGGCTGACAACGAGTGCGGCCCGGACAACTTGGCTGACTATTTCAGCTGTAGACAAGTTGCGGGTGAGACCAGCTTGACCAGTGGCACAAAATGGACAGGCCATCCCGCAACCTGCCTGGCTTGACACACACACGGTCACTCGGTCTGAATAACGCATGATGACGCTCTCCACCATGGCCGCATCTGTGAGTCGCCATAGTGTTTTAACGGTTGTCCCAGCGTCCGCGCGCAGCGTCCGTACTTCGGTCAGCAAAGACGGCAGTAAGACCCGGCCTGTGATATCGCGCAACTCGGCCGGCAAGTCAGTCATCGCGTGAGGATCATCATCAAAGCGGCGGAAAAAATGATTGGAGATCTGGCGAGCACGGTACGCGGGATAGCCCAAATCAGTGAGAACTTCGATTCGTTCGGCGAGCGTCAAATCGGCGAGATGACGAGGTGGCCGACTCGACCGCTTGGTAGTCAAGGGAAGAGATGTCATCCGCTTAACACCAAAAAGAACAGCAGCCACGCCATCGGAGCGGTCACAATCAAAGAGTCCAAGCGATCTAAGAACCCTCCGTGGCCAGGTAGAAAAGACCCCATGTCTTTGAGGTCGAGATCACGCTTGATAAGAGATTCACAGAGATCACCGAACGTTGCTGCCAGTGCCGTTGTCACCCCTAATGCCACCCCTAACCACCATGGCCCGTTTAACAACGCGGTGACACAACCTACCGCTACCACCGCGCATGCTGCCACCGAGCCGAGTAAACCCTCCCAAGACTTTTTCGGGCTAATCGACGGTGCCATCGGATGACGACCAGCGAGGACACCAGAGACATAACCACCGGTATCACTCGCGGCAGTCACCGCGATAAACGTAAACACTCGACGGGAACCATCATCGCTGGCCAACATCAATGAGACGAAACTGGCGAGGAGCGGTAAGTACGCGACTGCAAAAACACCGGCAATGACATCCGGCAAAGCACGGTGGCCCCCCTCAGCGGTCCGCCACAGCATGACTCCTATGGCGGTCAAAATAAAACACACGGCGAGCGCTTGACTCCCCCCGGCATATGCTGCCACCACCATACTCACACCGCCGATGAAAACTGGCACCACTGGAACGGCAAGGCCCCGATGTGCCAGCGCTTGAATCAATTCCCATAACCCCACCCCAACTGTCACCGCGATGATCGCGACAAAGACTTCCTTACGGACGAAAAGACCCGCCACCACCACGACCGCCAAAACAAGGCTGACGCCAATCGCCGCCGGGAGATTCCGGCCTGCCTTGCCATAGCCCTGACCATCACCTGGCCGACGCCTGGCACTTCGTGCTGCCATCCGGGTTGCCGGTTGCTGACCAGTTGACTCCTCGATGCCTGGTGCTAGACGTGAAGAGTCATCTGCGGATTGATGAGGTGGCCAGCGACCTCCCGCTTCATCAAAGGCTGGGAAAGGAAAACGGTCGGCTGATGGGCGCATGGCGGGGACTGCTCATATGTCGAGCAGCTCAACCTCCTTGTGTTTCAGCACGTCGTCGATGACCTCGACATGACGCTTTGTTGTCATCTCAAGCTCTTTTTCGGCGCGAGATCCGTCATCTTCACCGACTTCACCAGCTTTAACTAGCCGATCAAGCTCTTCCTTTGCTTTGCGGCGAATATTGCGCACAGATACCCGCGCCTCTTCTGCTTTGCTCCGGGCGATTTTGACGTACTCGCGGCGCCGTTCCTCCGTCAGTTGAGGTAAGACAAGACGGATGACCGTCCCATCATTCGATGGGTTGCCCCCGGTGTCACTATCGCGCAGCGTTTTCTCTATTTCGGTCATTGCTGACTTGTCGTATGGAGTGATGAGCACGGTACGTGCCTCTGGCGTCTGAAAAGAGGCCAACTGCATGAGCGGAGTAGGGGTGCCGTAGTAGTCGACCGTGAGCTTGGCAAACATTGCTGGGTTCGCACGGCCTGTACGAATCGCTGCGAAATCCTCTTTCGCGACCTCGATGGCCTTATCCATTTTCTCCTCGGCATCGAGAAGAGTTTCGTCGATCACTACGACTCCCTCACTCTGTGGCGCTCGGTGGCGCATCGTCAGAAATACACCTCACCCGCGACTCGGTGGCAGCAGTCAGCCGGCGATCACTCGTGTGCCGATCCTCTCACCCACGATGGCGGATGTCAGGTTGCCAGCACCCTCCATACCAAAAACCACCATCGGAATGCCGTTCTCCATACAGAGCGCAAATGCCGTAGCGTCAGCAACCCGCAAACCTCGTTGGAGAGCTTCTCCGTAGGTGATCTGATCAATCCGAGTTGCCTGCGGATCAAGCTTTGGGTCGGCGGTGTATACGCCATCGACGCCGTTTTTACCCATCAAGACGACGTCACAACGTGTCTCCAGGGCACGCTGCGCAGCGACTGTGTCGGTAGAGAAAAAGGGTAGTCCAGCACCAGCGCCGAAAATGACAACCCGACCCTTTTCCATGTGTCGGATCGCCCGCCGGGGAATATAAGGCTCGGCAACCTGGCCCATAGTGATAGCGGTTTGCACCCGCGTTTCGACACCTTCTTTTTCTAAGAAGTCTTGCAAGGCAAGACAATTCATGACAATGCCAAGCATGCCCATGTAGTCAGCGCGGGCGCGGTCCATCCCGCGTTGTTGTAACTCAGCGCCGCGGAAAAAGTTACCCCCGCCAATAACTAGCGCGACTTGTACGCCGGTACGAACTGCAGTTGCTACCTGCACAGCAATATCGCGAACCACATCGGGATCCACACCGATGCGACCTCCACCAAATGCTTCTCCTGACAATTTAAGGAGGACACGATCGTAAATCTGACCCGAGTCCACTGTGACCTCTAACTCCGCAGCGGAGTGTTTCACGTTCCTCCTCTCGGCAAGGAAGGCGTCAGCGCGATGCCTTCGCCTTCCTCGCGATGATCAAAATTGACACGTTAGACACCGACACGGAAACGAGCGAAAGCAATAGGTGTGATACCCGCGTCAGAGAGAACAGCACCGACAGTTCTCTTGGTGTCTTTGGCGAACGGTTGCTCTACCAAAACCGCCTCTTTAAAGAAGCCATTGACCCGTCCCTCAATGATGCGCGGAAGTGCCGCCTCCGGTTTTCCTTCATTACGAGCGGTTTCCTCAGCAATGCGCTGTTCGGTTTCGACCACCTCAGCCGGGATATCTTCCCGGGTGAGATAAAGCGGATTCATCGCCGCGATATGCATGGCGACGTCCCGTGCTACCGGCGAGTCCCCGTCAGTAGCGAACAGCACTCCTACTTGTGGGGGGAGATCAGGACTGGTGCGATGCACATAAGAAGCAACCGCAGCTCCCTCAACCCGAGCTAGTCGCCGAATCTGAATCTTCTCGCCAATGGCCGCGTTGGCATCGTCCACGACCTCGCGAACAGAAGTGCCGTCAATGACGGAGGCCAGTAATGCGTCAACGTCCTTTGATGCGCTGGTGACTGCCTGATCAAGCACACGTTGTGCCACGTTTTGAAAGGTTTCGCCTTTGGCGACAAAGTCCGTTTCACAGTTGACCTCGACGAGAACGCCGACGCCATCCGAGACGTGAAGGGCGATAAGACCGTTACTTGTGTCCCGTCCTTCACGCTTCGCGACGCCTTTTTGGCCTTTCACGCGAAGGATCTCAGTCGCTTTTGCGTGATCGCCGTCAGCTTCATCGAGCGCTTTCTTGACGTCAAGCATCCCTGCGCCGGTCTGCGCACGAAGCACCTTGATATCGGACGCCGTGTAATTCGCCATAGTGGTCAATTTCTCCTCGCAGATGACGATGGGTCAGGATTGTGCCGCGGTGACAGGATCAGCCGAAGCAGAGTCCAAAGACTCTGGCGACGACGCATCCGCTTCGGCAGCCTGGTCAGGTGTGTGAGACGGGCTAGGAACGGCATCAACCCCTGCGGTTTCTGCTTCTTGCGTGGTTTTAGTCTGCTCACCAGCAAGCAGTTCGCGTTCCCACTCAGCCAACGGCTCATCGTGAGTGGCACCTTGCGAACCGGAGGTCTCCCCTGCTTCAGCGCCCCGAGAACGAGAGAGAAGACCCTCGGCTACCGCATCAGCAACAACCCTGGTCAACAAAGTGACGGACCGGATCGCGTCATCGTTACCAGGAATCTTGTAATCGACCTCGTCAGGGTCACAGTTGGTGTCCAGAATTGCCACGATCGGAATGCCTAACTTACGAGCCTCGTCAACCGCAAGATGTTCTTTTTTGGTGTCAACAATCCACACCAAGCTGGGGACCTTAGCCATTTCACGTACGCCACCCAAAGTGCGCTCCAGCTTTTCTTTTTCACGCCGGAGTATTAGAAGCTCTTTTTTGGTTCGCCCGCTACCAGCGACGTCAGCAAAATCAATAAGCTCAAGCTCCTTGAGGCGCTGTAACCGCTTGTGCACTGTATTGAAGTTAGTCAACATGCCACCCAACCAACGCTGGTTGATGTACGGCATGCCGACCCGAGTTGCCTGTTCCGCAACCGCTTCCTGGGCTTGTTTTTTCGTGCCGACAAACAGGATCGTCCCGCCGTGCGCGACCGTTTGTTTAATGAAATCAAAAGCTGTATTGATGTACCCCAACGACTGCTGAAGGTCAATAATGTAAATTCCGTTGCGCTCGGTAAAAATGAACCGCTTCATCTTTGGGTTCCATCGGCGGGTCTGATGCCCAAAATGCACGCCACTGTCGAGCAGTTGGCGCATGGTCACTACAGCCATGGCAAATCCTTTGTCCGGTTTCAGCTACCAACCGGCCGGTTGGTAGCACCTGGTGCCCGCGACGAACTGACCGCCTTCGCTTGAACATTGCTATCCAGCGAGGCGGACCGAAAGTGACGCCCTGAGCAGAACCATTAAGGCTCTGACTGCAGTGAGCGGACACGCGAATTCGCCCGACCGAAGCCGGACGTAACAACCATGGTACGGCAGGCAGCTGCGACGCATAATCAACCTGTTTGCGCGGATACTCAATCATTGGCGAAAAACGGATACTCATATTGCTGAAAATGGGCATCTAGACACTTTAAGCCTAATAAAAATCTAAGAGTTTACCCCTTTTTCTGACTGTTTAAAAAACGGAAAAGCCACAATGCAAATCCTGCAATACCAAGAATGACACACCATACCAGCAACTCCCGCATACGAATGATGCCAAGCAAAGGATTACTGTCTGTCAAGGGCCAGAAGGGTCTCATATTATATGAATTGTCGCGTCAATCGCTACGTGCGAAAATGTCCCCAAAAAAGCAGACAAAAAAGCTGTTCTCCAACTAATAAACGTATTCTTTAAATTAAATATCTTAAAAGTTAGAGCGACAACAGGCCTGCCAATTAAGCCAGACAGAAATCCAATCAGAACAGCCCCGCCAATGGTGTGGCTATATCCGTGAAAGATCAACTTTCCCTGAAGAATTTTCACCAAAGGTTCGATGTCCATCAGTATCTGAGAGCCCCCAAAGACCAAAAAGCTGAAATTCGCATTTCCAATTGATTTAAATAAAGCACCGGGTCCTAAATGAAAGGGGGTGAAAGGAATGAATGAACTCCCATCAAATAAAATTACTGAATCTATGTCAGTTAAGGCCACAACAAGTTAAGGCCACAGCAAGGAGCTGGATCGGCTCCTTCCCCCCAGGAGCGAGTAAAGGAGATTATCCACAGTTCTTGCCTGTCATGCCAGGGTTTCCTGTGATGGCCGATAAGAATCGTCACATGGTTCGAATAGCACTCGCCGTGGCATCTGGGCTAGTCGCATTGGCAGGGCCAACTCTGTCCGAACCGGCTTTCTCGCCAGAAATGCCCAATCCCCGGGGCTCAGCGGCAACGGCACCATGGCGATGGCCGCTCGAACCAACTCCCGCGGTGGCTGCGCCGTTCCGAGCTCCCCCCACGCCATGGAGCGCCGGTCACCGCGGGGTCGATTTAGTGGGATCCTCTGGTCAGGCGGTTCGTGCAGCAGCGTTGGGTCGGATTGGGTTTTCGGGAAGAATTGCTCATCGTGGAGTCATTACGGTCATCCACGAGACCGGACTGCGGACCACATACGAACCAGTTGACCATCGACTCCCAGTCGGCACTAACGTAAGGCCTGGGGAGAAAATTGGGATTCTTGCTAGTAATCCCAGTCATTGCGCGCCACAGATCTGCCTTCACTGGGGGCTGCGGCGAGGGGATCAGTACTTCAATCCGCTTTTTATGCTGACGCTTGGCCCACCTGTATTGCTTCCCTTGGACTGAGAAGGACCTGGCGCCATTTGTCGCACCCCGAAATTGTTAAAACGTCTAGTGTCTCAATCTTTTTATCAAATTCCACAGCCAATTGCGCGAGCAACCAGAATACATCCGGAATGACGGTAAAGAGATCCTCGGGAAGCCGGTGTCGCCATAAGAACGCTCGTAAGCCACCCTGTAACACACTTGAGAGAAAGCACTACTGCAAACTCGACCACAGTTAAGCCAAGCTTACGGAGCACCAACACTTGACACCTCTCGACTAATTAGTCCTCGCCGGCCGACGTCACTTCTGTAATTTTGGCTCGAAGCTGAAGAACTGCTTTGGTATGCATCTGACATATTCTCGATTCCGTCACACCGAGAACTTGACCAATCTCAGCAAGAGTCAGTCCTTCGTAGTAATACAACGTCACAACAATCTTTTCTCGTTCCGGGAGTTGGTTAATTGCCCGAGATAATAGAAACTTTGTTTCTTCACCTTCAAAAGCGAGGACTGGGTCTTCGGCGCCCTTGTCTTCGAGGGTGTCTCCTAGTGTCAGAGAATCACCCTTTTCGCCACCAACATTGAGCAATTCGTCAAGCGCGACAACGTTCACGTAAGAAAGTTGACTAAAAATATGATGAAGATCGCCGAGTTTTATCCCTAGCCGCTCAGCTACTTCCGGCTCACTTGGGCTACGGCGCAGTTCACCCTCGAGTTCGGCATATGCACGCTCGACTTCGCGTGCTTTATGGCGAACTGAACGAGGAATCCAATCAATTGCTCGGAGTTCATCAATGATCGCGCCGCGAATACGTGAAATCGCATACGTCTCGAATTTAATGGCCCGCTCAATGTCAAACTTCTTGATCGCGTCAATGAGGCCAAAAATGCCGTAAGAAACGAGATCTGCTTGATCAATATTTGAAGGAAGCCCCACTCCCACGCGACCCGCAACGTATTTGACCATCGGCGAATAGTGCAGAATGAGTTTTTCTCGAAGAGCTAAATCTTCAGTTGCCTTGTAGTCTCGCCAGAGCTGGGCGAGTGCCTCCGCATTGGCGGCGGCTATCTGGTCTGCCTCGTTCGGTTCTCCATCCGGAGAATCCTCAACCGTGACTAAAGTCCCTGGGGGCGTCGCCGGGACAACGCTGACCGAAGACATTGCTGTGGCTGTGGCTGACCTCCCGGGCGGTGCACCATCTCCTTCTTGGCGCTCAGCTTTAGCGGTACTCTCCTCAGGCTCGCGGATGCGCCTGCTCATAGCTAGCCCTTAACCTCTCGACGGTGACGTGGGTGTAAATCTGCGTCGTTGTGAGCGTAGCGTGACCAAGCAGTTCCTGAACGATTCTGAGGTCAGCTCCTGCATCCAAAAGATGGGTAGCTGAGGAATGCCGCAAGTCATGAGGACGAACATGTGGCTGCCCTATCTGAGCACCAAGGACGTGCACAGCGGAACGGATTTGTCGCTGGTCGACTCGACGACCTCTGCGCCCTAGCAGAAGAGCTGGACCACTTACTTCAGTAGCTACCACGGGGCGCCCTTGCGTGAGCCACGCTTCGAGGGCGCGCATAGCCGGCACACCAAATGGAACAACCCGCTCTTTCCCACCTTTACCCCAGACGCGCAACACCCGCTGCGAGATAGTGACGTCGTCAACATCTAATCGGACAAGTTCACCTACTCGAATTCCACTGGAGTAGAGCAATTCAACAGCAGCACGATTCCGTAAAGTGATCGGGTCGCCTTGCGTGCCCTGCTCAGCTGCGTCAATGAGCCGAGCAGCATCGTCACGAGACAAAACAACAGGAAGCGCATGGTCTCGGCGTGGAGCCACTAAGCGCAGCGCAGGGTCACGAGAAATTCTGCCAGTCCGTGCTAGCCAGGCAAAAAAAGCCCGAACGGCAGCGGCTCGGCGAGCAACCGTGGCCCTAGAAAGCCCTGCCTTTGTCATACCCGCCAACCAGGAACGAAGAACCGGCAACGTGGTGTCATCCAGTCGAAGACCCTGTTTGGCTGCGAATGAGTTCAAATCGTTGATGTCTGATATGTAAGCGCGGACTGTAAGCTGCGCATGATTGCGTTCAACGCTCAAATAGCGGGCAAAGGCATCGATATCCGTCACGTCCACATCAGCACAGTACGTCCGCACCATGATGCGAATTGCCACGACGCGCCAACCGCCACCCTCCGTCTTGCTGGCTGACTAGCCCGAGGAGCGACAATCGACCTAATGCCGATTGGACCGTAGGGAGATCAAGACCAGCGGCGATACAAATCTGGTTTGCGGAGTTGGAGTCGCGTACGGGTACCGCATCAAGAACTTGAGAAGTGAGCTCGTCCAAGCCGTCCCGGATTGAGGAAGTGGTAGCCCGAGATGGCGCGGCGTCATCGCCGAGCCGGCCAACGAGATCCACGACCTCGTCTGCGTCTGTCACCAGTACAGCACGGCCGCTACGAATAAGTTCGTGGCAACCAGCAGACCCAGGCGCGGTCACGGGCCCTGGAACTGCTCCCACCACGCGGCCCAAATGCGCAGCCGTCCGAGCCGTGTTCAATGCACCACTACGAATAGCTGCTTCGACCACCACGGTGCCCTGGCCTAAGGCGGCGATGAGACGATTGCGATGCAAAAAACGGCCCCTTGTTGGCGCCGAACCAGGTGGAACTTCGCTCATAACTACTCCCTCAGACATCACACTGGCCATTAAACGATCATGACCACGTGGGTAAGGGCGATCTGCTCCTCCGGCGAGAACTGCCGCTGAGCGACCTTGATGAATTGCTGCTCGGTGCGCGGCGGCGTCAACGCCGTAGGCCAACCCACTGAGCACAACGAACCCTCGGTCAGCCACACCGGCCGCAATTTCCCCTGCGACATGCTCCCCGTATGCACTCGCCGCTCGGGCTCCAACAATAGCCACTGATCGTTGTTCAAGATGTTGTAATGACAACGGGCCACGAAGCCATAGGCACGGCGGCGGCGCACTAAGTGCCGCCAAACTCATCGGCCATTCATCGTCGGAGGGAATAACCACTCGCCCACCAAGTTGCTTGAACTGGGCCAACTCACGTTCAGGACTAATGTGCGGGAAGCGGACGCGATACCGTGCCATCCAAGGGATATCTCGTTCCACTAACCCATGCAAGGCAATGGTTGGGCCGATCTGCGCGATTAGCTGGGCAAGGCGGCGATCACCTGGCTCGGCTATTGCACTCCACATGATCCGAGCGAGGCGTTCATCAGAAAAATCGAACGCGCTCATGGCATGATCCCCGAGCTATGGCGCATGGCGTACGCCTGATCAACTTCGGACTGGCTCGGTGTCGTGCGGCCAATTAAATCGGCTAGCGTCCACGCAGTGCGCGTCACTCGGTCGTAACCACGGATGGTAATCATTCCCCGCTCCACTGCCCGGTCAAGAGAGTGTCGTATGGTCGTTGGGAGTCGCCAAGGCGCTTGACGCAACACGTGACCAGGGACATGTGCGTTGAGCCGCCAAGGCGTTGCTGACCAACGCGCGCGTTGACATTCCCGTGCAAGTCTCACTCGCCGAGCCACAACCTGACTCCCCTCCGCGGTGTACGCGCTAGCAAGCACCGACCGCCCTACCGGCAGCAGGCAAACCCGTAAGTCGATGCGATCAAGCAAAGGGCCAGAGAGGCGACTCAGATACCGTCGTCGAACCATCGGGGTGCACACACAGTCATCACCTTTGCCGGTCGCACGCCCACACGGGCAGGGGTTCGCTGCCAAGACAAGGTGAAAACGTGCCGGATACCGAGCCGACCCGGATGCACGGTGGATTACTACTTCGCCCTCTTCAAGTGGCTGACGTAAAGCATCCAAAGTGCGGCTAGCGAACTCTGGTGCTTCATCAAGAAATAAAACCCCATCATGTGCTCGGGAAATTGCTCCTGGCTTTGGTATGCCAGCACCACCACCCACAATTGCAGCGGCACTAGCAGTGTGATGCGGACTAACGAAAGGGGGCCTTGTGATTAAGCCGGAGTGCATCGGTAACGAACCCGCCAGAGAATGAATAGCCGTCACATCTAATGCTTCCTCTGGGGCTAAGTCCGGAAGAAGGTGAGGAAGCCGAGACGCCAACATCGTTTTGCCAATTCCTGGTGGGCCAAGTAGTAAAAGGTGATGCCCACCAGCGGCAGCAACTTCTACCGCATGTTTCGCCTCTGCTTGACCCAGCACATGCGAAAGATCCCCTGCTGAAGTCGGGCCATTGCAGCTCGGGGAAGCCAGCACGTGCTGAGGTTCGTTCATCTCATGCGGCGCCACTTCCATGGGAGCTAGATCTGCGGGAACCGATTCGCCGCGGTAGTCAGCAATCAGCTCAGCGAGAGAATTCACTCCACGAACAGCCAGACCTGGAGCTAACTCACCCTCTTTGATGTTCCGCGCGGGGATCACCATGTTTGAGATCCCCGCGCGGGCCGCAGCAAGGGCGGCCGCCAAAACCCCCCGCACCCCGCGAATTCGCCCATCTAGGCCCAACTCCCCTAAATGAACTGTTGCCCGCACTGGCTCAGCAGGAACAACACCTGCCGCAACCAGAATTGCCAGGGCAATCGCTACATCAAACCCAGTACCAATTTTTGGTAGGGACGCCGGCGAGAGGTTGACCGTGATGCGCCGAGGCGGTAGCGGAAACCCTGCATTGCCACATGCGGCTCGAACCCGGTCGCGCGCCTGACCTAGCGCCGTGTCGGGCAACCCGGTGATGGTAAATGCCGGTAAACCGTTGGCGACATCCGCTTCGACGTCCACCAAGTAACCATCAAGACCAGCTAGAGCGATTGCTTGCGTAACCCCTAGCGGCATCAAATGCCCCGCAAATGTTCGATATGAGCACGACCTGCTGAGGGGCGCAGAATCGAGATCACATCAATACGAATTTGCCTAGGATGAAGATCTGTTTCAGCAAGCCAGCGCATAGTAAGGCGACGAAGCCTAGCCGCTTTGTGTGGAGTAACCGCCTCACTGGGGTGACCACACACCAATGACCGCCGAGTTTTGACCTCACAGACAACAAGACATTGACCATCACGTGCAATGACATCCAGCTCACCAAGATCACAGCGCCAATTGCGATCGAGGATCTCAAAACCTTGTTCCCGCAAATGGGCTACGGCGACCTGCTCGCCGTAGTGACCAAGAGCGGCTCGCATTGAATCCGCCATAGCGACCACCTCCGTGATTCACGGTGATGGGTTATGGTCCAAGGACGAAGGAGCTTATGGTGAATTGTGGAAAACACCGTGACATTCCTCCTGGGGAAACGCCGCTGCTCGACCGCAGGCCCTAACCTCCGCGTCGCGACTAACAGCCCACCAGCCGCGACGCCAAGTACGACTCCACTTGATCCATGGCAATCCGTTCCTGACGCATTGAGTCTCGTTCTCGAACCGTGACACTGTGATCAGTTAAAGAGTCGAAATCAAGGGTGAGGCAGTACGGCGTACCAATCTCATCCTGACGGCGGTAACGGCGCCCAATCGCCTGCGCGTCATCAAAATCAACATTCCAGTGTCGCCGCAAGGATGCCGCCAAGTCCCGAGCCTTTGGGGAAAGATCGGCGTGACGTGACAATGGCAGGACAGCCGCTTTGACTGGAGCCAATCGAGGGTCTAACCGAAGCACCACTCGTTTGTCCACGCCGCCTTTTGTGTTTGGTGCTTCATCTTCGGTGTAAGCATCTAAGAGAAAAGCCATCACGGAACGTCCCACACCAGCGGCCGGTTCAATGACGTATGGGGTCCACCGTTGGTTCGTTGCTTGATCGAGATAGCTTAAGTCAGTACCCGAGTGTGTACTGTGAGTTTTCAGATCAAAATCTGTCCTGTTAGCGATACCTTCTAACTCCCCCCACTCACCCCCGGGAAATTGAAATCGGTATTCAATGTCTACCGTTCGGGTGGAATAGTGCGACAATTTTTCTTTCGGATGTTCATAGTGCCGAAGATTGTTGGGGGAAATTCCTAAATCCACGTACCACTTCGTGCGTAACGCGAGCCATTCTTCATGCCACCCGGCGTCAGTACCGGGCTCCACGAAGAATTCCATTTCCATCTGCTCAAATTCTCGCGTACGAAAAATGAAATTTCCTGGCGTGATCTCGTTGCGGAAACTTTTACCCATCTGGGCAATCCCGAAGGGCGGTTTTTTACGAGAAGAATTCATCACATTGAGAAAGTTAAGAAAGATCCCTTGCGCGGTCTCTGGTCGCAGATAATGCAAGCCTGCTTCATTATCAACAGCGCCGAGATAAGTTTTTAGCAGTCCGCTAAAAGCACGTGGAGAAGTCCACGCGCCTCGCGTCCCGCAATGCGGGCACGCCACATCGGTGAGCTCAACCAAAGCTGGATCATCGATTTTCTTTCGGGCTGCGTGGCCTTCTTGAAGGTGGTCGGCGCGAAACCTTCGGTGGCAATGCTGGCATTCCGTGAGCGGGTCAGTGAAAGTCTCTACGTGCCCTGACGCGGACCACGTTTGGGCTGGCAAAATGACCGATGAATCTAAGCCAACAACGTCATCTCGACTCGTCACCATGGCCTTCCACCATTGACGCTTGACGTTTTCCTTGAGTTCCACGCCTAAAGGACCGTAATCCCAGGCTGATCTTGTACCACCGTAAATCTCCCCGCATGGGTAAACGAGACCACGCCGTTTAGCAAGATTGACAACGACATCGATCCGAGACGAAGACGCGGCGGCCACGACGAACTCTCCTGAAGATGGAAGGTGATGACCTGAGAGGCCCAGGGACAGTTCTTTAGGATACCGGGTTTACCAGGGCATTCGCAGATCCCAGGAGCCCTCCGGCTCATCAGCTTAATCAGCGACTAGGACCCGCGGTAGACGCGTCTGAAGCGCGGTCGCTTTCCATTCGATAATGACGATCCGGCCCAGTTTCCAGGAGAGCTTCATACGCCGTTGGCTCATCCACCGCGTGATACATCACCGGAACAGCACGCAGTTTTACTTCCTGCGCTGACAACGCACGACGATAAGCTCCGATACTTTCCCATTCGGTGTGCATTACCCACCAATTCGGGTCATCAGGAGAGCGCCCAACAAACCCTCGGCGGCACCCTGGCTGATCGCTCAGTGCCACCAAAGCATCATCGAGGCGGTCAGTGAAATGAGACGCGTCAAGATCGGTTATCACGTAACGAGTAACAACGAGAAGAGGCATAAAGCGCACTGTACGACGGCTTACCCCCTGACCAACGACGAAAGCCAAGCGATGAGTCAGCGACAAGTGCGACAATGCGGTGGTGTCTTTCGTATCGACTAAAAGTACTTCGTCAAGCAAAAATGATCGCTCGCGGGTGCGCCGCGGCGTCGAACGAGCGAGCTTGCCGTTGCTGACTCACCTAAGCAAAATCCCCACCCTGGTTGCTTTTTTGATTGTTGTTATTCCTTTAGTTTTTGGAGTAGTAGTCGGAGGGACTTTAGGGGCAGTGTGTACCGGGGTGGTGACTTTACTTGCTGGATGGTTTCTGTATTTGGGCTGGCCACTTTTTACCACTATTGAGCGCTGGGGGCGGGCCGCGATTTTCGTGGTTGCTGCCGCAATGACTACAGCGCAAATATTTGGCCCCTGACCATGACATTGGGTGACGTTTGTCATTTGAACGTCACGGATATTTTGACGCCGCCCGTTGAGTAACGCTGAGTGTCTTAACAGTCACTTTTCCTTGCCCGCACGGTGAAGTTGACATTCCTTAACTCTGCGAATGAGAATTGTTTTCATGAAGACCCGAGTTGCTTTTGGCCTCGCTGCCCTTGTTGCCCTTTCCGCATGTGGTGCTAATGACGACAACACCACCACGAATAATGCGGGCGCCACGTCAGAGCCCGTGAAAATCACAACCAGTTTTTATCCATTGCAGTACCTCGCTGAACGCATTGGGGGCAGCAATGTTCAAGTCACAAACTTGACGAAACCCGGCGCGGAGCCACACGACCTCGAACTCACTGCTAGCGACGTCGCCGCCATCCAAAATGCGGATCTGGTGGCTTATTTAGCTGATTTCCAACCCGCGGTTGATGAGGGAATCACCACGGCGAGGCCAGCAAAGGTCTTCAACGCCGCTGACGGCGCCGACCTTGATCTCACCTATACCCCCATAGAGGAGGGGCAGGAGGAAAAAGAGGAGGCCGGGAGCACAGATCCACACTTTTGGCTTGACCCGACCCGGATGGATGCTGTAGCCACTGCCCTCACCGCAAAAATGGTCGAAGTCTCACCCGCGGATGCCACCCTTTTTAATGAATCACTCAGCAAACTTCGCGCAGAGCTGACCACTCTTGACGCCGAGTACACCAAAACTCTTGATTCCTGCACCGATAGAAATCTTGTGACGAGCCATAACGCTTTCGGTTATCTCGCCCGGCGTTACAAACTACAACAACGCGGCATCACTGGTTTAGCACCGGAAGTTGAGCCAAACGCGACGAATTTGGCGGGGATTGCCGACTTCGTGACCGAGCAGAAAGTGACCACCATCTATTCGGAGGTTCTTGTGAGTCCGGCAATTGCTGAGACCGTCGCAAATGAGACGGGCGCCCGCCTCGCCGTCCTTGACCCCATCGAAGGGTTGTCTGAAGAATCAGCTGGCAAGAATTATTTTGAGATCATGCGGGCAAACCTCACCTCGCTCCAAAAGGGGCAAAACTGCGGATGACAAGTGCGACCGCACCGGCGAGCGTATCCTCAGCGTTAATGACTATCAGCGCCAAGGATGGCGAGGGCTCGCCGGTGCGCCCTCCAGTAATTCGCCTCACCGGGCTCAACGTGGGGTATCACGACCGCCCTGTTGTCCGTGATGTGAGCCTCACCATCGGCGATGGTGAGGTTGTTGGCCTCCTTGGGCATAACGGGTCTGGTAAAACCACGCTAGTCCGTGGGTTACTAGGCCTTGCCCCTCACATCAGTGGCCAAATTGACATCAACGGCGTCCCGATCCGGTCCCGCCGGGACCGGACACATATCGGCTACGTGCCACAACATCATTCGCTGAGCACTAGCCTCGCGGTGACTATCCGCGAAGTAGTCCTTGCTGGCCGGCTCCCGCTCATGCGCTGGTGGGGCCGGCCTCGGGCAGCTGATCTCACCGCAGTCAATTCTGCTATTGACTCCGTGGGGCTTTCCGAGCTGAGTCAACACCGAGTAGCTCAGCTCAGCGGTGGGCAGCAACGCCGGACTTTAATTGCTCGCGCACTAGCGGCGAATCCCGACATCATTGTGATGGATGAACCGACAGCTGGCGTGGATCGTGGGGGCGGGGAGGCGCTCGCAAAGGTGATCCGTCGGTTAGCTTCCTCGGGAGTTCCTCTCCTAATCATCACCCATGACGTCGAACCACTCCGGGATGTTCTCACCCGAACTGTCACCTTGCATGAAGGACGTATCAGCGCTGAAGCCACACTCACCAGGCCCGCAGAACCATTGTCTGACACCTCATCATCCCGAATACGCCCAGGAATTACCGAGCCCCCGCTCACTCCCCTGCCGGAACACTCATGATTGAGATTCTGCAATACGACTTTGGCCAACGTGCTTTGCTTGCGGGCCTTCTGGTCGGGCTGACAGCTCCACTGATCGGAGTTTTCTTAATCCAACGTCGGCTAGCCCTGATCGGTGATGGAATCGGCCACGTTGCGCTCGTAGGGGTTGCCGCTGGTGTACTCACCGGGACAGCCCCCGTCTGGACTGCACTCGCGGTATCAGTGGCGGCGGCGATTACCTTGGAATTAATCCGATCGTCTGGTCGCACCGGGGGTGACGTCGCTCTCGCCGCACTGTTTTACGGGGGGATCGGTGGCGGAGTGCTCCTGCTTTCGGTCGCACCGGCGGGTACCCCCACCACTTTGACGGGCTACCTCTTCGGTGCCATCACCACCACAAGCAGTGCGGACATCATCGTCTTTGCCGTGATGACGGTGATCGTTTTAGTCACCGTCATCACGTTGGCCCCCCGACTGTTTGCTGTCGCAAGTGACCCCGATTATTCCCGGGCGGTGGGGCTTCCAGTCCTTGCCCTGAATCTCGCCCTGGCCACCTTGACTGCTGTCACTGTCGTCGTTTCGATGCGCATCGTTGGTTTGCTGCTCATTAGCGCTCTCATGGTGCTGCCGGCGGGGATCGCGCAACACCTCGCGCGGAGTTTTAGAGCCACCCTGGTAGTAGCTTCCTTAAGCGGCGGCGCAATCAGCGTGGCCGGCATCATGGTGAGTTTTGCTGGCGGGACGCCATCCGGGGCTACCATCGTTGTCCTCGCAGTAGCAGTCTTTGTTGCGGTGTCGCTTGGGGCGGCGTTATGGGGTTTTGTTTTTTCTCGGTGGCACCAGGAAGCCGAACATCACCACGAACATGAACATGGCGCAGACTGCGGACACCCAGCAATAGAACATGACGGGCATGTGGATTACCTTCACAACGGGCACCTTCATGCTCAACATGGTGACCATTACGACGAGCACGACCACCCAGTTCAAGAGTCCACTCACGTTCGACGGGAGCCCGACTCGGCGCTTCATTAAGCTCCCCCTCAAGTTTCCTAGACCGAGCTTGAATACCCGTGGGCTCATGGAATTGTGAGATAGCTGAAAGGATGACAGCTATGGAGACGAGCACACCCATTCGACGAGCGACCAAACAGCGGGAAGCGGTCAGCACCTATATAGAAGAACAGGCTGGTTTCTTATCCGCTCAGCAAGTGCACGCGGGGTTACGTCACCAAGGGAATGGGATTGGACTAGCGACCGTGTACCGGACTTTACAGAGTCTAGCCGACGATGAGGTCGTCGACACTCTCAGAACGAACGACGGCGAACAGGTGTATCGCTGGTGCCGCACCAGTGGCCACCACCACCATCTGGTGTGTCGAGTATGTGGTCGAACCGAAGAAGTCGCTGGCCCGGCAGTGGAACGCTGGGCTAGTCGGATCGCCGACGAGCACGGCTTCCGCGACGTCAGTCACACCATTGAACTCTTTGGGACGTGTCCCGCTCACTGAGCACCCAACTATTTCCTGTTCACCCGCTAGTGATGCGACTGGTTTTAATCTTGGCAATCCAATCGCACGCTCAGCCTGACCAGTTGCACTCAGTCACCCGAAGTGCGGTGAGTCGAAATGTGGTCGGCCTGAGATTTCACCGGGGTATCTGTCGCAGTGCCATACCTGCGTTCCCGCTGAGTGAACATCTCGATGGCTCGCCATAAATGCCGCCGATCAACATCAGGCCATAACACGTCATCGACGACTATCTCCGCATACGCGGACTGCCACAACAGGAAATTTGAGGTCCTCAGCTCTCCGCTGGAACGCCAGAACAGATCGACATCGGGGAGGTCTGGCTCATCGAGGTAACGAGCGAGAAGACGTTCGTCTACCGCTCCTGGTCGCACCCGTCCGGCAGCGACATCATGAGCGAGGGCGCGAGCTGCGTCCGCAATTTCAGCCCGGCCACCATAATTGACGCACATGGTTAAAGTGAGCCGAGAGTTGTGTTGGGTGAGTTCTTCCGCAGCTTCCAGCTCACGAACCACGCTCCGCCACAAGCGAGGGTGCCGCCCAGCCCAGCGAACTCGCACTCCCCAAGCATGCAACTGGTCCCGCCGACGGCGAATGACGTCCCTGTTGAAACCCATCAGCCAGCGCACTTCTTCCGGCGAGCGCCGCCAATTCTCAGTAGAGAACGCATATACCGAGAGGTGGGTGATACCACCTATTTCCAGCGCCCCGGCGACAACATCGAGGAGTGCGGCTTCCCCTCGGAGATGACCTTCGGTGCGGGTAAGACCTCGACTATTCGCCCATCGACCATTGCCATCCATGACAATGGCGATGTGGCGAGGGATTCCCGCTGGGGGAAACGATGGGGAGCGCAGTCCGTCCGGATGCGGTGGTGGATTCTCTACGGAAACCGATGCCAGCCCACGAGTTTTTCGTGGCCTCCCTCTCATACCCTCTCCACCAATCGCAACGCTCGAATACCGCGCTCCACATGCCATTGCAGGTAAGCGGCGACGATGCCACTTGCCTCACGGCGATGCGCGATGTTACTGGTATCAGCAACGGCCCAGTTTCCCGCAAGGAGAGCCGCTAACAAATCGAGGGTCGGCAATGCCGGAGCGACCGACCCAGCGGGCCGGCAGCTCGGGCAAACAGCCCCACCAGAAGCGACCCCAAAAGCCCGATGCGGACCTTCCTGCCCGCAGCGAGCGCAATCCCGAAAGCTCGGTGCCCACCCAGCAACAGCGAGCGAACGCAGCACATATGCGTCCAAAATGAGGCCAGGGGCATGTGCCGCCGTGCTCAGCGAACGCAACCCACCCACGAGTAGGAGGTACTGCTGAATGGCAGGTTCGCGTTCCTCTGTGAGTCGATCAGCAGTCTCTAGCATGGCTGCCCCAGAGGTGTACCGAGCGTAGTCCGAGACGATCTGACTGCCGTACCCCGCGAGGCATTCGGCTTGGGTGATGGTGTCAAGTGAACGACCGGTGTAGAGCTGAACGTCAGTGACCATAAACGGTTCCAGCCGGGCCCCAAATTTGCTCCGGGTGCGACGCACCCCCTTCGCGACAGCGCGTATCTTGCCGTGCTCGCGGGTCAACAAAGTGATGATCCGATCGGCTTCCCCTAAGGGATGCGTGCGCAGCACTACGCCTTCGTCACGGTACAAACCCACGCGCTCATTGTGACCTGGCAAGCGTCATGACCGCACGAGACCCGCCCATAACCTCACACCATGACTACCGGTGATTGTTGCTTCGTTCACGAGAAACACGGTTCACTGCTGAAACCATTGCGTGCAGCGAGGCGGAAACAATATTTGGGTCGATTCCTACTCCCCACAACACTTGGTCCCCGATTGCGCACTCAACATACGCCGCCGCTTGTGCGTCACCGCCCGCACTGAGTGCATGCTCGGTGTAGTCCAGGACGCGCACATCAATCCCGCATTGAGCGAGCACATGGGTGAAAGCCGCGATCGGACCATTACCGGCACCGGTTAGGGAGAGGTCTGGGGTTTCCGCGGTAGCGTCCCGTAAATGGACGTCAAGCTGATGCCGACCGTCGTCCGTGGTGGTTAACGTGCTGCCGTGTAAAGCAAAACGACCCCAAGGTTGGTCAGGGTTGGGTAGGTATTCATCAATGAAAGCGGTCCACAACTGCTCACCAGTGACCTCCCCACCGAGGGTGTCCGTTCGCTGCTGCACCACGCCGCTGAACTCGATTTGCAATCGACGAGGGAGGTCTAGATGGTGTTCGTTCTTCAGTAAATAGGCCACTCCCCCTTTGCCTGATTGGCTGTTGACCCGGATCACTGCCTCGTAACTGCGTCCGACATCTTTCGGGTCGATCGGGAGGTACGGCACCGCCCACACCGCTTCATCGACGGAGGTACTACCCGCGATTGCAGCGGCGGCCATCGCGTCGAAGCCCTTCTTGATGGCATCTTGGTGCGAACCACTAAATGCGGTGTAGACCAAATCGCCACCGTACGGGTGACGCTCAGCAACTGGAAGTTGATTGCAATATTCGACGGTACGGCGGATGTCGTCGATGTCCTGAAAATTAATCTGCGGGTCAATGCCTTGGCTAAAGAGGTTCAGTCCTAACGTGACTAGACACACGTTGCCGGTGCGTTCGCCGTTACCGAATAGACAGCCTTCGATTCGGTCTGCTCCGGCCAAGTACCCAAGCTCAGCGGCGGCCACGCCCGTGCCACGGTCATTATGCGGATGCAAGCTGAGTACGAGCGAATCGCGGCGCGGCAAATTCCGGTGCATCCACTCAATAGAGTCGGCGTACACATTGGGGGTTGCCATCTCCACAGTGGCAGGCAAGTTCACGATGAGTGGGTGATCTGGCTTCGGATCGATGACGTCAATGACTGCACCGCACACTTCAACGGCGTAGTCGAGCTCCGTGCCGGTGTATGACTCTGGTGAATACTCGTACCGGATGTCGGTGTCTGGGGTATGGATCTGCGCGTACTTCAGAGATAGCCGTGCGCCGGTAGTAGCGATATCGGTGATGCCAGCACGGTCTAACCCAAACACCACCTGACGTTGCAAAGTGGACGTTGAGTTGTAGAAATGCACAATTGCTTGCTTCGCGCCGACCAAGGACTGGAAAGTCCGATCAATAAGGTGCTCTCGGCATTGGGTGAGAACTTGAATGACGACATCATCGGGGATGTGATCGCCCTCAATTAGCTGGCGGACGAAGTCGAAATCCGTCTGGCTCGCGCTAGGGAAGCCCACTTCGATTTCTTTGTACCCCAACCGAACCAGCAAGGTGAACATGGCCAGTTTGCGCGCCGGGTTCATCGGATCGATCAGGGCCTGATTGCCATCACGAAGATCGACCGCACACCAGCGGGGGGCACGGTCAATTGTGCGGGACGGCCAGGTGCGATCTGGGAGATCAACAGTGAAGGCCTCACCGTACTGGCGGTACCGGTGAATCGGCATGGCGCTAGGTCGCTGGGGGGTATTCACCCAAAACGAATGGTGAGTTTGGGTGTTAAACGAGGAAGTCATCGATGTGGTCCTTACCGGTGAGGCGCGCTGGTGCTCGGAATAAGCGACCGGCAGACCACTACCCGCGGCGAGGGGCCGGCCTGTTATAAAGCCCCGCCGCGGCGATAAAGAAGGAGTGCCATCCGCATGTTCTTACCGTACGCCGCTTGCGTATCAAGAGTCCAACAGGTGACAAACTCAAATGTCCACCACGAAAGGTGCCGCCAAGCGAGTCATGAAGTCGCGCGTTAAAAACGGCGAGCGAGAAGCAGCTCGGCGATCTGCACAGCGTTGAGCGCGGCCCCTTTTCGAAGGTTATCGCCGGACACAAACACGCTCAAACCGCGCCCGTCGGGCACGCTTGGGTCAGTACGGATGCGACCCACGTAACTGGGATCGCGCCCAGCGGCGTCAAGAGGAGTAGGGATGTCGGCGAGCTCAACCCCTTGAGCGGCAGCCAACAACTCAGTGGCCTGATTGGGTGTCATCGGATGAGCAAACTCAGCGTGGATCGCCATGCTGTGGCCGGTAAATACCGGGACCCGAACGCAAGTCGCGGCAACCTTGAGGTCGGGAGCATGCAGGATCTTCCGGGACTCGTTGCGGAGTTTTTGCTCCTCGTCGGTTTCACCGCTGCCGTCCTCGACAATGGACCCAGCGAGCGGGACGACATTAAAGGCAATCGGCTTGGCATAAACAGTTGGCGCAGGGAGACCCACCGACCGACCATCAAAAGCGAGCCCGGTGGCCTGGTCTGCGACGGCACGGATTTGGCTATCAAGCTCAGCAACTCCGGCCCCACCAGACCCAGAAACTGCTTGATAACTAGAGACATACAACCGAGTCAGGGTGGCGGCTTGATGCAACGGTGCGAGCACCGGCATTGCCGCCATGGTGGTGCAGTTGGGATTTGCCACGATGCCAAGGGGGGTGTCGTCCACGTCTGATCCATTGACTTCAGTGACGACCAAAGGGACTTGCGGGTGCATCCGCCAGGCGCTTGAGTTGTCTACCACGATGGCGCCCGCAGCGGCTGCTCTTGGCGCGAGATCTAAGGAGGCGGTCTTCCCGTTACTGAATAAAGCAATGTCAATTCCAGTGAGGTCAGCCGTCGCCGAATCTTCGACGATGACCTCACTACCCGCCCATGGCAGTGTCTTTCCGGCGGACCGCATTGAAGCAAAGAACCGCACTTCCTCAGCTGGGAACTTGCGCTCCGCGAGCAACGCTCGCATCACCCCACCAACTTGCCCAGTCGCACCGAAAACACCAATTCTCATGAGATTAAGAATAAGTGTGATCATCAGTAAAACTGAACTGGGCTACGAAACAGCGACTCACTGAAACATGACAGTGATGGCACTGGAAGTTAAAATCCCAAACGACGAAGTTGTTTTGGGTCCCGTTGCCAGTCCGGGGCCACTTTGACATGCACATCCAAGTGGACACGTTGGCCTAGCAAAGCTTCGATACTACGGCGGGCTTGAGTCCCTACCTGCTTCAGGCGGGCACCGCCACGCCCGATAACGATTCCTTTTTGGGACGACCGCTCCACGAAAACCACCACCCGAATATCCAGTAATGGGTCATGATCGGGGCGATCCGGACGGGGCACCATTTCTTCGACGACTACCGCCAGGCTGTGCGGTAACTCGTCGCGAACGTCCTCCAAAGCGGCCTCTCGGACCAACTCTGCAACCAACACCGCTTCTGGTTCATCCATGAGGTGACCATCCGGGTAAAGCGATGGCCCTGGCGGAAGGTGACCTGACAAGACATTCGCCACCACATCAACCTGCTCATCACGCACAGCAGACGTAGGGATGATCTCATCCCAGTCGCCCAATCCAGCAACGGAAAGTAACTGCTCAGCTACCTGGGCGCGATCTGCGGTATCTATCTTTGTGACGATCGCAACAACTGGAGTGCCTAGCCCGTCTCGCCGAAGGCGGGCAAGCTCAGCGGCAATGAATCGGTCACCCGGGCCGACCCGTTGATCCGCTGGCACACAAAACCCGATCACGTCTACTTCACTCAACGTAGACCGGACCACATCGTTGAGGCGTTGCCCGAGAAGAGTCCGCGGCCGATGCAAACCAGGGGTATCAACCAAAATGAGTTGCGCGTCAGGGCGGGTCAGCACGCCACGAATTGCACGCCGGGTCGTTTGCGGTTTGCTTGAGGTAATAGCGACTTTTTGCCCGACCAGCGCATTGGTCAAAGTAGATTTACCTGCGTTTGGCCGGCCCACTAAACAAGCAAAACCGCTGCGATGCAAGGGGTCGGCGTAGTTCATTCTTCCCCGCCGGCGGGCATCGGAGCAGCTTCACCGTCTGATCCTGAAGTACCTCGATCAATTGCTTGAGATTCATCTCTAGCGATCACGTGACGGAGATCACGAGCCACTACAGTCGCGATGCGATGCCGGCGGCCAGCTAACCGCTCGGCGGTCAGTTCTAAACCGTCAATTCTGGCGGACGCCCCTGGGATCGGCACCCGCCCGATCAGCTTCGCTAGCAGACCGCCGACAGTATCGACTTCGTCGTCATCCAATGCCATATCGAATAATGCACCCAATTCATCAACCGGCAGTGATGCTCGCACTCGGAAAGAGCCGTCAGTCAACTCCTCCACTGGGGCGACCTCACGGTCATACTCATCCGTGATCTCCCCGACGATTTCTTCAAGGACATCCTCAATCGTGACCAAACCAGCAATCCCACCGTACTCATCAACCACTAAAGCGACATGGTTTTGCTCACGCTGCATTTGCCGCAGTAGATCGTCCACCGGTTTAGTTTCTGGCACAAACACCGGTGGACGCATCACCGTGGTCACTACTGAAGCTTGGCCATCGGAACCGTCCCGGAACGCCGTGCGAGTGACGTCTTTCAAATAAAGAATCCCGAGTAGCTCATCTGGGTCACCATCCACCACAGGGATACGCGAAAAACCGGACCGTAAAAACAATGACAGCGCTTGTCGAACAGTACGGTCAGCATCAATGGTGATCATCTGGGTGCGCGGGACCATCACTTCCCGGACAACGGTGTCACCTAATTCGATGACCGAAGTCAACATCCGCCGCTCACTGGCTTCGAGCACAGCATTCTCCCCTGCTAAGTCTAGGAGTTCGCGCAGTTCCGCTTCGGTGGAGAACGGACCGTCCGGCAGACCCTTGCCAGGAGTGACCGCATTACCTAAAGCCACGAGCAGACGAGCCAACGGCCCTAAAACCCTCATTAAGGTCAGCACCATAGGGGCTGTAAGTAACGCCAACCGCTCCGCGTGCTGACGCCCTAACGTCCGGGGGCTCACCCCTACCACCACAAAAGACAACAACGCCATGACCGCGGCGGCCACCGAAAGTGCCGCCCACGTGCCCTCAACCAACCCGATCACGATGACGGTGACGACCACTGCGGCGAATGCCTCACCCACCACACGGGCAAAAGTCACTACCGACAACACCGGTGCGGGGTCAGCGGCAAGAGTCATCAACGCGGCTGAACCACGACGCCCGTCATCAACCAATTGAGCGGCCCGAACCCGGCTAATCCGGGAAAGGGACGTCTCTACTGCAGCGAAAACCGCGGCCACGATCAGCAAGGTCATTGCTACCGGGATGAGAACTGTTGGCGGCGCCTCGATCACGGTTTCCCCTCGCGCCTGGAATCGACACCGTGATCAGGTGCAGCGGCCCGGCCAGCGAGAAACGTCAAAAGCAATTTCCGCTGCAACTCGAACATCTCTTTTTCTTCTTCAGGTTCAGCGTGGTCATACCCGAGGAGATGCAAAATCCCATGGGTGGTGAGCAGGAGAAGTTCCTCGGCAAATGTGTGCCCAGCTTGGGTGGCTTGGTGCTGCGCAACCTCAGGGCAGAGGACTACATCACCGAGTAGGCCCGGCACGGACTCTTGGTCATCGCTACCTGGACGAAGTTCGTCCATCGGAAAACTCATCACATCGGTGGGGCCGGGTAGGTCCATCCATTGCAAATGGAGACGTTCCATCGCGGCTGCGTCCACCAATACAAGCGACAACTCTGCTTGTGGGTGTACTCGCATGCTGTCTAATACGAATCGGGATAAGCCCACGAGCTCCACGGCATCCACCGCGAAGGTGGTCTCGTTATTGACGTCGATACTCACCGGCGACCAGACCGGGGCTGCTGCTCAGCTCGGCTAGCCGATGCATCAAGTGCACTCGCCTGTTCGGCATCCCACCGACCATATGCATCAACAATGTGCCCTACCAGCCGATGACGAACGACATCCTTGCTGCTCAGGGTCGAAAAATGAACGTCGTCCAAGCCGTGCAGGATACTTTGCACCACCCGCAAGCCAGATTGCATTCCTGATGGCAGATCGACCTGAGTGACATCACCGGTCACCACAATTTTTGACCCAAACCCCAACCGGGTGAGAAACATTTTCATCTGTTCCGGGGAGGTGTTTTGCGCCTCATCCAAAATAATGAACGCGTCGTTAAGCGTCCGCCCTCGCATATACGCCAACGGTGCCACTTCAATCGTGCCGGCAGCCATCAAACGAGGAATGGAGTCTGGGTCGAGCATGTCATGAAGCGCGTCATATAACGGACGCAAATATGGGTCAATCTTCTCCGTCAGCGTGCCGGGGAGGAAACCTAATCGCTCACCCGCTTCCACTGCGGGGCGAGTCAGGACGATCCGATTGACATGTTTGGCCTGTAACGCTTGCACGGCCTTTGCCATGGCCAGATAAGTCTTTCCCGTCCCCGCCGGACCAATCCCAAAAACCACCGTGTGGTGATCAATGGCGTCAACATAGTGCTTTTGATTCAACGTCTTCGGGCGGATTTTACGACCTCGATTGGACAAGATATTCATAGTGAGCACCGCAGCTGGGTGTTCGTTCGTTTGCTGACGCAACATCATCACAGACCGCTCCACCGCGTCGGTAGTCAACTGCTGACCGGACTCAATCACGACAAGGAGCTCGTCAACAAGCCGAGCTACGAGTGCGACTTCACTAGGTGGACCAGAGACAGTGATCTCATTGCCCCGAACATGAAAGTTCAGCCGTGGGAAAATGCGCTCCATCACACGGAGCAATTCATCGCCCGGGCCCAAAAGCGACACCATATTGACGTGCGCGGGGACGATGATCCGGTGTGGTACTGCACCAGAGGATTCACCAGGGGGGTCAGCAGTATCAGTCATGGGCGGGCCAATGTGACCCAAAGTCCTTAGCATCCAGAGGAACGAGCATGAACGAAAAAGGTGGCTCCATGGTAGCTAGCAAGACACCATCACCCTGGTGGCCAGGTTAAAGCCCGGCCGGAAAGTACGTGACCGTGCACGTGATCGACGGTCTGACCGGCCTGGGCACCAGTATTGAACACCAACCGGTAATGACCATCAGCATGATCAACAGCTACTTGCGCGGCCAGTGCGGTCAAAGCGACCAATGCATGCGGGTCATGATAAACAAGGGTTGACACGTTGGGGTGATGCGCCCGCGACGTCACTAAAATGTGCACCGGCGCTTGTGGGTGAATGTCACGAAAAGCGATGGCGCTCTCATTTTCTGCGACTAGGTTGGTGGGAACATCACCGATCACGATGCGACAGAACAAACAATCAGGATCACGCGGTGAGATCAGTGTCTCAAGGTTTGCTGTCATGACCTGGAGGGTACTGGCGAAACACGCCAACGCCCACCGCACAGCAACGCGGCCAAGGCAACGGGGCCCGCAGTCGAAGCACGCAGCACGTAAGGGCCTAACCGTCGAGGCGTAGCCCCAGCGGCTATCAAAGCCGCGCTTTCAATTGGAGAAATCCCGCCCTCTGGGCCAACAATGAGAAGTACCTCACCCGATGCTGGCAACGACGTGCCGACGAGCGGTTCAGCAGCGCCGCCATCGAGCAAGATGGCAGTTGCAGCGTTGGTCACTCGGGTGCATAGTTCATCGAGTCGCGTGAGCTGAGCAACCGTGGGGATGACCGATCGCCGAGCCTGCTGGCTGGCCGCCTGGACACTCTGCTGCCACCGATTGTGCGCCCGAGTAGCACGATCGGCACGCCACGCGACCACGCTGCGTTCGGCCTGCCAGGGAACGACCTCGTCTACTCCCACTTCGGTCGCGGCCTCAATCGCAAGCACATCGCGGTCTTGCTTCGCGAGAGCTTGCACCAGCACGAAACGGGGCTGCGCAGCAGACTCGCGCCGGACGTCTCGCACTTCGATACGGGCTGACCCTGTCGTAACGTCCTGGATAACCCCACGCGCTACGACGCCGGATGCGCCATCTGCGATATCCACCACGGCCCCAACTCGAAGTCGACGTACCGTCACCGCATGGTGCCCCTGCGGGCCATCCAAGGTCACATGATCGCCACTGCTGAGGTGGGCTAGTTCTTCGCGGTCCACCCAAAAAAGCGGTGGGGTGCTAGCTCCGGAAGGAGTCACCTCATCGACCAGAGAAGGCATCTCTCAGCCGGCCAAAAAGCCCGCCGCCTTGGGTGGCTAAACGCGCTTCAGGACGCTCCTCGCCACGAAGCGCCGCCAACTGAGTGATCAATTCGCGTTGCGCATCATCGAGGTTCTTGGGTGTTATCACGTCCATATGCACGATTAAATCTCCGCGCCCTGATCCACGTAAACGGGCCACGCCCAGTCCACGCAATGTGCTGACGTGCCCTGATTGAGTCCCCGCATCGACGACCAGGGCCTGCTCACCGTCCAAAGTCTCCAACGTGACGGTCGTGCCTAACGTGGCAGCAGTCATCGGCAGAACAACCGTGGCATGCAAATCATCACCACGGCGCACAAAACTTGGGTGTTGCGCAACCGCCATTTCGACGAACAAGTCACCCGCCGGACCATTCCCTGGACCCACCTCGCCTTCGCCGACGAGCTGAATTCGTGTGCCCGAATCAACACCTGGCGGGATTTTGATCGTCATTGTCCGCCGGGAACGCACGCGACCATCACCCGAACACTGCACACACGGATGGGCAATAACCGTGCCAAAGCCCTGACAAGTGCCACAGGGTCGGCTGGTCATCACATTTCCCATGAAAGACCGTTGCATTTGTTGAACCTGGCCGCGCCCTCCACAGACTTCACAAGGGCGCGTGCCAGTCCCCGGTTGAGCACCCTCGCCATGACAGGTTTCACACCCCACAGCGGTGTCGACAACAATTTCTTTCTCAGTGCCAAATACAGCATCGCGCAGGTCGATCTGGACTCGAATCAACGCGTTTTGACCTCGACCTCGCCGTGACCGTGGCCCGCGCTCGCCACCCCCACCGCCAAAGAAAGCGTCCATGATGTCGGTAAAAGAGAAGCCCGCACCAAAACCACCAGGCATGTGGTCGCCGCCGGCATCATAGGATGCCCGTTTTGCGGAATCACTCAACACGTCATAGGCATGACTGACTGCTTTGAACTGCTCTTCGTTCCCAGGGTTGACATCGGGGTGAAGTTGACGGGCTAGTTTGCGGTACGCCTTCTTGATGTCCTCGGCGGTGGCCGAGCGGGACACCCCCAACGTCTCGTAATGATCACTCACGATTGAGTTTCTTCGGCCTTCTCTTGATGGGCGGTCCATGAGCGACTGCTGACGTCACTCATCTAGAACCTTGGACACATATCGAGCTACCGCATGGACGGCAGCCATTGTGGCGGGGTAATCCATGCGGATGGGCCCTAATACACCGACACTTCCCACGAGATCACTACCTCGACCGTAGCCGGCACTGACCACCGCGGTGGACCGTAGCCCTTCGTGGTCAATCTCTTCGCCGATCAGGACTCCCACCTGATGTTGCCGTTCCGCTGCCAGCTCACCAAGGAGCCGCAACAACACCACGTGCTCCTCTAGTGCGTCAAGAACCGGTCCAACGCTTTTCGGAAAATCCGGGCCGAACCGAGTGAGATTTCCCGTGCCCGCCATGACAACCCGCTCTTCCCGCTCGACCACCATGGCTTCGTCCAGCGTCCGGACCACCGCCTGAATGAGAGGGCGATCAGCGACGGGGAAAAGCTCCGGCAAATCTTGGAGCGACTGGGACGCATCAGAAAGCAGCCGACCAGCAGACGAGGCGTTAATTCGTGCTCGTACCTCACCAAGCACCGCATCATCGATCATGACTGGTGTGTCAACAACCCGTTGTTCTACTCGGCCTGTTCCTGTGATCAACACCACCAGGAGGCGGCTGGCACCCACCGGAACGAGTTCCACATGCCGGACCGTAGACCGACTTAGCGAGGGGTACTGCATGACAGCAACCTGGCGGGTCAAAGACGCCAACAACCGCACCGTACGGTCAACGATATCGTCTAGGCCCACCGCATTAGTGAGGAAACCAGCGACAGCTCGCCGTTGCGCTGATGTCATGGGGCGCATTTGGTGGATCCGATCCACGAAAACGCGGTACCCCGCGTCCGTGGGAATCCGGCCCGCGCTGGTATGCGGCTGAGCGATAAGCCCTTCTTCCTCCAGAACGGCCATATCGTTTCGTACCGTGGCGCTGGAAACACCTAGCTGATGCCGCTCGACGAGAGCCTTTGATCCCACCGGCTCTCGGGTCGCGACGTAATCTTCGACGATGGCCCGCAAGACGGCCATCCGCCGTTCCTCGTTCATCCGCTCTCCTTGGCACTCCCTGCCATTGAGTGCCAAGGATAACTCGTCCTCGTCAATGCTGCGCCAGCCGAATCCTGTGCGGGGTCAATGACAGCGGGGCTAAGATGCCATAGGTGACTGATCGGTATGGTTCGGACGTCTTAGCAGCAAGAAAGTTGGCTGGCGAAAAGCCCCCCGTACCCTCTGTGCCTGCCGACCTTAATCTGGTGGTCGAAGATGCTGAAACAGGGTGGTGCGGTGCCGTTGTAGCAGTGGAAAAAGCTGGCGGCATGCATGTGGTGCACCTCGAAGGCCGCCATGGGCGACGCCGTGGTTTCCCCCTCGGCCCAGGGTTTCTCATCGATGGAAAACCGGTTTCACTCACTGCGCCGGTATCAGCTGGGCCCACTCGATCCACTCGGACCGCAAGCGGATCTACTGCCGTCCAGCACGCTCGCGCCCGAGTAGCCAGAGCTGGTCGGATTTGGGTAGAAGGCCAGCACGACGCGGAGCTAATCGAAAAAATTTGGGGCGCCGATCTGCGAATTGAAGGTGTTGTCGTAGAGCCATTGCACGGCATCGATGATCTCGCCGAAGCAGTCCGTGAACATGGCCCAGGACCCGGCCGCCGGCTCGGGATTTTAGTGGACCACCTGATACCTAGATCCAAAGAATCGCGACTCGTCGAAGCAACTCGGCGCACCATCGGGTCCCCGCACCTCCTGATCGTTGGGCACCCGTTTGTTGACGTCTGGCAAGGGGTACGCCCAGCCCAGCTAGGACTTACGAACTGGCCGGTCATTCCACGCGGCCTCTTATGGAAGAATGGGGTTCTTGCTCATCTAGAACGACCACATCGCACCCAAGAAGACATCGCCGTGGGTTGGCAGTGGATTCTCAGCACTGTCAGCACTTACTCTGACCTGGAACCAGCATTACTCGGTAAAGTAGAAGAGCTCATCGATTTCGTCACGGAGGACTCATGAACGACCAGCCTCAACCAGATGCTAACCACGAGCCTCCCCAGCGACCGACCAGCCCTCAAACCCCCTCGACCCCGACCCCTCCACCGGCTCCACAAGTGCCGTCTTATCCGACGCCGCCGGCAGGGTGGTCCCCACCACCGGCTGGCGGGCCAGGGTACGGGGCACCACCCCCGGGGCCAGGTTATGCCGCCCCCGGGGGCCAGATGAGCCCATCAGATCAACGCACGTGGGCATTGTTAGCGCATTTATCTGTTCTTATCCTTTGGTTTATTGGCCCACTCGTCATTTATTTGGTCTGCAAAGACCGCGGCCCCTTTACTAGGCGGCACTCGGCCAACGCATTGAATTTTCAAATCATTTTGACAATCTTCATTTTCGTGAACCTTATTCTGATGCCAATCACGTTTGGAATTTGGTCTCTCATCGGAGGGCCACTGATCATTATCAGTCTGATCGGTGCCCTCGTGACGCTAATCATGGGAGCAGTCGCAGCGAACCAGGGCCAGGAGTACAAGTACCCGCTAACACCATCGATGGTCAGTTAAGCCCATTCGCGTGGCATGGCACCGGCGTTCCTGATGCGGCGCCATGCCACCCAAGGTATTCCGGGCCTTCCTCAATGAGTGAGAGTCCGGACGACATAATCGGCGAGGAGACGTCCCCGACGGGTCAAGACAACGATCCCAGTCGCACGAACTTCCGGATGAATCAAACCTTCCGAGATCAGAACATCAATCCGCGTGGGGTCGTTGATGTCTCGCACCGGAACCCCCTCGGCTAGACGTACTCCTAAGAGCACCCTTTCCATGTGCTGTTGGCTCATGTCGAGAATTTCGCGGCCATGCGCGGGGCTCATGCCCGCAGCTAATCGCTCGGCATAAGGGCGAGGATGTCGGACGTTCCACCAGCGCACCCCACCAACATGGCTGTGCGCACCCGGACCGATCCCCCACCAATCCCCGTCCGACCAGTACGCCAGATTGTGCTGGCAGCGGGCCTGCGCCCGTGCCGCCCAGTTGCTTACCTCGTACCACGAGAAACCGGCATCGCTCAGCAGTTCGTCGGCCAGCTCATACTTATCGGCGAGGTCGTCATCATCGGGGGCCAGGACGTCACCTCGACGGACGCGAACAGCCAACACCGTCCCCGCTTCAACCACGAGGGCATAAGCGGACACGTGGTCCGGAGCTAGCGCTAAAGCCTGCTGAACGCTGTGACGCCACTCACCTAACGATTCCCCCGGCGTGCCATAAATGAGATCAACGCTGACATCTAACCCCGCCGCCCGCGCCCACTCGACCACCTGAGGCACGCGGCTAGGGTCATGCGTGCGGTCAAGCGTGGCGAGCACCTCAGGTACAAAAGACTGCACCCCGAAACTCACCCGAGTAAAACCACCCTCCCGTAACGCCAGCAGACTCTCCGGGGTCACCGAGTCCGGGTTAGCCTCCACTGTCACTTCGGCTCCGGGCGCTACACCCAGATAGTGACGGATACCATCCAACAAGCGGATCAAATCAGCGGAATCCAATAACGTTGGGGTACCACCGCCAAAAAAAACCGTCTGCGCTTGAGGTGGTTTGCCTAGTACCCGGCGAGCCAGCGCCACCTCGGCGAGGGCGGTAGCGGCATAACCACTCCGGCTGGCTCGACCACCGGACGCTTCATCTCCCAGCTCGGCAGCCGTATAAGTCGTGAAATCGCAATATCCGCACCGCACCGCACAAAAAGGAACGTGAACGTAAACACCAAAAGAGCTAGCTCCCACCCCAGCCAGTGCTTGCTCGGGTAACGATCCATCGGATGGTGCCGGCTCCCCGTCCGGTAGGCCGCTGGGCATGAGGTCACAAGGTGAGGATGCGAAGGATTGTCGCCGCAAGCGCCACCAGAGTCAGGAAAGCAGCCGGCCCGATGTCAAACCGCTTGAGCCGCACGTGAGTAAACACCGCACCAACGAAATACCCCACCAAGCCTGCCGCCGCCGCGATGCCAAGCGCAGGAAGCGCGAACCCTATGAGAAGACCCACTGCCCCGGCAATCTCCGCAGCAGCCAGCCATGGCAGCCAGGATCCCGGTACATTCAACTCAGCCATCATGGTGACGATGCGTGGTGCTCGTTGTAACTTCCCCGCCGCAGAAGCCGTGACCGCTAAAGCCAAAAAAATCGTCACGATGGCGTAAGCAATAAACACGGTGTTCCTCCTATGACGCGCCTGAAGAGGCCCGTCCTCGTTGCAGCACTCTTTGCGCTGCTGACCGTACCTCGTGGTGCAACGACAACTCCGACTGGATGAGACGTTCAGCACCATCGATAGTCAGCGAGCCAAAAACTTTTCCCACCGTTACGCCATGTTCGGGGCGATGAATTACTGCGATGGAATCACCGCGACACAGCATTCCCGGTTGGAGTACTCGAAAATATGCACCTGGTAAACCGCGCTGAGCGAAGCGTTTTACCCAATGCGGTTCGTTTACCCAACGTTGGAAGGTCATACAGGGTCGGCGTGCTGAGGTGACTTCCAAAACAACTCCGCTGGACCCTCCCAAGTGCCACTGTTCTCCAATGACAGCGTTAGTCACGTTCATTCCCCGCACGCGTAAGTTTTCCCCAAACTGACCGGGAGAGATAGTCTGACCAAGCTCGTGCGCCCACCATTGGAGGTCTTCCGCAGCGTAGGCGTACACGGCCTGATCTGCCCCACCGTGCCGCGTCGTGTCTATCTGTTGGTCGCCAGCTAACCCCGAGGTGGTCACTTTCACTGGGCCAAGCACTGCCCGCTTATCGATGGCGGTGCGTCCGCCTGCCCCATCCGAACGGACCTCGCGCACCACGCAAACAGCCTCAACTAAACCCGCCTGATGAAGCTGGGCACCTCGATGAGCAACGGTTTTTGGGGTTTCTGCCACGCCTTAGTGGATCACAATTCTTTAGGCGATCAGAACAAATCCTCACGCCTGACGGACCGTTCCATCAAAGCACCGGATTTGATAGGGCGGGCATGGTTCAGGCAAGTCACGACGATCCTCAGCGAGAATCGCCCGCCCTACCCGCTCCCCTAACCTCAATCCCGCTTCGTTATCTGACCGGTAATGCACACCTGCATAACTCCGGCCCTGCGCGATATTCCCCGCCAAGATGTCCACCTCATCGGCGACCAAGCGGGATGTCGCCCCCACGGTCATTGTGATCGGCGCTGCGTACCACGCTTTGAGGACCGCCGCACACGCGCCAGCGATCGCGGCGTGCCCAGCTGGATACGCTGGATGGCCTGGGCCACCTAACGGGTATGCCTGCGTCAGTAAAGCCGTACCGTAACGGCCCACCGTTCGACTAACTGCCTCAGATTCGATCACGGTCCGCGGTAAATCAAAATTGGCCGCATTCGTGAGCTGCGCATGCACCCGACCAGCCAACTCTTCCGGACGAAGCTTCCGGTGCCGAACCCATTTGTGATACCAGGATGCTCGTAGAGCAGCATCCGTGACACGAGCCAACAAGGTCAACAGGTGCGGCAGCCCATAGGCAACAAAGCCTCGTTGATTTCCCCCGGCCGCGTAAGGCAAACCCGGGGTGTACGGGGTCTTCGCGGCATCAAGAATAAACGCGGCATTAATGAATGCCTGAAATGGCGGGTCACGGAAAACGTACTGTGCCAAATGCCGCCCGTTGCCGATGAGCACACGCTTGGTGGGGCCTGCTGGTGACAGGGCGGGTTTACCGCTTTGCGCGGTTCGCCACTGCGCCACGTCGGTCAGCCAGTCACGGGCCGTCTCAGCCACTTCTACCGTCGCTGGGCTGGAGAGTGCTCCAGCTGGGATATCCCGCAGCAAGAGAGCACTGATCGGCCGATCTGGCGGGACCGCGAAGGCAGAGCGCAGCAGTAGATCCGGGGTCACCTGCCCGGATTCATCTCGGGGACCGCGATACTTCGTCAACGCGCTCAACTCAACGCACGCAGCTTGGACCAAATCTGAAGTTGCGTACTCATCAAAAGGCACATCCCGGATCAGGGCGGCCCAGTAGAGCTCCACCATCTCTGCGGCAGCCTCCTCACCTTGAGCTTTTGGTGGAGTAGGCAAAGTGAAATGACTAGACCGCAAAGTACGCGTGATCGGCAAGTCAAAACTCACGCTCGGGCACACTAGTGCGGTAGCGGAAGTCCCAGCGAAGGGCACCGCAGCCAAAGCAGCAAAATCCCGTTTTCGCAGTGCGTCTACCAACGCTCGGTATGCCTTCGGATCGACTACCCCTTGAGCGTCTTGCGGCAAGCCCTTAGCAAAAGACCAAACACCCGTGGGGTCATCATCACGAAATCCCCGGAGCGCAGATGGGGCGGCGCCGGCTTGGACCGGAATGCTGCTGCTAATAGCACCCACCAAGCCGGTAGCAAGAGCGGCACGGCGACTTACACCAGCTGTAAGAAAATCCAGCATAAAATTATCCTTTCGGGGAGTCATCACAGTAACGAAATCAACCGATGACTCGACCCGAATCAACCTGACCTTAAGACAATTTTCCTTTGTGTTGATATACCGCTCCAGTTTTAACGTTTCGCGGTCTTATCTGGAGTGGAATCGGTCGATAGCGCGGCAATGAACGCCTCCTGCGGCACTTCCACTCGACCCACCATTTTCATGCGCTTCTTGCCCTCTTTTTGTTTTTCCAGCAGTTTGCGCTTCCGCGTAATATCGCCGCCGTAGCATTTCGCGAGGACATCTTTACGAATTGCCCGAATAGTTTCGCGGGCAATCACCCTGGCTCCGATAGCAGCTTGAATCGGCACTTCGTATTGCTGCCTTGGGATGAGCTCTCGGAGCTTACCCGCCATCATGACGCCGTATGCGTACGCCTTGTCTTTGTGCACGATCGCACTGAAAGCATCCACCTGCTCGCCTTGAAGGAGAATGTCCACCTTGACCAGATCAGCATCCTGCTCGCCGTCCGGTTCGTAATCCAACGATGCGTAGCCGCGAGTCCGGGACTTCAGCAGATCAAAGAAGTCGAACACAATTTCCGCCAGCGGCAAGGTGTACCGCATCTCCACCCGCTCTGGGGAGAGGTAGTCCATCCCGCGGAGCGTGCCGCGCCGGGACTGGCATAACTCCATGATCGTGCCGATGAACTCCGACGGGGCCAAAATGGTACCCCGGACCACTGGCTCGGTCACCTCAGCCACTTTGCCAGTGGGGAATTCCGACGGGTTCGTCACGATAATCTCTTCACCGTCATCCATTCGAACTTGGTAGACCACGTTCGGGGCAGTAGAAATGAGTTCCAGGTTGAACTCGCGCTCCAAACGTTCTCGGACAATCTCCAAATGGAGTAGCCCAAGGAAACCCACTCGGAAACCAAACCCCAGTGCCGCGGATGTCTCCGGATCATAAACCAACGCGGCGTCGTTAAGGCGTAAGCGGTCCAATGCGTCACGCAGGTCTGGGTAATCAGACCCATCGATTGGATAAAGACCGGAAAACACCATCGGTTTCGGGTCGCGATACCCCCCCAAAGCCTGAGTTGCTGGCCGAGACGCGCCACTGACGGTGTCACCCACCCGTGATTGACGGACGTCTTTCACGCCAGTAATGAGATAACCCACTTCCCCTACCCCTAAGCCTTTCGTTGGCTCAGGCTCCGGCGAAGAAACCCCCAGCTCCAACAGCTCATGCTGGGCTTTAGTGGAGAGCATCACAATCCGTTCCCGCGCACTGAGCTGCCCGTCGATCACCCGGACGTATGTCACCACACCTCGGTAGGTGTCATACACAGAATCGAAAATCATGGCCCGGGCTGGTGCGCTGGGGTTACCTACCGGTGGTGGCACCTGAGCCACAATGTGATTGAGCAGCGGCTCCACCCCGAAACCGGTCTTCCCGGAAACAAGGAGAACATCACCTGGGTCACAACCAATCAAGCCCGCTAACTCTGCCGCGTAGCGCTCAGGTTGGGCCGCGGGTAAGTCAATTTTGTTGAGAACCGGCACAATCGCCAGGTCGTTTTCCATCGCGAGGTAAAGATTTGCCAACGTTTGAGCTTCAATACCTTGAGCTGCATCCACGAGCAGCACGGCACCTTCACATGCGGCTAAGGACCGGGACACCTCATACGTGAAATCCACGTGCCCTGGGGTGTCAATCATATTGAGGGCGTAAGTCACGGGGTGCTCTGTCTCAGCGTCGCGTACCGCCCATGGCATCCGGACTGCTTGACTTTTAATGGTGATACCGCGCTCGCGTTCGATGTCCATCCGGTCTAAATACTGCGCCCGCATGGCCCGCTCATCGACAACGCCAGTGATTTGAAGCATCCGGTCCGCCAAGGTGGACTTGCCATGATCAATGTGCGCGATAATGCAGAAATTACGGATCTTCTCCGGCGGCGTGGCCGCTGGAACAAGCGGAGTACGGGCCATCGGAGACACGGATCAGTCCTCGCCATAAATGAGTCAACGGATGAGATTAAGGGCCCTAATAATGGGACCGCCGCTAGTCTCCCATGACTGCCTCATACAGTGATGCTTCATGCCATGGAGCGAGGTCCTGCAGCGGATTGGCCGCAGCATCATCCAAAGCCAGCTTCGACAGTTAACCACCCCCCGGCGTAAGTCCTCATCGCCACGCCAAGCTAAAAACGATCATCGCGCTCCCGGTGCCAGCAATGGCACCGACTACCCCGGAGATTTCACTGGCACATCCACCGTTCAATACGACCCTCACCCTGGTGACCTCCCTGATCCAGGTGAAGTGGTGTGGACATGGGTTCCTTACGAAGAAGATCACCACCAAGGTAAGGACCGCCCCGTCCTTATTGTTGGTCGTGAAGGTCAGTGGCTTCTTGCTTTGATGCTCACGAGCCGAGACCACGACGAGCGTTCAGACAATCGACACTGGATTGATATTGGGAGCGGGCCGTGGGATTCCCGCCGTCGACCCAGTGAAGTTCGCCTCGATCGAGTGCTAAGAGTCGCTCCCCATTCCGTCCGTCGAGCTGGGATGGGCTTGGCTCAAGACCGCTTTGATCAGGTCGCTCGCTGCCTGCGAGATTCGTACGGCTGGCACTGACCTGGCCTAGGCCAGGTCAGTGTTAATCAAGCCTGCTAATCTGAGCGGGAACTTACTCGCTTAAAGTCCTTACCCAATGACCTGACAGAAAGTCTTCTTGTGGCGAATATCAAGTCTCAAATCAAGCGCAACATCACAAACGCAAAGCGCGCCGAGCGCAACAAAGCTGTACGAAGCGAACTGCGGACTGAAATACGCAAAGCTCGGGAGGCGATTGCCGCAGGCGATGCCACTCAGGCTCAAACCGCGGTGCAGGTGGCGTCGCGCAAGCTCGACAAAGCTGTGAGTAAAGGCGTCATTCACCGCAATCAGGCCGCCAACCGCAAGTCCGTGTTAGCCCGTCGGGCCGCTGCTCTTTAAGTCTCGCTCGACGGATCTTCGCTTACTTGGTGTGCTCGGCTGCCTGGCTCACGTGAACAACAGCTCGTTCTAGAGCATGACGAGCATCACCTGCCCTGCGCCGAGATGACGGCAGCCCGCCTTTGACCGCAAGATCTGCGGTTGCCACCTCACTGATGGCCATCACTAAAGCATGTGGCGTCCATGCTTGCGCTTGGCGCCTCGCTTTATCTATTTGCCAGGGCGCCATGCCGAGTTGGCGAGCAACATCTGCACTCCGAGCGTTTTGCAGGTCACTTACCGCGGCTACTGTTCGCAATGTCCGAGCGAGGATAGCAACCAACGGCACCGGGTCAAACCCGGAAGCCAGCGCATGCCGTAGAAGAGCAAGTGCCTCATCTGTGCGTCCTGTGATCGCAGCATCAGCTACAGCGAATCCGGTTGCCTCAACCCGCCCACCGTAATAGCGATGGACGAGGTCAACCGAGATTGGGATCGGCGGGCCCTGCTCAGGAGTGGTGTCCGACATTAACTGCGCACATGCTCCGTTGAGCTCGCGCAGATCTTGCCCCACAGCTTGTACTAAGGCCGCTACCGCTGGGCGGTCAATGATACGGCCAGCCTGTCGGAACGCATCGACTACAAACTTGGCCTTATCACTGTCTTTGCTGATTTTGGGGCACTCGTGCACTACTGCACCGGCTGCACGAACGGCATCAAGGGCAGCTTTTCCCCGCACCCCGGAACGGTGGCGCACTATCAGCACCACATGCTCAGGAATCTCTCGGACTATCTCGCTCACCTCAGCGATCAGTGCATCGGAGGCTTCTTCTAAGTTCCACACTTCTAGCAGAATCTGATCATCAAAAAGGGACGGCGCGGCGCGCATCGTGATATCCCCCAGCTGGTAGCGATCCGGATCCACCCGAACAACTTGGATCCCATCTTCACCCTGGCGCAGGACAGATTTAATGTGGCTCAGCGCTCGGTCCGCAAGAACATCTTCCGGGCCAAAGATCAGATGAAGTGAGCCTTCACGTGCCAGAGAAGACGCTTGATTGGAGCGGCGAGAAGCTGGGGACATCATTCTCCTTGAGATGCGCATGAGGTCTCAGCATCGACAAGGTTAAAGCTGACGCTAGAGTCCTGGTGCCTCGGATATCGTACTTGAATGGCTTGACGCCCTCATCGTTTGCCGGCTGGGAGTACGACTAGGGATTGATTGTTAAGCAAACTAAACGCGATGGAACCGTCCTGATCGGTGCGAGCTAAAGTTGCGCCAGCGTCAGTCAAAAGACGGAGCGTTACCGGCGCAGGATGGCCGTAGTCGTTCTCTTCTCCAACGCTGATCACTGCAGCACGGGGCTTCGCAGCGTTGATTAACCCTGGATCCTGCTGAGCCGAACCATGATGCGCGACTTTGAGGACATCAATGGGCTGACCTCCGGTAGCGGCAAGCAAGCGAGGGGTGATCGCGCGCGCAGCGGCGAGCTCGATATCACCAAGCAAGAGGAACCGAAGACCGTAGCTTTGGATCAGCAACACCACGCTGGCGTTGTTTGCCACTGAGCCGTCACGAATGACTCGGGCTGGCCACAGCACTTCCCAGTGCAACGCGCCCATGCTTACCTTCGATCCGTTCACCACTCGGGTGACTGGCACTCGAAACTCGCGAGCCACCTGGCTCACCCAACGAGCCGACGCAGCTGGTTCATCTACCACGGTCACCATAAGCTCACCGACTGATCGGCCTCGAAAAATCCCCGGTAATCCACCCACATGGTCAGCATGGAAATGCGTCAAGATCACTGCATCGATGTGCCGAACATGCACCGAACGCAAACAATGATCCAGCGCTTCAGGATCAGGACCAGCATCAACAACCACCGCACGACCGGGAGCGGTAGTTAAGACAAGAGCATCACCTTGGCCGACATCGCAGGCCACCATGATCCAAGAATTTCCTGGCCAGCCCTCCTGCCTGATCCATGGCACCTGTGACGGCAATGGGACTGACGCGGCAATAACGACGACGACCACAACCCCACCCGCAGTCCGCGCCACTATTGCGGCACGCGTTACATGCTCTCGGGCAACCCGCAACACCATCACCGCACTGAGCACGAACACCACCATGCTGCCCACACCCGCGGGACCAGACCACCACGGCAGACGACTCACCGGCCAGGGAGCGAAAAAATGGGCAACCTCAGCGATCCCCAAAGCTGGGACTCCAGCCGCCCACCCGATCCACCCCGCTGCTCCTAAGTGCACTACCGAAAGCAAAGCTGCACCCAACCCGAGCACCGTCACAGCAGGGACAAGAGGAGCCGCGAGCATATTTGCTGGGAGAGTCACCAATGACACGGTGGGGTTTAAGGCAATGAGTACGGGTGCACAAAAGAGATAAGCGGCCAACGGCACTGAGAAGGCAAACGCAACCGGACACGTCAAGCGTGGCGCCCACCGCTCCGCCCAAGGGTGAGCACACATGATGATCCCTAAAGTGGCGAGCACTGAGAGAGCGAATCCATACGACCTCGCTAACCAAGGATCGATCACCAACAAAGCGATCATGGTGATCGATAACGCTGCTGGCGCCGCCCGCCGCCGATAGGACGTCACACTCAACATGCCGACAATCCCCATGCCAGCAGCCCGCACCACCGAAGGATCCGGTCGAGCCAGTACAACGAAACCAGCTAACACGACAGCAGCGAAAATTACGCGCGTACGACGCCCGAATGAAACTGAACGGCCTAACCCCAAAGCGAGCCCGCAAACTAGCGTCGTGTTAGCTCCGCTGACTGCAGACAGATGAGTGAGACCCGTCGCCATCAAGTCCGCACTCAACGCCTGATCTTGAAGTGAGGTGTCACCCACCGCCAACCCCGGAATCAGACCCCGGGGCCCTGGTGGAAGATCTGACACGGCATGGCGTAATCCCGCACGAATAGCCTCCGCGCCACGAAAGATGCCGTTGGCTGGTGCGAGTGCACGAGGCGAGCCGCGCGTGGTCACCACAGCGAGAACGTCCTCGCCAGGTTTTGCTGGCGCGAGCCGGCCGGTGAGTTTAATGCGTTCCCCCCACTGGAACGCTTGCTCAGTAGTGATGACTCGCACGCGCGCGGATCCGGCCGATCGCTGCCCACGCCCTTCGATCATGGTTATTGCGACCGGAAACACCACAGTATTCGCCCCCTCTCCCTGCCGGTTCTGAACAATAAGTGGATCTCCTCGGACTGTCCCGGTGAGCGTTACCGTGGCCCGTTCGGCGGCTAAAGCAGACACCAAACCGGTGTCACGGCGCATGGATTCAAACCCACCAACAAGCACAATCAAGCCGACGGAAGCGACGGACAACACCACCGAGAACCACGCTGAGGCAAGCCGAACCTGCGAGTGAGTACCAGCAATGGACCCGCGATATTGGCGGCGCAGTACCGCCACACAAGCGCAGACCAGCGCTAGCGCTCCCACCCATACCCGAAGCTCCGCTGAGGTCGATAGCAGGATCGCTGCCACCGCCCACGCGGTCATTGCGGGCGCAATTAAGCGAACATCCGGTGTTTCCGGTGTTTCCGGTGTTTCCGGTGTTTCCGGTGTTTCCGGTGTTTCCGGTGTTTCCGGTGTTTCCCTCACACCCGGACCTGCGAACGAATCCGGCTCAAAATAGCGTCACCTATGCCACTGACCTCACCTAACTCATCCACGCTAGTAAAGCGCCCGTGCTCTGTGCGCCACGCGACGATACGTTCGGCCAAAACAGGGCCAATCCCGGATAACGCATCCAGCTGTTCTGTGGTTGCCGTGTTGAGATCGACAGTGACCCCAGCAGAGGGCGCACCGGGAACGCTCCCTGATGTGGCAGCGGGCGGAGCGATCCCGGACGCGATGGCCGGTAAACCTTCCTCGCCAGGGCGAGGCACTCGCACCTGCTCGCCGTCGATCAGTAGGCGCGCCAAATTGATTGCCCCTAAATCGGCACGGCTTGTCGCGCCGCCCGCAGCGTGAACCGCATCCGCTACTCGTGCTGGCGGCGAGAGGTGTACGACACCAGGACGCCGCACCTGCCCCACTACATGCACGTGAAGCTTGCCAGGTGTCGCGCCAGCAGTCGGCGATCCAGATGCGGTGAGTGGTGAACCCACCGAGGTCGCGAGGGGACTTCCTGGTGGCGGAGTGACCGCACTGGAAGTCACCGAACTCAACGGTACGGGGATAGATCGATGCTGCACAATCGCTAACCGAACACCAAGCGTTGCCACAATCAGTGCGGCGAGCACCACGAAACCTAAGACCGCCCGTGGGCTCACTCCCACCCGGATCGCGGCCCCGACCACGACGCGATCAAACCGCGCCCGCAGGCCCCGAGGGACGGTATGAGCTGAATTTAAGGAGCGTAAATTCAGCTGACGCTGATCTGTTTGAAGATCCACCGGAAGGCCATGGCGGCCCCTTTGTGCGGTAAATGCGGTGGACGCAGCAGGCGTTCTTTGAGCGGTGCCTTGCGGTAAGTCCGGCATGGTCTTGACGCTAAAGCGTGAACCTGCGCACGCCCTGCCTGATGACCCCCTCTGGGGATAACGATGCCGAGAATGAAGTGGGGACTAAATCGTTACCGCGGGGTGACAATGACTGCGACGGCGTCCGGCCCGGCATGCGCACCGATCACCGCACCCACTGGCACGATCGGCACTGGTTGGCCCCATTGTTGTTTAATCCGATCAGCGAGTTGTCGCGCTGCCATGCTCCCTTCATGGGCGCCATCAAGGTGGTGCACCACTGCTTGGAAGGAAGGCGATAAGTCGTGTGACCCAGTTTGAGCCGTGGCGTCAGCTTCATGTTCCACCCCGATCATGGCTGACTCGGCGATCACTTGTGTCGCGAACTGCGCAAGTCGATCTACCGCTCGATGCACCGTCTGAGCGTGATCAATTGGTTGGATCACCCCCTCACATAAACGCAACACAGCAACCCCGCTCAACGCCGAACCAACTGAAGCTGCCGCAGATTTAAGCCGACCACCACGACGCAAATGCTTTAAGGACCCCACCGCGAAAAAACCCACCGACCCAGATGCGCGTTGCCGCAATATTCTGGCGATCGTCAACGCGTCCATCCCCCGCGTCGCAGCTCGCGCCGCTTCGTGAACCAACCAGCCCATACCCCAACCGAGCGATGTTGAATCCACCACTTCAACCGGAATTGGAGCAGACCCCGACGCGAGTACCGCCGAGGAGTGAGTGCCTGACAACGCCGCCGATAGGTGAACAGAAACCACCGCGGTGGCACCGACAGCAGCGAGGTTTTGATATGCCTGCAGGAATGTCTGCGGACTTGGCCGTGAGGTTAACACCACGTGGTCAGATCGGAGCGCGCGAGCTACCTCCGCCCCGCTTATCGTGACCCCGTCGAGGTAGTCTCGACGACCAACCGAAACCCCCAACGGCACCACCGTCACTGTCCGGTCAGAAACAATTGTGGCAGGCCAAGCAATAGCCGAGTCCGTCACTACGGCAACGGTCACCTAGCGCACCGCCCTTCCTACCAAAGGTCTAGCCTTTACGAAGAGTCCGGGACCACGTTCACTAACCGCGGAGGGCGAACCACCACTGTTCGTACACCTCGCCCAGCAAGAAACTCCGTAACTCGTGGACTGGTTAACGCCAACTCCCGCAAAGAATCCTCAGTGATTGTTGCCGACACCTGAATCCGATCCCGCACTTTCCCTTGCACCTGCACCACGCAGGTCACCTCGTCATCAGTGACAAGAGCAGGGTCTGCCTCCGGGAAGGGGTGGTACGTCAATGATTCCTCGTGGCCTAAACGCTGCCATAACTCTTCCGCGAGGTGGGGCGCCAATGGCGCCACCATCAGCACTAACGGCTCCGCTAAAGATCGTGGTACTGACGTGAGCCCGGTGAGATGGTTATTGAGTTCGATGAGACGCGCGACGGCGGTGTTGAAACGTAAGGTCGCATAATCCTCATTGACCGCGGCGATCGCGCGATGAAGGACTCGCGTACTTGCGATCTGAGGTTCATCCTCAGTGACCGCCAACTGACCAGTGTGCTCGTCAATAACGTTGCGCCACAAACGCTGCAAGAATCGCTGTGACCCTACGACGGCACGAGTCTCCCACGGCCGAGACACGTCAAGTGGCCCCATTGACATCTCGTACACCCGGAAAGTGTCTGCACCATACTGCTCGTACATGTCATCCGGGGTGACCACATTGTTGAGGGACTTACCCATCTTGCCGTACTCGCGGGTGACGGGTTGGTGATCCCACGTCCACTCCAGCGCACCGCCACCTTCGGTGTGAACCACTTCATGAGCCGGGACAACCTGCCCCCGATGATCGCGGTACGCGTACGCCTGAATCATGCCTTGCCCGAAGTATCGCCGGAATGGTTCCTCACTCGACACGTGACCCAAATCATGGAGAACTTTGTGCCAAAACCGCGCATACAACAAGTGCAGGACAGCATGTTCAACCCCACCGACGTAAAGATCCACACCACCTGGATCGCGCTGAGTATTCACATCGGGGCCAAGCCAGTACGCTTCAGTTTCTTTGTCGCAGAAGGCGTCGGTGTTGTGTGGGTCGAGATAGCGCAGGAAGTACCAGCAGGAACCCGCCCAGTTCGGCATGGTGTTCGTCTCGCGTCGGTATCGACGCGCACCATCCCCGAGGTCAAGTTCGACATCAACCCAGTCAGAGAGCCGGCCTAAAGGTGGCTCCGGAGTGGAATCAGCATCATCAGGATCGAACGTCCGTGGGGCGTAATCCGGCACATCAGGGAGCAAGACCGGCAGCTGACTCTCCGGGATCGCATGGACTCGGCCATCGTCGTCGTACACCACTGGAAACGGCTCACCCCAGTACCGCTGCCGACTGAATAACCAGTCTCGAAGCTTGAACGTGATGCTAACCGTGCCAAATCCCTTGCGCTGCAACCATTCCACGATGGTGCGTTTCGCCGGTTCGACATCTAGACCATTCAAACTGACCTGAGAGTTAGCCGAGTTGATGACCGGCCCGGCGCCGGTAAACGCTCCGCCGGAGAAGTCCGCTGGAGGCTGAATCGTGCGGATCACCGGCAATCGGAACCGCTGCGCAAAATCCCAGTCACGATTGTCTTGCCCTGGCACCGCCATGATGGCTCCGGTGCCATAACCCAAGAGGACATAGTCAGCAATGAAGACCGGCAGACGGCGATCATCGACCGGGTTGGTGGCGTACATTCCGGTGAAAACGCCGGTCTTTTCCCGACTCTCGGCTTGACGTTCAACATCACTCATCGTAGAAACGCGCCGACGATACTCTTGAACTGCGGTTTTCGGATCAGGATGACCGCCGGTCCACTCCGGGGGTGTAGTCGCCGGCCAGGTGGCCGGTAACCACTGGTCAAGAAGGGGGTGCTCTGGGGCTAACACCATGAAGGTGGCACCGAAAAGGGTATCCGGGCGAGTGGTGAATACCTCGACTTCCGGAGCCTGCTCCGGACTCGAATCGCTATGAAGCGGAAAGATGACTTTGGCGCCTTCGCTGCGCCCAATCCAGTTGCGTTGCATCAGTTTGACTGGCTCCGGCCAATCGAGGCGATCCAAATCGTCAATAAGGCGATCCGCATACGCGCTGATCCGCATCATCCACTGCCGAAGGTGGCGTTTAAAAACAGGGTAGTTTCCGCGTTCACTACGCCCGTCAGCGGTGACCTCTTCATTGGACAACACCGTGCCTAGCGCGGGGCACCAATTGACGGGGGCTTCGGAGATGTAGGCCAGGCGGAATTCATCAAGAACATCCTGGCGTTGCCCGGGATCGAGATCAGCCCACACAGCACTGCCCGGAGCCGTCCGCGAACCCGCCTCAAATTCGGCAGCCAGTTCGGTGATTGGTCTTGCTTTGCCGCGCCCATCCGCCGCGGACTCGTCGTACCAGGAATTCCAGATCTGTAAGAACATCCACTGCGTCCACCGGTAAAAACTGACGTCTGTCGTTGCCGGTGACCGTCGGGGATCATGGGCCAAACCAAGTCGCCGGAGTTGTTGGCGCATAGCGGTGATGTTGTCTTCAGTGGTTTTCCGTGGGTGTTGGCCTGTCCGCACCGCATATTGCTCTGCGGGAAGCCCAAAAGCGTCGTACCCCAAGGCATGGAGGACGTTCCGTCCCCGCATGCGGTGATATCGGCCGTATACATCCGTTGCGATGTATCCCAATGGGTGACCCACATGCAAACCCTGACCTGAGGGGTAGGGAAACATGTCAAGGACGTAAAGCTTTCCTCGACCATCTACTGCGCCCTGCTCCCCCAAAGAACCAGCTGGATTCGGCGCATGAAAAGTACCGTGACTATCCCAGTAATCTTGCCACGACTGCTCGATACTCCCAGCCAGCTCTGCGGTGTAGCGATACTCCGGCTGGTTGATCCGCTGCGGCTGATTCGCGGGTAGGTCGCTCGGCTGCGTCATCCTCATGGCCTCCTCGTGCACCGGGTATCGCACTGTAATCCCCCGGCCTCAGCAAGCGAGTCCGCGTCATCGACGTGGTCAACCCTGGTGGCGTACAAACACAACCCACAGCCTGGGCGCCGGATTTTATGGAAGACATGCGAAACAAAATTTCTCACTTACCGTATCGCACTGACCGGTCGAGCCCAGGAAGTGCGCAAGTCAGCGACGCACCTCGGGCGGATGCGGACTGGGGTCATGGCGAAGGGGTCGGTACGGCGGGTTAGCGGCTTCCCGACGGACTGTTCGACGTAAGTGCATCTCTCGGTCAGCCCGATCCAAGAGCGTGTCAATATTGCCGTCATCCCAAGGCTCAAGGACTGCTCCACCAGCACTGATCCGAGCGGACCACATTGATCGTGGCACTGCGACTTGCTCTAGACAACGAGTTCGTACCCGCCGCTCGATCTCCTGCGGTGCTAAACCGGTTCCCGGTCCGATGACGACGAACTCATCCCCACCAACCCGAGCGACTGCGTCCGTCGCTCGGGTTGAGCGTGTCAACGCCTGACCCACAACTTTGAGGACAGCATCACCAGCGTGGTGACCATATTCGTCATTGACTTGAGCCAGGCCATCAACGTCCAGGTACATGCAATACACCGCATCCCCTCGGCGGCGCGCCGACTCCAGGATTTGAGTAGCCAACATAAACAAACCGCGCCGGTTAGGCAGGCCCGTCAGCTCATCGTGGACCGTCGCGTCGCGAGCGAACTCTTGCGCGTCAACAAGATCCCCGTGCATCCGACGCATCCGCCCTCGAACAACCCAGGCAGCAATACCCGCTACAGCGATCGCTCCTGCTGCTCGACCCCACCCCAGATGATCAGCTTCGGCCCACTCCGCAGGGATCACCACGTGGAGACAAAAACCGGTGATTACACCGGCAACGCTCAACACGAGCGGAAGGACCAACCATCGTCGGGATCCAGCTCCCAGCATCGATATGGCCAGAGCGAGCATGCCTAAAACGACCCAACCTGATTCAGCAGTCATCACCATGCCGGTAGCGCTGGCAGCCGACAACATGAGCGCAACACCATCAACCCACCGTGCCGTGGGGGGACGGTGTTGGTCAGAACTGAGAGTTGAGCTGGATACCGAGGACAAAGATGCGGGTGCGGACGTCACTTTCGCTCTGTCGTCCACCCCTGCGAGAACCTTGAGCCTTACCTGAATTCAGAGCAGGCCGGAGGGTGGCTGCACCTCAATGCTTGGATACAGGGACACCCGATACGGGATGGTGTGGCTGCACCATCCCGTATCGGGTGATAGTCAGGCTGGACCTCATACTCAGCCACCCGGGTTACCAACCGCTAGGCGGCTGCTTTTTCCTCGGTAAACAGATTGCCGAGGAACGGTGCGAGCCATTCGCTGTACGAAGTAGACATGTGACTGTCATCCCGGTACACGAGGTATCGCCCGATGATGGGCGGGCAGTCGGTGTTCGTACAGAACCATTCGATCGGTTCCACCGTGCTGACCCCAGCCTGAGTCAATGTTTGCGCCATCGCTTCGTGGCGCCCTTCGTAGGCGTATGCCTTTTCTCGGGGAAAACCACAGGCACCAACATCCTCTAGATGTTCGGCCACACAGTCCGGCATACTGCTGGGTGGCCCAGGAGTATCCAAGATGTATGTGACCTCGAGGTTTGCATCTTGAAGTTTTCGCAGGGTGGCCGCGGTAGCTTCTGCCCAATCGGTGTTCCCGACTCGCGTGCCTGGAACGAGATCGCTTTGACTTACCACCACTCGATCAGGATTGAGCCGGATCACTCTCCGGATCGTCCGTTCCCGCCACTGCACACATTCGGCGTATTCCCGGTTGAGCTCGGAACTGAAGATCTCCCGGTCAGCAATGGAACAGGCCGCCTTTGTCCAAGACACTAGCTTCCAGTTCTCCTTTTTCGCCGCGGCGTCAAGGCCCGGAAGCCACTGCTGGGCATGTGAATCACCAATGAGCACCATGGTCCGGTCGCCTGCAGGGTCGCCGTACTCACAGAGACCCTGACCGATGACCTTGAAATCGGCGTGACATCCGTTGCGGGTGGATGCGGGCTGATCATCCCGTGCCTGCTCCAAAGAGGGCGTGAGATTACTCGGCGCTTTCGTCAAAGTGGTGCCATCGATCACCGCTTGTTTGATCCGGGCGCGGTCCCCTTCGCCCAGGGTGATCGCGGCAGCTGCGCTACCAGAACCAACCAAACTGGGAACGGTTACCAACAAGACTCCCCCGGCAAGCGCAGTCACTGACGCCATGCTGATTCCGGCGAGGAACCACCGGAGGCGCAATAACCGCATACGCAATGCCGGCCCTTCAAGAATCCAATACGACAACACCGAGACCCATAAAGCCAGAGCGACGAGCTGTAAGTTCTCCCACCACAAGAGGGGGCGACCAAAAAGCATGGGCGCCAGAATAAGGAATGGCCAGTGCCAGAGGTACCAGCCGTACGAGATCCTTCCAATACCTTGCAGCATTCGCCCGCGGACCGCGCGAGTAAAACTGAATGACCCCGCATTGAAACCGCAAGCGATCACCATCGCCGTGCCAAGGACTGGCGTGAGGGCAGCAGACCCTGGGAACGGCGTTTCGTCGGTGTAAGTAAAGCCCGACCATAAAATGGCCGCAAGACCGACCCATGACCCGACGGTGGTCGCAGGGGAAGCTGGGATCCGCGCTAACCAACTGGCACCCAAGGCCAGTAGCGCACCGACGCCAAGCTCCCAGGCACGAGTGTGTAAAGAAAAATATGCCAGTGGTGCGTTAGTCGCGGTGGTAGTGATGGAGTACGCCAACGAGACACCACAGATCGCTGTCACGAGAAGCGTCAAAAAAGCGGTACGTCCAGCTCGCCAACGACGGAACATCACCGCACAAAGTGCAATGAGCACCGGCCAGAGGACGTAGAACTGCTCTTCGACCGCCAAGCTCCAGTAGTGCTGCAGTGGCGACGGTGGGCCAAATGCCTGTTGGTAATTGATCCCTTCAGCAGCAAGGCCGTAGTTGATGCCATAGATCGCCACAAAAAAAGCGTCCCGAGCAATATCAGGAATCTGGAATACCGACCCCCACAATCTAGCAATCGCCAAGGTTGTCACCAGAACCAAAGTTGCCATCGGAAGTAAACGCCGAATCCGCCTTGCATAGAACGCCGTTAAACTAATCCGATCATTGCGCCGCAACTCACGGAGCAACGCATCAGTGATGAGAAACCCGGAAAGGACGAAGAACACATCCACACCGACGTATCCGCCACTGACCCCGATCCCACCGACGTGGTAGAGAACGACAAGAAGAACAGCAACAGCACGTAAACCTTGGATATCAATCCGGAACGAGTGGGAGCCTTTGCCGGGCTCACGATGAGCAGCTTGCCCTGAGGTGTGGTCAGCCCGGGACTGCGTGCTGGCGCTCATGAGCCAGCTCCAAAGTGCTCAGAGCCGGAACGTTGACGCCGCGCGGCCATCGTGTCTGGCAACGTCACCATTGCAGGTGCCGGCTCTGGCAAGCGCACCATCGCTGGCGCAGCATCCGGCAAAATAACGAGCGCTGGCTGAGTAGGCGCAACAGCATCTCCGCTTGCCCGAGCTCGACGAGCGGCCCGCATGGCCTTCCACCGATCCCCGGCCACGAGCGCCAGTACCGGGAAATGCACATAGGCGGAAATGCCAGCCAGAATCAGCATGGCCCAGTACGCATCAAAGCCGTAGTTCATGACGCCGAGGAATAACCCGACATAAATGAGCACCTGCGTCACTGTGACGTAGCCCAAAATGACTCGGCTCACGGACGTCCCCACTGGTGTGCTTTTAGCCGCACTGGCAGCCCCAGTAGCCACCCACTCTTTCGTTCGCCCGGTGAAGATATGAATGATCGATACCGCGTGGGCGAAAGAGTAAAGCAATTGAACTCGCAGTACGTCGATCCGCCAACGCCCGCTCATGACCGTAGGCAGAATCAGAAACCACAACAACAAGGCACCCAGCAGCCAGATGCTGTTCATCGGCTCGACCCAATTAGGTAAGAACCAGAGCATTGCTAACGCCGGTAGCGGCGCAACAAAGGCGTTCACGCCAGTCGAGATGTAGTAAAGGAAACCGGCCCAGAAGCAAATTCGCTGCCGCCAACTCAACAACCTCATCTCATGGAAGGACGAATCGGCGAGCAAACTCATCGAGCCTGAGCACCAGCGGTACTGCTGGTTGAGAAAACTAGGCAGGTCGTCCGGGCAAATACCCTTAGTGACCACGATGGGTACGTACTGCACGTAGTACCCCACCTTCATCAGGTTGACCCCAGTGTGGACGTCCTCAGAATGACCGATTTGAGCGAAGCCACCGGATTTGTTGAGAGCAGCGCGGCGATATACCGCGCAGGTGCCGACACAAATCGCGGCTTTGGAGCGGTCCCGCGATGGCTGAATCCACCGATAGAACAACTCTTGGGTAGCACCTGCGCATCGTTGCAGCCAGGCCATGTTCGGGGTGGTGCCGAAGTACTGCGGAGATTGCACGATACCCACGTTTTGATCTTCGAAATGCGGCACCATCTCATGGAGGTAATCTGGGCGAGGGACGAAGTCAGCGTCCAAGATGGCAATGAAATCGCCGTCGGAGTGCTCGAATCCATACCGCAAGTTGCCGGCCTTCTTGAGATAACCGCGGTTCGGCCGGGTGTGGTAAACGAAACCGGCAGCCTCGGCCAATTTCTGGACTTGCGGACGGGCGCTGTCATCCAAGACATGCACGGTGACGACACTAGGCCAGTGAAGATTGCCCACATGGTGGTAGGTGTTTTCTAGCAGATCGAGCGGCTCCCCTGCGGAAGGTAAGAAAACATCAACACTTGGATACTGCGTCGGGTGATAGTTCTGTACCCGTTGCAAGTGATCGGTCAGGGTCAATCGACGACGACGTACTGAACTCAGCAGTGAAATGACGAGCGTGACGCCATAGAGAGACATGGGAATGAGGAAGAGCAGTAACCGCGTGTCCGCGGTCGCGAATCGAGCAATGCTGTAGGCGATCAGGATGAAAGATATTGCTTGGACGATTAACAGCCAGCGGTGTTGCCGCCCGAAGTAGGAGTACTTCTCTCGCCTAGTAGGCGGACTCGGAAATGCCGGGTCCGCAAGATCGATGGTGGGATCCCAGGTGGGATCCGCCGTGGGGGTGAGCAGCGCAGCCACGCGTACCTCCGGATTTGTGCCCAAGGGGGAAAGGGTGATCCGGCGAAATGTCGAACATCGTTGGTCGAGGATCCGCCTCGCGCAGGCCGGCGTCATCGGCAGCAAGCGCGGAGCTCTTAGAGAGCTAGTGAGCTCAAGGCTCATGTCCTTACGAGGAGTAACCGTTCCACAAAGTAATCGCCGACACCAAATCGGTGACCAACTTTTAACATTCGCGACATGTTTTGTTACACCTCACGTCACGGCGCTATAAAACTTTCCACATAACAACCCCATTGCTGGTTCAGGCCACCGCATGGCAGGCTCGCCTTGATGCCCCTTAACGTGCTGACGTTTCGACCTCGGAAAGCAACCCGGTCAAGGTGCATAAACAAACACATTCAGAATTGAGTGGAGGGTGGCTCATGGCTGATAGGGATCAGCTAGCCAAAGAAAGCAGCAACCGAGTAGAGCTCACCGGACTGCCCAACTTCACCACCCAACTGCTTCAAGCGACGTCCGTAGAGGAAGCACTCGACGTAGTCGCCGGCTTCGGACGCCCAGTGGTAGGAGCTGAGTTAGTCAGCATCGTGTTGCGAGAACCAGATGGGCGGATCATGCGCACCGTGACCTCTCGCGAGCTTCCAATGCCAATCCGTCAGGAACTGGCCCGCTTTTCGATTGACTACCCACTACCAAGCCGAGATGCCTTGCGAACCGGAAAACCGGTACTCCTGGAAACCCGAGATCAACTCTGGGAGCGCTATCCGGAGTTAAAGCGGTTGCAACTAGATGTCGGCTCACTAGCGGTGTTACCTATTGTCAACAGCGGGAATCCACTGGGCGCTTTGGTACTTGGCTGGTCCAAGGCGCACCATTTTCCGGCCTCTGAGGTGGAGCTCATTACCACTGTGGCTCAATGCTGCAGCGCAGTAGTCATCCGTGCGGAGAAGCATCGCCAGCTCGCCAATGATCGAGACGCCGCGCAGGGCGCAGCCGCTCGTTTAAGTGAGTTGCAACATCTCAGTGTGGAGTTAGCCAGGGCCACTCAGGTGGCTGAAGTAGCGGACGTCATCGTGTCAACCGCAGCCAAAAGCCTCGGGGCTACCGCTGCGAGCCTTGCTGGGTACGACCACAACACCGATCTCTTTACTTTGCTGGCCTCCTCCGGCTTACCGCCTGAAGGGGCAGTCCGATGGAGCAGTTTCCCGCGTTCCGCGTCCCCCTTAGCTGCCGATCAAGTACGCACTCTCAAACCAGTACTCATCACGTCCTACGCTGATCGAATTGCTCGTTACCCTGACATGGCAAACAACCAAGTGCCGCAGGAAGCATGGGCAAATATCCCGCTCATCCTCGACGGACGAGTCATTGGGCTTGCTTCGTTCGGTTGGGATAATCCACGTGACTTCACCACCACGGACGTTGAGCACCTCACAGCACTAGCCTCACATGCCACGGTCGCCTTGGACCGGGCTCATCTCATCGCCACTACTCGCTCAGCCGCGGAAACTTTGCAAAATGCGTTACTTCCCGGCGCTATGCCCGTTTCTGGCTGGCAAACCGCGACGGTGTATCTCCCGGCAGTGCGTGGGACACACGTCGGTGGTGATTGGTACGACGTCTTTGAATTGCCAGATGGGGCAGTGGGGCTGGTCATCGGTGACGTCGCCGGCAAGGGCATTGAGGCAGCAGCAACCATGGGTTCGGTTCGGAGTGCATTGCGCGCATTCGCCACTTCAAACCCGGACCCCGCCTCTGTGCTCAGCGCGCTCGATACCTTTGTTGATAGGTTCTTTGAGGACATGATGGTGACCTGTTGCTATGCCGCTCTTGACCCCCATACCGGGGCGCTGCAATACAGTCGAGCGGGGCACCCACCAGCACTCTTGGTTGACCAAGACGGGTCACACTGGCTAGATGCCGCTGCTGGACTACCGCTAGGAGTAGGCAATGGTCACCCCCGAATAGTCGCCCGTGAGCAGTTAGACGCAGAAACGAATCCGGTGGTGGTGTTCTACAGCGACGGATTGGTCGAGCGCCGAACAGCGTCAATCATTGCCGGGATGGCCGACCTCGCTCATGCAGGTCGTTCGTTAGTAGGTGCGGAACAGTTGGGGCCTAGCCTGCACGACCTCATCAAAACTTTGCACCACCCAGATAGCCTGGAAGACGACCTCGCCGTCCTTGCGCTACGCCCAAAGAGAACGTCCGGCGTCACGGCAACAGAAAATGCGCATCTACCACTTTTACCGTCAGAATTTAAGGGTGAGACCGACCCCCTTGCCCAAAGATCAAGACGACTTAATGTCTAAGTCGCATTACCCGAGCGATCCTCTGGAGGGTCAGGCAGCTCACCCTTCTGCCCCTCGTACTGAAGAGGTTGATCTTGCTGCGATATGGCCGATTGGTCGGCCAGCATCAGCTCCCCGCACGCATCACGCGTCTTGGCTGGTACGAAACGCGAAAGACTTGCCAGCAGTACGTGCAGCAGCAATCCACACTTCAGCAGCTGGCCACTCTGGTGACCTGACATCGATCAGAGATAGCGTTGCGGCCCGCATTGGAGTGGTGGTAGGAGAGCTAGTGGGCAATGCGATTCGACACGCCTCGCAGCCAATTCAATTAATGCTCAGTCTGTCTTTTAGGACATGGCTCGTTGAAGTTTCAGATGGCGATCCAGCGCGCGGGCCGTCCCCTCGTCCAGCTACCCAGGGCTTAGAGGGAGGTTTCGGGTTAGGTTTAGTGCGAAGCGTCTCAACTGAGATCGGTTGGTGGCAGGACGGCACCTGCAAGGTGATATGGGCCGAATTGGGCGATGCGCCCCCCACGACACTGGTAACGCATTGAAGTCCGCGCATGGACTCCTTCCCGAACCTCCTCTTTCTCAAGTACAACATTGTGACCAAGACAGGAGCATCAATGAGTGAAGTAGTCGCCATTGATCAGTCCGCAGGTAGGACCATCGTTCGGCTTTTCGGTTCACTTGACCTTTACACCAGCCCTCAGGTACGCCAAGCACTTACCACTGTTCTCTTGGACAGCGACCTCGACATTGTCATTGACGCGAGTGAGCTGACGATTATCGATTCCGCTGGCCTTGGAGTTTTAGTGACAATGACTCGACGCGTTCGGCAAGCAGGCCGTGATCTACGGTTAGCTCATTGCGGTGGCCCGGTTCGTGATCTCCTCAGCTTGACTACGCTTGATCAAATAATCGCAGTTCATGACACGGTTGATGACGCGCTCGCAGCATCTAAAACAGCTCCGGATTCGGAGGTGAAGAATGCCTGAGCCTCCGTACAAGGGCACGTTACCCCTCACTGATGAAGCTCAGGGCGTCGCGCTCGCGGTGATTATTGACGGCCTTGCCGCAGAGCTACTCCCCCCAGGGTTGACGGTAAAGCTCTCTAACGACAACCCGTCGGCTTCTTCTAATTCACAAGATCAGGATTCCCTCCTGTGTGTTCCTCTCCTGGTGAATGCGGCTACCTTAGGGTGGTTGGTTGTCCGCGCTGAGCGTCCTGAGCAACTTCGGGATCCTGACACGCTCGTAGCGATCTCCCAGCTCGCATCGGTGACAGCAGTGTCTCGGCATTTAGATCAAAATCGGCAGCAAGCGCAACAAACCGTCGGGCAACTGTATGAAGCGTTGGCAAGTCGCGCCACCATCGATATGGCTAAAGGGGTGGTGATCGCGGTAAGCCAATGCTCCCCTGATGAGGCGTTTGAAATGCTCCGGCAGTTGAGTCAGCAACAAAATCGCAAACTGCACCAGGTCGCGGTTGACGTCATCGCCGCGGCCCGTAGCGACGTAGCGGTGCCGGTATTAAACCGCGGACGATCGGCTACTCGGTCCGCACGTCGCTGATGAGCTGAGTGAGCGCATAGTGACGCGTGACTCGGGTAAAGGTCAGGAGTGACGTCCTCTTTTGATTCGCCCAACGTCAACGGTGGCGACCGTTCAACTCCTCAGTTACGGCGGGCGATCAGTGGCCGGCTGCTTTTTCTTTTCATTCTCGGTGATGTATTAGGTGCTGGCGTTTATGTGCTCATAGGTGAAATTGCTCTTGAAGTGGGAGGGCCAGTGTGGTTGCCTTTGCTTGTCGCCCTCGGGTTAGCTCTTCTCACTGCTACGTCCTACGCCGAGCTTGTCACAAAGTACCCCCAGGCAGGTGGTGCTGCCGCTTACGCACAGCGAGCCTACGGCTCACCGGTAGTAGCTTTTCTCGTTGGTTCCTGCATGCTAGCGGCCGGTGTCACAAGTGCCGCTGGTCTAGCAGTTGCTTTTTCTGGGGAATACTTCCAACAGCTCATTGATGCTCCTTCTATCCCGATAGCTCTCGCACTACTTGTCGGGGTCGCAGTGCTTAATGTTCGTGGAATTGTCGAATCGTTACGCGCCAATATGGTGATGACTTGCATTGAACTGGGGGGGCTTTTACTAGTGGTTGTGCTCGGTGTTGTGGTGTTAAGTCGCGGGGATGGTCAACCATCGCGGCTTGTTCAGTTCGATGATCAGGTATCGCCGATACCAGCAGTGTTTGCGGCAGCTCTCCTTGCGTTTTACTCATACGTAGGTTTTGAAACTTCAGCAAACGTGGCCGAAGAAGTCCGCGATGTTCGCAAGATCTACCCGCGAGCACTTTTCGGTGCCTTACTGGTAGCAGGCGGACTGTACGTCCTTGTTGGCGCTGTCGCTTCCGCGGCGGTGCGTTCCGATGGTGAACCAGCAGGAAACCTTAACGGCCCGCTCGTTCAAGTAGTGCAAGCAGCAAATGTGGGTATATCGCCGGAACTCTTCAGTGTGATCGCCTTAGTAGCAGTGGCTAACGGGGTACTGATCACGATGGTAATGGCGAGCAGATTGGCTTACGGAATGGCTCGTGAGGGCCTGCTCCCCGAAGCTTTAGCGTGTGTTTTGCCGCGTCGCCAAACACCCGTAACAGCAATCGTTGCCACCACCGTCGTCGCAATGATGCTAGCTGGAACAGGAAGCGTCGAAGCGTTAGCACGAACGGTGGTGTTATTTCTTCTTGTTGTTTTTGCAAGCACTAATTTAGCGGTATTGATTCTACGGCGGGATACCGTGGCTCAACCGCACTTTCGGACTCCCACCGTATTACCGATACTCGCACTTATGAGTTGCATCGTCCTTGCAACTCAACAAGAGACCGGATCATGGGTACGCGCTGCCGTTCTTTTAAGCGGGATCACCGTGATGTATCTCATAGCGCGTATCTTCACCCGGCGCACACCGTCCTTGTCTTAACCACCTCTTCACGATCTAGGGTGTCGTTGGGATCTGAATCGCTGAACCCGGTCAGGGAGGGAACGTGGACTTTGCCGCTATGGCAGCCATCCCCGCGCCGAAGGACTAGCGTATGGCGACTTGGAGTGAACAGTCTTGCAGAGCACAACTCACCGCAATTTTCAAGGGTGCAGCCAGCGGCGAATAATCTGATCACCAGAGGTGGATGTCGGTTCGTCCCAACGGGACGATTACCGCCGCTGCCTATGGCGCACCTGAGCCGATTGTCTATGGAACCTGTACCTCATCGCGGTCACTCCCACCGAGCAGTACGCAAGGGCACGACGGTTCTACCGGGCGCGCGGCTTCGATGAGCTGCCGCAACCACCCTTGACTCAAAAGAGCGTCTTAGCCAGTGATCTTTAACCAGAAACAAAAGAAAAAATTTCTTCCTACGCCTGCCCGTGATCTTTATTGTGCGCTTGCCGGGCAGCAAGAACATCATTGACCTGTTCATCACGCGGGTCTACGACAACAATGCGGTTCGCTGCGATTTCTGCCGCGGTAGCAGCCACCCAAGGGCCAGGCTGTTCAGGGAGACCAGCTTCACTGAGAGCATTTTCTAACGCTTCAACAATTTCTTGGGGCGGTGCACCTCCCCAGGACGCATGAACACGTAAAACCACGTGTTGGATCAATTGCCGGCGGTCCTGTGTTGTCGCCGGATTAGAATCTTCCGCTGGTGCTGGTGTCCGGGACGCATCACCACTGTTTTCCATTCAACCTCCTAAGACCACAGGAATGACTTACTCACAACACGGGGCGCCCGCCAGTAACAGCTACTCGTGCCCCAGAAACGTAACTGCCGTCTTCGCTGCCTAATAACACGTAAATCGGCGCAAGCTCCGCTGGTTGACCAGCCCGCCCCAAGGGGGTGTCCTCGCCAAAATGCTCAACTTTTTCGGAAGGCATCGTTGAGGGAATAAGGGGCGTCCACACCGGGCCCGGGGCCACACTATTGACGCGAATACCTCGGGGCCCTAAGAGTTGCGCCAAACTGGCACACAAATTAGCGATTGCCGCTTTGGTCGCAGCATAGGGAGCAAGCGTTGGGCTCGGCATATCGGAGTTCACCGACGAGCTGCCAATAATTGATGCGCCAGGTTTAAGATGAGGAATAGCTGCTTTGCGCAAATGAAACATGGCCGACAAATTGGTTGCTAACGTCCGGTCCCAATCGTCATCGGGAATCTCTTCAAAAGATTCGTGACTCATTTGGTAAGCGGCATTGCACACCACCACATCAAGACCGCCAAGCTCTTCTACCGCCCGGTCAACAAGCTCGCGGCAGTGTTGGGGGTCAACGAGATCTCCGCGCGCTACCACAGCCCGCTGGCCAGCTTCTTCGATCCAGCGTTTGGTATCCAAAGCATCGTTATCTTCGGAAAGATACGCGAGCAAAATATCGGCCCCTTCGCGTGCATAAGCAATCGCCACTGCCCGGCCAATGCCGCTATCGGCGCCGGTAATCAGCGCAACTCGGTCATGTAGTTTTCCGCTTCCCCGGTAGGTGTGCTCACCGCAATCAGGGACTGGGTTCATTGCGCTTTGTTGCCCCGGAAAGGTCTGCCGCTGAGGTTGATTCACGCGTTACTCACCACTTTCAGGTAAAGGTTGTTCAGTTAAGTCTGTGCACTGCTTACCCACTGTGTGATGAGTCATGTACTGGATCGTGCTGCTTGTCCGCGCGCACAAGAGAACGACTGTGCTGCGGGTGTAAAGCGGAAATCCCGGAGTACTTAGCACATATGAGTAGTACTCAGCGACGGAAAGCTGCGGGGTTCCTCTCATGGAGTAAACGCAGTACCTCACCCGACAAGGGAGGCAGCATGATGGACGTCCAACGCCGCTGGCCGCTGGCCGTCTTGTTCGACCGCGACGGCACGCTGGTTATTGATGTGCCCTACAACGTTGATCCCAGCTTAGTTAGTCTCGTGCCAGATGCTCGCCCAGCTCTCAATCGGTTGCGCAGCAACGGAATTCAAACCGGGGTGATTACCAATCAGTCAGCTATCGCACGCGGTTTAGCTAGCTGGGATCAGGTCAACGCTGTTAATGCCCACGTAGAATTTTTACTTGGTCCCTTTGACACCTGGCAGGTTTGTCCGCATAGAAAGGACGACGGATGCGTCTGCCGCAAGCCCGCACCGGGCATGGTGATATCTGCGGCCACCGAATTAAAAGTCAGTCCGGCAGACGTTGTGGTCATCGGTGACATTGGAACTGACATCGCGGCGGCCGCCGCCGCCGGCAGCACTGCGGTTTTAGTACCAAACCCGAACACACTCCCAGCAGAGGTTGCAGCCGCCCCTCATCGGGCCGCTTCACTCGCTGATGCAGTGCAGATCATTCTGTCGGGTCATATACGGAGCGATCAGTGAGCGGCCATGACAGCACATCACCTCGCACTCTCATGGTGCGGTGGGACAGCGCCGGGGATGTGCTTTTAGCTGGTCCAGCTATTCGTGCCGCTGCCGCTCAATCAGCCCACGTCACCCTGTTGGTATCACCATCAGGTGAACATGCAGCGCGGTTACTCCCCGGGGTAGACGAGATCATCGTGCGAGCGTGCCCATGGACCGGATACCACCCGCCAACATTTGATGCGGAGTACATCACGGAAACAATCACCATGCTGCGCGGACAATCAGGTAGGCGTTTTGACATTGCTGTAGTACTGACGTCGGATCATCAAAGTCCGCTACCAACCGCCCTTCTTTTGCGCATGGCAGGCATCCCCCTCATCGCAGCGTCTAGCCGCGACTACCCGGATCCTTAGTCGATTTTCGGCACCACCCGAACGAGCCTCATGAAGTGCAACGCAACTTATCCCCGGTGAAAGCTGCCGGCTTTGCTTCACCACCCGATGACTCGCTTGCGATACGGAAACCTTTGCCGCCATTGTCAGACCCTCTCCAACGAGCCCTTAGCAAAGGCCCGTATGTCGTACTACACCCCAATGCGTCTGTACCAGCTCGCAGCTTGAGCCCAGCGCATGCCGCCAACCTTGCCCGGGCACTACGTCAAGCTGGCCATACCGTGGTGGTGACTGGTGCGATCACTGACTGGCAGAGCACTCGCCTGATGCCATTCGACAACCCCACTTCCACTGCCACTTTGACCCAACGACAAAAGAGACGCGGTGGTGCCGCCTGGTCATTAGTGGATTTAGTGGGACACACCGACTTTACCGATCTGGCTTCGGTTTTTCTTCAAGCTCAATGCGTTGTGACGGTGAACACTGGGCCAGCGCACCTTGCCGCAGCTGTCGGTACGCCAGTAGTGAGTTTGTTTTCGCCAGTGGTTCTTGCCGCTAGATGGCATCCCTGGCGCGTCCCTCATGAGGTTCTCGGCAACCAGCACGCTCATTGCGCTGGCAGCCGGGCTCGGTCATGCCCCCTGCCCGATCACCCTTGCTTAAGTCATATCGAACCGGCCGCGGTGCTCGCCTCAGTGAACCGAATGACCCAAGGGACCAAGCCAAGAACCGACTCCTCCGTCATAAACCCTTTAGCTGCGATGACTCAGGTGACAAGAAGGGGGTTGCTGACGTGAGAATTTTGGTGTGGCATGTCCATGGATCGTGGATGACTGCTTTCGTCCAAGGCAATCACGAGTACATCGTTCCTGTCTTGCCGGGGCGCGGGGAAGACGGGCGAGGTCGAGCCCGTACCTGGGATTGGCCATCATCCGTGATTGAGTTACCGCCAGAGCAAATCATCGACTACCCGCCGGATGTCGTTGTCCTGCAAAGGCATCGGGAGATAGCACTGCTCCAAGAATGGACCCAGCTGCGGGCTGGTATTGACGTGCCAGCCCTTTACGTTGAGCACAACACTCCCCGCGGCGACGTCACGCGATGGTGGCATCCACTGGCGGATCAGTCACAGATACCGGTCGTGCACGTCACTCCGTTCAACGACGCCATGTGGGACACCGGACGCGCGCCCACGCGCATCGTGGAACACGGTGTCATTGATTCCGGGTACCAATGGAGCGGCGAACTCCCCCGCCTCAGTATGAGCGTGAACGAACCAATTCGACGATGGCGAGTAGCCGGCATGGACCTCGCGGCGCGAGTGGCATCTGAGCTACCGGTAGACGTTTATGGGCAGCAAATCGGCTCCCTAGCAAAGCGGGAGAGCGCATTTGCCACTGGCCAGCACGTCGATGATCTACCTCAACACCAATTGCATCGCGAAATGGCTCGACACCGCGCTTACTTGCACACTTACCGCTGGACCAGTCTGGGGCTCTCGTTAATTGAGGCCATGATGCTGGGTTGCCCCGTCCTCGTACTCGCTGCGACTGCGGCCCCAGAAGCAGTTCCAGCTGAGGCCGGGATGGTCACTACTGACATACGCCGACTCACTGACGCCGCCCATCAGCTCATAAAAGACCCTGACGCCGCTCGCGCTCAAGGGATGGCCGGAAGACAACATGCGTTGCGGCACTTCGGAATCGAACGATTCTTGACGGACTGGAACAGCCTTTTGAAAGAGGTGGCGTAATGCGGATTGCCATGGTGTCTGAACACGCTAGTCCGCTCGCTGCGTTAGGCGGTGTGGACGCTGGAGGGCAAAACGTGCATGTTGCCGCGCTGGCCACGCAGCTGGCCCGGTCCGGGAATGAGGTGACGGTGGCAACTCGACGTGAAGCGCCGGAACGCCCGGAGCGTCAACTATTGGAACAAGGTGTTCACGTTATCCATCTTGACGCTGGCCCAGCAGCACCAATGCCTAAAGACACGTTACTTCCTTATGTGCCAGCAATGGCGAGATCGCTTGCCGCACAATGGAAATACACTCGACCTGACGTGGTTCACGCTCATTTTTGGATGTCTGCGCTCGCGGCGCGCTCCGCGCTTGCCTATCTGAAGAATCCGCCTCCGTTGGTCGTGACCTTCCATGCGTTGGGGGCCGTGAAACGGCGCTATCAGGGTGACCAAGACACCAGCCCTGCATCTCGCAGACGTTTAGAAGCTGGGCTTATTCGCACCACAGATGCAATTATCGCCACTTGCCGGGATGAGGTCCGGGAGCTCTTAGCGCTTAACGCAGAGAGCCAGCGAGTGCATGTTGTGCCCTGCGGCGTGGACCTCGACCGCTTCACTCCAATCGGACAGCAGTGGGACGCCTGGTCACCTGGCCGACTTCGGTTGCTCAGCCTTGGGCGGCTTGTGGAACGCAAAGGGGTGGCGACCGCAGTCGAAGCGCTCGCGCACCTACCGAACGCGGAGCTAGTCATCGCGGGTGGCCCTGCACCAACTGACCTCCTGGCAGACCCCAACATGGATCATGTATGTTCGCCAGTTACGGAGCATCGCCCGCCAAGTAGGGGTTGCGGATCGGGTGCGGTTTGTTGGTCGGGTCACTCCCAACAGTGCAGCCAAGCTTTTCCGCGCTGCTGACTTGTTGGTCGCGGTGCCGTGGTACGAGCCCTTCGGCATTGTTCCGTTGGAAGCAATGGCTTGCGGCACCCCGGTTGTGGCGTCGGCGGTGGGTGGGCAACTTGACACTGTTATTGATATTTCTCATGTGTCGCCCGAACTTCCAACCACGGGTGCTCACGTACCGCCACGCAATTCAGCCGCCCTAGCGCACGCGGTTCGTCGCCTGTCAGAAGACCCAGTTTCTTTGCGACACATGGCTTTCGCCGCTCAGAACAACGTTCGAAAGCGTTATGGCTGGCCTGTTGTCGCAGCCGAAACCGAAGCTGTCTACCAAGCATTGACACCACAACACTTCAATCCACACAACGGAAAAAAAGTTGCTGGAACTGGCAATGAAAACTTCAACGTGTCTGTAGGAAAGGGAACCCAGTGACGAGTCCACAGAAGCATGCGGCGCACGAGCCATCCGAAAAAGCTGAACTGGCATACCGGCGTCCTTACACATCATTGATCGAACACTTGGATGATCTCTCTATTGGCTTAGCAAGCCTGGCCCAGCAAGCAATGGAAATCGATGAGTGGGCAACCTTCTTAGTTGATCTCTTAGAGGGCCCGCCGCAAGCACGGGGACGGCTCCTGATCGCGGGCAATGGTGGCAGCGCAGCTGAGGCTCAGCACCTCAGCGCTGAACTTGTGGGGCGATTTGAAAATGAACGCCGTCCATTGTCCGCAATGGTGCTGCACGCAGACACATCCACCGTTACAGCAGTGATGAACGACTATGGCGCGGAGGAGGTCTTTGCGCGGCAAGTCGAAGCACATGGCCGGCCGGGTGACATCCTGCTTGTGCTCTCAACAAGTGGGCGAAGCCCTAACATCATAAGAGCCACCGAACGCGCCCAAGGATGCGGTCTTCATGTGTGGGCTCTGACCGGACCACCACCCAACCCTCTAGCCTCGCAAGCCGATCGAGTTGTCACGATCAACGCTACTTCAGTGTCGTCGATTCAAGAGGGGCATCTCGTTGCGGTACATGCATTGTGCGGATCCGTTGACAGCATCCTTCGACAGCAGGTCACCCAAACCACGCTGATTTCGCCGGATAATTCGGCGGAATCAACCCCGGCAACCGCATTAAAGGTGGTGGGGTAATGGTTCGGCTTCTAGTTATTGGCGACACCGTTTTGGACCGGGACGTGCATGGCGCGGTCAATCGGATCAGCCCGGATGCACCAATTCCCGTCTTGGACGTTGAACAGGTCCATGACCGCCCTGGCGGCGCCGGCTTAGCAGCCCTCCTTGCGGCGCGGCCTGGGGTGCAAGTGACGTTAGCGACTGGGGTGGGTTACGACGCTGCGGGGCGACGAGTACGTCAACTTTTGCGTGGTCAGGTTGGTGTCAGCCTCATCCGACCTGCATTAAATACGCCTGGCCGGGTTCGAATGCGATCTCGTGGGCAATCACTACTGCGGGTGGACGATAGCGGGCACCTTATGGGCGATGACGGCGTCCTGCCCGAGTCATCCAAATCATTTGCCCACACAGTGCCCGAAACAGCGGTTGACCGTTCCGCGTTAGAGCAGTGCATCCAATCAGCGGATGCGATCGTGGTGGCAGATTATGGCGGTCCGGTAACAAAAGATCCAGTAGTCCGAGAAATGTTGCAGCGCAGCGTTTCTCATCTTCCTGTGGTGTGGGATCCGCACCCTCGTGGGCTCCCTCCGGTGCTACACGTTGCTGTCGCCACACCTAACAAAGCTGAAGCGGAGCGAACGCTGAGAGCTGGCGGTGATGTTCCCGCAATGGCTACCCAATTACGTCAGATGTGGCATGCACAAGCCGTTGTCGTTACCGATGGGAGTCAGGGCGCTGTCCTCGCCACTGATGAATCAGACTCCACTGGTCAGTCAGGTGCCACCGCCGATCAGGCGGAAAACAAGAACCGTCGATACCAGGCGACGCCTTGCGCTCCTTCGGTAGATACCTGTGGTGCAGGTGACTGGTTCGTGGGCAGCGAACGCTTGGCGCCCGGAAGGTAAGGGTGCGCCTGGTCATCGAGCGGGATCGGGCCGGCGTGCGCGGCAATGGTTGGCTCGACCGGGCCGCCGAGCTGAATGACGCGCTCCACGAGCGCCCGGACCTGGGCAGCGGTGCCAGCCGGTGCGGTGATCGCCGACAGGTCGCCCGCGATCACCGTGGAGCGGCCACCGGAACGGTGGGGGGCGCCAGGCGGTCGCACGCACCCTGTGGCGGGGTTGCTCAGTGGGGCGATGTCGAGAGTGGGGCAGAGTCGCCGCGCCTGTTCGGCGAGGATGCGGATCGTCTCGGCATCCACGCTTTCGGCGAGACCGGTCCAGACGTGGCGTCCGCCCGTGGGGCCGGACTCACATACAACGGACGGCAGGCCGACGTCGGCGAGCAGGTCGGCGAGCATCCGTGCGTCACGGTCGGCGACGACCGCGTTCTCCTGCGTCTTGGCATCCAAGTCGAACGCGAGAAGGCGATAGGCACCATTGGCGCCGGCCAGGTTGACCGCCCACGGGCGGTCGGGCTCATCTGCGTCGAGCGGGTACTCGGCGGCGTAGGCGTTGAGCGCATGACCGTAGGCATCGACGGTCGCAACGCGCACCGTGGGACGCGGGCTGATCGCCTGCGCGACACGCCACGGTTGGGTTGCGAGAGGTCTGCGACCGGGTACGCTGGATGCGAACGACGCCGAGACTGACAAAGGTCAATGTCCTTTCGCTAACGAACTGTTTTCGATCAGGCTGACTGTGACTGTGAGAGGTCAGAGGTTTCGGTTACCCGAGGGCCGGTCTTCCTAGGACCGGCCCTCGTACGTTTTGCGGTTAGGTGCTCACTTCCATCACGTCCATCAGCGGCAAGGGCGCATCCTGGCGCGGGCGGCCGGGCTCGCGTCGAGCGGGCGGCGCGTCGAGGTCGAGCAATTTCCACTCCAAGTACGCCTGGAGGCTGAGACCGTGCCCGGCGGCGATGGCCTTCAGTTCGTCGCGGCGGGCTGCGGTCGTCCGCATGACGACAGCGGCGGCCCGCTCGGGGCTGCGCCAGCTAGCTTCGTCGGCCATTCGTTCATCCTTTCAGCGCAAAGGGCGAATACCGGTTAACAGCAGATTCCCGGCGTGTCCCCGCTGGTTGTCAGAGTCCGCGAGCTACTGCGGCGGCGGCTGAGAGCCAGGCCCGCTGGGTGGCGTTACGGAGCTGGCCGTGCCGGATGACTCCGGTGACAAGGGCGGGGTCGTGCGGGATCGTGACGACCTCGTGGCCCATTGCCTCGAATTGCCCGACGATGCGGCTCATGTTCGGGTCCCGTCCGGGGTTGCGCTGGGAGACGATGACGACGGCTGCGCTGGCGAGGACGCGGGAGCGCTCGTCGCGCTGCGCGAGCGATTCGAGCATCCGGGCAGCCGCCTCGGCGGTGTCCTCGACGTTCGTGCAGGGAACGACGAGGCGGTCGGCGTGGTCAATCATGGCGAGCCAGTTGTCTGCGCGTTCGGAGTTGCCGGAGTCCATGATGGACAACCTGTAGTAGCGGGCCGCGACGCGGTAAATGACATCGACGTCCTCGGCGGTCACGACGTGAACCCCATCGACGGACTGGTCCGAGAACAGGGCGTCGAACTTGTCGGCGGTCTGGTGGTGAACGAAATGCCCTACCTCGGAGAACTGCGCGCCGCCCGAGAGCAGCGCTTCGGCGCGGGGGAGCAGGTCAAGGATCGTGGCCTCGTGGGCGGCGTGGTCGACGCGCCAGGGCAGTGAGCCACGGGTTTCGTTGTTGTCCCAGGCGAGCACCCCGGCACCGCCGATGAGCGCGAACTGAGCCGCGAGGCAGATGCTCGTTGGCGTCTTGTTGCCCGACCCCTTGGGGTTAACGACGACAACGGTACGAAGGCCGGGCCAGTGCTGCGACGGCAGTCACGTCCTGACGGTAGGACTCTTCGGCGGGGCCGGGCGGCAGCCGTACGCCGAGTTTGTTGAGTTGGCCCTGCCATCCCTGCTCTGCGGGCCGGATGGCGCGGCCAGCGGTGATAAACGATGGCCGTTCACCGATGCGGTTGGGAACTTGAGCTGGCGGCTCGGCGCGCCTCTTCGGCTGCGCGGACGCAGCCGGGCCGAGCGCTGCGCTGCGGTGAGCGGGAACGGCAGGTGTGGCGCTACGTAGCCACTCGGTTGCGGGCTGGGTGTCGTTCTCACGCCGTGCTCCGGCGGTGTCGGGCACGAGAGTCGGGAACACCTCGTCCAGAAGCCCGGCATCGTCCGGGCCGGCACCCGCACCGGGCGCCTCGGCGAGCCGGACGCGGCGAGCCGGTTCTGTGGGTTGCGCCTGCTCGCACCGCCCGTCCGGGTGGACGAGCACCGTGAAGGTGCCATCCGGGTCGGAGGACTGCATGGTCACGGCGTCGCCAGAGCGCACAGCGTGCTGTTCGGCGAACGTAAGCAGCTTGGCGCGGGCGTCATCGAGGTTGGTCCCCTTGATCTTGTGGAGTGGTCCGTCGTTGACTTGGACGAGCGCGGACCCGTCCCGCTCGGTTTGGGCGTTGATCATGGTCATGGTCTGCGCTCTCCTTCGTTTCTCAGAATCGGGACTTGGCGGCGTTGATGGCGGCGGTGAGTTCGGTCATCGAGGTGCGGGGCTGCTCGACCGCGACCGCCTTGCCGGTGGCTTCATCGACGGTGACGAACCAGGTGGCCTTGCCGTCGTGGTTGAAGTTGTCGCTACCCGCTTTTTGGTCCCAGCTCGCTCGGTAGGTGATGTTCACGGCGAACCGGAATTGCCGGTGGGGCGCCTGGCCGGTCGTGAGCACGATGTCGGGCGCGCCGTCGTAGTCGGCGTGCGTTTCTGCACTGATGACGGGCTTGCCGCCAGCGGCGTCCGGGAAGTGGAACACCTTCGGGACGTCGAAGACCTGGTGCCAGAGTGGGGTGAAGCTCGTCGCGAGTTGGTCGCTGATTCCGGCAGCCACGTAAGCGCTGCGTAGCTGGGCGGCCGTGGAACTCCCGCTCCATGTGGCTGCGGCGACTCCGGTCTTGGTCGCGGTCAGGGCGTACGCCTCATCGACGTCGAACGCTGTCGCAGGCGGCGTGGTTGGCGACGGCATGGCTTTCGCGGTGGGCATTCCGTTGGAAGTGGTCGGCGTCGACGCGGGAGTGGCGTGCGGGCTGCTGCGGTTGCTGCCGTTGATGACCACCCACGCGATGCCCCCGCCGAACAGGGCGAGGGCCACGCCCACGGCGGCGCCGATGATGGCGACCTCACCCGCGCTGATCTGGGCCGGGTCTTCGACCTCACACCGGGCGAGCGCGCCGCACTCGCCCGGTCGGCCCGACGTCCATCAGGATCGAGCGCGGCGGGCAAGCGACGTGGCGCCGCCGCGAGCAGCAAAGAAGACTCGGGCACCGACGTACACGGCGCCCAGGAGTACCCCTCGGGCGACCGCCACGATCAACCTAAGCGGGATCGCGATAAGCCTGACCAGCCCGGACGTGGCCGACAGCACGATCGACACAATCAGGCTCAGGATTAAAAGCGATGCCACGAGCGCAACTCCAGCGAGCACAAGGTGAGAACTGTCAGACATCGCTCCTGCTCCTTTCTACGTCGATCGTACCTCGAAGGTAGCCGGGTATGGCTCTCCTATGGAGAGCCATACCGGGTGAGCGCGGTGCCGGCTCGTCCTCCCGGCGCCTGATTCTTACCACGCCGAACCCCCTGTCAAGGGCGCTGCGCGTCACTTCGTGATGGCCTGCGGCTACCCTTGACAGGGGGTTCGGCGTGGTATGGCGTCCGCTATCGGGAGGGCGGGGAGGGTGTGGTCACGGGGGCGTTCTGCGTCTGCGCTAGAGCACGCTGCACTGACGAGCGTCCGACGCCGAGCACGGTGCCGATGTGTGTGAGTGACCTGCCGTCGCGCTGCATCTGGCGCGCTGCGGCGATGCGCTCCGGCGTCATGACCGTGGGCCGTCCACCGAGCCGGCCTTGCTGACGGGCGTGGGTGAGTCCGCGCATGGTGTTGGCCCGGATGGTGTCGACGCGCAACTGCGCGAGTGTGGCCATAATCGAGACGATGGCCTTGCCCATCGGGGTCGAGGTGTCCACGTCCAGAAATGGCTCGGTGAGGCTCTGGAGCCGGATGCCCCGCTCCCCCAATGCGCGGATCAACTCGATGGCCATTAGCTCGCTTCCCGCGATGCGGTCGAGCGCTCGGATGACGAGTATGTCCCCTGCTCGGAGATAGTCCAGGCAGGCAACCCACTGTGGCCGATCGCTCGTCCGGGAGGACTCGCCCCGGTCCACGAAGACGCGAGCCGCGCCAGCGGCCCGCAGCTCGGCCTCCTGCGCGTCAGGATTCTGATCCCGCGTTGAGACACGCGCATACCCGACGATGGTCGGGTTCAGTGGTCGAGTCGTCATACCGAAAACGGTAGGGCAGCGATCGGGACGCCCTGACGTTTCGGGCCGGAGTTTCGGGACGCCAGTTGTCGGCGTGTCGAGGGTGCCTGAACCTCGGCCCGGAAACGGTCATTACCGGGTTGGTAAATACGGTGGGCGTTGCTACGGGCAGTATTTGGTAGTACCATAATCTAGTGGCCATCGAGTTCACCGAAAGTGCCGGTAAGTACGGGTTCACCGTGGAGGATGCGATTTGGGCGATGCAGCGTGCCCGGCTAGTGAAGCCAGAGTTCGACGAGTCGCGGGTGCCTGGTCGGGCGAAGCCGACGTTGTACATCGGTCCGTCGCGAGATCCACGGCACCCTCTACTGGAGGTCATGGTCGAGATCGTGCCGCCGTCGACGGTGGTGATATTCCACCTGATGCCGGTACGGCAGAAGCACCTGGAACTGATGCCTGGAGGAGAACGTGATGAGTGACAAAGATCGGTACGCAGCTCTGGCCGATTGGGCAGAGCACGACATGACAATCGCCACGGACGATGCGACGATCCTACGCGGTAAAGCCGCTGCCGAGTTCGGTCAAAAAATGCTTGAACAAGCTGGTGCCGGTCGGCCTCGGCTAGACCCGACCGAGGCAGTCAAAGGTCGCTCCCCGCGACGGCAACTACGTCTCCCCCAAGCACTCAGCGACAGTGTGGACCAGCTGGCGACCGCGCAAGGACGTCCCGCATCCGAAGTGATGCGCGAAGCAATCTCGGACTACCTCACCCGCAACCAAAGCGCCTAACCATCACCAGAAAACGTTGAAGCTAAGCGGGTCCTGAGCTGTCTACAACACTCTTCATCTCTGGCAGGAGCCGCGACAGACGGCTCAGCGATCTGAATAATAGAAGCTATAACCCAGGAATACGCGCCGGGTGGTGTACGTCTTGTAGCAAGAAGAGACGTACGGGTAAAGCCGTTACCTTCTGGTGAGCGAATGTGAGTGTGCTCACTATTAGGCAGCCGTCCCTTGCGAGACGACGGTCCCTGTCTGATCAACCCGGGTTGGGTTGGGCGGGGTTGACGTTTCACGGCCTCCAGCCGTCACCGCTTGCGCGGGTTCGGTCTTATGGGTGGCTCCACGTCCTGCCACCGACCCACTGTCGGTGGGACACGGTTCTCCGCAGATGAGGTCGTTCGCGGCTGACAGTCGTCAGTCGCGACGCTTGAGCCTGTTCGGTAGGCGTCTCGGAGTCGCGGGCAAGGTGTTGCCGTTGGCGTTCCTGGCCGCGTCGATGGCGTGCGTGATCGCCTCGACGCTCCACGCAGACTCCGACACCCACCGTTCGGCCTTTTCGTCGGCGGCGATTGCGTCCTGCATCCGTGCGTAGACGTCCCCGGGAATCTTGAATGCTCGTGTGTTGCCGGTGCGCGTCGTGGCTCGCTTCTGCGTTGGCGGCGCGCTGGCCCTTTGGATGACGCTGCGAGCTGCATGCGAGTTGAGAGCGTCGGCGACCCACTGGTAGAGCGTGGCGGAGTCGCCTCGCCGGTTGGCCCAGTCAGCCAGATACGCGGCCTTCATCTCGTCATAGGTCTCGGTGGTGAGGTAGATGCCGAGGTTCACGCGTTCGTCGAGCGCGTTGCGTCCCTGGCGTTTAACGTTCGCGGCCCCGCGGGATGCGGTCGTCCCGACGTCGAGCGGGTCGAGCTGCTGCTCGGGCTCGTCCTGGATAAGGATGGCCTCACCGACGTGGCGGCGTTGCTCCGCGGGCATGTTCTCCGGTGCGGCAGCCGGCGCCTGGCCGGCTGCCTCCTTGGCGATGTCTTCGGCGTTGCGCTCTGCGAGGGTTTTGCGCTTGGGCGGCATCGTCAGTCCTTCCGCTCGTCGGTGATCTGTGCGAGAGCCTCGGCGTAGTCGGCGGCGATGCCGGAGGCAGGCGCGTAGATGCTGACGGGCATCCTGGAGGTGTACGCGTCGCGGGCCTGCACGGTCTCACGTACTGGCGCCGTGACGGTGCCGTCGTGGTTCGCGTGCAGTTGCTCAATAATCTCTCGGTCGAGCAGGCGGCGGGCGTCGTACCGGGTGGGCACGATCCAGTGGACGCGCTGTCCGGGCCGCATCTGCCTGGCGATGCGTTGGGCAATCACGTCTTCGAGCCGTTTGAGCTGGTCGAAGCTTTCGGTCTCACATGCCACGGCAGCGATGACCACCTCGCTAGCAGCGAGAGCGGCGAGCGTCACGAGTCCGAGCGCGGGCGGCGTGTCGATCACAATGTCGTCCCACTCCCCCGCGACTGTGGGCAGGTAGTCGCGCAGCCGCGTGATGACCTCGGGCCGCTGGTCCAGACCGGCAAGACCGTGTGTGCCTATGAGCACCCACGCGCCGGGGACGCTCGGCGCGGGCACGGCGGCCTCCTGTGCCGTCGCCTCGGCGGTGAGCACGTCGGCCGCGACTGCGGTGATCTCGGTGTCGTTCGTGACTCCGAGCCGGGTAGTGAGGTTGCCTTGCTGGTCCAGGTCGATGCCGAGCACGCGGCGACCTCGCCGCGTGAGAGCGACGATGACCTCGGCTGCGGTGGTGGTCTTGGTCGAGCCACCCTTGGACAGGTAGACGCCGTAGACGGTCATTTGAGGTCGCTCCGCTCGTTGTCCGTGGCGACCTGCGCCCCGCTGGGCGTGAAGCGGATCTCAGGGTCAGCGGCCAGGTTCCCGGCGAAAGTGATGGTGGTCATTTCGTGCTCCTGTCTGTTTGGGTTGGTTAGTCCCGTGGTCCGTGTTGTTGGTATTAGTCTATCGTAGTTGTTTGTTTTTGTGTAGCTATTTGTGCGCTTTTCTCGCAACACTAGCGATGGCTTTTGGTGGGGGAGCGGACACCCTTCACACGGTCGGCCACATGGGGGCCATCGTCCCGATCGCAGCGCAAATTGCTCCGGTCGTCACCCTGTCAAGGGGACCGTGGAATACCGGAGCGAGCGTCAGCGAGTGAGGATATGCCGCGAAAGCCCCTTTACTGGGTGCACCACCGGAGCAGAGAATCCAGCGGCGGGGTGATGACCCACCGCACTCCAGCTCGGCACCGTCAGGCGGCGAGTTCTGCCCCGAGCACGGCTCGAAGGAGCGTAACGGCTCGCTCCCAAGCGTCGGCGTCGGCGGCGGCCTTGGTTTTCGGTGCCGGGTTCTGGCCGGCGAGGATCGCACGAGCGTCGGCCCACGCGACGCGACCGTGCGTGCCGTGCTCGCGGGGCATTGGTAGGTGCAGGTCCCAGACGTGGCCCAGCGCGAGAGCCGGCTGCGCGACGGTGGTCCGTCTCGGGCACCGTCGCCGAGCGTGCCTGCCTGGAGCGGTCATCCACGCAAGTTCGGCGAGCCACCATGCCCATAGCTCGCGCTCGACCGTGTAGCGCGCTGCCCGGTCGGCTAGGCGTCCTTGGATGCCTAGCCGTTTCGCGGCTGCGTCGCGCTGGTCGGGCTGTGAGCATTGCCAATGGTCGCCAGTCGCGGTGATGACGCCGACGTCAGCGAGGTCATCGAGGGTGCCTGCCAGCTCGGTGGGGGAGCACCCAGTCGCGTTAGCCAGGCTGGCGGTGGTCTGAGGTTCTTCTGTCATCCGGGCGTAGGTGTTGCCTGCGTGGTGTCCGAGTCCTTTCGGGCTGTGGGTGAAGAGGTCGTGACACGCGGCGCGTAGTCGGCGGGTGAGCGTGTCCAGCAGGGTCGTTCTCTGTGCGTCCCCCGCCCCACGGGGGCGCGGGACCGCTTGTGACCGATCTATTGATGTGCGGCTGTTGATAAGTCGCCAGTGGGCGGCGCGGCAGCCTTCGGAGGGCTGGTCGAGTGCGATCCAGCCCTCGTCAGCGAGGCGCAGAAGGGCCGTCCGGGCTGTTTCACGGCCCACCCCGGCCAGGAGTGCCACGCGGCGGTTGTCGGCCTCCACCGCGCCGCTGAGGGCCTGTAGGGCGAGCATCGTGAGCACGTCGAGGACTCGGCGATCGGTGGGGCCGCTGCGTGTCGCCCAGCGGCCTGCCGCTGCGTCGGCGCGGGCCTGGACGGAGCGGGCGACGTCGGCGACGTCGCCCGCTCGCAGGTCGTACGTCGGGTCGTCGCCGTGCTGGCGGGGCGTGGAGGCGACGTAGGCGACGGCCTTGGCCCACTGGCGCGCCAAGACGCGCTTGGTGTCGGGCTGGTCGCGTGCGACGCGCTGGCCTCGGTCCCGGTAGGTGCGGGCGTGCTCCATGCCGGAGGCGGTGGCGACAAGCAAAGCGACGTCGGCGTGCCGCCACCGGGCGTAGGCCGCACCGATGAGCACGCGCCACAGCACGTCGCTGGCGTCCCCGGACGCGGCGTCATCCACGAGCGCGGCCGCCGAGTTCGCTAGCTCGGTGGCCGTATCATTGGCGCACGGTTCCACCGTCCACGAAGCGGTCGAAACAGCAGTATTTGACGTCGCACATTGGCTCGCCTCTGGTGGAGTTCATCGTGTTTCGGCTGATCTCGCTGCCATCGGATCCGAACTCGCCGATGGTGAATCTTCCGCGCATCACATGGAGGGCACGCAGCTTGCTCAAGTAGAGCAAATCCGTGCTGCGGGTGGAACAGTTGTTGCGACCGGCGGGTGTTTTGACGTACTCCATCCGGGTCACATGGCACTACTGGAACAAGCTCGTTCCCTTGGTGATTGTTTGGTGGTGTTGCTTAACTCGGATGCCAGCGTTCGTCGCTTGAAAGGTCCTAGTCGCCCAACACATCACCAAGAAGACCGGGCACGCCTACTACGAGCACTTCGTCTTGTCGACGCGGTCGTTGTTTTTGACGATGATGACCCGCGCGCAGCTTTAGCCGAATTGCGACCGGACATTTGGGTAAAAGGAGCTGACTACCACATCGGCAATCTGATTGAAGCTGATGTGGTGGCTGCGCATTACGGGCGAATCCATGTGGTGCCCTTAGCGGGTGGCCATTCCACCACTGCCCTGCTGGAGCGCATGCTTATCGCCGCGCGATAGACCACCCCAGTGAGTCCTTCTTTTTGGTCCACGTCATTGCAAGACGGGCCGGTGTTGGTTTTACGAGCACTGGGACTAGGCGACACCCTGACGGCCCTACCAGCATTACGTGGGCTACGCCGCTTGGTCACACCTCGGCCAGTGATTCTGGCAGTCGCTGATCCTCTGGGGCGGTGGCTCACCGATCTTGGCGTTGTTGATAGGTGGATCGCCACTCATGGGCTTGACGGACCATTGCCGGGGCGTGACCTCGGAGTTCACGACGCCGTAGATCTCCATGGCAATGGCCCGTTAAGTCGTCATCTGCTGACAAGCGCCAGGCCCCGCCGACTTCTCGCTTTCGCCGCACCCGGCGGCGTTGGAGAGCAATGGCGTGAAGATGAGCATGAAGTGCACCGATGGTGTCGATTGGTGAGTTCTGTTGGTGCTCAGTGCGCCATCGCTGATCTTCGAATTCCTTGCGGCGCAACGAATCATCATCATGGAATAGCTCACTCCCTGCGAGCCGGGCCAGTGGTTATTCACCCTGGCGCAGCACATCCTTCGCGCCGTTGGCCGGCAGAACGCTGGGCAGAAGTGGCCCGTGCTCTGCATCAACAAGGTCATCGAGTTGTCCTGACTGGGAATAACGCTGAGCAGCGATTGTGCTCTGCCGTTGCTCAGGCTGCTGGCCTTGTCAGTTTGGCTAATACCGCTGGAACGCTCTCGCTACCAGGACTCACTGAACTCATCTGCTCCGCACGAATGCTTCTTGTTGGCGATACGGGGGTGGCGCATCTCGCAACAGCAACATCAACGCCATCTGTGGTGTTGTTTGGCCCAGTCTCCCCCACTATTTGGGGACCAGTGGGGAACGGATCGTTGCATCGAGTGCTGTGGCGTGGGGATTACAGTGCTCGACGCCCGGACGGCTCTCCACTCGTTCGTCCTGGTAACCCACATGGCGCGTCACCAGATCCTCGGCTACTCGGCATTACCGTTGATGAGGTGTTGGCAGCAGCCGCAGCTGTCGTTGACTAAGTGAGGCGGCGACTACTAATTGGGCCGTGGGTAAGAACAGCCTGAACTTCTCCTAAAACAGTGCGTGGGCGCAACACTGGCCCCACGCCATGGTGAGATCGAGCGATACCATCGATGAGTTCTTTCATCACTGAGATGGCATCCTTTGCGGGCCGCCACTCTAGGTCGATCTGAGCGCGGGCAGTGTTAAGCACCGGTAAGTTGTACGCCAGATCAAGCCAATTAGGATCTATTTTTTGCAATCGAAGACGCCAACTAGCGGCGGCCGCTGCCCGAAGAAGGCGCAGAGGCACGTGAATAAACCGAGCTCCGATGATGTCCGCGATATGAGCCGCGGTGATAACAGGCTCGGCGGCCACGCTAAAGGGACCACCAGCACGATGATCCAGTGCGGGCTCAGATGAGGATTGTGATAAATCGGCTGCTACCACAATCCTCGTCTGAATTTATCCCTTTCAGGCAGGGGCACTACTATCAAAAGCCGCTCAAGATCTTGAGGACCGATGCGCGGCGGGGGAGCCCGCATCTTTTACCGTTGAAGCGGCCGCGCGCGCCTGTTCTTTAACAGAATGAACTGCTTGCTGGGCAGGCTCTCGCAACTGTTGAGCCGCCTCTTGAGCCATCGAGGCCACGTCCTCTTTCAACGGTTTGGCTTTATTTTTGACGTCTGAGGCAACCCGTGCCTCTTGCTGAGACACTGGGAAGAGGGATCCCAGGATTGCCCCGATGCCAAACGCGACAAGTCCAGCGGCAAGAGGGCTTCCCTGCGTTCGTGCTGCTACTCGCTCAGGGGCGTCTCCTACCGCGTCTCGCGTTGCGCTCACCGCTGCTGGCAAAGAATCCTGAGTGACGCCGTGGGCTTTCCCGATGACCTGTTCTTTCCACGATGTCGCGCGTTCAGAAGCTCGGTGCAGTTTGCGTTGAGCAATGTTGCGGGGCTTCGTTTGCTCCGCGAGCGCGTTGACATCGTCGCTCAATTCACGACGAGTCTCCGCTATTTCAGCCCGGATCTGGTCAGGGTCAGTCGTTGTCATCGGTTTCGCTCCTCACGTCCCTGAAGTGCCGCCGGGATTTTTCCCACGGTTTCGCTGGTACTTTTCAACCCGCGCATCGCGGTCATTTCTTTTTTTCCGAGGAAAGCAAATCCCCCGGCGAGCGCAGCCCACGTCGCTGCCACAATTAAGGCAGCCCAGCCCCGGCCTATTTCGGTACCAATGGCCCACCACGCGGCAATGCTGAAAAACACCAGGGCTAATTGCATCGCTGTCGCTGCCCCAGCGAGCAGCCCAGCACCTCTACCTGCTTGCGTAGCTGATTTACGTGCTTCGGCTTTTGCTAGATCTAGTTCTTGATGAACCAATGTGGAAAGGTCTTGGCCTATGTCGCTCATGAGCTGGCCAATGGACGGGCTGCTGTCCATACTTTGGCCTTCCAACGGACGAGAGTCAGAGGAGATGTTCATGCTCGTTCTCATTTCTCCGTGTAGTTGACTGAAACCAAGCCGTCATCACTTGTGGAGCTGTCGATGAGAGCGTCGTGTATCGGTGTTGGTCTCGCCGAGTCACTCGCCGTCTTCGTCGTAGACGCGTTGTCTTCACTTCCGAGCGAAAATGCCAGATTGCCATCACTGGCCTGCAAACCCCTGCTTACTCGACCAGCCAGTACGCCGACTCCCATTGCGGCAGTAAGGAATATCGCGGGGCGCCGGCGGGCAAATCCTCTTACATCATCGAGCATATGATTGGCCTCTTGGTGACTTAACCAATCAGCGGCAGCCTCTACCCGGTGCACGGCCTGCTGTGTCACATCGCTGACCACGCCGTTCCGGTCAGATTTTTCCTTGATGGCGCTCAACTCTTGGCTGAGAGAACGCAACGCCTCGGCCAGCCGTTGTTGTTGATGGCTGGTCTGGTCTTGAAGCTTTGACCAGCTTTGCTGGAGTAAGTCATTCGCTTGACGTTTCGTTTCTCCGGCAACGCCTGCCGCTTGTTCCTGAGCTGTCTGAGCAATATTTTTGCCCGAAGCATGTGAGCCTTCAGCGTCTGAGTTGAACGCACTTTCGGCGCTCGCCGACTGCGGCGGAGAACCATATGATGTGCCGGGCGAAGTCGCACCACCAAGAGTGGACGTCCGAGCCGTTTCGGGACCTTCGTCGGCTTCATGTGGTGTGGGCACGTTAGTCATTTCTGTCTCCTTGCGTGTGTTATTGACTTATTACCCGGCTTTGATGCTGTTAAACCCTTGAGTACGAGAAATGCGAGGCGAAATCTGGTTGCCGTGCAGCTAAGCCAGTTGCCGTGCAGACGACGTCGCTTTGTCATAGGCGCTAGCCAAAGTCTTTTTCACGGTGTCAGCTGCAAAACGGTTGAGCACTCGGTCCTGCCCAGCTACTCCCCAGGCAAGCCGATGAAAACGATGAGTAGCGACTTCGGTTAAACCTTCGCTGAGTTCGTGCGCGCGGCGTTCAACTAGCAAACCAGTGCTGCGGTGAACTAACGCTTCGTCGGTGCCAGACGTACGCAACGCGATTACTGGTCGGCTTCGATGCATCGCAACCAGGGCAGCTAAACCATTAGAAGGATCGCCGCGAGTGCCAATGAGGGCGAGTGCCCCATCAACTAAATCAATGGTCCGCTGTACTGAAACCCGACCACATAGCTCTATGCGCTGATGAACGCCGCGACGTAACGCACGGCGGTAGAGTCGCGCTCGATCCAAGTCATCTCGGTCGGACGGGCTCGCGATGATCAATCGCACGTGAGGGTCGATCACTAACGCTCGGATCAGTTCCTCCTGCACCCATTCATCTCGCGGGGCACCGGAAAGCCCAAGGAAATAACGTCCCCCCGGCGCTTCATCCACTGCGGCACCGTCGACGGCGGGGCCTGCTTGCGAGCAGTCTTGAGCTGCGATCAACGCGGCATCAGGGGAGATCAATCGTCGATCCTGGGGCACCCCAAAATTCTTAATAAGCTGCGCGTCGTCAGTAGTAGGAGCGATCAGCATTTCAGCTGCTGACATCACCACTGGCCAGAGGATGCTGGCGGGACTATTCGCGAAAGCAACTGGCGATTGAGCTCGTACGACCACAGGTGCGCCAGTATGGCGACGGGCGGCGAGCGCAACCGCAGCAGCCCACAAGTCCAGCGCGTGCACCACGTCGACACGCCCATGTTGATCAACGAGGGCTTCGGCAGCTTGAGTGACGTCAGCACGCCAGTCAGCGCCGAGAGAACCAGTAAGTGTCATCGTGGCCGGGTGGGCACCCACAGCTGTTAAAGCATCACTCACCACATTGAGCGTCGCTGGCGGCGCGGCGGCTGCGGGAACCCGGGCGAGTAAGTCTTGATGGGAACGCATCACGAGCGCTTTCACGTGTCCTCCTGGCGATAACGCGGGAGGCGCCACGTGGCTTGAGCGCCGTTAAAACTCAGACTTGATTCCTTCTTGTGTACGCGGTTGCGACAACCCTCGCAACTTGTGCGTGCAATGAGAACGTGTGAAGCAATGAGAAACGAGGAGACGCAAAGATTGAACGTCGGTTGAGTACTGGGGTGGCGGCAGTCTTACACCGATGCTGTACTAACCACCTCGGGAAGTGTATTTTCCGTGAAAGTCTGATGGTCCAGCAGCGTCGCCATCACCACAGGTTGTTCTCGACATAACCCGTGATGGAGACCGCCATGAGCGCACCTAGTGTTTCACCACCTTCACCAGAGCTAGCGTCCGACGTCGCAGATCATGATGTTTCTCAACTGCAACGCCGAGAGTCGTTAATCCGCACCACCATGCCACTAGCGCGATCCTTAGCTTTGCGTTATCGCGACCGTGGGGAAATACTCGATGATCTTATTCAGGTTGCCTATCTAGGGCTGGTGAAAGCAGCTCGGCATTACCGGGAAGACGCAGGGGCGAACTTTGAAGCGTTCGCCGTGCCTACGATCACCGGGGAGTTACGGCGCCATTTTCGGGACCGCGGTTGGGACATCCGACCACCTCGACGCCTACAAGAACTTCGCATCAACATTCGCCACACCGAGGAAACATTGGGGCATCGTCTTTCTCGCACACCGCACACCGCCGAGATAGCCGAGTATTTGGGAGTGACAGAACTTGAAGTGTCTGAAGCACTTTCTGCCTCTCAGGGATACTCCACCATCTCTTTAGATACTCCGCCAATAGGCATAGCTGACACTGGTCAGACTGACGCGGACTCGGCGCTTGCTCTGATGACCGGTGCGCATCATTCAGCAGCTCATGACGCCCTATATGAAGACCCGCACGAGGGCCTCATGACGAGCGAAGCGGTGCGGCCTCTCTTGGCGAAGCTTGATGCTCGTGATCAAAGGATCCTGGCCCTGCGTTATTACGGTGGTTACACCCAACAAGAAATTGCCGAGCGAGTAGGCGTTACCCAAATGCAGGTGTCACGCCTCCTCGCCCAAGCTTTACAGCGAATACGAGAGCACATGGATCGCTCGTAGTCGTGTCACGTTCGCCTCACTCTTCCGGTGATTTGTGGTCGTCAGCGCGTTGGCGCAACCGGGATGCCCGTCGTCGATCACGGTGATTCCGTTGGTCTTGTTGAACAATGCCGTGATCATCGCGTAAAGGTAAGTGCAAACCGTCTTCGGCCATAAGCCCAGCCTGGAGTTCGCGTCCGCGCTGCAGCTCAGCATTCAACTCCGCGCCAAAAAGCAGTGCGAGGTTAGTGACCCATAGCCATAACAAAAAGATAATGACTCCGGCCAAACTGCCATACGTGGTGCTGTAGCTCCCGAAATTAGCTACATAAAAACCGAGCCCAGCACTGGCAATGACCCATACGCATAAAGCGACTAAGGCACCGGCATTGAGCCAAGAGAATTTGTCTTGTTTGACGTTAGGCGTCGCGTAATAAAGAACCGCAATGACAATGACAGCAAAGAGAACGAGAAAAGGCCATTTCGCGATGGAAAAAACAGTAATCACGGTTTCACTAAGACCAATGGCTGAGCCAATCGCGGAGCTCAAAGGACCCGAAGCCACTAATCCAGCTACTAACAAAGCCACCAGGACTAAAATAGAAATTGTTACTAGCAGTTGGCTAGGACGTAACTTCCACCATGGCCGACCTTCAGGAATTTCATAAATTCGATTCATAGCCCGACCGAACGCCCCTACATACCCTGATGCCGACCACACCGAAGTTGCTAATCCCAGGGCTAAACCAACACCGGCGCCCGGGGATTGCGACACCTGTTCTAAGGGAGTCCGAAGGATGTCTGCTATGCCACCGGCACCAACATCTCTGAGGACATTTATGAGAGATTCCACTGACTCAGTCCCTTGACCGACCACGCCAAGTAAGGAGACAAGCGCTGTGACGGCAGGAAACAGTGACAGCACACCGTAGTAGGTAAGCCCAGCCGCTAGATCAGTGCACTGATCGCCAGAGAATTCGCTGACTGCTCGCCGGGTGGCAAACCGCCAGGACCGGGAAGATAAATCTGAGGGGATCCGTGGCTTTTGTGCACTATCTGCATTCCCTGCTTCAGTTAAAGGAGCTCTTGGCCCCTTATGTGGTGAGGAAGTTTTCGAGGAGTACGAGTTCGAAATCGGGTTGACCGATAGAGGCACTGATGCGCCGTCTCTTTTTTGTGAGATACCCGAATCTTCGGACATCAATTCCTTTGGCGTTTCGCCCTGATGTTGATCCATCACTACCTCAATCTTGAAATGTCAATGGGCCTCCGCCACGGCTAAGCAGCGGAGGCCCATTAGGGAGATACTCGTGGAATCACGCCTAAGCGACGTTGAGCTTGCGCTCTTTCTTCTTCTTTCCTTTTGCTTTTATTTTGGCCACGCTGCCACGTAACTGCTCGGTAGGCCGTTGCTGCTCTCCCTGCTGGGATCCCAAAGCGATAATGAGACCGGTCAACGCGGGAATAGCCCACTGCAAAACGCGTAACTGCTGCTGTTTCTTGGCGAGGTCCTCTGGGGTGGCGTACGAGGGAATAGTTCCCCCTTCGGCAACCGGATCACTCTCTTCGCTGATTTGCCAAACTTTGCCACCGAGAGCGCCGCTGTACGCGGTGGCGATGACTGCGGCACCGGTGAGTACGGTTTTCACTACGGTGTTGGCGCCAACCCCGCGTTGGTTCATAACTCGATCCCGATTGCTGAGTACGAGGCCGAGTCCACCAATGACATGCGATCCAATCGCTGCTGCTGCAACCGGCGCCCAGCGCCCCCATCCCGCAGAAGCGATCTTGGTGCGTTCCCGGGGATCGGAAACATCTTGTGAGGCGCCGTTCAATCCCACTGCGCCCATCAAAGAACCCCCGAACCATGCAGCAGCGCCAACATCATGGAGAGTTCTGATAACAGTGTTCCGGTTGTTATTCAAAGTTTCCTCCTTCGCTAGATCCCACGTGTGTCAAAGCTCGTTACTCGCGGTAGTTTTAATGACCAACTTGAGTGGTCCCGAAAATAAGCGCTCGCCGTCCAATGTCGTAGAAAACAGTTTTCGAGGAAGACAGAACGTCTTGGAGATTGTCAGCGTCGTCCGCGTCAACGGTGAGAACCTCCTCCCAGGCCCCTTGATCGAGTACTAATTGAAGAGTCCACGTTCCTGAGGCAGCGGCGTCGCCAGCGGTCCATGAAAACTGGTAATGACTGAGCTGACGAACCTGCAAACTGTTGTCCGTCACAGGCTGAGTTGGTTCAGGGTTCATTGATGCTCCTTTACTAGAGGTACGGTCGAACCTTTGATGGCGAGATTGATGGTCGTTGAAAGCTACGAGCTGGCCGATGATGAATCGACGCGCAAATCAGCCAACGCGGTAGCCACTGCATGCAAGTGGTTGGCCATCGTTATCCCGGTATTCCGAGACCACTCGATGCCGTGATCGGTGTCACCGTATGAAGGCCCTGGGCCTGGGCCCATGTTCCAATACGTCCATGCTTGCCCTGGGATGGTGAATCCGATGTCTACTAATCCCCCGGAGACCTCGCTGATGACGTGGTGAGCACCGTCTTCATTGCCGGTTACCACCACGCCAGCAACCTTCCCCCACACGACTGGTTCGCCATCGGGACGGGTCTGGCTGATGAGTGAGTCCATCCGCTCAAGAACTCGTTGCGCCACGGATGATGGGTGGCCTACCCAGGTGGGAGTGGCGATAACAAGTACGTCGCTGGCCATCACAGCATCACTGAGAGCGGGCCAATCGTCGTCCGGCCCCATCTGATCGTTAACACCGGGAAGGACCCGTTGATCGACTACCCGTTCACAGCTCACCTCGACATCGAGTTCACGCAACTGAGTGGTGACGACATCCGCTAGCTGTTGGGTGATGGATTTCTCAGGACTGGGTTTGAGCGTGCAGTTGAGGACGAGGGCTTTCATGCATGTGCATTACCCCGCCGCGCCTGATTTACACCTGCGCTGTGCTTAGTTTGCCCCTAGCGATGCGATGGCTTGCAGCGAAGTCGAATGCGCAACTATGTTGAGCGAGCGGGTTGCAGAAGCGACGACCACGCAGTCATCGCTTCTTTGAGGTGCACTATGGCGAATCTGTCCCGTCTTCCCCGTCCGCTATTAGATACCTGGGAGTGGCAGCAGCAAGGAGCGTGCCGCACCTACGGTGACGAATTGTTTTTCCACCCCGAGGCCGAACGTGGCGTGAAACGCCAGCGGCGAGACGAAGCGGCCAAAGCTATTTGCGCCACTTGCCCGGTCATTCGCCAGTGCCGCGATCACGCATTACTGGTTGGCGAGCCGTATGGGGTGTGGGGAGGGATGTCCGAAACTGAGCGGCTTAGCTACGGCGCTTCAGCGCCACTGACAGCTACTGGATAGTGATGCATACCGAGAGCGCACCTCGGTATGCATCACTTAGCTACGCACACACGCGCGTCTGCCCAGGGCGTTTCGTTTGGGCAGGCGCGCACTGTCGTTTAGTTGGCAGAAACTGCTTGCTTAAGGGCGGTGGCCGGTTTGAAAGCTGGCGTGACACTCGCTGCGATCTGAATGGTGTCACCGGTTTGCGGATTGCGGCCAGTACGAGCGGCACGGGCCCTAGTTTCGAACGTCCCAAACCCAGGGATTGCTACCTTGTCACCTTCGGCCAGTGCAGTGCTGATAGCTCCCACTGTCGCGTTGAGTACGGCCTCCGCCGTCGTCAGGTCAACGTCAGTATCGGCGGCGATGGCCTCAACGAGCAGACGCTTGTTCATAAAAGTTTCTCCTGTACTTTTTGACGATAACTTTTCGGAGCCTACCTGCGGCAGTTCATTCTTGGCGAACTTTAAACCGCGGAGTCTTCTTGATTCACCACAAAAACGGGCTGAATGATAGAACGCCGCCTCAGCAGCGGGCGTCCGATCCGAAGACAAGAAACCACACGCGAGGGGAGTAAAATCGTCATGCCAGTGGAGCTGAGGGGACTCGAACCCCTGACCCCCTCCATGCCATGGAGGTGCGCTACCAGCTGCGCCACAGCCCCGCTGATGTGCACTCAATCAGTGAGCCTGATCGAGCTCGATGATTCTAGCCGGTGAGTTCGTTCCCACCATCACCCGGGGGAAACTACCCGCCCGATTGACCGGCGTATGCAGCAAAGGTTAGGACTCGTCACCAACGACGGGAGTAGGTAACGAAAACGCGTCGTGCTCAATCATTACCCAGCGGCCGTGGTACTCCTCCAAGACCGTCCAATGGCAATTATTTACCCCACGAACCACAGGCCAGTACTCACGTGGAATACCCAGCAGTGTGGGCACGCCTGAACTAATCGCACCACCGTGTGTCACCGCAACCAATAAACCGCCCGCAGGAACGCCAGCCACTTGTGCGCGGACCGCTGACGCCACCCGCGCACCTACCTCACGACGTAACTCACCATCGCCACCGGGACGAACATCCTCGCCGCGGCGCCAACGCTCTCGTTCGTCGCCATATTTGACGGCGATCTCCGCCGCGGTCATCCCTTGCCAAGCGCCGGCGTACGTCTCACGTAAGCGAGCATCCACGGAAACCTTCAGGTCAAGGTGTGCAGCTAATTCAGCAGCTGTCTGCTGGGCGCGGCGCAGATCTGAAGACACAATGCGCGACGGGTCTAACTGGGCGATTTGCTGAGCCGCGCGAGCTGCTTGCGCTGACCCCACCGTGTCTAAGTCAACGTCGACCTGACCTTGAAACCGGCCCATGGCATTCCAGGCTGTTTGCCCGTGGCGTAGGAGCAACACTCGGCGTGGGGCATCCGTAGCCATGGAACTCATTCGGCTCCCGGTGAATCCGGTGCCGCCCATGCGTCGAGAGACATCCACGGCGGCGGCGTGATCTGGGATGCGTCAACGTCAGAGCGATCAGGACGGCGACCGCGCGCTTCCGCCGGCAACTCGATCACCGGGCAGTCTTTCCATAACCGCTCCAACGCGTAATACACTCGCTCGGCGTCATGAAGAACGTGCACAACAACGTCGCCATAATCCAGCAGCACCCATCGGCTATCGCGGTCCCCCTCACGACGAACCGGGCGAATGTCGACTTTTAATAGCCGCTCAGTAATCCCGTCAACAATGGCTGAAACCTGACGTTCGCTGTCGGCGGACGCCACCACAAACGCATCTGTAATGACCATCTGATCACTCACATCAAAAGCCACCACATCAGTGGCGAGCTTATCGGCAGCGGCTGTTGCGGCGGCAAGAACAACGCGCCGAGCATGATCGGAGGCGGTCACGCAACTCCCTCTAGACGGAATGCAAGTCCCCAGACGAAATATCAGGGCCGTCTTACTTTCTCATGACTTCAGGGCAGGGAAATCCCGGCCCAAAACCACCACAACATCAGCTACGGATGGCGCTAGAGTGCGCAGTCGTATCGCTTTGGCGTCTAGTCCTAACGCTCGGGCAACTGCGAGGCCATCTTCCCGTTGCCTGGTGTCAGCATCAGAGATAATGACCACGGAAGTTTTCACCGCGAAACCAGGGACATTCCCACCACCGACATACTTCATATTCGCCGCCACCAAACGGGACCGCGCCGATTCACCTAACCCTGGCTTGCCCACACCGTTCCGCACCAATACCCGGACTCGCCCACCCAGGGGTTCCGCGATGATCGCGCCAGCGAGCCGAGTACTGACCAACTGGCGCGCCTCAGCCTCCGGTAACCCGTACATCAGTACTGGACCACCAGAATCGATCGTGCTGACGGGAAGGTTCGTCGTTGGTAATTCACCGGACGACACCAGCGCCGCTCGTACCCGCCCAGTTAATTCCACGACGGAAGCTAAATTTTCCCCTTGAGGTGCGCCCGGCAGGCCAGCGAGAACGGCTTGTCTAGCTGGCTCCGGTTCCGGAAGGCGAACTAAGAGCGCACGTAAAACTTGTTGTTGCCGATTCAACCGGGATGTCTCCGGGTCGCTATCGGCTAAATACTGCGCGTAGGCAACAGTGCGTGCGCCGTCTAACGTTTGACCAGGGCCAGCCGTAACAGTAATGCCGGTGTTGGGGTCACCTGCGGCAGGAATGTCTTCCTCAACATCGAGCACAACCCCACCAACACGGTCCACCAAGGTTGATAACGCGTTGGAGTCAATCGTCCACGAAGTACGAATGCGTACCCCCAATGCATCCCCTACCGCATGAGCGGGTGCAGCAGTATCTACTGACAACGCCTGAGTCAGCGGAATTCGTCCAGCACCCGGAACATCCAGCAATAACCTACTAGGCACCAAGACCTGTTGCGCCGCGACAGAATCAGTACTAGCCGTAGCTAACAATGACACGCCGGTGACCTGACGTCGAGAAGCTAAAACCACGGCAAGAACATCCTGTGCCGACGGAGACACAGGCATTGCTTTAAGCGAAGGGGCTGGCACCGCCGACTCCGATTGAGTCATCGCCCACACAGAGAGCGCCACCACTAAAGCGACGACGGAGAACACTGCCACCACTCCAGTGAATCGTCGATGCCAAGCCAGCGACTCCGGAACCACTGTGACATCAATGATGGGTGAGTGAACTGGCGCGAAACCCGCTGGGATGGGAGGTGCTGACGGTGGTTCCATCGTGGGATCGATGATGCGGAACGGGCGTACCGGCAAGGTCGTCAAATCTGATGACAGCTGACGCAACAACGGCGGCGTCACCTGCGGGTCAGGCGCCCAATCGTTACGTTGCCGGGCTGCTTCAATCGCCCGACGACGAGCCATCCTGGTTGGATATTGAACTTGGTCAATCCGTTGAATGACCCATTCTGGTATTTCCGGCTTCTGCAGATGTGGATCAATATGCTGAATGCGTGGCTGGGCAAGAGAATCAAGTACCGCCGCGTGCCGACCTCCGGGCACATCAGGGGAATCCGCGGGTTCATGCCAGACCTGATCCACCTGGTTAGGATCGGCATCTTTTTGCCGCGGTTGAACGTCCCGCTGCTGAAACTCACCAGCGGTTGAACTGATACCAGAAGTGAATCACTGCCGATAGAGCTGGTACTTCCCAATGAACTGCACCACACCGTCAGGTACCAAATACCACACTGGTCGGCCCTCGCTGACTCGCAGGCGGCAATCAGATGATGAGATCGCTAGCGCCGGCACCTCCAATAGGTGAACCCGGTGGTTGGGCAGATCCGCAGCGGACAGTTCATGCCCGGGCCTTGTCACGCCAACAAATTCAGCCAAATCGAAAAGCTCATCAGCGTCTTTCCAAGTGAAAATTTGAGCCAAAGCATCGGCGCCGGTGATAAAAAACACCTCAGCATCAGGAGTCACCTGACGCACATCCCTCAGCGTATCGATGGTATATGTCGGGCCCAGCCGATCCACTTCTAATCGACTGACGGTGAACCGAGGATTAGAGGCGGTCGCGACTACCGTCATGAGGTAACGCAGCTCCGCTGGTGTCACTACAGTGCCGTCTTTCTGCCAGGGACGCCCCGCGGGAACGAACATCACCTCATCAAGGTGATAGCGGTCAAGCACTTCACTGGCAGCGACCAGATGCCCATGATGAATAGGGTCGAAAGTGCCCCCCATGATGCCGATCCGCCGGGCCCCATCACCGCGAGTCGTCTTTTCGACGAGGAGATCGGGCACTGATACCACGCGTAGTCAGCGGCGCTTATTAGACGACCCGCGGAACGTCCATGTCAGGCCGAGTAGAGAAACGAACACAATGAGAGTGATCACACCGAACATCAGTGGTTCCATCGGGAGCTCACGAGTTGCTCCTTCGGCGGCGACAACCGCCTGAGATGCCGGTGACACGATCGACTGAGCCATCTGGACTCCAGGTGACGAAACGAATAGCGGGCTCGTACAGTCTGGCAGAGGAAACAATTTCCCGACTCATTTGGCCCCAAGGAGCAGTCATCGACGCCCCGTTGTTATCTGTCGTCGTCCCGATGTATGACGAAGCTGAAAGCCTTAACGCATTCGTTGGTCGGCTTCGTCCGGTATTGGACGAGCTAGCCGCGCCTTATGAGGTCATCGCCGTCGATGACGGCAGTACCGACGGCACACCCATTGGGCTGCAACGGATTCGGCGCACCTGGCCAGAATTGCGCGTGATCAGACTCCGCGCCAACAGTGGGCACCAGGCTGCCCTGTCCGCTGGGTTGTCCCGCGCGACAGGTGACTGGGTGGTCAGTATTGACGCCGACCTACAGGACCCACCTGAAACCATTGCGGTCATGGTAGACGCGGCCCGCTCCCAAGGCGTGGATGTGGTCTACGGGGTGAGGACAGACCGTAGGACGGACTCGCCGTTTAAGCGGATCAGCGCTGGACTGTTCTATCGCCTGATCGGGCAAATCGCCGGGCAAAGCGGGCCCGCGCAAGCTGGGGACTTCCGACTGATGAGCCGGGCGACCGTCAACGCTATTAATGCACTCCCGGACCACAATCGGGTACTCCGACTTGTCGTCCCTGCCCTTGGTTTCCCTAGCACGCATGTGGGGTACCGCCGCGAAACACGGGTGGCCGGCACCTCCAAGTACCCCCTAGCCCGGATGCTTCGGCTCAGCGTCGACAGTGTGACCGGTTTTTCCATCGCCCCACTCCGGTTGGCCACCTGGTTTGGTTTACTTGGCGGTTTAGCGGCCACCGGGCTGCTTTTATACGCGTTCATCTCTTTTCTCATTGGCCAAACCACCCCCGGGTGGACATCCACGTTCGTGGTGGTGGCTGCGGTGGGGGCCGTTCAACTGCTGTGCTTAGGCATGTTAGGTGAATATGTTGGGCGGATGTACACCCAACTCCAAGGGCGACCGTCGTACTTCATCGCTTATGACTCACACGACGCTGGCCCCGGCGGTGAAGCCGGCGAGAGGTCAGAGCCGGCGAGCAGCGACCAGTAACGACACCCCCGGTAACGACCGCACGGGGAGATACCGTTCCGCGGTGATCACGGCCTGGAGTGCCGAGTTCATGAGAGCCGGCGGATCATCAAGATCACTGCCGGTTGTTTTACGTCGCCGCAACGCCACCGCGGGACGAAGTAAAACATTCCACGACCTAAGCGGGCCTAACTCAAAACCTGCCTCGGATAAGACAGCGGTCAACGTCTGCCGGGTGTACCGGCGAACATGCCCCACAGCTTCATCATGGGCCGACCACAGCCGTGGGTCAGCCGGGACAGCAACCAAAAAATGACCCCCTGGCCGCAGCACGCGAAATACTTCCCGCGCAGCGGTGAGGTCGTCTTCTAAATGCTCCAGGACATCAAATGCGACAACAAGATCGACGACACCGTCAGCCACCGGCAACGCGGTGGCGTCTGCTCGAAGAGTCGCCAATCCGCGCTCCTGCGCGACCTGCGCACCGTCAGCACCGTACTCCAATGCGACCGACTGCCAACCTAACCGGCGTAAGACCCGGGTATTGCCACCTCCCGCAGCGCCAACATCAAGCGCGATCCCAGGACGCAACCCTCGAACCTCCCGGCTCAACAGACGCCGGCGCTCCCGGTACCACCAATGCCGGTCCTCAACCGCTGCGAGCTTACGAACTTCAGTTGCTTCCACAGCATTCATCCAACCACTGGCATAAGCGAAAGCCCGCACCGGACAACCACAGCCTTTGAAAGACTCATAACACTAGAGTCACGCCGGGCAGAGTCCGTCTTACTAGAAAATCTTTGATGGTCGTTACGTACGGATGTGCCCCTCACCGGTGACGACCCACGTGGTGGTGGTGAGCTCAGCCAAACCCATGGGCCCCCGTGCATGAAGTTTCTGGGTGGAAATACCAATCTCGGCTCCCAAGCCCAACTGCCCGCCGTCAGTAAAGCGAGTACTCGCATTCACCATCACCGCCGCCGCATCAACCGATGCGACAAATTGCCGTGCCGCGACCAGGTCTGTTGTGCAGATCGCTTCGGTGTGGCCGCTAGACCATTGAGCGATATGCGCAAGAGCCGCAGTCAGATGAGGGACCACTCGCACTGCAAGATCTAACGAGAGGTATTCCCGCGACCAGTCATCATCCGTTGCCGGCACCACCGGCACCCCCTGCTGCTGGGCGGCTTCGCACGTTGTGCCGTCACCATGCAGGCGCACTCCAGCGTGGTGAAGAGCAGGTAAAAGGACTGGGAAGAAAGTGGCCGCCAAATCAGCGTGCACCAAAAGCGTCTCTGCCGCGTTACACACACTCGGCCGTTGGGTTTTGGCGTTAAGCACAATGGCAACTGCTTGGTCTACGTCGGCCGCGGCATCCACGTACACGTGACAGTTCCCGACTCCAGTCTCAATGACCGGAACGGTAGACCCCGCGATAACCGTCTGAATGAGGTCGGCGCCCCCGCGAGGAATGAGGACATCAACCAAACCTCGTGCGGTCATCAAATGACGGACCGCTTCGCGCCCACCGCCGTCAACTAAACACACACCATCCGCCGGGAGGTCCGCCGTGACCAAAACCTCACGCAGCACCGCGACTAACACGCGATTTGTATGAGCCGCGGCGTTGCCGCCACGTAACACCACTGCACTGCCCGCCTTGAGCGCTAGGCCAGCGGCATCCACCGTGACGTTCGGACGGGCTTCGTAGACCATCGCCACCACACCCATGGGCACCCTGATCTGGCGCATCTCCAGACCATCGGCTAACCGCTTGCCACGAACTACCTCGCCAATCGGGTCAGGCAACGCGGCCAGCTCCCGAAGCGAGTCAGCGATGGCGGCGATTCGAGTGTCGTCAAGTCGAAGCCGGTCAAGCAAGCCGTCCGATAAGCCAGCCTCGGCGCCCGCCGCGAGATCGTGGCGATTAGCTTCGGTGATGCGCGGCGCAGCATGCACCAACGCGTCAGCCATGGCCACGAGCACGGCATCTTTCGCGGCACGCGTGAGCGGACGAATCGCTCGGGCCGCACGCTTAGCCCGAGCACAAATCTCCAGGACTCCCCTGGGATCCATCTCACTACCAGGCTCGGGAGATTTCTCGGCAGTAGGCGAACTAGCCTCCACTCCACGACTGTCAAGCGTCATAACGGAGCCACCCCGGCGCTGATCAACGGCGAATACGAACGATCAACCCCCCGGGTGTACATCGTGTCTCGGTCAACAACCTCGATCCCCACTACCCGCCACAACGGCAAACCACAGCTAGCCCGATGGTCCCCCCAGAGGCGCAACGCTAACGCCGCAACGTCATCAACATTCTCCGCTTCGTCCCAATAACGAACTTCAGCGCGGTCAGAGGCGTATCGGACTGAGACCATAAAGGGTCGTTCAGACACGAGTTGTTCTAGGCCAGTCCGGATTACCCCGCTATCAACTCGCTTACCGGACACCGTGAGGGTGACATGCCACAGCGGCATCACCACAGCCTCAGTCCCGTTTTGCACGGACGCCTCCTGAAAAATTCCGTAACACTACAAGATCATCCCGATGGACCACCTCACGTTCATACCCCGGGCCAAGCTCTCGGGCGAGGTCACGCGTGGAGCGACCCATTAACTTTGGTAACTCTGCTACTGAATAGTTCACCAGGCCGCGGGCCACAGTGTGGCCTTTTCCGGTACACAAGTCCACCGGATCTCCTGCTTCGAAGGATCCCTCTACTCCGATAAGCCCTGCCGGCAACAAGGACATCCGGTGACGAGCCACCGCCGCGACGGCACCGTCGTCCAGCATCAGGCGGCCCCGAGACTGGGTGGCGTGAGCCAACCACAGCAACCGGCTCGTCCGACGCTTACCAGTAGGTGCGAACCATGTTCCGACGTCCGCCCCGCTAAGTGCCTCCGCCGCGCGGTCCGCGCTGGTGAGAATAGTCGCAATCCCCGCGGTGGTGGCAATAGCAGCGGCCTCCACTTTGGTGACCATCCCACCCGTGCCGACATGACTACCAACCGTGCCGATTGCCGTGCCGGCCAAATCGGTAGGGTCATGCACCGCGGCCACCCGACGCGCCCCTGGTTCTGTTGGCGGGCGGTCGTATAACGCATCGACATCAGTAAGGAGAATCAACGCGTCAGCATGCACCAAGTGCGCCACTAATGCTGCCAAGCGGTCGTTGTCACCGAACCGGATTTCTTCGGTTGCCACAGTGTCGTTCTCATTCACCACTGGGACGATTCCCAACTCAAGCAAACGGTTGAGTGTTTGCCGGGCATTGGCGTAATGCGTTCGACGAACGACATCATCGGCCGTGAGTAGTACTTGACCAATACGAACGTCATATTGGCCGAAAGCAGCCGCATATCGGGCAAGGAGCCGCCCCTGCCCGACACTGGCCGCTGCTTGCAACGTGGCCAAATCTCGGGGCCGGCGCGTGAGACCCAACGGTCCTAGACCAGCCGCAATAGCCCCGGACGACACCAACACAACGTCGCCTCCAGCGGCACGACGCGCTGCCAATACATCGGAGAGAGCGGCGACTCGGGCATCATCTACCCCCCCGTCAGTCGTAGTCAGAGAACTTGACCCGATCTTGACAACAACTCGCTTCGCTGCTGCTAACTCACCACGGTGAGTTAGCAGAGCTGGACGGTGGGAGGTCACTGCTCAATGTCCGGATCAATCCATTGACCAGCGCGACCTTCGGCAGCTAATTCCGCACGGGCAGTATCCCGAGCGGAACGCCGACTGGCGTACTCCTCGCGGCGGTCTTGCCGTGAGGGGCGAGAGCGGTCCCGTAAGCGGATATCCGTCCCCCGCGGGCTAGCCTGTGGCATCGCATCACCGATAAGAGTCGGTTCCCAATCGAATACCACCGCGCCACCCCCAGAACCAATCACGACATCGTCCCCTGGGGTGGCGCCGGCAGCGAACAGCGCGTCCTCGACACCTAACCGAGCCAAGCGATCCCCAAGGTAGCCAATGGCCTCTTCGTTAGTGAAGTCAGTTTGATAAACCCACCGCTGAGGACGATCACCCAAAATCCGGTAACGCGAGCCCTCCGCTGTGTTTTCCACTTGAACCTCAAAACCTTTATCGTCCACCGGGACTGGCCGAAGGACCACTCGCGGAGCCTCAGCGGGGGGCCGAGCCGCCCGATCCGCGGCAACAAAGGCTGCCAGGGCGAACCCCAGTTGTCGCAAACCCTCCCCAGTAGCCGCTGAGATCGTGTGCACCCGCCACCCGCGTTCAGTCAACATTGGAGTCACGAACTCTGCGAGCTCACGCGCTTGTGGCACATCGACTTTATTGAGCACGACGACCCGGGCACGTTCCGTCAGTGGTACACCGGGGAGCGCACGAGTCGCGGCATAAGAAGCTAATTCACTTTCGATGACTTCAAGGTCACTGAGAGGATCCCGTCCAGGATCTATGGTGGCGCAATCAATGACATGTGCCAGTACCGAGCAGCGCTCGATGTGACGTAAAAACTCCAGTCCCAAACCTTTGCCCTGACTTGCCCCTGGGATAAGGCCAGGAACGTCAGCCAGCGTAAAACGCTCTTCACCAGCCTGAACCACCCCTAAATGCGGGATCAGGGTGGTGAACGGGTAATCAGCGATTTTTGGTCGAGCAGCTGACATAGCTGCTACCACACTGGACTTTCCGGCACTGGGGAAACCCACCAAAGCTACATCTGCCAGCGATTTCAGTTCCAGCACTACATCCCTGCTCTGACCAGGCTCCCCTAGCAAAGCGAATCCGGGAGCCTTCCGGCGCGGTGACGCCAAGGCAGCGTTTCCCAGCCCACCACGGCCACCGCGAGCGGCGACATAACTAGCCTGCGGACCAACTAGGTCGCATAACTGCTGACCGTCACCGTCAAAAACAGTGGTTCCGTCCGGGACGGTGAGCAGCACATCGTCACCATTGGCACCATGACGGTTAGACCCCTGGCCAGGGCGGCCATGACGAGCTCGCCGGTGTGGGCTGTGGTGATAGTCCAAGAGTGTGGTTACTTGTGGATCTACCACAAGTACGACGTCACCGCCTCGACCACCATTGCCGCCATCCGGGCCACCCAACGGAGTGAACTTCGCCCGATGCACCGAGGTGCAGCCATGCCCGCCGTCCCCAGCAGAAACATGAACAACCACTCGATCTACGAAGACACTCATCAGAACTCCTCGTCAAACAGCAAACCGGACACTGAGATAAAGACATGAAGGAGGGGGTGGACCAAGCGTGGTCCACCCCCTCCTTCAGGCGCTCTCGGCGTCAGGCGGACGGAACCACGCTGACCGTACGACGTCCACGGCGACTACCAAAAGAAACGTGACCTGCGGTCAAAGCGAACAACGTGTCATCGCCACCACGCCCTACCCCATCACCGGGGTGAAAATGCGTCCCGCGTTGGCGAACCAAAATCTCGCCGGCACCGACAAGCTGACCACCAAAACGTTTAACGCCTAGTCGCTGCGCATTGGAATCGCGGCCATTCCGAGTGGATGACGCGCCTTTCTTATGTGCCATGGTGTACTCCCGTGAGATTCAGGGCCAGTCAGGCGCTGATGGCCGTGATTTTGAGTGTGGTCAACGGCTGGCGATGCCCTTGACGCTTGCGGTAGCCGGTCTTGTTCTTGAACTTCATGATGATGATCTTGGGGCCTTTAGCGTCCCCCACAACCTCGGCAGTCACAGATGCGGACGAGAGCTTCTGAGCGTCCGTGGTCACATTCGCGCCGTCAACGAGAAGGACCGGCGTCAACGCCACGGTCTCACCGGGGGCGCTGTCAATCCGGTTTACGGTGAGGACATCACCAACTGAGACTTTCTCTTGGCGGCCACCGGCTCGGACGATCGCGTACACAGGAAACTCGTCTCTCTTAGCGTTGGAAGGTACTGGCCAGGACAGGCGCACCTTGAAATTCCTCGAATCCGAACACAGACCCAAGGAAGCATTGGCCTTATAGCGCCGCCGTATCGGGGGTGTTCGATTCAACAACTTAGTGTAAAGACGACGAGGGGGACTGGTCAAAGCGGGTGTGCTACGACCCAGCATGAGCAGCCCACCCGGTAATGGCCCTACGACATTCAATCGTTCAGTAGCACTACAAGAAGCAATCACACTGCCGTGCACACCGCGGACTTCTGTTGGTCCGTCATCGACCGACGACCAGAGGAGGAAGGTGATGCTTTAGGTGCACGCGCTGATGCCGGAGTCGTCTTTGTGGCAGTCGAGCCCGCAATTGCTTTGTTGATGCGTTGGCGAATGAGGTTGTAGTCCGGGCGCCCCGGGGTGATGAGCGGGGGTACAAACGACACGCTGGTCATCGCTTGAGTTCTTGCCATCATGGCCAGATCCGCGAATCGGCCTAACTCCGCCGGCGGGATTGTGGTGCGGAGAATTCCTGCTGAGGCGGTTGCGATCCCATCGAAGCGCGTAATCACCGTCACGGGGTCAAGCTGATCGAGCATCGCAGTCAGCACGCATCGTTGACGTGCCATGCGCGCGTAGTCGTTATCCGCTTTCCTGGATCGAGCGAACCACAGTGCTTCGTACCCATTAAGGGTTCGCAACCCAGTTTTCAGCGTCTTGTCACCTTGACCAATCGGAAGTTCCTGCCGAACGTCGATTTTGACGCCGCCGGCTGCGTCAATAAAATCCTGAAAGCCTTGAAGGTCAACCAGGGCGGCGTACTGAATGTCCAACCCAGAGATTCCACGCACGGCGTCGATCGTGGCGCGTACCCCCGACTCGGCAACGTCTTGACCGTAAATCTCTGGGTGCTCCTCAGCGAAAGTGTAAACAGCATTGAGGAGACAGTCATCTCCGCAATCAAACCCGGCCGGCCAAGCCCGATGCATGGGCGAATCAGGAGGGAAGGGAATGTTCTCTAGGTTTCGAGGAAAGGAAAATAGAACAGACCGGCCAGTCTTCTCATCGACGCTAGCCAACGTGATGCTGTCCGGTCGTAGCCCGACCCGACTGTCACCTGAGTCCGCACCGAGAAGCAAAATATTGTAACGGCCAGCCGCAGCAAGCGCTGCTTCGGTGCCTGTAAACACTTGCGACAGTAGTGTTCTCGCCGCAGATGCCTGGTGAGCCGTCCACCCAAGGGGAAGCACAGTCAAAACGATGCACCCCGCCGCAGCAAGCGCAACGGCACGTCGGGCTTGCATGGTGAGCATAGGTGGCCGGCCTAGGCGCCACGCGTCCACGAAGAGAAAACCCCAGCCCGCTGCTAACAGGATCAGCAAGAAGGGCAACCACATGAATAAGCGAGCGCCCAAAGCAACCCGGATCGCCGCGTTCTGATCTTGCCACCACAACAATCCGGTAACGCAGATCGCAGCCCAGCACCCTCCCCAAACATGTATGGCTATCCGCCCTATCCGTGGCGAACCAGCAACTAGCTGAGCACTCCCAGGAAATACCAAGGTCGCCGCCAGTAACACCAGTGCCCGACGTCTGCGGGCTTGCGGTGCGAGCGTCTGCGGATCCGCGAGTTGATGAAAAATAATCATGAGAGTTCAAGTATCGAGGCAACCGGGTACTGGCTCGGGACTTCCCCGCCGCGTGTCGCCCTCACTATCTCGACTGAACTTTTGGTGGTGATCTGGGAGCTTGGTGAACGGCGCCGTACCGGTAGGCCATTCCTCTTTTAGGCTTGGTCAGCGCCAAACCAGGTCGTGACAAGGCGGTCGTATGTCCCGTTCTCTTTCACCGTGAGTAATGCGACATCAATGCGCTGCCGCAACGGGCTCCCCTTTGGTATCACGATCCCGTAGCTCTCTTTCTGAAACGTTCGACCGGCGATCGCTACTTTTCCTTGTCCGCTATGCGCGGCGTAATAGGCTAAAACCGGCGCATCGTAAACCACAGCGTCCGCACGACCTCCCTCGAGTTCTTGGTAGGCATCGTTAATGTTCGGTAATGCCACGGCAGCAATTTCCCGACGAGCAAGGTAATCTTCGGCCGTGCTCTGCGCCACAGTGACTACTTTCTTTCCAAAGAGATCATCAGGACCGGCAATCGATCCAAGAATGCGCTCGCTGGTGAGATTTGAGGTCACACCGGCAGTAAAAAATGCGATGAAGATGACACTGAAATACATCCATAGCACAGAGATTCCCCGACCCAATCGCGTCTGCGGGCTTCGATCTGCTTGCGCGGCAAGGGATGTGATACTCCAAAAGTACGTCTCAGCGAGTCCGTTCCGGTACGACGAACGGGACAACATGCCGCCCTCAGTTCGCCGTTCAATGAAATAAATGATGTGCGCCGGGATCAATGTGAGTATGAGAATCCATAGCACCAATTCCACGAAACCTCGGGTAACAATGGCACCAAAAACGCGGCTCACAAGGGAGCTGCCGGTACTCGTATCCGCGGCCCCACTAGCCTCACGCGAGGTCATAATCCCTAGCCCTGCGTCAAACATGGGTTGCGAAAAATGCACCCTCCCCGCTCGCTCGGCGGTGACGGACACTGCGGCAATGCCGACGTCCACTCGCTCCTGCTCTACCGCACTGATCAGCGCTCCGACATCCTGAGAAACCACGGTGTCAGTAGTCCGGAGCCCAGCTTCCCGAGCGACTGCGTTCCACAAATCAATGCTAAAGCCGGTCAACTTATCGTTCTCGGACTGCACGAAAGGAGAAATGACCCGGACACCTAACCGAATCTCCGTCGATTCACCTTGACTGGCTTCATCTGCTGCTGCGGCACTGATCGGCCCAATCAGTCCCCCAACCAAGAGCAATAGGCTCGCCAGGACACGACGTATGATCACCGGCGCAATCTACTCGGTGTCTGAGATAAGGGTTGACAGGCACGACTACTCAGTCAGCGCCGGGATGACCTGGGACTCGAAGAGGTTGATCTCACTGCGGTCGTACGCAGCATTCGGGAAGTAAGCAATGACGTAACCCAATCCAGCAGCCGCCATGGCGCTCATACGTTCGACGATCTGCTCCGGCGTTCCAATTCCCGGACTGTTCCGCAGATTGGGCATAACCTGAGCTGTTATCTTCGTGCCCAATACCGCTTCACATCGGGCCTCCAGCTGGCGAAGCCGGTCCTGCACTTCAGCTTCATCGACCCCGATCACCACGTTGTAATTCGCGGATCGTGTGATCGCAGCGAAGTCAGTACCAGCCGCATGGCAATGCTCGGCCAACACCGTCGACTTGTGCTGAAATTCGGCCAAATCACCTGAGAAGTTGGTGTACTGAGCGTACTGCGCGGCGATCCAAAGGGTTTTGCGTTCCCCACCACCAGCAATCCATAGTGGGATACCACCTTCTTGAAGAGGGAGTGGGCGACAGATCGCCCCCTGGGCTTGGTAATGCTGGCCGCCGAAGTGAGCAACACCTTCCGTCCAAGCTTGGCGCATAATTTGGACGCCCTCATCGAGCATTGCTAAGCGTTTCCCGATAGGTGGGAAGTCATAGCCGTAAGCCCGCCATTCGTGTTCGTACCACCCGGCACCTATGCCCATCTCTACCCGGCCAGCACTGATGATGTCGACAGTTGCCGCGACTTTCGCCAAATGCATCGGGTTGCGATACCCCATGCAGGTGCACATCTGCCCTAGCCGCACCCGAGACGTCACGGCGGCCAAAGCAGCCATGATCGTCCAAGCCTCATGAGTGGCTTCCTGAGTGGGGACTGGATAAGTGTGAAAGTGGTCGTAAACCCACAACGATTCCCAAGGCCCGGCATCAGCGTGGTGAGCAAGCTGAAGCATTGTGGGCCACTGGTCAGCGACAGCAATGGTGGCGAGATCTAATCGCCACCCCTGCGGAATGAACAAACCGAAGCGCATGTCTTCCATCTTAAGTCGGTTGGAGCAGCGAGGAACCCCTTGGTGAAGAGGCAGTTACACCACGTGCATCGCACTCGATACGCTGACCGTCATGCCCCTCAGCCTTTCTGTCATTGGAACCGGATACCTCGGCGCTGTGCATGCCGCCGCGATGGCCGACCTCGGCCACCACGTCGTCGCGATTGACGTGGATGAAGCGAAGGTCGCAACGTTGGCTTCCGGTCAAACCCCTTTCTACGAGCCGGGGCTTCCTGAGTTGCTGACCCGGGCGCTCGCTAGTGGACGGCTGACGTTCAGCACCGACTACGCCGCCGCCGCGGATGCCCAAGTGCATTTCGTCTGCGTTGGGACACCGCAACGTAAAGGCGAGAACGCAGCTGACCTGACCTACGTAGACGCCGCGTTTACCGAATTGGCCAAACACTTACACGGACCAACCTTGGTGGTCGGAAAATCCACGGTGCCAGTGGGCACTGCCGCCCGCATGGCAGCTTTACTGAAATCCACCGCACCAGCAAGCGACCACGTGACTCTAGCGTGGAACCCCGAGTTTCTCCGGGAAGGGTTTGCGGTCAAAGACACCCTGCACCCTGATCGCCTGGTCTACGGCACTCCTAGCGGTCCGCAAGGCGATGCGGCCCGAGCGCTTTTAGATGAGGTTTATGCCGCGACCATCGCCGATGGAACACCAGTAGTGTGCACGGATTACGCGACCGCTGAGCTGGTCAAGGCATCGGCAAATTCATTTCTTGCTACCAAGATCTCATTTATCAACGCCATGTCTGAAGTGTGCGAGGCCGCCGGGGCTGACGTCCTCGCCTTGGCCGAAGCGATCGGGCACGACGACCGCATCGGGAAGCAATTCCTTCGTGCTGGTATCGGTTTCGGTGGTGGTTGCCTTCCCAAAGACATTCGGGCTTTCATGGCCCGAGCCGGTGAGCTCGGCGCTGACCAGGCCCTCACCTTTCTACGGGAAGTAGACGCGATCAACATGCGCCGCAGGTCTCGGATGGTGGATTTGGCGCGCGAACAATGCGAGGGCACGTTCATTGGCAAACGAGTGGCGGTACTAGGTGCCGCATTTAAACCAGACAGTGATGATATCCGTGATTCGCCGGCGCTTTCCGTGGCAGCACAAGTGCGGTTGCAGGGGGCGCATGTCACCGTGCACGACCCGCAAGCCATGCCGAACGCGCGCCGGGTGTGGCCCGATCTGGCCTACGCAGAACAAGCTCTCGATGCCGTTGAAGGAGCACACGTCGTGCTGCACCTCACCGAGTGGCAGGAGTACCGCGACCTAGACCCAGCGGTTGTGGGCGGCGTGGTCGCGGAGCGGCGCATCATCGATGGGCGTAACGCTCTCGATGTCCATCGTTGGCGTAACGCAGGCTGGACCTACCGCGCATTGGGTCGCCCCCAGCTTTAGGTGGAATAGGTTGGGGTGTGGTGCACGCGAAAACCTCACCGGCGAGACGGCGTACGGTGCGGCCATGCGGACCACGCTGATGCAACCATTGCCGTTAAATCGTGTCGGGGCACCCACCCGAAGTAGTGCCCTATTGCCTCCGCGCTGGCCACAATTTTCGGGGGATCCCCGGGGCGACGAGCCACTATTTCGGGGGTGACATCAAAGCCAGTGACCTCACCGATAACGGCCAGGACGTCACGAACCGAATAGCCTTCGCCGCGACCAATATTCAACGAGAGTGGTTGATCGAGTGGCTGGTCACCGTCGACGTACCGAGCGGCAGCGACATGAGCATCAGCGACATCTTCGACGTGGATGTAATCCCGGACACACGTGCCATCCGGAGTGAGGTAGTCGGCGCCGAAGATCTGTGGACGTTCGCCCCGGGACAGTTGATCAAAAACCATTGGGATGAGATTGAGAACTGCTGGGTCACCTAACTCAGGGGTCGCCGTCCCGGCCACGTTGAAATACCGCAAACACACCGCTCGGAGGCCATGCACTGCCGCCGCCGCAGTGAGCCACTCGCCGACCACTTTAGTTTGCCCGTAAGGAGAAGTTGGTTTTAGGCAGACATCCTCTGTGACCTGATCACCTTCAGCAGCTCCGTATACAGCGGCAGAGGAGGAGAACACCATCCGAGTGATTCCGTTGTCTCGCATAGCTTCCATCAATTCAACCTGGCCTAAGACATTTTGCCGGTAGTACTCATAAGGCTGGTCGACAGATTCGCCTACCTGCTTTTTCGCGGCGATATGCACGACCCCCCGCACTCGGTGATTCCGAAGCACCGCCCGGACCGTCTCGCGGTCCACCAGCGACGCCCGGACGAGCGGGGCGTCACCCACCCGTTCCTCTCGTCCGGTTGATAAGTCGTCAAGCACTACGACCTGCATTCCGTCCGCGCGCAATGCCCGGACTACATGCGCCCCTATATACCCGGCCCCGCCGGTCACCAACCACGTCATATCCGACAACTTAGCGGTGCCGTACACGCAAACGCGCACCTTTTGCGGCCGCCTGTTGCGCTAAAGATTGCTGGAACGCAGCCATGTGGCCTTGGAGGCGACTCCCCAAAGCGCCTTCACTGGAAGCCAAAATCCGGACCGCTAAGAGGCCCGCATTGCGCGCTCCGCCTATTGACACGGTTGCCACGGGGACCCCTGCGGGCATCTGGACAATGGACAACAACGAATCCAGCCCGTCTAAGTACTGCAACGGAACCGGAACACCGATGACGGGCAGCGGGGTGGCCGATGCGAGCATCCCCGGCAAATGCGCCGCGCCACCCGCACCAGCGATGATCACCCGCAACCCTCGCCCCGCGGCGGCTGAACCGTAGTCGAGCATCGTCCGAGGCATCCGATGTGCGGACACCACATCGACCTCATAGGGGATTTCGAATTCGATCAGTGCTTGAGCGGCGGCTTCCATGACCGGCCAATCAGAGTCACTGCCCATCACCACTCCGACCACCGGGTCCTGACTACCAGGCTGATTGCTACTACTGTCGGGCTGTTGACTGCTCGGGCTCATTCTGTGACCACTCCTCGAATGTAATCGGCTGCGTGTTGAGCTCGTTCCCGCAATTGAGTAAGGACATCCGTTCCGCCGTCACCACAGACAGTGACGTGACCGATCTTGCGACCTGGACGGACTTCTTTGCCGTAAAGGTGAACTTTCATGGCGGGATCATGGGCAAGGACATGGCGGTACGTCGAATAAAGCTCCGGATAATCACCACCAAGCACATTCGCCATCACCGTCCAGTCAGACCGAGGCCGCGGATCACCCAAAGGAAGATCCAAAACCGCCCGTAAGTGTTGCTCGAATTGACTGGTGACTGATCCATCGATTGTCCAGTGCCCACTGTTGTGAGGTCGCATCGCTAATTCATTCACGACAACGTCAGACCTACCAGGATCCCCAGAGCCAACGGAATCGGGTACCTCAAATAACTCCACCGCAAGCACTCCGGTGACATTTAACTCTCCGGCGATTTGGAGCGCGATGGACGTTGCTCGGGCGGCCAAATCAGCACTAATACCCGGCGCTGGTGCGATCACTTGAGTGCAAATTCCCCCCACCTGAACCGTTTCGACGACTGGCCAGGAGGCCGCTTGCCCCATCGGACTTCGTGCGACGAGCACCGCTAGTTCCCGGGTGAAGCGAACGCATTGCTCCGCTAGTAACGAATCTCCAGCACTGCGGTCTAACCACGGTTTTGCTTGTGCTAACGATTCAGCAACCGCCACGCCCCGACCGTCATACCCCCCTCGGGGCGTCTTCAACACCACCGGCCAGCCATGCTCTTCAGCAAATGCTGCAACCTCCTGGGCGGTTCGGACCTCGCGCCACGGCGGGCATGGCAGAGCAAGTGCCGTGAGTCGCTGCCGCATGGCGACTTTGTCCTGGGCGTATCTCAAAGCATCAGGCCCTGGGCGCAGCACCACGCCTGCGGAGGCGAGCTTCTGCAAGTGGTGAGCCGGCACCTGCTCGTGATCGAAAGTGACGACATCACAGGCGGCAGCGAGGTGACGCAACGCATCAAGGTCAGTGTGAGCGCCGGACACCACATCAGCTGCCACCAAAGACGCGCTGTCTATGAGTGACTCCCCCATAATCCGTAAGCCCAGATCAAGCCCTACTGCTGGCGGGATCATCATGCGAGCCAACTGACCAGCGCCAACTACGCCAATCACTGGAAACCCGCCCGGACTTCGTCGCGGTGGATTCCACGCGACGGGCTGTTCAGACGAGGGCGTCGAATCAGAAATCACCCGTTGAGCCTACGGCTCGGCTTGAATTGTGGGGTGGGCCACCACGCTGAGCCCGGTTACTCTGAAGTGGACACTCAGATACGACTCTCTGAACTGGAAGGCCCCTGTGATCTCTGCCCTCATTGATCGCGCACGGACAGCGTTAAACGTGGTCGTGCGTGAGGTCATCAAATTCGGCGCGGTGGGGGCAATCGCGTTCGTCGTTGATATTGGTCTGTTCAACCTCTTGCGTTTTGGGGTGGGTGATGGAGGGCCGCTGGAAGGGAAACCACTCACCGCCAAAGTGATTTCGGCTGGGGCGGCTACCGTCGTCGCCTGGCTAGGAAACCGTCTTTGGACCTTCCGACACCGGCGGCGTATTCGGGCCGCCCACGAGTTCACGCTTTTTGTCGTCTTCAACGTGGCCGGTATGGCGATTGCGTTGGCCTGCTTGACAGTGAGCCATTATGTGATGGGTTTTCAGTCCGCCCGAGCCGACAACATCTCCGCTAATGGAGTGGGGCTAGTCCTGGGCACGCTGTTTCGCTTCTGGGCCTACCGAACATTTGTTTTCACTCGGGAACTAGCGGACGATCCAGTTCTCGGACATCCGTCACCAGCGAAGATTGTGCCACCGGATCAGGAGAGCGTTCGTTATCCCGTTCAAACCGGAAGCCCACCCCGCGAACGGTACTGATCAGACCATCCTGGCCACGGGCCTCTTCGCCGAGCTTCCGGCGCAGCATCAAGATGTGCATGTCTAATGTTTTGGCGGGGCCTCCTCGGAGCGTGTTGGGATCCACCCGCCACACCTCGCGATAAATCTGATTTCGTTCTACCGCGCGACCGGCTTCGCGATACAACACCCACAGCAGATCAAACTCTTTGACACTGAGGTCAAGCTCACGTCCGTCCAGGAATGCGCGACGAGCAAGTGGATCTACGCGCATCCGCTGACTTGGGCCTTGATCACAGCGCCGGATCAATGCGCGAGCCCGGGCAGTTAATTCGGCCAAGCGAAACGGTTTGGTCAAGTAATCGTCAGCACCGGCATCCAAACCAACGACGACATCCACTTCGTCCGCGGCCTCAGAGATCATTAAGACCGGTACATGCGCACCGATAGCTCGCAGTTGCTGACACAACTCAAGGCCAACTTCGCCCGGTAGGCCGAGCCCAAGGATGACCAGCGCCACATTGCCTTGCGCAGCGTTGAGAGCGGTGGCCTCATCAACACAGATGTCCACCTCGTAACCTTCGCGGTTGAGCGCTCGAGCCAATGGTTCGGCAACCGCACTCTTGTCTTCTGCCAGTAGCACTCTGGTCATGGCCACATGCTAAGGGTCACAATGCCAGATTGAATGTGACTCACATCACGATGGCGCTGCCGTTTCACCCAACGAGGACTCCTCATCCGGCTCGATAAAGGTGTTGAGCAGGTCATATAAGCGGCGGTGGACAAATTCCACCCGGGGCACGTCATTCAAAATAAGTTGCCCACGTTCGCCCGCTGACTCGATTACTAACGTGCCGCACCCAAGGATCCGCTCAATGACGGTATGGGAGAAAGACACGTCGTTAATCCGTGCTAGCGGCATGTCGCGACCAGAACGAGCGACGATGCCCTTCCGAGTAATGATCCGCCGGTCGGTCACCACGTAATGAGTTGTCACCCAATGAAGGAACGGCATCAAGGTGCCAGGAATGAGCACCCCCACGGCTACCACCGCAACAGCGATTCGCCACCATAACTGTGCCGATCCGGGTGGCACGATAGTAATGAGATAAGAGGCCAATGGAATGACAAGAAGCAGTACCAGGATCGGCAAGATCAGCGCCTTGCCGTGCGGGTGCATTTCAATCTCGATGGTTTCACCATCGGTGAGAAGTTTGCGTGGGTAAGCCATACCCCAGATCATGCCGTGTTCGGAGCCTGAGCGGAACGAACATGCTCAACGTCTGCTGCGGCAAAAGCCTGAGTAAAACCTGACTCCTTAGTGACAACCAAACGCCCATCGTCATCAATGTCAGTAGCTACGCCCATGACTGTTTCCCCCTGAGGAAGGTGGACCCGGACAAAACGCTGCAAGGTGTCACATCCCTTGCGGTAGTCCGCGGATACCTCATTCTCCTGGTCATCAGCAGCAGTCCATTGCCGGTGTCGAGCATCGATGGCGCGGAGCGCTGCTCGAAGCACCGTGTCCCGATCCGTCGTAGCCGCCGCAGCAAGCATCAACGAAGTCGCCTCGGGCGCTGGGAGCTCTGATTCCCCTTGAGAGACATTAATTCCTATCCCTAGGACGACAGCCGTTACTCCTTGGGCAGTGGAGACCACTTCGGCAAGCAAGCCAGCTACCTTGCGGCCGTTGATGAGAATGTCATTTGGCCACTTCAACAGAGCGGGCACGTGACACACCTGCACCAACGCGTCCTTAATCGCTAATCCCGCGATGAGTGGAAACCACCCCCAGCGAGTCATGGGCATCGCGGGTTGAAGGACGATCGACATGGTGAGGGAGGAGCGGGAAGGTGCCACCCACGTCCGCGCTTGCCTGCCACGACCGGCGTCTTGTTGTTCGGCGATGAGAACCGCACCCAGGCCAGCGCTTCCGCTGCGGTACCGGCGGGCGAGTTCGGTGTTTGTCGAGCCAACGCTAGGTAAAACGTCCAGGCTCGTCCACGGTGACTGACTGCCGTCAGCGTTGACGCCTACTAGGGCGCGGCGCAGCATGGCACTGTGCAGCGGCGGACGGGACAGATCCGCCCACTCTCCGGCGTTTGATCCTGCCTGACCGGTGGTGCGAGCGGCGTCCTCAGGCCGAGCAACATCCATTCTGTGAGAGTACGCGCCACACCACTAGGCGACGCCCATTAGGCTGCCGGTCGTGCCTGAGGATGAGCAGATCGACCTTCACACCACCGCCGGAAAATTAGCGGACCTGCGCCACCGCTACGACGAAGCCGTGCACGCGGGCTCCGCCCGGATGGTTGAACGCCAACACGCCCGAGGAAAGAAAACCGCCCGCGAGCGCATTCTGGACCTCCTCGACGAGGGCAGCTTCGTAGAGCTGGACGAACTCGCCCGGCACCGAGCCACCAACTTTGGACAACAGCAGAATCGGCCCTACGGGGACGGGGTCATTACTGGGTACGGCACCGTTGATGGTCGCCCCATCGCGGTATTCAGCCAGGATGTAACGATCTTCGGTGGCAGCCTGGGGGAGGTGTACGGCGAAAAGATCGTCAAGATTTTGGACCTCGCCATGAAACTAGGGTGCCCACTGGTTGGGATTAACGAGGGTGGCGGGGCGCGCATTCAAGAGGGGGTGGTGTCGCTTGGGTTGTATGGGCAAATTTTCCGCCGCAACGTGTTAGCAAGTGGCGTTGTACCCCAGATATCACTCATCATGGGCGCGGCTGCCGGTGGTGGCGTGTACTCCCCAGCGCTTACTGACTTCATTGTGATGGTTGACCAAACATCACAGATGTTCATCACTGGTCCAGATGTCATCCGTGCGGTCACCGGCGAGGACGTCTCCATGGAGGAGCTTGGCGGCGCCCGAGTTCACAACACGAGCAGCGGAAACGCCCATCACATGGCCGGCGATGAGGCGGAAGCGATTGAATACGTCCGGCAGTTGTTGTCCTATTTGCCGAGTAACAATTTGGACGAAGCGCCGGTATTTGCCAGTGACGTTCCAGACGCCGCCGACCTTGGCCCACAAGAAGAAGACGCCTTCCTTGACGCGTTCATCCCCGATTCACCAAATCAACCGTACGACATGCATACCATCGTCGAGCATGTTCTAGACGACGGTGAGTTCTGCGAAATTCAAGCACTGTTCGCGCCGAATATCATTACCGGTTTTGGTCGGATTGAAGGCCGAAGCGTCGGCATTGTGGCCAATCAACCGTTGCACCTCGCCGGGTGTTTAGACATCAACGCGGCGGAAAAGGCGGCTCGGTTCGTCCGCACGTGCGATGCGTTCAACATTCCGGTGCTGACGTTTGTGGACGTTCCTGGTTTCTTGCCGGGCACCGACCAGGAATGGAATGGCATCATTCGGCGCGGCGCGAAGCTCATTTTCGCGTACTCAGAGGCAACTGTTCCCATGATCACCGTGATCACCCGAAAAGGGTACGGAGGCGCGTACATCGTGATGGGTTCTAAACATCTCGGCGCGGACATCAACCTGGCGTGGCCAACGGCCCAAATCGCTGTGATGGGCGCCCAAGGGGCGGTCAATATTTTGCACCGCAAAGAATTACACCGCGTCGCAGATGAAGGTGGCGATGTCGATGCGGTACGGCAAAGTCTGGTCACTGAATATGAAGACACCCTGGTGAACCCTTATGTCGCTGCGGAACGCGGCTTCGTAGACGCAGTGATCCCGCCGTCCCAAACTCGGTCTTCGATCATTAGGGCATTACGAATGCTCAGGACGAAACGGGAGACCATGCCTCCAAAAAAACACGGGAATATTCCACTGTGAGCGCCACCACACAAGGGAAAGTCCCGGGCACATTAGAGGAAGCTTCGGATGGTGCTCGATTGCGCGTCCTCCAGGGCTATCCCACCGAAGAAGAACTCGCGGCGTTGGTCGTCGTGCTCGCCGCAGCACACCCCAGGGGCCCAACGGCCACCGTTGCACCATCGGCCTGGGCCTATCAGGGGCGCGCGCCTCGCGGTCCACTCTCCCCCGGTCTGGGTGGTTGGCGAACTGGCTGGCGCGTGAGCGCCCTGACGGGTTAGCACATCCTCGGTAGGGTCTCGTCATGGAAACCTCAGCACAACGGGACCGGACTGCAATTGATGACGTCGCAGACGACTATTTGGACGCGGAGATTGCTCTTGATCCCATTGGCGCGACCGCGTTAGGGATCCCCGGCCATCACATCGACCTCACGGACTACTCCCCCGCCGGCCACGCAGCTCGGCATGAGGCTGCCGCCCGGGCACTTCGTGCTTTAAGTGACACCACACCGCTCGATGAGCAGGATCGCATCACCATCGCAGCGTTACGTGAACGTCTTGGTGTCCAACAGGAGCTGTACGACTTAGGCGCCGATGATTACGATCTCAATGTTCTCGCCAGCCCGGTGCAAGCCCTGAGGTCGGTTTACGACCTCATGCCCCAGGAGACGCCCGACCACTGGGCGGATATCGCTACCCGGCTGACCCGCACCCCGCAGGCAATCGAGCAGTACGTCAGCTCGCTACGCCGTGGCATCGCCCGGGGCACCACCCCGGCTATGAGACAAGTCCGCGAATGCGCACAACAAGCCACGACGTATGCCGGTAGTGAAGGGTTCTTCGCTTCGCTCGCCGCAGGTGCCCGCGACACCAGCGGAACTTCGCCGACGGACTTACCTCACTCAGTTCACGCGGACCTAACTGCGGCCGCCTCCGTTGCGGCGCAGGCATATCAGGACTTAGCGCGATTTTTGCTGGACGAGCTAGCGCCAGCGGCCCGAGACCATGACGCCGTGGGCAGGGACGAATACGCACTCCGCTCGCGGTACTTCCTCGGCGCGAGTATTGATTTGGATGAGACGTATGCGTGGGGAGTTAGTGAACTCACCCGGATCGAAGCTGAGATGGCTGATGTCGCACAGCAGATTCACCCTGGCGCCACGGTAGATGACGCATTGCGCCTCCTGGATGAGGATCCCGCTCGGCGCCTTGATGGTACCGAGGCGTTGCAGCAGTGGATGCAGACGCTAAGCGACGCTGCGATAGCGGCGTTAGCTGACACCCACTTTGATATCCCAGAGCCAGTGCGCCGCCTGGAATGTCGAATCGCACCCACCCATGAGGGGGGTATCTACTACACCGGGCCCAGCGAAGATTTTTCTCGTCCAGGAAGAATGTGGTGGTCAGTTCCGTTGGGGGAAGACAGTTTTAGCACCTGGCGAGAAACCACCACCGTCTATCACGAAGGAGTGCCGGGGCATCATTTGCAAGTCGGGCAGACGGTCTATCGGTCCGGTTTGTTAAACCGGTGGCGACGGTTGGGGTGCTGGGTCAGTGGTCACGGCGAGGGGTGGGCACTGTACGCCGAACGGTTAATGGCCGACTTGGGTTTTCTCGACGATCCGGGGGACCGGATGGGCATGCTGAGCATGCAACGCATGCGCGCCGCTCGCGTCGTCTTGGATATTGGCGTGCACTGCGGGTTGTCAGCACCAGCAGAGTACGGCGGCGAAATCTGGAACGCGGCGAGCGCTGCGGCGTTTTTTCGCCGCAAAGCGAACTTGTCTGAAGGCATGTTGGCGTTTGAGATCAACCGGTATTTGGGGTGGCCTGGCCAGGCACCGTCGTACAAAGTGGGAGAACGATTGTGGACCCAACTTCGCGATGCGGTCCGCGCGCGGGAAGGTGACCAATTTAACCTCGCTACATTTCACCGCCGAGCGTTGGACATGGGGTCGGTCGGTTTGGATGTCCTTCAGGATGTTCTTCTCAGCCAAGGCCAGACAGCGTGATTCGGATCATTTTGGCGTCACAGTCACCAGCCCGGTTAAGGACACTGCGTCGAGCTGGTATTGAGCCGTTAGTTCACGTGTCAGGGGTGGACGAAGAGGCTGTTACCCGTGAAGCGGGGATTCGCTATGGCTCACTCACCCCAGATCAAGTCGCATTACTGCTCGCCCGCGCAAAAGCGGAGCGGGTGGCTGCGCTTGATCCGCTGGATATATTGCGCGGCAACGGGATTGAGTCAGGTCAAGCCCATGCCGACCAGTCGTGTGGTGAACGCTTCGTTGTGGTGGGGTGCGATTCAGTTTTGGAGTTCGCCGGCCAAGCATATGGCCGGCCAGTTGATCGCGATGAAGCGGAGAGCCGCTGGCGTGCCATGCGTGGTGCCTCTGGCGTCTTACACACCGGGCATTGGGTAGTCGACGGTGGCGTTTCAGAACTCACTGCTTCGGAGGCAATAGCCGCGAGCGTGCCGCGGTCAATGGGAGCATCATCGTCGACAACGGTGCACTTCGCCGACATCACCGACGAGGAATTAGCTGCCTACGTAGCGACTGGTGAACCCCTTGAGGTGGCTGGTGCCTTTACCACTGATGGCCTGGGCGGCGCATTTATTCGTGGCATTGAGGGTGACCATCACACAGTGGTTGGGTTGAGCTTGCCGGTCTTGCGGACTTTGCTGGCAGATTGTGGCATTCCCTGGACCGCTTTGTGGAATCACCAATCAGCTCACAGCACATAACACTAAACAGCCAATAGACAATAAGAGCAAGGTTAGGCTATCCTTATCTGGTGATTGCTAATCTGCTTATCGGGCTTCGTGAGGGCCTTGAAGCTGCCCTTGTTGTTGCCATCCTCGCGGCATATTTAGTTCGTAGCGGCCAGCAAGAGCAACGTCGCTGGTTATGGTTCGGCACTATTGCGGCCATTGCTGCTTCCCTTGGCGTGGGCGCGGTCTTGACCTTCACCTCCCGCGCGATGACGTTCCGGGATCAAGAACTTTTTGGTGGTTTTGCGTCTTTGCTCGCGGTCGGCCTCGTCACCTGGATGGTGTTTTGGATGCGTCGTGCCGCTCGCGGTATCGCTACCGAACTCCGTGGACGAGCTGACCGTGCCCTCAAATCCGGGGGGCAAGCTTTAGCTGTGGTGGGCTTTGTCGCCGTGGGGCGCGAAGGTCTGGAAACCGCGCTTTTCTTGTGGTCGGCGACCAGGAATAGCGGATCCACCGCGGTCCCGCTCATTGGTGGGTTCACCGGGCTGATGATTGCCACTGTCTGTGGCTGGCTGTTTTACCGCGGCGCACTACGGCTTAACTTGACCAGGTTTTTTCGGTGGAGTGGGGTTGCCCTGGTTATTGTTGCCGGCGGAGTTTTGGCGTATGGCATCCATGATTTGCAAGAAGCAGCTTTGCTCCCTGGGCTTACCTCAACCGCTTACGACGTTCAAGGGGCCATTCCGCCCGACTCTTGGTACGCCGTCCTCCTGAAAGGCACCGTCGGCTTTACCCCCAATCCCAGCTGGCTTGAGGTGGTGGGTTGGCTAGCGTACGTGCCGCTCACGCTGGCGTTGTTTCTCCGACCCGTCCGAGACGATGCCGCGGCGGCGCCTCAGCCGACAGGATCACAACCAGCAGTCAAATTCGACCACGATCCTGCGCCTGAGCAGCAAACAGCTGCCGTGATCACAGCGCGCAGCTCAACCACATAAGCCAAGTTCCTGAGGTGGCGTTTCGCATCTGCTTCATGGCGCCTCATCAGCCCGCTTGCATATTCAACGGGCGCCCACCTATCACTAATGATTTGGAGAACGAAATCCGATGCCCCGCACCACCACCACCGCCGCGGCTTTTCTCACTGCTGTGACTTTCGTTGCGGCCGGTTGCTCGACCGACGAACAGGTCAGCGCTGCTGATGCGATCACTGTGAAAGCTGGTGACACCAGCTGCGAGGTGGGACGCACCGAGCTGACTGCCGGCACTAACGTCATGAAGATCACCAACGGGGGGTCTCAGACCACCGAGGTCTACGTGTATGCCAGCGGTGACCAAATCATCACCGAACGAGAGAACATTGGGCCCGGCTTGTCAGTGGACCACACGTTCGAAGTGCCGGCGGGTTCTTACGAGATCGCGTGCGTACCAGGGCAAAAAGGGGATGGCATTCGGCAGAAAATTACGGTCGCCGGAGCAGCTGGCACTAGTACCGCACCAGTTGATCAGCGGCTGACCGCAGCAATCGACGCGTACCGGGCTTACGTCCAACAACAGGCTGACTCTGGCCTCCCGCTGGTAGAGAAGTTCACTACGGCAGTGAAAGAAGGAGACCTCAAGACAGCACGGGAAACCTACGCGCCGTCTCGCCAAGGGTGGGAACGAGTCGAACCAGTTGCCGAAAGTTTCGGTGACCTCGACCCAGCGATGGACATTCGCGAGGCTGACTTAGAGGAAGGTCAAGAATGGACAGGGTGGCATCGGCTCGAAAAAGCCATCTTTACCGACAAAGACACGTCCGGTCAGGCAAAATACGCAGATCAATTACTCGCCGACTACAAGACATTCCAAAGCCGGGTCGCCGACGCCCGGATCACCCCTACCTCCATTGCTAACGGCAGTAAAGAGCTTCTCGACGAGGTTGCTACCGGGAAAATAACCGGCGAGGAAAACATCTGGAGCGGGATGGATTTGTGGGACTTCGCGGCTAACGTGGAAGGCGCGCGGGAAGCATTCAATCTGCTCAAACCTGTTGCCCAAGAACGCGATGCCGCGACAGTCAACCGAATCGATCAAGCCTTCAATGACGTTCAGTCTGAACTCACGAAGTACCGTAGCGGAGAAGGCTACGTGGATTACCGCACTGTCAAAGATCCGGAACGGAAAGTGTTGGCGCAGAAGGTCGATGCACTCGCTGAACCGCTCTCGGGCTTGGCCGCCGCAGTCGCCAGTAAATAGGGCGGACGTGCCGGTGAGGTCTTCTTCACAGATCTCACCGGCACCCACCCCCACGAAACAGACAGGATAGGGATGACCGAGGATCCAGCCGAACGTGCGATCAGCCGCCGCCAGCTCGTGGGGGCACTAGGCGCCGGCATCGCAGCCAGTGGAGCGATTGGTACTGCGGTAGCCGCCGGCGCGAGCGCTGGTTCCCGCAGTGAGAACGGGATCGTCGCTGAGACCACTGCCGCGGCTATCCCCTTCCACGGCTCACATCAAGCCGGGATCATCACTCCCGCCCAAGACAACCTGCATTTCGCTGCGTTTGATGTCACGACTGAGGACCGGCTAGCCCTCCGCGACGTGCTTCAGCGCTGGACAGATGCCGCTCGGCGGATGACCGCGGGGCAAGAAGCCGGACCAGTGGGAGCTTTCAACGGCATTCCCGAAGCACCCCCTGACGACACTGGTGAAGCAGCTGGGCTCCCTGCTTTCGGGTTGACTATCACGATTGGTTTCGGCTCGTCCCTTTTTGACCATCCGAATCAGGGCGACCGGTTTGGGCTCGCCGGGAAACGGCCGGACGGCCTTCGGGATTTGCCTTCATTTCCCGCTGATGAGATCACCGCAGAAAACAGCGGTGGTGATCTTTGCATTCAGGCGTGCGCGAACGACCCAGCGGTTGCCTCGCACGCAATCCGTAACTTGGCTCGGATCGGGTTCGGCACCGTTTCGATGCGCTGGTCTCAACTGGGCTTTGGCCGTACGTCATCCACCACGCGCGATCAAGAGACTCCGCGAAATCTGTTCGGGCAAAAAGACGGCACGATGAATTTGCATGCCGAAGATACCGCCGCACTTGATGAACACCTTTGGGTGAGCGGTTCCAGTACGGCCACCCGTTGGTTTGATGGCGGGAGTTACCTAGTGGCCCGTCGAATCCGGATGCACATCGAAACGTGGGACCGTACATCGTTAACCGAACAAGAGCAGATCATCGGCCGGACGAAAGGCAGTGGCGCTCCCCTGACCGGCGGCGGTGAGTTTGATGAACCAGATTTCACCGCTACCGGCTCGGACGGCGAACTAGTCATCTCTCCCGTAGCCCACGTTCAATTAGCCCACCCGTCCCGGCATGGTGGGGCACGCATCCTGCGCCGGGGTTACTCTTTTATCGACGGCAACGACAAGCTAGGGCGGATGAACGCCGGGCTGTTTTTCCTTTCCTATCAACGGGATCCAGAGCAATTCATCCGGATCCAACGCGAACTGGCCCGCTCTGATGTGCTGAACGAATACATCGAGCACACCGCGAGTGGGGTCTGGGCGTGCCCGCCTGGCCTCACCGACAAAACTCAAAGCTGGGCCGGGCACCTCTTCAGCTGATCCTCCCGGCCCACCGCAGTCACACCGTCGGCGGCTAAGCTCACATGCCAGTCGAATCACAAAACTGGGTATCGCGAGAAAGCTATTACTGCCGTGCCACGCGGGTATCGCCGCGTGTGCGCGCGGAAACGGAGCGGACGGGATGGGACGACACGGTCACCGGGACATCACCACGGTGCTGATCGCTAACCGGGGGGAAATCGCGGTCCGGGTGGCTCGCGCGTGCGCGGACGCACGGATTACCTCCGTTGCGGTGTACGCCGAACCGGACCGTGACGCCGTTCATATTCGCGCCGCGGACGTGGCGTATTCACTCGGTGGCTCTACCCCCGCTGACTCCTACTTGGATCAGGCGAAACTTTTGGACGTTGCTCGCCAAGCCGGCGCGGACGCCGTCCACCCCGGTTATGGGTTTTTGTCCGAGAATGCTGACTTTGCGCAAGCAGTCCTCGATGCGGGGCTGGTGTGGATCGGCCCGCCGCCCGCCGCGATCGACGCACTTGGCGACAAGGTAAAAGCTCGACATATCGCGGAAAAGGTTGGCGCCCCTTTGGTGCCGGGTACTCCTGATCCTGTGTCCGGGGTCGATGACGTCCTGGCATTTGCCGATGAATACGGATTGCCCGTTGCCATTAAAGCGGCCTACGGCGGCGGGGGGCGCGGCATGAAAGTGGCGCGCACCCGAGATGAGATCGCCGAACTGTACGAGTCAGCAGTCCGCGAAGCGGTAGCCGCGTTTGGTCGCGGTGAGTGTTTTGTTGAGCGGTATTTAGATCAACCTCGGCATGTAGAAACGCAGTGCTTAGCTGACTCCGCGGGCAACGTCGTGGTGGTTTCCACCCGGGATTGCTCTTTGCAACGCCGACACCAAAAGCTAGTAGAGGAAGCTCCAGCGCCTTTCCTCACCGACGATCAGACCAGCCGCCTATACGCATCATCGAAAGCGATTCTGCGTGAAGCCGGGTACGTCGGGGCTGGCACGGTGGAATTTCTGGTCGGGCAAGACGGAACGATTTCTTTCCTTGAGGTGAATACTCGCCTCCAAGTGGAGCACCCGGTCAGCGAGGAGGTTACCGGGATCGATTTGGTGCGGGAGCAACTGCGTATCGCCACCGGCGAGCCGCTGGGTTACGACGACCCACCGGTCCGCGGTCATTCGATCGAGTTCCGCATCAATGGGGAGGACGCAGGCCGGGGCTTCCTGCCGGCACCGGGCACGGTCACCCGGTTTGACCCGCCGTCCGGGCCCGGCGTCCGAGTCGACTCGGGGGTGCGCTCCGGGGACGTCATTGGCGGCGCGTTTGACTCCATGTTGGCCAAACTCATCGTGACGGGCGCAACCCGCACCCAAGCACTAGAACGCTCCCGGCGAGCACTCGCCGAATTCGTCGTCGAGGGAATGGCGACCGTCCTGCCATTTCACCGGGTCGTCGTCACTGACCCGGCTTTCGCTCCGACAGACCCCACCGAGCCGTTCCGGGTGCACACCAGGTGGATTGAAACCGAGTTCAGCAACACCATCGAGGCGTTTGCCGGCGCGACCCCTGGTGGCCCCAACCAGAATTCCTGGGAACGGGTGGTGGTGGAAGTCAATGGCAAACGACTGGAGGTGGCGTTACCGGCAGGGTTCGGGGGCAACCCGCCCGCCGGAACGAACGCTAGTCGCCCGTCCCCTCCTCGGCGGTCCGGGCGAACCAAACACATCGCGTCCGGCGGGTCTGACGCGGTGACCGCACCAATGCAGGGAACCATCGTCAAAGTCGCGGTCAGCGAAGGGCAAGCAGTAGCTGCCGGAGAGTTACTCGTTGTTTTAGAGGCGATGAAAATGGAGCAACCGATCCTTGCCCCGAAAGCCGGGGTGGTCACCAATATCACTGCGGCAGTAGGCGATTCGGTCGCCGCCGGGGCGAGTTTACTGACCTTACCAAGCCCCTCGTAACAGTGAACACTTCGCTACTTGGGGTGGCTTGTTGCGACGGGGGGTTGGTTGGTGATGATTGCGTCAAGGACGCTTGCGACAGCACCCACCACCAACCACCACCCCGTCTTGTTACTTTTCCCCGCGGGTGTTACGGCTGAGGATTATCAGTGGCGCGGCAAATGTGGAAACGGCGCAGGCTCGCTTCACCGAAGGCGAGCGCTGACCATGGCCCGGCGTAATGCAGCACCGCTAGACCGCAGGTAGGAAAACCCTGCCCGAGTGCTTGGTGAGCTTCGGCACTTCCTGTGCCGGCAGTCAGGAGTTCCGTAAGCGCTGGGATGCCAGGCGCGTGACCCACCACCATTACCACATCAGCATCCGGGTCGGTTTCCCGGACAACATCGAGGATCTGATCCGCGGAAGCGGTGTAAAGCCGGCGATCCATATGGATGTCCGTTTCCGCACACCCTCCCGCCCACACTCCGGCGGCGGTCTGCTGCGTTCGTTCCGCCGTGGAACACCAGACCTCATCGAGCCCGATCTGTTGCCCCGCAAGCCACTGCCCGGCGGCACGGGCGTCGCGGTGACCACGAGCGGTCAAGGATCGGTCGTGGTCGGGCTGTGAGCTCTCCGGTGGAAGACTTTCAGACTGCGAGCGCCCTGACTCAGCTTTAGCGTGCCGAAGAAGAATGAGCGTCCGATCTTGTGCGGAACGTGTCATCACACACCACCTTTTACCTCAGCCTACTCAGCTACGCTCTGGTCGGGCGTGGAGTTGCCGGGCAGCTTCCGCTAAAGAACCAGACAACGATGGATATACCGTAAACGACGCAGCGACTTGATCGACGGTGAGTTTGGCTTGCACCGCGAGTGCCACCGGGAAAATCAGCTCGGACGCGCGCGGCGCGACGACAATCCCCCCTAAGACGACGCCGGTGCCGGTGCGGGCGAACAGCTTGACGAAACCGTCCCGTGCATTTTGCATTTTCGCGCGCGGATTACCCCGTAGCGGCAACATGATGGCGGCGTACGTCATGTTCGCCGCACGCATTGCCGACTCTGACCACCCAACGGTGGCGATCTCCGGGTCGGTGAAAATATTCGCCGACACCGCGTGGAGGTCGAGCGGGGCGACGGCATCCCCCAAGGCATGTGCCATCGCAATTCTGCCTTGCATAGCCGCGACTGATGCGAGCGGCAAAACACCAGTGCAGTCACCTGCGGCGTACACGCCACGAGCGGTGGTCCGCGAAACTCCATCGACGTCAATGTGCCCGGATTCGGTGAGCTCGATACCGGACTCCACCAGACCCAGACCATGCGTGTTCGCCACCGACCCCACTGCCATCACGCAATGAGAACCGGTGACCGTGCGGCCATCCGCGAGTTGGACCACCACCCCGTTGCCGTCGCGCACCACTGAGTCAGCGCGGGAGCAATTGAGAATTGTCATCCCCCGACGGCGGAACACTTCTTCGATGACCGCGGCAGCATCGGTGTCTTCCCCGGGCAGGACTTGCTCGCGAGAACTGACTAACGTCACTTTTGCTCCCAGGCCCAGGTAGGCGTGCGCGAATTCAGCACCCGTCACCCCTGATCCGACCACCACTACGTGTTCTGGTAGCCCTGGCAGGTCATACAGCTGCTGCCAGGTGAGAATCCGCTCACCGTCTGGGCGGGCGGTCGGCAGTTCACGGGGGCGCGCGCCGGTGGCGATAAGAATCACGTCGGCGGGCACTGTGGCGTGCGCGCCATCAGCAAGCTCAACGATGACCTGCTGCGGTCCGTCAAGTCGGCCGCTGCCATGGATGACTCGGACCCCGGACCGTGCCAGCCGGTCCGCGATATCGGCACTTTGCTGTTGGGCAAGTTTTTTGACCCGTTGGTGAATGACCCCGGCTTGGGCGTGCGCGGATGCCTTGGGACCTTCGTCATCACTGAAGACGACCCCAAGGACAGGAGCTACTTCAAATCTGGTCATGAAATCCGCGGTAGAGATGAGCGTCTTGCTGGGCACGCAATCCGTAAGCACCGCGGCACCGCCGAGCCCGTCTCGATCCACCACCGTGACGTCGGCACCGAGCCTCGCCGCGACGAGCGCACTTTCGTACCCCCCAGGACCGCCACCAACAATGACCACCCGCGCCGGTTTGGTATTCACCTGTGTATCCAAGCATCTGAAGACCCGCGCGACGACCGATGGTCCACCCGAAAATCTGACGATGGTTCTACGCTGGGCGGATGGCTTGGTACGCCGCGTATGGCTGCAATCTTGACATCGCTCGCATGACGGCGCGTGCACCCCACTCCCCACTGCGAAGTACTGGGTGGTTACCTGGATGGCGGCTCACCTTCGGCGGGGAAAACCTCAGTTGGAGCGGCGCCCTCGCCACCATTGTCGAAGATGCCGACTCTTCGGTGTACATCGCGATGTACGACGTCACCGAAGGGGATGAAGTGGCCCTAGACGAATGGGAAGGAACATCTCTTGGGGTTTACCGAAAGATCCGAGTTCGCGCGCACACCCTGGAGGGGGAGATCCCGGCTTGGGTTTATGTGGTGGACGGTTACGAAGGTGGCCTTCCCTCTGCGGCATACTTAGGGGAAATCGCTGAAGCTGCTGAAGCTGCCGGCGCCCCCAATGACTATGTCGCCGATCTCCGTGCTCGGCCGTGCCGATCCATCGGCTGACGACAATCAATGGCTGGAGCAGAGATGCCTGACACCCCGCACACGCCTGCCTCAACAAGCCACGGGAAGCCGAGTTATCCACCGCATGGAAACCCGTACGTCAGCGCACGACCTGGTAACCGCGCTGACGTCGAGCAACGGTTTGGTCCGGTCGCTCACTTCGGCGACCGCGCTATGGCCTTCCTCATCGACCAATCTCTTGTCATCGGCGGGTTTTTTCTGCTACTCATTGGCGGCGGGGTAGCCAGCACGGCACCTGGTAATCCTGTTGCCGTCAGCTTGAGCATGATTTTGATCATCGTCGGGTTGATCTTGATATTTGGTGTGGCACTGTGGAACCGTTGGTTCCTCGGTGGGAACACCGGGCAAAGCCTAGGTAAGCGCGTCGTGGGGCTCAAACTCATCGACACTCAGACCGGCCTCCCGATTGGCATGGGCAAAGCCTTGCTTCGTGACTTGACTCATGTGATCGTTAACCAGGCTTTAGGTCTGTCATTCTTGTGGATGTTGTGGGATCCCGAACAACAAACTGTCGGCGATAAAGCCGCGAGCTCAACCGTCATCAAAGTGGCGAAAGAGTGACCACGTTAAGAACGTAGGGGGTTAGTCTCCGGGTCGCGCTGCCGGACTTGCACCTCACGGCGCAGTCCACCGCGAGGGCGGATGGTGACCAACGCGTGTGTTGGTGGCACCGCAGGCGCTTTACCACGCAGGGGCAGGATCCGAATATGACTGATCAGGGTGGCAAGGATCAATGTGGCTTCTGTTAAGGCGAACTCTCGACCAATACAAAGACGGGGGCCGACACCAAAAGGCAAATAATCCGAGCTTGGTGCGTCAAACCCGCCCCGAGCCGGGTGAAAAAGGAGCGGGTCAGGCCAGCTCGCGGCGCGGCGGTGGATAAGCCAGGGGCTGATGATGATGACCGAATCTTGAGGCACTGGCACCCCCGCAACCACATCAGCTGCGGTGGCGCGGCGAGTCAGCACCCATGCCGGGGGGTACAACCGCAACGCCTCGTCGATGATTGAACGAGTTTGCCGTAATGCAGGGAGGTCAGGCCGGGTTAAGTCTCGCTGAGTACCGGTGATCGAGCGCACTTCAGTGGCAACGTCGTCTTGGGCCTGAGGGTGGCTGGCCAGAAGGGCGAGAGCCCAACTCAGCGCAGACGCGACCGTCTCATGGCCGGCGATCACCATCGTGACCAACTCATCTCGCACTTGCATAGCGCTCAGCTCCCCCGCATCCTGGGCGGCGAGGAGCAAACCCAATAAATCCGTTGCGGGAGTAGAGTTTTGGCGATCACGCCGATGCGCGGCGACCACGCGCGCGCACGTAGCGTCAAGGGTGCGGATCGCGCGGGTGAGTTGCCGCCGGGACGGGCCGGGCCACCACTGAGGCAGGGGTGTCTGGGCTCGCTTTACTACAACATCCAATGCCTCGTGCACGGCGGTCACAATCCGCTCACCGGCAGCGAAGTCAGCATCAAAAAGAGTCCGCCCCACTACTTCCAAGGTGGCCTGGAGGACGCCCGCTTCAATATCTACCGCCGCACTTGAAGGAGGATCAAGCATGTCGATTTGGTTGGTCGATGACCTTGAGGCAATGCCCGCACGCCAAGACAGCGCAAGCCGGTTGGCAGCTGAAACAGACTGCGCCGCAACATGATCCACGGCACTGTGATGAAAAGCAGGTTGGGCGATGCGTCGATGGCGGCGCCATGGTTCACCATCTGCGGTTAATAACCCGGACCCGGTTACCGCAGCTAATGAACGGTACTGCACGGTTTGCTTCACGTAATCCCGGGAACGCTCCACTAACACTCGACGCACCCCATCGGGGTCATTGAGCAAGAAAACAGGCGTTCGCGGCATCGGAAATTGGACGACATCGCCGTATTGCTCAACCACACTTTCCAAGTACCGCAACGGATCCCGTCGGATTCGTGGCACCGCCCGTACCATCTCCGCTGGTGTGGGGCCTACAGCCACTTGAGTTCTGCCCACGATTAGAGATACAGACCCGGTTGAGCATCGTCCACCCGAGTGGATGCCACCGCATGGAGGTCACGCTCCCGCAGTAGGGCATATTGCGACCCGTGTAACTCCACGTCCGAGGACTCTTCCGCGTCGTACAGCACCCGATCTCCCACCTCTACCTGTCGGACGTGCTGACCAATCGCCACCACCGCCGCCCACGACAATCGTTTACCCACCGCGGCCGTCGCCGGGATGACGATTCCCCCACCCGAACGCCGCTCGCCATCTTCTTCCGCGCTGATTAAAACGCGGTCATGCAGCATCCGGATCGGCAACCGCCCAGTGGGCGACGAAGACGAAGAGTTCACAGGATCAGGCGCATCAGTCACGGCAGTACGGTAGCGGTCTTTGCGCCGGCAGCCGGTTGGGCCATCGGCGCGGGAAAACCAAACGGTAGTTCTAACCGATGCGCTTGAAGTAATTTGGTGTCCGCCAAGATCGCCGCGGTCTCTTTATCCGCGACCACGCGACCGGCGCTTAACACTATTGAACGCGGGCAAATTTGCCAGGCGAAAGGCAGATCATGGGTCACCATCAACACAGTGATCTTCAGCTTGAGTAGGAGGTCTGCTAGCTCACGGCGGCTGGCTGGGTCCAGATTGCTGGACGGTTCATCGAGGACGAGAATTTCCGGTTCCATCGCGAGCACGGTCGCGATGGCCACCCGACGACGTTGCCCGAACGACAGGTGGTGCGGCGGTCGGTCGGCGTAGTCTGTCATCCCGACCGTAGCGAGAGCGGCGTCCACCGCAGTCTCCAACGCGGTGCCGCGCAGGCCCATATTCGCCGGACCAAACGCCACGTCAGCGCGCACCGTCGGCATGAATAGCTGATCATCTGGGTCCTGGAAGACGATACCCACCCGAGACCGGACGGCCCGCAAGGTCTTTTTCGTGAGCGTGTGCTCAGCAACACGGATCGTGCCGGACGACGGGGTGAGCACCCCATTGAGATGCAGGGCGAGTGTGGTCTTCCCTGCCCCATTAGGCCCCAGCAAGGCGACCCGCTCCCCCCGATTGATGGTGAGACTAACCCCATCGAGAGCCAGCTGACCATCTGGGTAAAAATACGAAACCCCTTGCACGACAACGCTTTTAACGGGCTTTTCTCCCTCGGGAGGGAGCTGATTGGTTGTCATAGCACCCGCCATGCCCAAATGACCACCACAGCAGCGAAAGCAGGGAACGCGAGCGCGATCGCCCACTGGGTGGTAGTCCCACGACGCACGTCCGCCAGCGGGAACGCCCCGGTATACCCCCGACTGAGCATGGCGATGTGAACGCGTTCACCCCGCTCAAAACAACGGATGAATAACGTGCCTAACGTCCGCGCGAATACCGCGACGTGCCAGAGAACACGCGGATTGTGGCCTCTGGAAATTCGCGCTACCTGCATCCGTCGGGCCTGGTCGGTCACCACATCGAGGTACCGGACCATGAAAGCGGCTATCTGGACCAGCAGATCAGGCACTCGAAGCCGTTGCAGGCCGGTCAGCAGATCAGGCACTGATGTCGTTGCGGCAAGCACGATACTGGTGAGAACTCCGAGCGTGCCTTTAATGACGATGTTCCACCCCGACAACAACCCGGACTCGGACATGTGCACCCCTAGCACAGTGACGTCCGGTGCCGGGCCGATAAAGGGCAACACGACAGCCAACACCACAAAAGGAACTTCTAGTACCGCCCGCCGCGCCACCCACCCGGGTCGCAGCCTCGCCCACCCCAACACCGCACATACGCACGTCCCGTAACAACCGAACGCCACAAAGTACTGCCGCGGGGTGGAGACCACCACAAGAATAAAAAGCACCGCGGCGACCACTTTGAGGTGAGCCGGGCAATGATGCAGCGCGGTCCGCCGGGGCTGATAAAGGGCACCGGCCCAACCACTACCTGACTGGCGGCCTACGTGCCCCATCGGTTCGTCCGACGTAGCAACCACACCAACCCGCCGCACACCCCGAGTGTGACAACCACCCCCACCAGACGAGACGCGACCACACCCACCACACCCCCATCGGCGGTTTCATAGTCCGCGAGCGGACCACCGGCGAGCTCGTGCTCTTGACCTCGTTGGGCGATACACGTCCCCGCGATGATCTGGTCTTCATCGTTCAGCGTGCAGCCGTTCCGGGTCACCGAATCCAACCCGTCCGGAGAATTACTGGCCATTAGGGACACGCCGCCGGCTAGCAACATCATCACGGCGATGGCAGCCACGACGAACCCGCGTCCAAGCCGCCGCGAATACTCGGGCGGGCGTTTACCCTGAGCGGCCAGGGTCATACCAACACCTCCGTGGGGAGTAATGGCGCGGGTTGTCGGCGTCGAAGCGCCCACACTAGATCTGGCCTGGTCGCGGCGACCGAGGCCATCGTGACTGCGGTGATGATCCCTTCACCTACCCCAATGAGAGCGTGGAATCCGAGCTGCAATTGAATGACGGTTTGAAGGGGCACATCGATAGTCCCGCCAAGCGCGAATTGCAGCAGAAACATCGAGGCACCTGCCAGCACCGTGACAATCGAGACCACGAACGCCACGGCGATCAGGGCGCGGCGGGTGGGCTGGGATCGGCGCACCATCACGGCAATCATTGCGGCAGCAACAAGGCTGGTCACCAGACCCATGTTGGTGATGCTCAGCCCGAGCGCACTCAAACCACCGTCCGCGAACAACAACGCCTGCACCACCAATGTCACCGTGACACACAGAATTCCCAACCACGGCCCTACGAGGAGTGTGGCTAAAGTGCCACCCAGCAGGTGCCCACTGACCCCAGGCAAGATCTGAAAGTTGAGCAGCTGAACGGCGAAAATGTATGCCGCTACCAGCCCAGCCAACGGGACGGCCCGGTCGTCCAGCTCACGACGAGCCCGCGACACGGCCGCTGCAACCCCAGCGAAAGCAACAACGCCGAACGCGAATGACACCGGCGCGTTGATGATGCCGTCCTGAATGTGCACGGTGCGCGAGACCTTCCCGGGATGGTGAATGATTCTTCCAGATGCGCCGGGGCACCCGGCGCATCTGGAAGCCTGGCATTGTTGCGACTGAGACGCAACAACGACATGGAGGTTACCGATGACCCGTCTAGAAGTGGGGCAACCCGCCCCGAGTTGGACCCTCACCGATCACACCGGCACTATCCGTTCCCTCGCTGACTGGCACGGGCAACGCCTGATCGTCTTCTGCTACCCCGCTGCCATGACCCCTGGTTGCACTAAGGAGGCATGCGACTTCCGCGACAGCTTGGAACCGTTGCGGCAGAACGGGTACGACGTTGTTGGAATCAGCCCGGACACACCAGAAAAGCTGGCCCAATTCGTTGAGAAAGAAGCCCTCACGTACCCGTTACTGGCAGACCCCGATCACCGCACACTGAGCACATGGGGCGCTTATGGAGAAAAAAAGCTTTATGGCAAGACCGTCACCGGGGTGATCAGGTCCACGATCGTGGTGGACGAGACGGGTGGAGTGGCAGTCGCGAAGTACAACGTTCGAGCAACCGGGCACGTCGCAGCGTTGCGCAAAACCCTCGGGGTGTAGGCCGGCGAGACTCATGGGGGTCGGAACCACCTGTAAGGCAGTCACCTACCCTGGTCAGTGAGCGGGAGTGGTGTAACTGGTAGCCACGCAGGATTTAGGTTCCTGTGCCTTTGGGCGTGAGGGTTCGAGTCCCTTCTCCCGCACCCTCGAGCACACCGGCGTGGGATGAAGATGAGGGAAGCGAATGTCAAAGAGCTTGCGACAATTCGCTTCCCTCATCTTCATCACCCGCTGTCCCCATTATGAGCGGACGGGAGTTGCCTATGACCTCGCCCTCAACCCGGGAAAACATGCCCACCAAGGTCACCCAAAGTGTGGGGAGCATGCCCCGAATGGGCCCTATCGTGAGAGCACGAAGAAGCGTTATTGGGGTATGGCACTGGTTTGAGACACACCCCGCCTGGGTGCAGATCCTCGGAATTTACTTGGCATCCAGAATTGTCTGCGCGGTTGCCATCGAGGTGGCGGCGGTGGCGGCACAAAACCCTGCTGGCGTCGGCACGCTCACCCCGCATTACCCCGACATGGTCACAATCTGGGACGGCAAGTGGTACCGGCAAATCGCGAGCGATGGCTACCCCCCGGGGGTGCCAATCGGGGTCAACCTGGCGGTCGATTACAACGCGTGGGCATTCTTCCCGGTGTTTCCGTACCTAGTTCGCGGGGTAATGGCCATCACCGGCCTCCCGTTCGCTGGCGCAGCCACAACAATGAACTTGATCGCCGGGTATGGCGCGGCGTTGATGTTGCACCGGCTGGTCGGCCTGACCGCGCCACCAAAATTGCACCGACTGGCGACGGTCGCCGTCGCGGTATGGTGTCTAGCCCCGGCAGCGCCCATCCTCCAGGTTGCCTACACTGAGGCGCTCGCGGCACTTCTGCTCGGCTCGGCATTACTCTTGCTCCTTCGGGAGCGCTATTTACTGGCGGCGCCTTTTGTCTTGACTTTGGGGTTGACTCGGGCAGTTGCCGCGCCATTATTACTGGTGATTGGTTGGCATGCCGTGCTGCGTTGGCGGCGGCGCAAAAGCGCACCCTTCACACGCTGGGACGCTACCCGATTAGCGGTGCTCGCAGCCACCACCGCAGCATCGGCTGTGCTGTGGCCAGTTGTTGTCGCCGCAGCAACGGGCATCCCCGACGCGTTCTTGCAGACCCAGGCTCGCTGGGGCCAACAACCCACTGACGGGCCGTTCCGGTTATGGATCGAATGGGCGTGGAGCGGCGCGGGGATCGCTGGCGTCGGAGCGCTCTTGGGCGCCGTCGCCACCCTCATTCACATTGTGGTGGGCCGACACGGGGTGTGGCTCCCAGTGGAATTACGGGTCTGGGCGATCGGCTACCCGCTGTATTTGCTGGCGGTCACCAGACCCATCACCAGCATGTGGCGGTTCATGCTGTTGGATTTGCCGTTGGCGGCAGTGATCGGCAGTTTGGTGGTGCGAGGCAGCTGGGTGCGCCGGTTAAGCAAACCAGCCCGCGTGTGGCTACTCACCAGCGGCTGCTTGATTGGCTTGTTCTGGTGGACGACAATCTTGCTCACCCGCCTCCCTTGGGCGGACAATCCGCCTTAACGAATTCGCTCGCTACGACGGGCGACCCCAATGCGGGCAGTGACAACAATTAAGGCGATCAACGTGATGGGGCGAACGATTTGACCGATGAAAGCCCACGGCTGACTCCAGGTTGAAGCCCACTGAAAGATGGGCAACGCCCAGCAGGCAGTGAGTAAGAAGGCGTACCCGTGACGACCAGCAAGAAAAAGCATTCCCGCCGCTAAAGAGGCGACGAGCGCATGGTGCGACCACGACACTGGGGTGAGGAGGACGATCCCACTCCCCGCACCCAAAGCAAGGTCAGCTCGGTTCGGGTTCCCGTTGGCCTGGATCTTATGGAACCACCACACCATCAGCACGGCAGCCACCGAAGTGCCCGCCAGGAACGCAGGACCGTCAGTCATCCCGGAGTGCGAGAACAGGCCAGCCATTGACGTGTTAGACGCGCTACCCAGCCCACCGACGCGTCCTGTTTCCCAGAGATTCACCGTCCAATAGCGCATAGAAAGATCGGGGAAGGACACCCAGGCGAGAGCAGTGATCCCCCCCGCAGCAACAAACATCCATGCGATGCGCCGCCGGAAATCAGACCGGGCCGCCATAGCCACAAGAAGGCCAAGTGGGGTGATCTTGACCGCACTCGCAACCCCGGTGAGGGCTCCAGCGCGGGAACTCACCGCAACAACTCCGATGGTGGCTAAACCCGCCACCATCGGGCTGGCCTGCCCTAAATGCATGGAGTCATACACCGGCTCAGTGACAACCACCGCAGCAGAGGCCACCATGATGCGCGCCTCGGAAGCCGTCTCCCACAAACCACAGGAGCGAGCCGTCAGATAAAACGTAACCGCCACTACCGTTGCGATCACCAGATTCCACCACCCGTACAGCACATCCGGAGGGATCCGCGACAAGACTACGAATGGCATCAACGCTGCTGGAGGGTAAGTGAAACCCAGATTCCGCTCGGTCACCACCGAGTATGGGTCTCCCCCAGCATTAAAAGCCGCCGCGGCCGCTAGGTAAATATCCACGTCATACCGAAACCGCCACCCCCCTAACGGACTGGCGCCTGTTTCGGCAACAAGAACCGCCCCCACACCTGGAAGTGCGGCGGCAGTCGCCTTAGTCCATGCATTCTTCACTGAAGAATCATGCCTTAATCCTTACCTCAGAATAGTCCACCCGGCCTTCCTCCAACAGAAATTGAATAACGACTCCTGAGGGGGTAGCAAGAGAATTACGGCGCCCACAGTGCAAGCGCCAACTCTCTGGAACGCGCGGGTCGAATAAGCAATACCTTGAATTAATCCGCACCCTGAGCTAGCTTGTTCACCGCATTAATAAAACATCTACGGAGGCGCGAATCATGAAGCTGATCAAGGCAAAAAAGAACATCGGAATTGCTCTCTCTTGTTTAAGCATTGGCCTTGTTTTTGCCATTCATGTTGACCAAACGCGGCAAGAATCAGTGGCTCCAGCAGTGCTGAGCACAAGTTTTTGTTCCTGTTAGTTTTACGGCTTCGCTACACGTATCGCCGTGGAGCCACGTTTAATGATTTATGCCGTTACTCGTGGCTCCATAATATTTATTCTTTATCGTTGTGTTGAGATTGATGAATCTATAACAAACCGAAAACGTGAGTAATTCTATTCACCGTGAGTTCAATTAGTTATTGAATTCTCATAGCATCTTCATACCTCATTAACGGTCACGGTGATGGTATGCCAACCAGTGGCACCGTCTGGGTCGGTGGGGGTGATCTGTTCGGTTTGGGTTTCACCGGTGTCATCAGTTGCCCGCACTTGCAGGCGGTATTGGCCGGGGGTCGCGTCCCACGTCCACACCCATTGCCGCCACGTGTCCTGGGTGCCACCATCCCCGAGTCGGGCAACCTGCCAAGGGCCGTCACCAACGCGAACCTCCACACCGCGTATGCCACGGTGCGGAGCCCACGCCACCCCGGCCACTGCGGTCCGACCAGCGGAGATACTCGCGTTACCGCGGGGGACGTCAATCCGGGATTGGGTTTTGATTGGCCCACGGGTGGACCACCCCCGTGGAGTCCAATAGCCCTGATCTCGATCGAAACGGGTGACCTCCAAATCAACCACCCACTTCGTGGCGGACACATACCCGTACAACCCGGGGACCACTAACCGAGCTGGGAAGCCATGCCGTAGCGGCAACGGCTGACCGCCCATCCCAATGGCGAGCAACGCGTCCCGGTTAGCGTCGGTCAATGCTTCCAACGGGGTTCCCGCCGTCCACCCGTCTGAGCTTGTCGATAACACCATGTCCGCTTCGGGTAGTGGCTCCGCCCGGGCTAACAACTCCCGGACCGGGTGACCCAACCAGACCTGATTGCCGACTAACGACCCTCCCACCTCATTGGAAACACACGACAACGTGATCATCCGCTCTACCATCGGCAACGCCAACAGGTCATCAAAATCAAGGGTGACTTCTCGGCGGACCAAACCGTGAATACGCAACCGCCACTGCCCCGTAGACACTTGCGGTACGGATAGTGCGGTATCGATCCGATAGAACTGATCCACCGGCGTGATCACCCTAGACGCTCCTGGGATCGCGAGATCAGCTCGTTGAGCCGTCGATACTACCGGCCCGATAGGCCGAGGGAGGCGCAACGCCGCACGACTCGCCTGGACCGCACGAGCTCCACCAGCTAGCGCCGACGCAGCCACACCACCTAGCGCACTCAGAGCCGCCGCGCTCGTCACACCGATAAGAAACGAACGCCGCGCCATCGCCCGATTGGCGACCCCCGGCACGTCACTGCGGATGCGTAACACCAATTGGGTGAACCGGGCCATCGCAAGCAGCCCCACAAACGCACCCAAGAAAACCGGAACGACGTCAACCGGGCCTACATTTGGCCGAGTGAGCACCGCCGCGGCCGCGATGCTCGTCATCACCAGCACCAGGGCAAACCCACGCCACAGTTGCCGTTGCGCGAGCACACCAGCTGTCGCAGCGACCCCGATGACTACCAGTGCAATCCCGATCAGTAACGCGGTTTTGTCTGCGGTCCCAAACACATCGACTGCGAAGTTTTTCAACCACAATGGGGTGCGATCAATAAATGCGGCGCCTAACGCCAACACCGGCGATGGGGTGCCGGCCGTCCGCCCAGACCATAGCAACAGCGCCGCCCCCAGCTCTGCGACCGCGACAGTCAACCCCCCACTGACCACCCCTACCGATGCCGGCCAGGCCAAGGCTCTTACGCTCACCAGACTCGACTGCACGCTCACTTATCTACTGTCCCACCCAAGAACAGGTTGGGCAGCGGGAATTCCTTACCCCTTTGTGACATTGCCTTCACCACGAATGATCGATCATCCAAGGTCACCCTCAAGGCAAGTAGCAGACTCCACGAAAGCACTCACAGCAAAGTGATCACCTTGGGTGCGATCGCTCGAATGGCGCGAGCTCGGTGACTGATCGCGTTTTTTTCTGCTGGTGAGTGCTGCGCTAAAGTGCGCGAACTCGCGTCCGGGAAAAAGATTGGGTCGTACCCAAAACCGTTGTCACCGTTTGATTCTCGCCCAATTCGACCGCGTAACTCACCCTGCTCCACCTGCTCAACGCCGTCAGGGGTGACCACAGCAATGGCACACATGAAGGCCGCCGCGCGGTGCTGATCCGGCACATCAGCCAGTTGCGCTAACAGTAAATCGATGTTGGCTTGGTCTACCACCGCGCGGGCCGTCCCGGGCGCCAGACCAGACCACCGTGCCGAGAAAATCCCCGGACACCCGCCGAGCACATCAACCGCTAAACCCGAATCGTCAGCCAACGCGGGTAAACCAGTCGCCACGGAGACAGCATGGGCTTTAAGAAGCGCATTCGCGGCAAACGTCACCCCCTCTTCAATGACTTCCTGGATCGGATTCGCCCCTCCTGAAGTATCGAAAGCGTCGATCCCCACCACCCCATCGACCATTGCTTGGGTATCACCCGCACGATCCGCACCCCAGTGGGCGAGCAGAACGCCAGCCAGGATCTGCCTCAACTCAATCACCTTGTGCTCGTTGCGCGTGGCCAGAACTAACCGAGCTGGGACAGGGGCATAAGTCATCGCGTTGGGGTGCCGTTCACGAGATCAGCGGCGAGCGCTCGGGCCTGCTCACCTGTCAGCGTGGCGCACCCCGATGCCGCTAAAGCGAGCAGCGCGTCAAGCTCTGCCCGGTCAAATGGCTGCCCCTCCGCGGTTCCCTGAACTTCGATGTATCGGCCATCGCCAGTCATCACGACGTTCATGTCCGTCCCGGCGGTGACGTCTTCGTCGTAACACAAATCGAGGACTGGGCGGCCTGCCACCACACCGACGCTGACCGCTGCGACCGAATCGATCAGGGGCTCCGCTCGCTCTTTGATGAGCCCAGCTCGGCGAGCATGGGTGATGGCGTCAGCTAACGCGACGTAAGCTCCGGTGATCGCTGCCGTCCGCGTACCACCATCGGCTTGGAGCACATCGCAGTCAAGAACAATAGTGTTCTCTCCCAAGGCTTTAACATCGACCACAGCGCGCAGACTCCGCCCGATTAACCGGCTGATCTCGTGGGTGCGCCCGCCGATTTTCCCCCGGACGGACTCACGGTCCCCGCGGGTATTCGTGGCCCGTGGCAGCATGGCGTACTCGGCGGTCACCCAACCCTGACCACTGCCTTGCCGCCAACGCGGCACCCCTTGGGTGAACGAGGCTGCGCATAGCACTCGCGTCCGCCCGAACTCGACTAGAACGCTGCCTTCAGCGTGATCCAACCACCCCCGGGTAATTCGCACTTGCCTCAACACGTCAACCGCGCGACCATCACCCCGCGGCCTCAACGCAGTTTCAGACGAGCCAGACACCGCCGGGGAAGAAAGAACGGGCGGCGAACCGGCAGAAGATGATGGACCAGCGGTGGACGAGCCAGAAGACAGTGACGGTGATGACATAGACAAAGCCTAAACCAGGCCGCTGACATCAGCGTGCCATCCGCTATAGCAGTAAAAATCGAACTAAATACGCCAAGAACTCAAGAGCAATTATCGATCTGGAAAACAGCTCCCGGACGGGCGACATCCAACGCGCCGGCCCACACCGACCGGGCTTGCGCTAACGCCGCCTCAGGGTTATTCCATGGGGGAAGGTGGGTAAGGACTAACCGCCGCACCCCGCCCGCATCGACCACCGCCTGCGCGGCCCGACTGGCAGACAGGTGCATCCCGGTCGCATAATCTCGACCATCAACGAAAGCGGCGTCCGCTAAGACAAGAGATGCGCTGTGGCACAACGGGATCAGCTCAGCACAAGTGTCAGTATCACCGGTGTAAGCAAGCGCATGAGTCGCACCGTCGGCACCCCGGACCTCAACACGGAGTCCATAGGAATCACCAGGGTGCGCGACCCGATACGGGGTGATATCGAACGGGCCGATCCGAGTCGCTATCCCGTCTCGCCAAGTGTGCACGTCAAACTCTTGCGACATGCCAGTGTCATCGGGCAAGTCGTACGCACGGGCCAATCGAACCGCTGTGCCTGACGGGCCCCACACCGGTAATCGACGAATCGGGGCTGACTCCCCCCACCCTTGCGGTGCATATCGTCGCATGACATAAAGCCCGCAAAGGTCAAGGTAATGATCGGGATGAAGATGACTGAGCAAGACGGCATCCAGCTGGCGCGGGTCGACGTACCGCTGCAACGGACCTAATGCCCCGCTACCCAGATCGAGCAAAACCCGCCACTCACGCCCCTCGTGGTGAGCTGTCACCAAGTAACAGGACCCCGGTGATTCTGGCCCCGGAACCGAGCCGGAACACCCCACCACTATGACTTTCACGGGGAAACTTCTTCTCCCACAATAAGTTTTGCCGGAGAAATCTCATCAGCGAGCGGGGGCCGCTGTGGCTCCGCATCTCGGATCTCAGGCCCGAGGAAGCGTTGTGCCAGCTCAGCAAACCGGGCTGGATCACCGGTGGTAACAAACCGGTGCGTCGGCGGCGGAGCGTCATCAGCTCGTAGGAGCTCACGCTCAGCGAGTTGGCGGTACACGTCTTTTGCGGTTTCCTCAGCACTGCTGACCAACGTGACCGCATCTCCCATCACGTAGGAAATGACGCCAGCAAGCAGCGGGTAATGCGTGCAGCCCAGGATCACGGTGTCCACCCCGGCTGCCGCGACCGGATCCAAGTACTCATGAGCAACCGCCAGCAGCTCCGGGCCACTGGTCACCCCACCTTCGACGAACTTCACAAACTCCGGACACGCCTGGGTGGTGATCCGTAGGTGGGGGGCAGCGGCAAAGGCATCCTCATAAGCCCCTGAGGCTTGAGTGGCCCGCGTGCATAACACCCCAATATGACCACTGTGGCTAGCAGCAGCCGCCCGGCGCACTGCCGGGCGAATCACCTCCACCACCGGAAGGTCGTACCGTTCCCGGGCGTCTCCAAGCACGGCAGCGCTCGCCGAGTTGCAGGCGATGACCAACGCTTTGACTCCTGAGGAGACCAGCCGATCCAACCCTTGCAACGCATACTCGCGGACCTGGGCAATCGGGCGCGGCCCATACGGCTGACGCGCGGTATCCCCCAAGTACAGCACCGACTCATGCGGTAACTGATCTAGGACGGCCCGCGTGACCGTCAGTCCGCCGTACCCGGAGTCAAAAATGCCAATCGGCGCGTCAACCACGTCCGCAGAATAACCGCCACGCGTCACTGAGGTGCCCGTAATACGCCGGGACATTGGCGTGAGTTGAAGCTGCGCATGGCGAACTTACCAGACGGGGGAGCAAGTCCATCGCCTAGCCCGAGAAGAGCTCGGGGCGCTAGCGCTGATAAGACAATTCGGCGACTGCTTGATGAACATCGGGAGGCAGCCGCACTCGCGGCCGTCACTGCTGAGATGGACCGCTTACTACTGCGGCAACCAAAGTCTCCTGAAACCAGGTGAGAAATTCATAAAGATCGAGCAGGTATTGCAGCTGCTCGACTGCCTCCGCACCAGTGCCCGGCTCGCCACCCGGATCGGTGGCGTCACTTTGATGACCAGCCACCCAAGCCAGCAACCGTTCGAGATCTTCGTCCGTGCGTAACCCCAGGCGGGCGCCGACGACCAGCCGAACATCATTGAGTGCCACCAACCACACCGCCGCCTCATCGTCACCAAGCACAAAGGGAACCCGGTTTAACGTACTCAGTGCTTGGCTCACCCCGTCCCGTTTCCGAGCGCGTAACCCGTGCTCGGTATACCGGCGAAATTCAGCCGAAGCGAACGAATCATCACGGTGAGCATCAGGCAGCAACCTGGCCAACGCCGGGTCGGACGGCATGAGTACGGCCTCAGTCGAATCAGAACCAAACCCCACCATGGCCGCTAACTGGTCTGCGTCCGGCACTGCGCCAGGGGTAAGGGCATCGGGTTGAGACCCTTCAGCGGCGAGTAACTGCACGACATCGTTAAATAATCGGATCAGTAACTCGCGCTCGTCGCTCGACAGTCGGCAACTAATCCCAGCACGAGCTCGGCGGAACCCATCTGCCATTAGTCGTCCTGCCGCATCGTTGCCCACAGCCCGTACCCGTGGAGCGCTTCCACATGACGTTCCATCTCTTCCTTAGCCCCGTGCGCGACCGCGGCCCGCCCCTTATGGTGAACGTCCAGCATCAGCTTTTCAGCCTTCTCTTTGCTATACCCGAAATATGTTCGGAAAACATACGTGACATACGACATCAGATTGACCGGGTCGTTCCAGACCAACGTGACCCACGGGCGACGTGTTTCGATATCGGCGGCGGCCTCATCAAGTTCGATCGGAGCGACACTCACCCGCTAACTGTAAGCGTCAACCAACGAGACTCCTCGCTCACCGACCAAGAAAACGCGAAGGCCGGGCTGAGTGCCGGACTACGAGCGTGCCGGCGAAACGGTCATGGAGAGTGCGCCGTCGTCGATCACGAAGCGGCGCGCACAAATCAAGGACGGCGTATACCGCACCGATAATTGTCACCTGGTAAGCCACCTGAAATGCCAACCACCGGCGAACCACTATCCAACCGGTCAATCTGGCCGCTGGTTGAGCCGGGTGCACGCGCAACCTCAGGAGAGCTTTACCGGGGGTGGCTCCTCGCCACAGCAAGAAGACCATGTCGTACGCCAACACTAAAAGCACCCAGATAGCAGTCAGGATCACCGTGGCGCGATACACCTGGCTATCGGTCATCGACACTAATTGCCCACGCTGAGCAGCGGCCGTCATTGCGTTATCAATGACCTCAGCCTGCCGGGAACCGACCGTCACCGTCACAACCCACACCACCATCGAATCGATGATCCGCGCCACTGCGCGCCGCCACCACCCCGCGACAACAACGTCATCGGGTAAAGCCGGAGCGATTGGAGACTGGGTGGTCGACTCCGCCTTCTGCGGCACGTCCGGCCATGAGTGTTGAGGCAGGGGCCGGGCAGGCGTGGAGTCACCCGGTGCCGTTTGAGTCGGCGTCGATAGACCCAACCACGGCCCATCAGTTCGCTGGTACGTGTCAGTTGTCCAGCTCTCACCGGTCCACCACCGCATGAGCATGGAATCCTCTGGCTCATCCGGGGCCGGGTACCACCCTTGAGGGCGCTCGGTGCTCATCGCCGGCCCACGAACCAACGCCGCAACATCTCGATCCGATCACGGATTTGCTGCTGATTTGCTTGCGGCACAGCGGGTCCGCCACAAGCTTGACGCACATCAGCATGCACCACCCCATGCGGCTTACCAGTCCGACGAGACCATGCTCCCACCAATTGATGAAGCTCCTTTCGTAAGGCGGCTACTTCTCGGTGATCAGCCACTGATGCGGCCGAATCCGCTGGCAATTCAGTCACCGATGCACTCCGCCGGCCGCGGCGATTTTGTTGCTGAGCCTGCCGCTGCCGCAGCAATACGGCGACCTGATCGGCATCCAACAGACCAGGTAAACCAAGAAAATCGTGTTCTTCTTCGCTGCCCACGTCGGCCCCGGTGCCAAACTCGCCACCGTCGAAGAGCACCCGGTCGAACTCCGCTTCAGCTTCTAATGCCTCATAAGAACCCTGATCCACATCTGGGGTGCTGGCATTTCGTTGCGCGGCAAGGACTTCCGCTTCTTCTGGGTACCACTCGTCAGCCGTAGTGAGTGGCCGATCTAATGCATGGTCACGCTCACGCTCCAACTCCCCCGCGTGCTGCAACAGCAACGGCACGCTCGGGAGGAACACCGATGCGGTCTCGCCTCGTCGTCGCGCCCGGACGAACCGCCCTACCGCCTGCGCGAAAAACAACGGGGTCGCCGTGGACGTCGCGTACACCCCCACAGCCAACCGCGGTACATCCACCCCTTCGGAAACCATGCGCACCGCGACCATCCACCGACCCTGACCGGTGGCGAATTCCTCGATCCGAGCACTGGCCCCGGCGTCATCGGAAAGGACTACCGTGGCTGGTTGCCCAGTCAAACCGCGCAGAACCCCGGCATACGCACGGGCCTGCGCCTGGTCGGTAGCAATGACCAAACCACCGGCGTCAGCGACGACCCTCCGGACTTGAGTTAGTCGGGTATCCGCTGCGCGCAGCACCGCGCCAATCCACTCCCCCCGGGGATCTAACGCCGTCCGCCAGGCATGGGCGGTGGCGTCTTTCGTCAACGGCTCACCTAACCGGGCACTCATCTCATGACCAGCGTGAGTCCGCCATTTCATCTGCCCTGAGTAGGCCATAAATAACACCGGACGCACCACACCATCGCGCAACGCGTCGCCGTATCCGTAACGGTAATCCGCCCGGGATCGCCGCACACCATCCGCGTCAGGTACGTACTCGACGAAGGGGATCGCGGACGTATCCGAACGAAACGGCGTGCCAGTGAGCGAAAGCCGGTGGCGTGCTGGTTCAAATGCTTCCCGGATTGCCTCCCCCCAGGACAACGCGTCACCACCGTGATGGATTTCATCAAGAATCACCAGTGTGGGCGCGGTCTCCGTCCGGGCACGATGCAAAAGAGGGCGGCTCGCGACCTGCGCGTACGTCACGGCTACCCCATGATGGTGCGACCCATGGGAACCATCCGCGTTCCGAAACGTGGGGTCGATGCGAATCCCGACCCGGCCAGCAGCGTCAGCCCACTGCCGCTTGAGGTGCTCAGTCGGTGTGACCACAGTGATCCGACGGATCCGTTGTTGTTCCACCAACTGCGCCGCGACTTGCAACGCGAACGTGGTTTTCCCGGCGCCGGGAGTAGCCACCGCAAGGAAATCCCGTGGCGGTTCCCCCGCGAAATACTGAGCTAATGCCGCGGTTTGCCATGCCCGCAACTTGGCTGCGGTACCCCATGGTGCCCGACCAGGAAAAGCCGGTGGCAGGTGGGACGCTGCAGACGTACTCACCCGTTCGACGACCCAGATGGCCCCGCGCCCCCGCCGTCCTGCGGGTCTCGCAGACCTTCATAGATTTCTTTGCATACCGGGCAGACGGGGAAGCGTTTTGGATCTCTTCCTGGCACCCACACTTTGCCGCATAACGCTTTAACGGGTTCCCCGGTGACCGCACTCTCAACGATTTTCTCTTTGCGAACATAATGCGCGAAGCGTTCGTGATCCCCTGGTTCGATTTGCTGCTCCTCAACCAACTCCCGCTCTAAAACTGCCGTTTGGGTTGGCGCGGCAGCGGGATACGGGTCGTCCGGCCCAGTAGGTCCAGTTGGCGAGTCCAGAGGTGTCATGCTCTCCATGCTACGAGCGGACCTCATGACATCACCTGCCGCCGGCGGCGAGCTTCCCGCCGACGCAGCCACAGCGCGGCCCCCGCGCCAAGACCCACGCCAACCAAGTCAGCGATGACGTCGGCGAGCTCACCGCTGCGGTCCGTAAAAAGAGCATCCTGCACTAGTTCACTGATCACCGCATGCCCGGCAAGCCCAACGACCACGGGCCGTAACGGCAGCACAGCCGCCGGCGCCACGACCGCAACCGCACCGAAGACCGCGACGTGCACCACTTTGTCGAGTGGTACATCGCCGCCCACTGACGGGGAACGCGGAAAGTACAGGACGACCAGCTGCACGAGACCGGCAGCGACGAAGCAACCTCGCCAGAACAGCACCGAACGCGAATTATGAGCGCCTTTCATAGGGGTGATCCGATCACACCTGATGTCGTGACAGGAGGAGCCCCGGCAGCATCACGGACCGCTGCGGCCACCACCGCGGCTACATCCGGATGAAACACACTGGGCACAATATATGCGGCGTTGAGTTCCGCATCAGTGACCACACCCGCCAATGCCGCCGCGGCGGCGAGAAGTACATCGTCGGTGATCAGGTGTGATTGTGCATCCAACAAACCCCGGAAAACTCCGGGAAAGGCCAGCACATTATTGATTTGGTTCGGTGCGTCACTACGACCGGTTGCAACCACGGCGGCGTATCTGGCGGCCTCGACCGGGTCAACTTCGGGCTCTGGGTTGGCTAAAGCGAATACCACCGCATGGTCAGCCATGGTGGCGATGTCAGCTCCGGTCAATAAGTCCGGCCCAGACACACCGATAAATACGTCTGCCCCAGCTAAAACGGACTGCAAAGAGCCGGCCACTCCGCGCGGGTTGGTGCTCTCCGCCAAGCGGCGAATCGACTCCGGTGGTGACGCGGCAGTGACGTCCGCCCGATCCCGGTGAATCGCTCCCGACCGGTCGCACACCACCACATCACGTGCCCCAGCATGAGTCAGCAGAGCCAGCACCGCCGTACCAGCGGCCCCCGCTCCCGACATCACAATACGGACGTCCGCGATTTTTTTCCCTACCACCCGAAGCGCATTGGTGAGCGCGGCGAGCGTGACGATCGCAGTCCCGTGTTGGTCGTCGTGGAAAACGGGGATGTCGAGCACGGCACGCAGTCGAGCTTCTACCTCAAAGCATCGGGGGGCGCTGATGTCTTCCAGATTGATCCCCGCGAACACCGGGGCAATAGCTCGAACCGTGGTGACGATCTCATCGACATCTTGGGTATCAAGACAAATTGGAAAAGCATCAATATCAGCGAACCGCTTGAACAGCGCGGCTTTACCTTCCATCACCGGTAACGCGGCGAGTGGGCCGAGATTGCCCAGGCCCAACACCGCTGAACCATCAGTAATCACCGCAACCGTGTTGCGTTTTATGGTGAGTCGGCGAGCATCCTGCGGATGGTGAGCTATTGCCATGCACACGCGCGCCACCCCCGGGGTGTAAATCAATGACAAGTCATCCCGATTACGGATTGGCACTTTAGGTTCCACCCGGAGTTTGCCGCCGAGATGTGCAAGGAACGTCCGATCACTGACCCGCTCGATACTGATCCCGGTCACTGTTCTCATCTGTGCCACCAAAGCTTCAGCGTGGTCAGCACCCGTTGCGGCACACGTGACATCGACCCGGACCCGATCATGCCCAGAGGCCGTGACGTCTAAGGCGGTGACTAATCCACCACCAGCCTCGATCAGGGTAGTGAGCTCACTCACTGCGGTTGGTCGAGCCGGCAGTTCCAATCGGACAGTGATCGAATAACTGACGCTCGGCATGGATGTCATAGCGACCTCTCAGGCAGGAATGGGCTGCCTTATTGATAGCGCAGGAAACCCCTTCGGCACACCCCGCCTGGCCGCCCAAGCCACAGTGAACTAGTCATGACGTGAAATACCGTGGGCATTAGCTGCATCGCTTAAACGATCTCGCGATACTGAACGACATGGCAGAGCAGTCCCCCTACAGCCAGGTCATCATCCGCTCAGGATGCGCCGCGGATGTTCCAACACTCACAAAGATCTATAACCACTACGTCCGGCATGGTGCGGTCACCTTTGACATCCATGAGTTCACTGTCGCTGAACGGCTGGAGTGGTTTCACCATTACGCGCCAACTGGCCGGCACCGGCTTCTGGTTGCAGATCGTGATGGCGAAGTTCTTGGCTATGCAACAAGTAGCCCCCTTCGACCCAAAGCAGCGTACGACACGTCAGTAGAAACGACGGTGTACCTGCATCCAGACGCACTCGGGCAACGACTCGGGGAAAACCTATATCGCCGCCTCCTCAGCGATCTGTGTCATGAAGATCTACACCGGGCGTATGCCTGTATTTCGCTGCCGCACCCAGCGTCAATCGCACTTCATCAACGGTTGGGGTTCCACTCCGTAGGGACTCAACATGAAGTGGGCCGAAAGTTTGACCGCTATTGGGATGTCGAATGGTTCGAATTGGACCTGCCCTGGCACGAACCTCCTCATTTTTGAAACAACCAGCAAGCTGTCTTCAGATGCCATGCAAAGGAGCGTGATGACTAACTCCCACACTCACCGCAACTGGTTCGATCAGGGCGGGGAAGCCTATGCGCGTTACCGGCCCCAGTACCCCGCAGCGCTCGCTGAGTTCCTCGTGCAGAAAGTCCCGCGGACCTCACTTGCTGTTGACGTTGGTTGTGGCAATGGCCAGTTGACCACACAGATAGCTAACCACGTGAACCACGTGATCGGCATTGACGCCAGCGCGAACCAACTTGCCCACGCTGTGACTCACCCACGAGTTGAGTACATGTGCGCTTCGGCGGAAAAACTTCCTGCTGCTGACCACAGCGTGAGCCTCATCACCGCTGCTCAATGTGCTCACTGGTTTGACCTTGAACTGTTCTATACGGAGGTGCGACGCATCGGGGTGGCGGAGGCTGTGGTTTCCCTCATCAGCTATGGACCACCGGTGTTAGACGGCGACCTCACACCCTGCTTTGACCGCTTCTACTGGAATGATCTTGAAGCTTATTGGCCGCCTGGCCGCGAGCATGTCCAAACTGGTTACCGGGAGCTCCCTTTCCCGTTCCGTGAATACGCAGCGCCGCCCTTGAGTGTTGACAACAATTGGACTGTTGAGGAATTCCTTGGCTACATCTCTACGTGGTCAGCAGTTCGTCAGCTCCAGGAAAGATCCGGAGACGAAGTACTGGACCGCTTCGGCGTTGAGCTCACTGAGCTGTGGGGTGATCCAGGCCAACGGCGGATGGTGCGAGCACCTATTGCCATGCGGATCGGAACGTTATAGCGGAGCTAGCTGCCCACGGTGGCCATAAAACGGCGAACCGTAACCGCGCGCCTCTTCACAAGGGCATTTCGCCACGCGCGATGCTCGCCACCACCTCAACGAGCAAGGCGTGCTCAACTGGCAACACCGCAGCCGCTATCGCCTGCGCTGAAGCCAGGTGCCCGACGGAGATAGCCCGTTGGCCCAGAATGCGACCGTGGTCATAGTGCGCGTCCACGAGGTGGACGGTGGCCCCTGATTCATCCTCGCCGGCAGCTAACACCGCCTGGTGAACGTTGAGGCCGTACATGCCAGCCCCGCCGTAACGCGGCAATAACGCTGGATGAACGTTAATGATCTGGCCCTCATACCGTTGCAGGAGTAGGCCATCAACCCGGAGTAAGAAACCAGCGAGGACGATCACGTCAACACCATGATCCTCGAAAAACGCCGCGCATGAACCCCACCCCGCATCAGGATCACCCCGACGCAGGGTATGGACCGGGACATCATGAGCAGTGGCGATCTGAGCCGCTGGTGTCGCTGGTCGACTTTCAACCACCGCAACCGGACGCCCATCAATGAAGCCGTTGGCGCACCCATCCATCACGGCCTTCATGTTGCTGCCACGCCCGGACACCATGAAGCCAATGTTGATCACGGATGTTCACTCCTCGAAAGGTGACTCTGGGCTGCGGGGGTGTGCGGTATAGGGGTTCGCAAGACAGTAAGTCGCCCCTGTACCACCAGCGCATCCAACCCCATGTCGGTAGCAGCTCGGTAGGCGTCTTCGTCAAAGTGAACGATGGGCTGACCACGTCGGTTAAACGATGTATTGATCAGAGCAGCGACCTGATGCTTCCGCCACAACAACAACAACAGGTCATATAAGAAGGGGTTCTCTGAGCGTTCCCGAAGCACTTGAATTCGGGCAGTGCCATCTACGTGCACAACACCAGCCAACGCATCACGGTATGAGGGCAGAATATAAAAATCATAAAGCATGAAGCGTGCGATCGCCGGGATGGTTTGTTGCCCAGTTACGAGCTGGGCTACTTCATGCAACATGACCGGCGCAACTGGCCGATAAGCCTCACGACCTTTGCATTCGATGCTTACGCGGTCACGTAAAGCCGTCGAGTTACCCAACGCCACCAAGCTACGGTTCCCCAACGCACGTGGCCCCACTTCGCCATATCCATTGCAAACTCCGATCACCGCGCCAGACAATAAAAGCTGTGCGGTCCGTGCGACTGTCTCAGCAGTGAAGGTGGGCGAAACCGTACGAAGGCCAATTGAATTGAGGTACGGCGAATGAGTGTGCAGTCGCCCATGTTTGTAAGCTTCAAGAAGAGCCGCCGCCCCCAAAGCCAGACCCGAATCACCTGGACATGGAGGAACGCTGACCGTCTCGAAACGGCCTGACTCAATCATCGCCGTATTGGCCACAATGTTGAGCGCGCAACCACCACTGTAGAACAGGTGCCTCGCCTGAGTTTGGGACTGCGCAGCAAAAATCGCAGCTAATAACGCCTGTTGAAAATCACGTTGAATGGCATGGGCAATGTCGCGAGCAAAAGCTGAGGACGGCGCTAAGGCCGCATCGTCATAACCCATTGAACGCCCCATCGCCATGATGCTCTCCTGCGGAAGATGCTCATCCCGGAAGTAATCGTTTGCTTGTAGCCACTTACGCACGTCAGAATTGTCCAGACCATACGAAGCCAGTCCCATCAATTTTCCTGGGGCGCTGCCGTGCGATCCCGTTTCTTCCTGGAGCAAAGCGAACACGAGAGCGTTGTTGTCGAAGTTGTGCGCATGAGGAAGCAGCTCCCAATGACTGAGGATGGGCTGGACGTCATCAACGCGCCCTGAAGCACTGAAGTACACAGAAAAATTGCTGAGGCTCGCACCACCATCAAAATGCACCAACAAGCTATTAGGGCGAAACTCGTTGTAGAACGGTAAGCAGCTAGCAACGTGCGCTAGTTCGTGCTCACACAACCATGCTTGGGCAATACAGTTGTCATCTGACTGAAGGCCAAACCAGCCACGGGCTGGAATCAAACGACCGTGCAGCTCACGCTGCCTGTCGGCTTCAAATCGGAACCGGCCAGATCGGCTGATAAAAGCATTCCCAAGCCGTGAATTAACACTCACCAGATCAAACCGATCGGGCAAATCAACACCATGTTCATCAATCAGCGTGTCAATAAAATGGACGAGCCGATTATCATTTTTGATCCCTGTTGCTCGTTCAATTTGAAGGTATGACAGAACCCGGCCACTCTCCATCACACAAATGGCACTGTCATGGGTGAACTTGGGGTATTGGTATCGATCGCGGTCAGGGATTCCGTAGATGGCCACAGTTGGCAGATTTTCGACTGACTTCATGGTCACGATGAGCTCCGGTTGAGGTGAGTAAGTCGTCGTAGCAGTGGAGCTGCGCACTGGCTTCGACCGGGATGAGGTGGGTGGTAAGCGGCTGACCGGGCCGCCAGGCATGCACGAGAAAACCGCCAACACCAGTGTGAAATGACAGTGGTACCAGCCCTCCGAGACGCATCGGCATCTGATGGGCGGTCGATGGCGCGCAGGCAACACGCACGCCGCAAAATATGGACATACAGCTGCGGTGTAGGTGACCACAAGCAATAGCGGTGATCTGCGGATGGATTCCAATAACCTCAGCCAGCCCGGCGCGTGATGTCGCCGTCAGCCCAATGTCATCCATCGCAGCGTCACCAGTCAGCATCGGGGGGTGGTGCATCGCAATCAGCGTTGGTGTGAGCGGGTCGGCCTGCAACGAAGTAGCCAACCAGTCAAGGCGCTTTGCGCAGAGCTCACCGTGAGGCCGCCCCGTGACGGCAGTATCCAGCGCGAGGACATTAAGACCGTCAAAACGCAGCCGATATTGCTGGAAAAGGCTGTGATGCAAATCGACGCCCGCCTCGGGGGGAAATACTCCTCGCATGACTTCACGATCATCGTGATTGCCGACTAATAAAAAATACGGACATCGGAGCTGATCAAGCAACGAGACCAAAAAATCATACTCGTGTTTCGCGGCCGAATCGACAAGGTCGCCCGTCACGATCACTGCTTCTGGGCGAGGTTCAAGAGCATTGACCACCCGGATAGCTTCAGCGAAGCGAGCACCCGTGTCGACCACCGCGGCTATCCCCTGACCCGGCCTCGTCGCGATGTGAGGGTCACTGATGTGGACCAAAGTCCGCCACGTCATGACGCATGAGCAGTAGTCACCGGAACTGGCCACGGCATGGGGCCAGTTGCCGCGCCAGTAGCAAGGTTAATCACTGCTGATCCACCTAACGCCCGGGCCCGAAGAACTGGATCTCCGCATTGGCGACCGTCAGCGAGGTAAAAACCCCACACTGCTTGCGCGTCAAAGGACCTGCTCCCACCAATCGTGGAGTACACGTGCGCACGGTTCACCGTTGCATGGCAACGAATTTGCGCGACGTGAGGCTCTAAGTCACCAACAGCTACTACACCGTGACAGAGCCGCTGCCATTCCTCCGGGAGAATTTCATCCCCCACGAGCACGCCTTTGCCGCCATATCCGATAGATGGTTTAAGCACCCACATGGATTGATGAGCAATAAGGTCCGGGAGCAAAGCGTCATCGACTACCCGGGTCAAGGGCACAAGCTCGTGAATCAAAGCCGTGTCAGTGGAGTTCAGTGCACCTTCAGCAGCGAGTTGATGGAGCAAAGCAAAAGAAGCCTTACTCGATAACGCTGAGCCGCCGAGCTCAATAGGTAACACCACCGCTTGGGCATCAATAGCAGCCATGATGGACACGAAAGCATCCGAGCTTCCTTCAATGTTGCCTGGCGACCAAATAGGATAGGCCCACCTGATCTGCTCTCCATGATGGATTAAGCGGTCCCCCGTCCACACTAAATCCGCCGGGAGAACCACGCCCGCGCAATCTAAACCCGCACCGTTCAAGCCCCGGGCCATGTGACCGGTGTAACGAGGCCAAGGCGAGTATGGCTGCCGAGTCCCGTCAATGATGACTCCCTGCCCAGCCTGAGAACCCAATCGATTCGCCATATGTTCCGACCAAGCACTGAGTGCGTTACCTGGCTGATCGTGACCGAATAATGCCGGCAGGGAGGAATACACGACGCCGCCAACGGTCGCACCGATGTTGAGCTCAAGGACCTGAAACCCCTTTGCCGTATGCAACACATCAGCACGAGCGAACCCATTGACGTAGCGGGATCTGGCATAGGATGCCAGCGTTGCAGCCCACCTTGCTGGCATCCCCATCCTTATCCCAAAAGCTTCAATGGAACCCGAATCGAACCGTTCCGGAAGGACACTGACAAGCTCCATCAGGCGTCCTAAACGCTCGCACAACAGACCCATTGACGTTGAATCAACCTCATGCTCAAAGCCAACAATCACTTCAGTGTCAGCGTCGATAATCTCCGCATGAACCGAGTCGTGGACGTAACTGACGGGCCACGGAAACTTCAGGCTCATGCTTTGCCCACTCGTGTCATTAATACTCACGCGTTGCGCTCCTCAATACGACGCGATACCCACGCAAAAAAAGCGTGGCCAAGCTTTTCAGTACTGATGCCCGCCGTCACAGTGCACCATTCACTTAATAACGGGCCTTGGTCAGTAAGGAGCCAGTCAATACAGAGGTAACTCGCGTGCATAGCCTGGCTAATCCGGAGTGACATCGCCGCAATATCAGCGGGAAGCGGAGCACCCCACTGCCGACTCGCCCCGTGACTGACGTTCGAGATGTAGTCGCCCGCAGGTGGCCGACGCAACAACGTCTCTTCGATTTGTCCATCAATGACGTACACGCGCAAGTCGCCCTGATTCAGGATGAAGGGCTGAATGATGTAGCTATTCGCACTTTGACTAACCAAATCGAGCGCCGACTGAAGTTGATGGCCTCGCTGCGCTTTGAGTACAGCCATACCCATGCCCATGTCCCGGGGTTTCACAATCCATTCCGGACCATCGGGCAACTCAGCCAGAACGCGCAAAGCATATTTACCGAAGGGCACAACATATGTGTCGATAGTTGGGATATCAAGGGACTTTGCAAAAGCGCAAATGGCAAGCTTGTCGTGTTCTAACGTGTCTGGCCCATTGAGTGAGTGGTTCAGCAGGACGGAATCGCTAGCTAGAAGCACGTCGTAGATTGCTTTAAGAAAACGATCTGCAGCAGCATTCCAGGTAGCCCGGCTCACCGCGAAGCACCGTGGCTCAGCTAGTAGATCAATCCCCGCAGATAACAACGAAGGTCGTTGGCGCACCATGGGTAAAAGCTCATCGGACCGGCAAAAATCGTAGGAGATTCCCTGCTCGTGTGCTCCCGGCGTTAAGCAACGCTGCTTCCGCTCCACCTCCACATTGAGGAAATCTTCAATGTGATGAATGAACGTGACGTGGGATGCCACGGGACGCTTCGCAGACTTCGCCATCACATCGGGCACTTGGTGCTAGGCGACAATGAGTTAACCGGCGGAAGATGATCAGCCCATGGCATCGCTTGCTCACACAACGCAGCTAAAGAGAACAGTGTTGACTCTCGCCCGGGGGCTGCCATTAGCTGCATCCCGATTGGGAGGCCGCGGCTGTCAAAACCTACCGGAACCGTTGCGGCCGGACAGGCGGCGAGGTTAGCCCAAAAGGTGAATGGACTCCACCCACGAAATGGATGAGACACAGGTTGCCCATCAATCTCTCGTGGGGGGCCATCTGCAACCCGAAAGGACGTCGTCGCCAACGTGGGACTCACAATGACATCGACGCTGCGGAAGATTTTCCTCATAGTGTGCCGAAAACGCTGTATCCACACCGCGCTGCGGTAGTGTTCCTCGACGGTCGTGCGCTTTGCACTGCGAATACCGTTGGCTACATATTCGGTGACCTGCGTGGGATTCTGCTCCACTAACTCCCGGTACGAGAGCAACGCTCGAACGTTGTACAGGCCGAGGTATGCGTCCCATCCTTCGTTAGCCTCGGCAGGCCAGCGAAGCTCCTCTACTGAGGCCGTCAGCGCTTCCAAATTTCCGACGGCCTGACGCACCATGCGATGCACTTGCTGGTCAACTGGGTGATCACCCATAGTCGGGGACCAAGCGATCCGCAAATGATCCGCAGGCATTACAGTGGCTGCCAGGTAGTCCTCTGGTTGGTCCTCCAGGCAGTGCAGGCTGCCATCAGATGATGGACCAGCTAAGACCTGAAAAGCTAGGGCCGCATCACGGACTGATATGGAGATCACCCCAGGTTCAGTGAGATTAAGTGGATGCCAGGTGGCGGAGGGATCACTGCTGCGAGGAATGCGCCCAGTCGTCCCTTTAATGCCAAAAACACCACAGAGTGAGGCTGGGACGCGGATAGACCCACCACCATCAGCTCCTTGCGCAAGAGGAACACTGCGGGTCGCCACCGCGGCAGCCGATCCACCACTGGATCCGCCGCTTTCGCACCCTAAATCCCACGGGGTCCGGCAGTTCGGCCTTAGCCGGTTTTCGGTACGCCCAAGATTTCCGAACTCAGGGGTATTGGTTTTACCCACAATCACCACACCCGCATCGCATAAACGGGTCACCATTATGTCGTCTCGGTCGGGAATGTAATCGCGGAACAGTAATGATCCGAACGTGGTACGGATCCCCGCGGTTTCCACGAGATCTTTGACCCCAAGGGGAATGCCGTCCAGGTCACTACGTAAAGTACCGGTCACGGCGCGCTGCTCGGCGGCGCGGGCAGCAGCAAGTGCATGATCATCGGCCACCGTAATGAATGCATGCATCATGTCGTTTATTTGCGCAATAACTTCGAGTGATGCACGGACGATTTCCACCGGAGAGAGTTCCCGCCGTCGGATAAGTTGCGCCATCCGCCAGGCCGGTAGTCCTAGAGGGCTGTGTTGCATCACAAGCCTTTTCCTCGCTGCGTCATAGTGATCTGATCAGCAAACCGTCGGCCCATCCGGGCTCCATCTCCTAAAGCCGAAGCTATGTACCGTGCCGCGGGTGGGCGGACAACGTCTCCGCCCATGCGAATGCGGTGATACCGCCCGTGATGACTTGGGGCGCCCGCTAGGCGGGTACCTTGATGCCGATGCAGCGGGACTGAATTGGGTTGGGCTCCAATACGGATATAACACTCATCAGTACGAAGCATCCGGCCATCATGCAAGGCGAGGATCCAGCCGTTTTCTCCTGAGTGGAACGCCTCGACAGTCGCCTGCTCGCATAATGTGACACCAAGTGCTTTGGCCTTAGAGACAAACGAAGGTCGCGCACTCACACCTGCACGAATCACGATCTGCACAGCCGCGCCAGCTTGAAGAAGCGAAGCAGCCGCGGAGAAAGCCTCGTCGCCTCCGCCGACAACGATGACCTGTTGTCCAGCACGGTCAATCCCTGAGTGCGGTTTTCCCCACGGCACGCGCTCGGCACCAACCCCCAGATGCCGGCGCGGGCTTACCCCACTGGCGATGAGCACAGCCTGAGCCATCAGTACAGAACCATTTGCCAACACCACCTCGCATGAATGCTCACGCTCACGAACTGCACGGACCGCAGTCTTCAGACGCACGTCCACTCCTTGGGCGTCAAGCTGATTACGCCATCGCCAGGTGAGCTCTTCAGCGCCCACATCAGGTAATCCTGGAATGTCACGAATAAGGTGGTCAATGAGAAAATGAACTTGCCCACCAATACCAAAACTTGATTCGATCAAGAGGGGTTGGAGGTGATTTTGAGCCGCGACCAGCGAGGCAGCGATCCCGCAGGGGCCGGCGCCGATGATCACTAAATCGTGTTGCATGTCGGTCGGGCGAACTACACGGCTCCGAGTGATTGGCCATCAATGTCGAGCGGGGCATCACCAACAACGGGAACACAATGAGAAGCGACGAGATCGAAAGAGTGGATTGATTCCATGCTTCGACTTTCAATCCGGATCCTGGCGCCCGGGCACTTCGCGGATAAGTCACGCGCGACCTGCGCACCTAGTGTCCGGACGACATCTTCGATGAACTGTGGGGTTTCATGCGAGCGATAGACCAACAGCGCTTCGTCAGGCCGGGGCAGAGTATTGCGCGTACGAAACAAAATGACGTCCAGCGAGTTCAGAATGTCAAGGAACGACAGATGAGATGCAACATCATGGACGACGCACTGAGTCACCGTACGTTGTGAGTGTGTCAATAATGGCAGCGGAGAGTTCACGCCTGTTGCGTGTTTCACTGTTTTCTGCACGCATGGGCAGCTGGTGATGTGGGCAACTTCTACACCAAGACTGATAATCACGGCATCCAGATTGAGTTCCGCGTGGCATATAACAACCATGTCATCTTGGGTTGCTTTTGCGGGCCGACCATCAATAACTTCAACTTCGCCAGGAGCGATGTGTTGCATTCGTACCGAAACGTTGACCTGGGCGGCACCTTGGGTAGTCCTGACATCCTCTGCAAGCGCTAACGTGAACTCTTGAATAGTGCGGAAATGAGTCAAGCCTGAAATACGCGCAATGGAGTCATTCAGGCGCGAGACGTGCATTCCCCGCTGATCGGGATCAACGGGAACCATTGCTGTCACGTGCGCGAATTGACGCTGGGCAATTCCATCAGGCCCCGGCAAAGTGAAATATGTACTTTTGTTGGCACATCCTACTGCGCCAATACGTACCGGAATGGTCGCGGCTTGATTAGGAATATCGTCACCAGCGCCGTCCATTCGCGCGATGGCGTCACTTGCGCTAACACCAAATTGATCGTGGAACGGCAAAAGATCGGAAAAAATCTGGTGCGAGGTGTTCATAAGATCAAATTCCGTAGTTTCTCGTCGGGCGCGAACGGGTGAGCATACGTCACTGCTTTACGCCAACCATTGTTAACTAGCCATCGTTCCTTTAGAGGAAGAATGATCATGCTGCCCATGGCGGTCACCTGTCAACTCAAATGCCCTGATGGCGAATCGTGGCTTACTGGTGGGTATAAACGACGGTAAAAACCTCGGACCTCTGTATGAGGAAGTGATAGGAAGTACTTAAGCCCGGGTATTAATAGGTAAAAAATGGCAACACCACAGATGCCACAACTGAAAATAATATACGCGCCTTTCAAGCCAGTCAGATCGATCGCCGTAATGGCAATCAAAGAGCCAAAGATTCCTGCTAAATGCATCGTCATTAAACTTCCGGCGGCAAAACGAGCTCGGAACTCTGGTGGAATTGCCAGTGCGCGGTGTGTCTGTCCAACAAGCTGGACAGTAGTGATGACACTCCCCACTACCGCCATCACAATGACAAAGGGGATCGAGTCCTCAATGATGCCCATGAGCAAAAGCATCGGCCCCACCAGTAAAAGCGATACGGCATTCGAAGCGTAACGACCCAACCGTTGAATGAGAACTCGATGCAGCCATACTGCGCTGGCGAACATCCCTAACGACAGGCTGGCTTGAAAAACACCCAGCCAACCGGCGGCTAACCCCATTTCATCAACTTTTAGGACAACCATTAATCCAATCGCTGGATTCAATAAGGACATTAAAAAGAATGCAGCTATCGTGCAACGCCGCTCTAGAGGAATTTTCCATTTCACAACAAGACCCGTTTTCACTTGCGCCAGCCACGACTCAGAAGTCTGAGTTACCAGACGACGCTGCTGTGGAATAGAAAAAGTGGCCATAACAGCAACCAGGAGCAAAAACACTTGAGCACTCAGCGCCCAGGCAATCCCACCTGTCCCTAGTAACAACCCGCCAAGAAGGGGTCCGATGAGCCGACCAAGAGTTTGAGCGGTTTTTTGAAAAGCCAATCCTTGAGCCAAAGAATCAAAAGAGGACACGTCGTCAATAAACTTTTCTGACCACCGCGTAGGCCGCCGATGGCGACCAATACGGATAGCATCGGGACCCAAAATGTCGCTTGGAATTGCCGAGAAAGCCGGTAACGCTAAAGCAAAAGCAGCAACAGCAATGAATTGAAACCCAACAAGTATCCAGACGTTGTAGTGCCCAGTCGTAGCAATGAACCACAGACCTGCAGGTACGCACGCACCAACGGTCAAGCCCCACCGAAGCGAAAGATCGCGGCGAAATCGATCCACGAGAGGGGAAAAGATTGGCAGCGCAACAATCGAACCCCCGGCAAGAAGGGCGGAATACGTACCAAGATCACTCACACTGCCGGACTGAACAATCCACCAGGGAAGGGTCAGTCGCCCCACCATGGAGGCCGCCAACGCAATCCCATCGCAGATCACGAGAGCAAGAAGCGCAGGCGAAGACATTCCATGAACATTAACTCCACCACGACTGCATTCGACAATCCATGGCTTCGTCAGCTCAAGAGTCACATCACGAGGGAGTCTCATCTGAAGACGACGAACGCCCAGGCCAACAGCCTGGGCGTTCGTCGATGACTATAGGAGTGGAGGTGGCGGGAATCGAACCCGCGTCCGCCAGCGCAGAACCAGGACTTCTCCGGGTGCAGCCTGCTTCGGTTTTTCTCAGCCCCAGCGATCACACAGGCAAGTCGCTGCCAGGCTCAGTCACGTAAAAGTCCCCGTAACCCCCGCGACAAAGGCTACGAGCAGTGGCTTCCTAGTCGACGCCAGGAACCGGGACGGAAGCTAGCCCGGGCTGACGGACTTCAGGACTCGCTCAGGCGGCGAGTGCGAAGTCGGTGCGCTTGGAATCGGCACCTATTGGGTTACACGGAGCGTTAACGAGATAACCGTGCATCCTCGACCCGCTTCTCCTGATTGAACGACCGACGTCGAAGCCGATCACCCCCAAGATTGGGATCTGGTTCTTTCCCTATTTATTTGTCAAATAGATCAGGTCCCTAGGGTAACGCTCAGGGCACGGTCAAGGCGAGCTTGCCCCGAACACGGCCCTCTTCCAGCTCGCGGTGCGCTTGTGCGGCATCCGCGAAAGGGAACGTCCGCGCGACCTCCACGCGGATAGTCCCAGCATCGACCAGGTCAACGATGCGCTGAAGTGTCGCCGCGTCTGGTCGGACGAAAACATGCTGGCCACCCAGTTTTAATACTGCTGGCGCGTCCACGATGGAGACGATCCGGGAACGGTCGGCAACAAGCTCCGCGCCAACCTCAAGGGCTTCCGCGCTCCCCACCAGATCCAACGAAGCCCCCACCCCTAAGGAGGCAAGCTCTCGAATCCGGTCTGCCAGCCCAGCACCGTATTCCACCGGCTCCGCACCCAACGACCGCAGAAAATCATGATTGCCCACACTCGCAGTGCCAATCACCCGAGCGCCACGAGCGACCGCGAGTTGGACCGCGAAATGCCCAACCCCACCGGCAGCCGCGTGGATGACCACCACATCGCCGGCATCAACACGAGCGCGGTCCAAGGCCTGCCATGCGGTTAAACCCGCCAGCGGTAACGACGCTGCAGCTTCAAAGGACAATGACGATGGCTTCCGTGCAATATGCCGCACATCAGCGGAAACCAGCTCTGCATACGTCCCTTCGCCAATTGCGTCCTTGCGGACGTAACCGCACACCTCATCACCGACGGCGAACTCTGGGACAGCACTGCCCACGCGTTCAACTACACCGGCCACATCCCACCCAGGAACTACCGGCTCGTGATGCGTGAACGCACCCCGAAGGTACCCTTCGCGAATCTTCCAATCCACTGGGTTCACCCCGGCAGCGCGAGTACGAATCAGCACTGAGGACGGGCTCACTAATGGCTCAGGCATCTCGGTATATGACAACACCTCTGGGCCGCCGTATTGGCTCACTGTGATTGCTTTCATGCTCGTCTTGAACAGCCAACCTGCTACCGGAATTCCCTGCTGGATAAGGTCAGCGTTAGTCCCCATCCAGCCATCGACCACCCGGAGATGCCGTGTTCCGCAAGGTTCTGGTCGCCAACCGAGGCGAGATCGCTGTCCGTGCTTTCCGTGCCGCCACTGAGCTCGGCGCACAGACCGTCGCGGTATTCCCGCATGAGGATCGACGCAGCGAACATCGGATGAAGGCGGACGAGGCTTACCTCATCGGACGGCGTGGTCAACCGGTGCGGTCCTACCTTGATGTGCAAGAGATGATTCGCGTCGCACAAGAGTCGGGCGCCGACGCCATTTACCCCGGCTACGGTTTCCTTTCCGAGAACCCTGATTTAGCGAGCGCGTGCGCGGACGCTGGGATTACTTTCGTCGGCCCCCCTGAGCCGGTCCTGCACCTCACCGGCAACAAAGCACGCGCCATCGCCGCTGCGCGTGAGGCCGGGTTACCTGTGCTCCGCAGCGCCGAACCAGGCACCGACGTCAACGCCTTAATCGATGCAGCCGACGACATCGGTTTCCCCATTTTCGTGAAAGCAGTCGCAGGCGGCGGTGGCCGAGGTATGCGCCGGGTCGCTGAGCCAACCCAGCTACGCGAAGCCATTGAGGCAGCGATGCGCGAAGCGGAAAGCGCCTTTGGTGACCCGACGGTATTTCTCGAGCAGGCGGTCGTTGCCCCTCGGCACATTGAGGTGCAGATCCTTAGTGATGGGCACGGCGGTGTTACCCACCTGTACGAGCGGGACTGCTCCGTGCAGCGCCGGCACCAGAAAGTAGTGGAGATCGCACCGGCGCCTAATCTCGATCCCACCATCCGGGATCAGATGTGCGCTCATGCGGTCGCGTTCGCACGGCACATTGGGTATGTGAACGCCGGCACCGTGGAATTCCTGCTCGGTCAGGATGGCAGTTTTGTCTTCATTGAGATGAACCCACGGATCCAAGTCGAGCACACCATCACCGAAGAGATCACTGATGTCGATCTCGTTCAAGCGCAACTGCGGATCGCCGCTGGTCACACCCTGGACGATCTGGGCCTCACCCAAGACCGAATCACCATTCGGGGTAGCGCCTTACAGTGTCGGATCACCACTGAGGACCCAGCTAACGGGTTTCGTCCGGACACCGGAATCATCACCACGTACCGTTCGGCCGGGGGGGCCGGGGTGCGGCTCGACGGCGGTACCGTTTTCGTGGGCGCTGAAGTGAATGCTCACTTTGATTCCATGTTGGTGAAGTTGATTTGTCGTGGTCGGGACTTCGCCACTGCGGTTCGCCGAACAAGCCGCGCTTTGGCCGAATTTAGGGTCCGTGGGGTGTCCACGAATATCCCATTCCTCCAGGCACTGCTCAATCAACCCGACTTTCTTGCTGGCCGCCTTACCACCTCTTTTATCGATGAACGCCCCGAACTCCTCACCGCTCGGACACCAGCAGACCGCGGCACCAAGTTGTTGAGCTACCTCGCCCACGTCACGGTGAACCATCCGCATGGTCCGGCCCGCTTGATCGCGGACCCAGCAACCAAACTGCCACCGCACCTACCAGCAATGCAACCCGGATCAGCGGATCAACTCCGGTCGCTAGGGCCGACAGCATTCGCGCACGCGCTACGACAACAAACTGCCGTCGCTGTTACTGACACGACCTTCCGCGACGCCCACCAATCTTTGCTCGCGACGCGCCTTCGCACTCGAGATTTAGTCACCGCGGCTGAGCCTGTCGCGCGCCTCTTGCCACAGTTGTGGAGCGTTGAGGCGTGGGGTGGGGCGACCTATGATGTGGCCTTGCGCTTCCTCGGCGAAGACCCTTGGGAGCGACTAGCAGCAATACGTGCCGCGATGCCAAATCTTTGCATCCAAATGTTGCTTCGTGGCCGGAACACCGTGGGGTACACGCCTTATCCAACAGAAGTCACCGACGCGTTCGTCCATGAGGCAGCCCGGACCGGCATCGATATTTTCCGGATTTTCGACGCGCTTAATGACGTCGAACAGATGCGCCCGGCGATCGACGCCGTGCTTAACACCGGCACGGCTGTTGCTGAAGTGGCGCTGTGCTATACCGGCAACGTTTCTGACCCCGGCGAACGGCTGTACACCCTCGACTACTACTTGCGTCTAGCAGAGCGGATCGTCGCGTCCGGTGCACACATTCTTGCTATCAAAGACATGGCTGGGCTTTTGCGGGCACCGGCAGCACACACTTTAGTGACTGCGCTCCGGGAACGTTTTGACTTGCCCGTGCACCTGCATACCCATGACACTCCAGGTGGGCAATTGGCGACTCTGCTCGCCGCCATCGATGCGGGTGTGGACGCTGTTGATACCGCCAGCGCGGCTATGGCCGGTACCACCAGCCAACCGCCTATGTCCGCGCTTGTCGCCAGCACTGATGCCACCGCCCGGGCAACCGGGTTGAACCTCCGCGCGGTCTGCGACCTGGAACCATACTGGGAGGCGGTGCGCCGGCTCTACGCCCCGTTCGAATCCGGTATCCCTTCCCCCACCGGGCGGGTTTACGACCACGAAATCCCCGGTGGGCAACTCTCAAACTTGCGCCAGCAAGCTATCGCCCTGGGGTTGGGGGAAAAATTCGAAGCCATCGAAGATATGTACGCGGCGGCAAATCGTATTCTCGGCAACGTTGTCAAGGTAACGCCGAGCTCCAAAGTGGTGGGTGACCTGGCCCTCGCGCTCGTGGGCGCAGGTGCTGACCCCGCCACCTTTGAGGCAGACCCACAGTCGTTTGATATCCCAGATTCAGTGATTGGCTTCCTCTCTGGCGAGTTAGGCGACCCGCCCGGCGGGTGGCCAGAACCGTTCCGCAGCAAGGCATTGGCTGGCCGTGAAGCTACTCGACCAACAACCACCGAGCTCACTCAGGAGGACCGCGCGGGGCTCGTTGAGGAACCACAAGCGACTCTCAATCGGCTGTTGTTTCCCGGCCCGGAGGCCGACTTTCAAACAGCGCGGCGCACCTACAGTGATCTTTCCGTGCTTCCCACCCCGCAGTTCCTGCACGGCCTTCGTCCGGGTGAAGAAATCGAAGTCGAGATCGAGCACGGCAAGCGTCTTCTTGTTGGAATTCAGTCGATCAGCGAAGCCGATGACCGTGGCTTGCGGACGGTCATGTGTACGTTGAATGGGCAACTACGCCCCGTGCAAACTCGTGATGAGAACATCCATGTTGATGTGCGGACGACCGAAAAGGCGGACCGTTCCGTGCCCGGCCAAATCCAAGCGCCCTTTGCTGGGGTGGTCACTCTCACCGTGAACGTCGGCGACACCGTACCTGAGGGTGCCACTGTCGCCACCATCGAAGCGATGAAAATGGAAGCAGCTATTACCAGCCCCGTTGGTGGCACCGTTCAACGACTAGCCATCAACGACCGGCAACAAGTAGAAGGCGGCGACCTCCTCGTCGTTGTATCACCTAAAACAACGAGTAGTTGAGGTTAGTTAACGATTCTGGCGGTGGGACATCGCCCGCTGCGCTTCTCGCTGATCTTGCTTCGCCCGAAGTGTCTGCCGTTTGTCATAGTCCCGTTTACCTCGGGCCACTGCTAATTCAACTTTGGCCCGTCCATCCGAAAAGTACATCGACAATGGAACGAGGGTGTACCCCTTTTCTTTCGTTGCTTGCACCAATTTGGCAATTTCATGCCGATGCAGAAGCAACTTTCGGCGCCGCCGCGGCGGGTGATTAGTCCAAGTACCGGCAGCGTATTCGGGAATATGCATCCGCTCTAACCACACTTCATCGCCATAAATTGAAGCAAAAGATTCTGCCAGGGACGCACGGCCAGCGCGTAAAGATTTGACTTCAGTCCCCGAAAGAACAATGCCAGCTTCATACACATCTTCTACGTGATAATCGTGACGAGCTCGGCGGTTACTCGCGATGAGTTTACGCCCGACATCTTTAGCCACGGTTAACCTCACTCGCCATCAACTGACCCGCCTGACTGAAGCAACGGTACAGGGCTATCGATCACCGGCCGTGCAGCTCAGGGCAGAAGGACACTACAACCAGGATCGAGGGTTCACTAAAGAGCCATCTTCGTAGGTCTCAAAATGGAGATGACAACCAGTCGAGTACCCCGTGTTGCCCACGTAGCCGATGACTTGACCGCGTTCGACACGCCCGCTGGTTCGAGCAAAACTAGACAGGTGGTTGTAGGTCGTCGCTAAGCCTTCACCGCGTACCAACCCATGACTGACCGTGAGTCGGTTACCAAATCCTCCGTCATATCCGGCTTCCACAATTGTCCCTGAAGCGGCGGCCCGGATAGGAGTCCCACAGCCAGCACCAAAATCGGTACCCGTATGCAATTTGGTGTACTTCAAGATCGGGTGAAATCTCATCCCGAATTCAGAAGTGACCCGAGCCCCGGGAACTGGATAGGACAAATAACCACCAGAAGAGGTCACTGAACCACGGCCACCACCGTCGTCGTCCGCCGACGGCCCTTTCTTGGCGGCCGCAGCACGACGGCGAGCTTGCTCAGCTAACTCGCGGAGTTTAGCTTCCAGTTGAGACTGCTTGGCCTCAAGGCTGACTAAGCGCCGCTTTTCGGCCGCGCGACGATCCGACAGTAAGCGAGCATCACGACGTTGAGAGGACAAAAGTGACTCAACTTTAGCTTTCGCGGAAGCAGCAACGCGTTCAGCTGCTTGCGCCCGAGCAAGATTGTCTCGTGCTTGCTCTTCTAAAGCGGCAATTTCTTGACGGACTGCGGTAAGCCTGGCTTTACGTGCGGTGACCTCGGCGCGTTGGGTGTCCAGATCAGCGATGGCCTGGCGTTGAAGTTGTAAAGCGGTGTTGACTGCCGCTAGTCGCTCCGCGAAGTCATCGGCACTCTGGGCAGAGAGCGCTACCGAGAGCTCACCCACTCCACCGGTTTGAATAGCTTGCCGGGCAATAACCCCAATTTGGTCATCGGCTGATTTGACGGACTTCTCCGTAGTGGACAGATCTTCTATCGCCTGTTGCTCAGTGGCGCGAGCTACCCGTAATCGATCAGCGAGCTCCTGAGCCCGCTGCGCCCGTTCTGCGACTTCACGACGAGCACGACCCAAATCCTCCCGCGCCCGGTCTAAGTTCTTTTCAGTCCGTTGAACCCGCTCCCACGCCTCAATAAGCTCAGCTGATGTTCCCTCTAAATCTTCCCGAGTCGCGTCGATCCTCCGGTCAACTGCACGTTTGTCGTCTTTGGTGTCCGCAGAAGCAGGTACCAAACTGGCAACCGAACCCATCGCCAGAACGGATGCCACAACGACGGACCAACCAGTGATCCGGGGGTTACGCATGCGCTCGTATCTCCTCAACGTTGACACACCCACGGGAAACAAAATTCGACAGTGAGTAAAGAACCGTTCTCTTTCGTATCACATATCAGCGGCAAAACCCGGCACAAGCACCGAAAGAAACACCATCTACGCAACTTAAACCCGCAAGTACCACCGCGTAGTGAGAAAAGAAGTAACCAGAGTGACAAGCAACGCGGCCCCCACAACCACTGGGGCTATCCCTAACACATCGGCGCCGTTAACGAACGGAATGAACTGCAGTTTGTCCGCCAACCAGCCTTGCAAGAACACCTCAGCCACCCCATACAAAACGGCGACTGACAGGACTCCCCCGATCGCCGTCGCCAACAAAGCTTCAAGAATGAAAGGGGCCTGAATAAAAAGATTTGAGGCCCCCACTAATCGCATGATGCCAATCTCCCGGCGCCGATTGAAGATTGACAGCCGCACTGCTGTGGCCACAAGAAGAACGGCAGCAAGTGTGGTCACCGCCGCAAATACCGTCCCAGCGATGGTCATTCCGTTAAGGAAAGTAAATAACGTCGATAACAAGTTACGTTGATCAATGACCCGTTCCACGCCAGGTGCCCCTTGGAATGCGCTTGCGACCACGTCATATTTTTGGGGGTCGCTGAGCTTTACCCGGAAACTTTCCTGCATTTGTTCTGGCCGAACGGTGTCTTTGATGGCTGAATCGCGGAACTGTTCCGTGAAATGCTGATACGCCTCCTCTTTTGATTCGAAGTACACCCGCTCCACGAGCGGGCGCAATGATTCCAACTGAGCATTGAGCTCATCTTTTTGAATCTGAGTCACTTCTCCCACCGCACAAGACGGCTGGATAGACCGCTCTGGGCACAACGAAATCCACACTTCGACCTTGCCGTACCAAAAATCTTTGATCTCGGCGGCCTGCAAGCGAGACATCAAACCGAAGCCCAAAAAAACAAACGAAATCATCGTGACGAGCACCAAAGAAATTGCCATTGACAGATTGCGGCGCAACCCGATGACCATCTCACTCACAACGAATTGAGGTCGCATGATTCCCTTCGCAAAAAATCAAAGTCAACAAAGTCAACTGACGGAGCCATACACGCCGCGGGCTTGATCTCGCACCAGGTGGCCGTGCTCTAATTCGACCACCCGTTTGCGGAGTTGATCCACAATTTCGTGGTCATGTGTCGCCATAACGATGGTGGTGCCCGTGCGGTTAATTTGCTCCAACAACTTGGTGATGTCCAAACTGGTAGCCGGATCTAAATTTCCAGTCGGTTCATCCGCGAGCAAAATTGCCGGCCGATTAACAAAAGCGCGGGCGATAGCAACCCGTTGTTGCTCCCCCCCGGACAACTCGTGCGGTAACCGCTCTGCCTTGTCTGCTAGACCCACTAAACTGAGAGTCTCCGGAACGAGCTGGGCGATGGCATGACGTGGCCGGCCGATCACCTGAAGAGCAAAAGCCACATTCTGAAAAACTGTCTTCCCAGGCAATAACCGGAAGTCTTGAAAGACCGCGCCCATTTGCTGGCGGAGCTGAGGAACCTTCCACGACGACATGCGGGCCAAATCGCGACCAGCAACGTGAACCGAACCGCGTGTCGCTCGCTCTTCACGCAACACCAACCGCAGCAATGTCGATTTACCTGACCCCGATGCGCCCACGATGAAAACAAACTCCCCCCGCTGCACTTCAACGCTGACGTCGGCGAGGGCAGGACGATGGCCAGCCGCATAAATCTTGGTGACGCTCTCCAAACGGATCACACCATGCAGCCTACGGTGACCCAGGGAAATCTGGCGGGATCAGCGTCGCCGAGTCGTGACTTCCTTAACAATCAATGCTTGGTGACGGGCTTTGGACCTAAATCTCCGGGCGCTCCTGGCTCCGCTTCCAACGAATACCGGCTTCCAAGAAGCCATCGAGATCACCGTCAAAAACCGCGTTGGGGTTACTTACCTCATAGTCGGTGCGCAAATCTTTCACCATTTGGTAAGGATGCAGAACGTACGAACGCATTTGATTCCCCCAACTGGAGCCGCCATCACCTTTAAGCGCATCAAGGGCAGCACGTTCCTCCGCCTTACGTACCTGCAATAGCCGGGCCTGCAACACTTTGAGTGCTGCGGCGCGGTTCTGCAGCTGAGACTTCTCATTCTGCATTGACACCACGATCCCCGTAGGAAGGTGAGTCAGCCGAACGGCCGAATCGGTGGTGTTGACACTCTGACCCCCTGGGCCCGAAGAGCGAAAGACATCAACTTTGATCTCTACCTCCGGGATATCAACGTGGTCGGTCGATTCCGTTACCGGCAACACTTCAACCCCAGCAAAACTCGTCTGTCGGCGGCCTTGATTGTCGAACGGGCTAATCCGCACCAGTCGGTGAGTACCCTGCTCGACCACAAGATTCCCGTACGAATAGGGGGCTTGAACCGCAAAGGTAGCTGACTTTAAACCCGCTTCTTCGGCATAGCTGGTGTCCATCACTTGGGTGGGATACCCATGCCGTTCGGCCCACCGGAGGTACATCCGCAACAACATCTCCGCGAAGTCCGCCGCGTCCACCCCGCCAGCCTCAGCGCGAATGGTGACTAACGCTTCCCGTTCGTCGTACTCACCATTTAAGAGCGTCCGAATCTCTAACTCCCCGACCGCCTGACGTACTGCCGTCAACTCTGCTTCGGCTTCAGCCAGAGTTTCCGCGTCGTCTTCTTCAACCGCCATCGCCACTAAAACCTCAAGGTCATCCACCCGTTGGGTGACCTGATTGACCCGATCCAGTTCGGCGTTGAGGTGACTCAACTTGCTGGTCACCTGTTGTGCGGCGTCAGGGTCGTCCCACAAATTTGGAGCGGCGGCTTGATCTTCCAGCTCGGCGATGCGTCGGCGCAGGCGATCCATGTCAGTCACCTGGTGAATGGACTCCACAGTGGTACGAAGCTCGCGGATCTCCGCGGGAAAGTCGATAACGGCCACGAAGGTCGAGAATAGGCTAGAAGCCTGTCACTGCTCGCGCTATCCCCGGTCGAGGTCGCCACGTGCGGTGGATTGAACAGTGACGCGTACGTCATCCCGAGTCACCGCAGCTACTACCCACCGCCCTAACGGTAGGCGAACGTCTGCTTGCAGAACAACAGTCGCACTGCGGCCATCAGTCGTTCCAGTTGCCGGCAGGACCGTAATCTCGCGTAAGCGGGTAGGTGCGGGCGCATCAGCGACAAAGCGGCTGGCTTGCTCCGTCACATCCCGTGCGGTCAGAGGAAGAGATGTTTCTAACCCTTTGGTTGTGACAGCACCCGCTTGCACCGAGTCCGCCGCGTCCAGGGCGGCGGCATCAGCAAGATCCAGAAGTTGACTGCGGGCTAAATGCACTGCGGTGATGTCGACCACGACCGCGATCAACCCCAAACACACCACGACAAAACCAACCATGAGAATACTGAGCTGCCCTGCATCAGCAGAGATTACGTGCTGTTTTACGAGCACCTGGGGAGACCTCCGCCGAAATGCCACAGCTGGTACTCGGGAGATAGAGATCATGAAGGGGACCGAAATCGATCGACTGTGGCAACGTGCTCGGCTTGCACTTCAAGCCGAGCCGGGACAACTGCACTGAGGCCACGGGGTACACCAGGAAAAACCACTTCCACGACCACCCTGATGGGAATCTTTGAGTCTGGCCGCCGGCAATGCCCTGCCGGACAGGAAACATTTAATTCCACTAGCTCCGCTGACGTAAACCCTTGGTCCTGCAAGGCAACATGGGCTGCGGTCAATGCTTGCTGATGAGCACGGGCTTCATCGGGGGTGGTGACGAACACTCGGCCTGCTTCACGAGCAGCACCCTGCGCGGCATACATGCCAGCTTGGATACGCCCTAGCGTAAAGACGAGATAGAGCAAGGGGACTATCAAAACCATTGTCAAAAGCGTGAATTCCACCAGCGCACTCCCACTATCGGCGGCCACACCAGCAGAAGCGCGACGGCAGAGACGACCCGCCCTCATTGGCGCTCCGCATAGGCATGGCCACTCACCCGCAGCGAATGTGTCGGCCCGATCAACCCAATGATTGGCAAAGGTGCCACGATCTCCACCTGAATTACTTCAATTCCATCATGGGTGACCACGCGGTCAACTGACGTCGCCCGCTGCTCATAATCGGCTGAAAGTCTTTGCACGAGAAGCACCCGAGCCCGCTCCGCGCCTGCACCTGCAGCTCCGTTTGCTCGGGCACCATAGCGGGCACCTTCAGCCGCGCAATCAATTACGGTGTTCCGGACATGAAGAACGACAGCCAATTGCATTGCCCCAAGAAAAAGAAGGCTAAGCAGCCCACCAGTTAATGCGAAGTCAACAACTGCTGAGCCTTGCTGACCCAGAATTAATCTGCGACGTTGTAGAGGGACCACTGATAATCAACGTTCCCCGGTGACGCCGTTAACCGCATCCAGGAAAACATCATTGAGCACATCACCAGCTACCGCCCATAACCCGGCGACTAAACCCGCAGTCATCAAAGTAACGAGCACCCAGCCGGGCACGTCGCCCCGGTCACGCTCGTCAAAGCGGTAAGCGCCAAATCGACTTTGAGCCCACCGTGACTTGATGTCAACCATGATCAACGTCATGCTCGTTCTACTCATATGCGTCCTTCCCTTAGATATCTGATTGCCTTTTCGCTCCCACAAATCACTATGGTGGCGCGCATGTCACCACCCCAGACGAAGAAAAGCGAACCCCGGAAATACCGCGAAGAGCACCGTAATGGGCAGGATAAGAAACACCACCGGGATCATCATCGCGATTTCTCGGGTTCCTGCTGTTTCCATGAGCGCCCGGCGACCTGCTTCACGCACATCATGTGCTTGGTATCGCAAGACTTCAGCTAAAGGAGTCCCCCGCTCAATTGCTACGACCATGCCATCAACGAACCGAGTTAACGGAGCTAACCCCGTTCGACCACCAAGGCGCTGTAAGGCATCCGCTGCCGTGCTACCAGCCCGGACGTCATCGAGTACCCGACCTAATTCCGCAGCAAGAGGCCCCCGGCTCAAGCGAGTAACACGAGCAATGGCAGCCATTGGCCCTTCCCCCGCACCCACCGCGAGCGCCAGCATCTCAGCAAGCGCCGGAAACTGCATCAGCATCACTTGCTCTCGCCGAACTACTTGACGAGTCAACCACCAGTCTCGGAGCACAGCTCCGGTGACGGTACTGACCATCACCAAAATGACCAGGGGGACGACTGCTGCCGAACGCCACCACCACAGCCATGCCGCAACCCCAGACCCGCATACCGCAGCGCAAGCGGCGCAAAGTAGTTGTTGCACCCGGATAATCTCCACATCATCAGAACGGCCTAGCCGATCCAATCGTCGTCGCAGTGCGTCAGAGGAGCCGAGGAAGCGGTCACTCACTTTGCTGATATCACGCACCCAAGGCATCGCTAACCGAATTAAGACGGCTACCGGACCACGGGATAACTCACGCGGTCGCAAAAACTTCGACGGTGGCACAAGATCTCGCAAATAAGGCGCTAACCGCTCATCCAACAAGGGACGTCGGAATCGATACGACCAGGACGCTAATAAGACGATCCCCACGCTAAACAAACCGGCCACCGCAGCACCAGCCAAACTACGATTCATGGCCACCTCTTCGTCGTCGCAGCACCCTCATTGCACTCCTTGCCTTTGGCGCAACCAGCTCATCGCAATACCCGGTCTTCTTCGGGCAGGCGAGCAATCCGCAACATCGCCGTATAAGCCACTACTGTCAGCATTCCCCCGCCAAACAACACCACAGCACCGGTGACACTGCGATAGGCCGTAACAGATTCTGGGCGCGTAGCAAGAACCGCGATGACTAACCAAGGGGCTGCCGCAGCTAAGCGTGCACCAGCGATCGTCCACCCCTGGCGGGTATGTAACTCGGCTCGGGTGTGAAGGTCTTGTCGGAGGAAAGCTGTCAGTGTCGTAAGGATTCGACCCAAATCTGTACCACCAACTTCGCGAGCCAACCGCAGTGCCTCGAGAACTCGATCTGCTACCGGATCAGCTAGCTGATCCTTTAACCGATCTAAGGCTGGGATGAACTTTCCGGAAGTTCGGTAGTCCTCGGCGAAAGCAGTAAAGGAGGAGCGAAGGGCTTCCGGGCCGCGAGCCCCTAACTGGCTGAGTGCTTCCGGAAGAGCCAACCCTGCCCGGATGGCACTTGCCACATGGTCGATGGCATCTGGCCACACTTCCCGAACGACAGTGCGGCGACGCCGAGCCCTACCGCGCACGATGAACCCGGGCGCTAAGCCAGCCATCACAGCAAAACAACCAGCAATGGCACCCACCTGAGACCAGGCAAATGCTGCCGTCCCCATAACGAAAGCACACAACGCGCTGGCCGCTATTAACGCACCAGGCCCAACATCTGGCAGCCCCGCTAGTCGTAGGTCATGAGCTAGCCGCTCCCATCGTTGACGGAACCAGAAGAAACGGGGTGCCGAAGATTTTGGCGAAGAGCACGCCGCCAGCACAAGAAGAACACCCAGGCCGAACGACAGACCTACCGCAAGCCCTGTCACGAAGACACGTCCTGGTGGGTAAGCGCATGATCCAACCAGCGCCCTACCGAAGACTCAGATGAGCTGTTAATTAATAACTCAGCGATGTCTATTCCCACACGAGCAAACCGTTCTGCGTGTGGGGGGAAGCCTTCACCTCGAACTAACTGACCTGACTGGTTGTCGAAGATTGTGCTGGTCTCAACGACACCACCCTCTGCGCGACCAGGAACCGCAATAATTTCCTGGACTCGTCGCAGCGCACCCGCTTCATGCGCAAGATGCACGACAAGATCGATACTGGCGGCGACAGTTGGGACGACGAAAGCGGGACTCACGTTTTCACCGGCCAGCAACGGCAACGTACACATTTTGGTCAATGCTTCACGAGCGCTATTGGCGTGCACCGTGCACATGCCTGGTAAGCCGCTGTTCAGCGCGAGAAGCATGTCAAGGCTTTCTTCTTGCCGTACTTCACCAACCACAATCCGGGTGGGGCGCATCCGCAACGCCTCTTTGACGAGACGTCGCAAAGGAACTTCTCCGGCACCCTCCAAATTAGGTTGGCGGCATTGCAGGGCAACAACATCCCGCGCGGAAATCTGAAGTTCAAATACTTCCTCGCAGGTAATGACTCTTTCGCGCGGGTCCAGTGACCCAGCCAGACAATTCAGCAGGGTCGTTTTCCCCGCTTGAGTGGCACCTGAGACCAAAATGTTGAGCCCTGCACGAACCGCGGCGTCTAAGAAACGAGCAGCCTGGCGACTCAGGGTGCCCAATGCCACAAGATCGTCTAGATGGCGGGCACGGACAACGAACTTACGAATGTTGACAGCCCAGTGCTCTCGAGTGATGTCCGGGATCACCACATGCACTCGCGAACCATCTGGCAACGTGGCATCAACGAAAGGCGACGAACGATCCACCCGTCGCCCCGAAGCGGTGAGCATCCGCTCGACCAATTCGCGTACTTGCTGTGACGTCAAGATCGTGGTGGTGAGCTCAGGAACGCCAGCGCGGGCAACAAAAACTTTGCCTGGTTCGTTGATCCACACTTCTTCAATTGTGGGGTCGTCCAAGTAACACTGGATGTTCCCATACCCAGCAACTGACTCCCACACTTGCCGGATTGTTGCTTCGGCATCAATCAGATTGGGCAACCCACCGCCAAGTGCCCGCTCACCATAGTCAGCCACCACTTGGCGGACTAAGGTGCGTGCCGCACTAGGCTCACGCACCGGATCTAGACCAGACCCACGCACTAATTCCCGAACTTCGTACTCAATAAGTGCCACCGCATCTGAAGCACTCACACCAGCACACCTTTACTTGCGTCGCGAACAATGAATCTTCTGATCGCCTCACTGAAGAGAACACGGCACCACACCACAGCATCGCCCTCTCGTAGGTAACTTCCTGACCAGAAAGTCAAGGAGACAACACCCTAAGTGATAGCTCAAAAGTATTGCGGGCGCTATCCACAGCTACCCACGTCGGGACACTGCGATCAAGCTGGGCGCGGGCCGTGATTGCTGTGGATAAGCAATCCGCCGTGACCCGTAAGAAGTCAAGCTACTGTCATGCATTGGCTTTGTAGCGTTACTACATCAGATGCCCCGCCACGCACGAGCGAACTTCGAGTTAGCGCTCCTGTCGGGACAACGTGGGGCACAGCTAAGCAAGCCATTGCCAGTCATCTCGCTGTCTCTGTTAGCGGACCCTGGCGGTGCGGTCGGCACTTTATTCCTGATGACGCAACTGTTGGATTCCCGCCACTACTCCATGGCGCGCACCTGACCGTTAACCACTCACTCGTAAAGTTACCTCCGCAAACAGCAGGAACAGCCCTATCGCTGTATGTCATTGCCGGACCGGACTGCGGTCAGGTGATTTCTATTTCTCCTGGAGAGCACCTCATTGGGCGAAGCGGGCGCTGCGGCATCACTATTGCGGACCCCGCCTTGTCCCATCAGCATGCCGTGTTGTCCGTCGCCGCGGATGCAATCACGGTCTACGACCTAGGGTCAAGTAATGGCACGGACGTTGCCGGAAGCCGCGTGACGAACGCCGGGTTAACAGTATCAATAGGAACGCGAATTCGTTGCGGCGCAAGCATTCTCATGCTCAGGACATCGGAGGGTAAAACCACCTTCACGGGCAGCGCACCAGGCAACGGGACGGTTCTCTTTAAACCCAGGAGAACCCCACACCATGCCATCCCCAATGAAGCGATACCCCCTCTCCCGGAGCCCCCCTCCGAGCCGGAACCTGTTCGCATCCCATGGGCCACGTTCATCGTGCCACTGCTGATCTGCGTGCCAATGGCATGGTGGTTGGGACAACCTGGGTATCTGCTTTTTGGGCTCGTAGGCCCGCTGATGACTGGTTTCACGGTCACCGCAGATCGGCGCAATCGCCGACGTAAGATTAGTGATGTTCGTGTGCACCACACCCGTGAAATCGCTGACCATAGTGCTCGCATCAACCACCACCTCGCGGTGGAGTTACAAGCTCGGCGAAGTTTAGTCACTGACCCAGCAACAGCGTGGTCCCAGGCGATGTCATGGGACGTCCAACTGTGGAATCGCTCATATGATGACCCGAACGTGTTACTGATCTGTCTTGGTGAAGGTTCCCTGAACGCGGCGGCCTGCATCACTGACAATGCAGGCGCTGAAGCCAAACCTCCATTACGAATTGAAGACGCACCGGTAACAGTCCGGCTGAGCGAGACGAATCCGTTTGGTTGCGTGGGCAATTCAGAGCGGGTCCGGGCCTGCGCTCGATCCATCGTGGGGCAACTCGCAACAACGGTGAGCCCGCGATTGCTCAGGATGACAGTCTTGGGCGCCCCTGCACCTTGGGAGTGGAGCCGTTGGCTACCTCATGACCTCGATTCCCACCGCGCAGCGGAGAAAGTTGCGGCAGCAATAGACAACTCACGCACACTTGTCGTGGTTGATGTCTTGGACTTTCCACACCTCCACGAGAGCGACCTTGCTTCGCTCTATCGGGAGGCAATGAGCGTCACTCGCCCACATCTCATATGGCTTTGCCTGGACCACACCCAGCTTCCCCCTCAATGCCGGGAACGCGTCCATCTCACCCCTCACACTGCTTGGCTTGAACAGCAAAACTGCGACGCAGGTGACGACCGTGGCACGATCATCACCCGACTGAACGGCACCACTATGGAATGGGCTCAATCCTTAGCCCGCAGCTTGGCCCCATTGCGTGAGATGAGCGACTCAGATACCGACTCCATCCCTGACCGCGTAGGGCTTTTGCCGCTCGTGACGGATGCACTTGATGACTCGGACGTGGTCTCGTGGCTTACTCAACGCTGGATCTCCCCGAACCGCCGCCTTGAGGTAGTGGTGGGTGTCGACGAACGCGGCCCGCTCACTTTTCATTTGACCCAAGATGGCCCGCACATGATGGTTGCCGGTACTACCGGGGCAGGTAAATCGGAATTCCTTCGCACTCTGGTGCTGTCCTTGGCGATGACTCACCGTCCAGATGAGCTTAGTTTCATTCTCATCGACTACAAAGGCGGCTTAGCTTTTCGCAGTTGCACGGCACTTCCGCATGTCACCGGGGTGGTCACTGATCTTGACCCTCACTTAGCGGACCGAGTTTTACGATCTCTACGGGCGGAAGTCACTCGACGCGAGTCGATCCTTGCTGAGGCAGGTGTTCTTGATGTGGCTAGATATCAAAAGTGGGCGGAGGAAATGCCGGGCCGGCGCTCGCTAAGCCGACTTTTCGTTGTCATCGATGAGTTTCGAGAACTCGTCGATCAGGTGCCTGGATTCGTTGATGGTTTAGTTAAGCTCGCCGCGTTAGGGCGTTCCCTGGGGATACATCTAGTGTTAGCAACCCAACGACCAGCAGGTGTGGTGACAGCGCACATGCGAGCGAACATTAACCTTCGGGTCGCCTTACGGGTCCGCGATGAGGCGGACTCCCGCGATGTCGTGGACAGTCCTGTTGCCGTCACCCTTCCCTCGACTCACCCCGGACGCGCTGTGTGGCGTACGGGTGGTGGCCCAGTCCGTTCATTTCAGGTAGCGAGCGCTGATGGATTCATCGACGCTGAAGTCGCTCGCATCTGCATCACCGATGCCTCAACGCCACTGACCACACAGGTTTCTCCACAGCCGCGAGGAGACATTGCCCGGATGGTGAGAGCGGCGCAGCTAGCGCGTCGCACCCTGAACATTCCAGCCACACCTCCGCCCTGGCTTCCGCCGCTGCCCTCGGTTTTAACAGCTACCGAGTTGCTGAAAATTGCCGAGTCCCACGCGCCCGGACCTCAGGACGCCATCCCGATCGGTTTACTCGATGATCCAGATCACGGACGGCAAGACGTCCTTTCGTGGTCTCCTACGCAGGACGGTCATTTCCTGATCGCTGGGCAACCCCAAAGTGGACGAAGCACGCTCCTACGCCGGATAGCGGGCGAACTCATTCAGCGGCATGAGCCGGCAATGATGCACCTTCATATGCTCCGTTTTGATGCTGGATCATCATGGCAACTACCTCACGCTCCACATGTAGGAACAGTTTTGACCGGGAGCGAACCATGGGTTGTTGCGCGTTTCCTCGCCCGACTCGCCGCTGTAGCCACGACACCCGGGCAACTAGATCGACCTGCGCTCACTGTGCTGTTGGTGGATTCATGGGAGGGCATGATTCAAGTGCTGGAGCCACTCGATCATGGCCGAGCAATGGAAGACCTCACGACGATCATGGCATGCGGTGCGACAGCCGGGATCTGTGTAGTGGTAACCGGGGGCCAGCGCCTGGCGTCGTCTCGGCTTCGTGCTCACAGTGGACTCTGCGCCATTTTAGGGCCAACGAGTCATGCCGACGCTGCAGTGTTAGGGCTTCCTTTCGGAAGCGATCGCAGCGATGCTCTTCCACTAACACCACCGACAGGTCGGGGCGCACTTCTTCCGAGTGGGCAAATATTTCAGGTGGCTCTACCCCCGGAATCGCCGAGACAGCACCCGAACACTCACCACGCATTGCGCATTGTTCAGCCTGGCGCACCACAAGTCCCCTACCCGGACGGCCTGCTGCGTTATCAAGCATTACCAGAACGGGTCGCAACGACCGACTTACCACCTCACCAGGGCTTACGCATTGCGTGCGGACTCGGGGGTGACCAGGCAACACCAATGACGGTGGATTTCACCGAATTGCCTTTGTTCGCGATATTGGGCCCACGGTCTAGTGGTCGATCAACTGCCTTGCGCCATCTTGCTGCAATTTTTCAGTCACAAGGAGCACCTATCCATTATATGGCGGCTTCTGTGCATCACGTTGATTCCGCAAAGTATTGGCACTCCAACGACCTCGTGAAAGCAGCAGCGAGCGATGAAAAGTGCACCGGCTTCGTGGTCATTGATGACATAGAGCCGTTCCTTGATGGTCAATTTCATGACGCTTTAGTCACGCTCATCGATGAGCATCCCATTCAAATAGTGTTCAGCGGTTCTCTGGGCTTGAGTTCTGACTACCGGGTTTTCCCTCGACGTTTGCGTCACTTACAAACCGGCGTTGTCTTCAACCCGCGCTCTCCTAATGATGGCGATTCATTGGGCATACCCCTACAAGCCACGGGGCCGATGAGCGGTCCGGGACGCGGAGTTCTCGTCATCAATGGCCAGCAAACTGCCATTCAATGGGCTATCCCACCGAGCAACGCATGAGGATTGCGAAACGCTTAACTTTCCTGATCGATCTCAGCTGAGGATGGCATCGAGAAGGAGGGCTATCCCAAAAAGAACGAATAACAATGCCGCACCCCACCGGATTATTGACTCAGGTAAGCGCTTCCCAAACGAACGGCCAATCATAATCGCGAGCGCATCCGCGGCAACCATGCCCAGAGTGGACCCTAACCAGGTGCCTATTGGTTCTCGCTCTGTCGCGAGCACCACTGTCGCCAGCATGGTCTTATCGCCAAGTTCAGCAAGGAAGAAAGAGAAACCGACTGCCAGAATCACAGATTTCACGGGACGTTCTGCGCGAGCCCGCTCCACATCACTGAGGTGATCTCCGCGAAAAGTCCACAAAGCAAAACCAAAAAAGGCAAGAGCTGCGACAACAGATATCCCTCTGGTGGGCAACGCGGCCCCGAAACCGTAACCCAACAGAACTGAGAACAAATGAACCACTGCTGTCGCTCCGGTGATCCCAACGAGGACTGGGAAAGCACGAAATCGTGTTGCAAAAACGAGTGCCATTAGTTGGGATTTATCACCAAGCTCCGCCGTAAAAATCACCCCGAACGACGCCGCTGTAGCGGTAAGGAAAGCATCCATTAAGGGCGGCTACCACTTGATGGCGGTAATCCAGCACACACGCTGAACAGTATGCCCAGCGCACACCCGATAGCGATCATCACTGCAATTAGCCTCTGATTGGCGTCCCAAAAACCAGTTCCTGAAACGACCGCCAGCAGAAGGTACCACACCACCGACGCTGAACTTGCGGACCGGGCGCCGGCATGAAGACCCCGAGCAAGAAGTGTTAAAGCAACAACTGTGCTTAGCCCAAATAACAATACGAGTGAATCGTTGCGGGGCGAATTGACATTGCCGACCACAAGACGAAACAACGCATAACCCAGCAAAACGGTTATTCCGGCTATTTGGCATAAAATACCCCCCACTGCGACGCGCCGCGAAAAATTCATTCCAAGCTTCCTTATGTCATGATTCAAGGCGAAGTAAAAACGTCAGAATAGTGATGGCGGTAGCATTAAAATTACTCATGCTGGTTTTCCCAACTGAAACGCGATATGACTCACACTGAAAGATCACAGGTTCCTCTTGTGTATCACCGCTGAAGATGTGAGGCTTGGGAATAGCACAGGTCGATGCCATGTTGTCAACATTCGTGAACTGATTCACAAAGCATTTAGGTCCAGTTTCACCTAAACATGCTGGTGGTCAATCGGACGCAGATTAGCTACGCAAAGACCAGATTTAGTAACTCACCGTACTTTAACCCCTGAGAACAGGAGATCGATCCACATGGATTGGCGTGACCGTTCCGCCTGCCTGGACGAAGATCCCGAGCTGTTCTTTCCCATCGGCAACACTGGCCCCGCCTTGGTGCAGATTGAGGAAGCGAAAGCCGTGTGCCGTCGTTGCCAGGTAACAGATGTTTGTCTGCAATGGGCCTTGGAGTCCGGGCAGGATGCCGGCGTCTGGGGTGGGCTCTCCGAAGATGAACGTCGAGCTCTCAAACGCCGTAATGCCCGCGCTCGCAGAGCAGTCTAATTGCCCCAGCTTGGTATGAGTCCCCCATCTGCTCACCCTCGAAGTGGACGAGGGGGGAAATCAAGCCGGACAACAGTCCCGCCACCTAACCGGGGCGACCAGGTTATTCGCCCCGTGAGCTCAGAGACTAGAGAGCGAATGATCTGACTGCCTAACCCGCGTGATGACTCCGTCGCCCCCGCAGTGCTCACCGGCATGCCTCGACCATTGTCAGTTACTTCAATCAGCAGATGATCGTTTTCGCTGCCAAACCCGGTGCGGTTGGCGTGAATTCCGATTATGCCGCCTCGTCCAGCAAGGCCATGCTCAACAGCATTTTGCACCAACTCTCCAAGAATGAGTGATAGTGCGGTGGCATCTTCGGCGCATAGCAAGCCGAATTCACCACCAACATCAGTAGCAATCGGGTTCTGGTCAGCACCTGATGCACGCGCCACTTCGACAAAAGCAGGCACGCCGCGCCGAGCAAATTCACCGAAATCCATCACTCCCTCGTAACTGCCAGAGAGGACGTCGTGAACAAGGGCAATTGCAGCCACCCTTCGTTCAGCTTGACCGAGCGCCGCCTTGGTGGCCACGCCAATTTCCGACTCGTCGGCGCGACGAGATTGTAACCGCAACAACGCGGCAACTGTTTGCAAATTGTTCTTAACGCGATGGTTAATTTCCTTAATAGCCGCTTCTTTGGAGAGCAGTTCCTGCTCTCGGCGGCGCAACTCAGTGACATCCCGAACCAGCAAAACCGCTCCGACCCGACGGGTTGATCGCCATAACGGCACCGACCGGACGCTTAAGACAGCTGACGAGCCCTCGACGTCCGATTGCCAGGCAGCTTTTCCAAGGAGGACAAGCGGAAGATGGTCGTCCACCCTGCCGCGGGGCCGTAAAAGCGGTGTGATGACTTCAGCTAATGACTCTCCCAGTAAAGAAAAATCCTGACCTAACCGATGGAAAGCCGACAGCGCATTGGGAGTGGCGTAGTCAACGACACCAGCCTCATTCAGACGAAGCATGCCGTCCCCGACTCTCGGAGAACCGCGTTTAGTAGCGGTAGGCAAGGTGTCATCGGGGTATTGCCCCTCTCGCACCATGCGGGCAAGAAGATCTGCGCAGCTCAAATAGGCCGATTCCAGCGGGCTAGGTACTCGCTGACCCATCCACACTGTGTGCCGCGCTAAAACAGCGATAGTGCGCTCGCGGTACAGCACTGGTACGAGCAATTCATTTTTTCGCGGCGCGTCGGCGTTCATTGCCGGAAGGTGGCTGGCGCTAGCGGCCTGATCCAAGTTTGGCTGCTGCCCAAATGGAACGACATCACCGACGACGTCATTCGCAAACATCGTCGTCCCTACAGTGGAGCGAGCATGGGCGACGGCCAGCCACCCTTCTTGCACACGAACCCACAGGACTAAATCAGCAAACGCGAGGTCCGACATCAGCTGCCAATCCCCCACCAGCAACCGCAACCACTCCAACTCGGCATCATCGAGATCAGCGTGTAGTCGAACCAACTCGGTTAGTGAAGGCACAGCGGTAGCTTAAATCGCTCCAAAACCTCACACTGCCAACCCCATAAGAAGTGGCCACCGTCACACTCATTCGACCAGTGCACTTCAGCAATGAGCACGAGCGTATGACCCCGTCGCATCGTTGGAGGACCGTGCGGCATCCTCAGGTGGTCAGGACCTTCAGCGGAAAGCACCAGGAGGCAAATTGTGGAATTTATTGACGTGATCCAATACCCCGCCCACCCCAAGCAGGTCTTCACGATGTTGACTGATTCCTCGTTCGTGGCGCACGTCTGCCGCAGCACCGGGGCTATCGAACACACCGCGGACGTGAGCTCTCCTTCCGCAACTGGAGAGATCACCATCACCACAGTTCGCATCCTCCCCGCAGATGAATTACCGGACTTCGTTCGCCGCTTCGCTGGGTCAACACTGACGGTTCGGCGTGTTGACGCATGGCACGCCCCGCATCACGCAGAAGATCGCCGCGGCACAGTCACGGTAGAAATTGTCGGCGCTCCCATCAAACTCACCGGAGCTCTGGAGTTGAAGGCCGACGGGACCAAAACTCGTGAAACTCTCAGCGGAGAACTTAAAGCATCCGTCCCCCTATTAGGCCGCAAGATCGAAGAAGCGGCGCAAAAACCGATTCGGATGGCGATCGCGAAAGAGCAAGAAGTGGGTCGCTCCTGGCTGAGCAACGCACACGAATTGGGTTAGTTGTTCACGAGTCCGAACTAGATGAGTGACACCATGGGTCAGTGAGCGAGGAACAACCGGCCCAAACTGATCACCGCGCCCGCCCGACCTCGGAAGCGTTCCGTCGCTTTATTGCCAGTGGGTGGGCGAGTGAAACGCCAAACGCACCCGCGCAAATCGCGGCCGCTCCATGGGCTCGCGCACGGCGTGACGCGATCAGCTCGACGTTCCCAGGTGATCGATTGGTAATCCCCGCGGGAGGTTTGAAGGTTCGAAGCAACGACACCGATTACATTTTTCGGCCACATTCTGCTTTTGCTCACCTCACCGGGCTAGGGGCGGACCGGGAACCAGATGCCGTCTTGGTGTTAGAGCCGAATGAGAACGGGCACCATGCGGTGCTGTACTTTCGGCCTCGCGCCGAGCGAGATACCGAAGAGTTTTATGCGGACACCAGGTATGGCGAACTATGGGTCGGTGATCGACCCACCTTGGCCCAGGTCTCCACTGAATTGGCGCTGCCTACCTGCCACCTTGACGACCTATCCGCTGCTCTGACGCAAAAGTGCGCCGGCCATACGCGGATTGTGCGCGACGCTGACCCCAATCTGACTTCTATGGTCGATAGTCTCCGCCGTGATACCGCGGCTCACCCCAGTGAGGAATGCGTCAGCAAAGACACTGAACTGGCCTGCGCTCTCTCAGAATTGCGTTTGGTGAAAGACGAGTGGGAAGTTGATCAACTCCGGTTAGCTTGTGCCGCAACGGCTTCCGGCTTTCAGCGGATCGCCCGATCTTTACCAAACAGGCAGCTACACCGCCGCGGGGAACGGTGGCTCGAAGGTCAATTTGGTCTCGTCGCGCGGCATGCGGGGAACGGAGTCGGATACAACTCCATCGTGGCCGCCGGGGCTCACGCCACCACATTGCATTGGATCCGCAATGACGGAGACCTCCACGATGGGGATCTGATTCTCATTGACGCCGGCGTAGAAATGGATTCGCTGTACACCGCAGACGTGACCCGCACGATTCCAGTCAGCGGCCGTTTCACTCCCGTACAACGTCAGGTCTACGACGCAGTTTTGGATGCACAAAATGCTGCGATGGCTGCCGTCCGCCCTGGGAAACTTTTCCGAGATGTGCATCAGGCAGCTATTGAGGTCATCGCGGATCGCTTATACGGCTGGGGGGTTCTGCCGACGGGAGTGGACGTCCCCGCGACGCTTAGTAGCACTGGGGGGTATCACCGCCGTTGGATGGTACATGGCACATCGCATCACTTAGGGCTAGATGTGCATGACTGCGCACAAGCACGACGTGAGCTGTACCTAGATGGCGAACTGCACGCCGGCATGGTCATCACGGTGGAGCCAGGGTTGTATTTTCGTCTGGACGATGAGCTTGTCCCACCGGAATTTCGCGGGATTGGGGTCAGGATCGAGGATGACATCCTAGTCACTGAGGATGGCTATGAGAATCTTTCCTCCGCGTTGCCACGATCCGCGGCGGAGATCGAATCATGGCTTGCCGCCTCAGCTAGCGAACCTTTGTAAGTCGGACCATCCTGCAGGAAGGTGAGGCGCCGTCAGCGGGGTCATGGCAGGATGACGTGGTGCCTCTGCCTCAAGTGCCGCGAGAGCGTCGGACCGCGGTGAGAATCACCTCTATCACAGTTATGGCGGTGGTATGCCTCATCGGATTGATGATAAGTCTCCCTAGGCTTCTCGCTCCTACCGGAGATAACACCGCAACGTCTGAGTCACGACCGTCAAACTCCGCGCAAAGCACGCGACCCACCGCACCAAAAGACGCCCTGAACACAGAATCCGCGCCAGACGCTAAGTCAGATCAACAAACCCGCTTCTCTTCCCCCACGGGAAATATTGATTGTGTGATCAGCACGGCAGGCGCCCAGTGCGATATATCCAGTCGAACGTGGGAACCACCAGCTCAACCTGAGTCCTGCCCTGGGGAATGGGGTCGCGGGTTACTGGTGGACGGCGCCGGCGCACGAGCCACCTGTGACACTGCGCCGGTGGGCGACGGAGACGCCCTGAATTATGGTGAGGCAATCGCCCGAGGGGACTTCGAATGCCGGAGCACTAGCTCAAATATGAGCTGCGAAAATCGCTCGACTGGTCAAAGTTTTACTGTTTCCCGCACCACCATTGACATTCGTTGAAGCGGCCACCTGCTGGAGGGTCAATTGGCACTTGCTACAACGCGGGTTTGGGGCGCTCCGGAATAGCGACGATCAATTCTTGGGCCTGACTCAGTAATCGGTGCTCAACCAGGACTTCGTACCGGGTTGCGACGACCTGCGAAATGGAGGTGAAATCTCGACGGCCGCCAGTGGCCGCGTACCCAGCAATACCGAACGCAATCCCGAACATCACGCCGATGAGGATCCCCGTGATGATCGCGGCCAAAGCGTTCCCACCTTCTTGCAACAAACTGAGGAGAAGACCTACGAATAATCCCATCCACGCACCGGACGCCGCCCCAGCCAGTGCGGCACGGGCGTAAGTGAGGCGGCCCGTCACGCGCTCAACCTGACGGAGGTCAGTTCCGACGATCATGCAATCTTGCACCGGGAATTCTCGATCGGATAAGTAATCAACGGCGCGCTGAGCATCGTCATATTTTTCATAGATACCAAGGGACTGCGGGAAATCCAGAGTCAGCACTGGACGTCCTCGACGAGGTGCAGCGGGCATCGTCATCATCTTTCTCCTTTGCTGAGGAAAACTAAAAACTAGCCTGCCATGTCATCACCACATGTTCATGCGCAGGAGTACCCCGCGATCGTTACCGTCACAGAACTCGAAGACATAATAATCCACGCTGACGGAAACTCAGCGCACTGGGAGAGACGTGACAGTCTGGACCGATGCAGCACAATGCGCACCCCGCAGCAACGGCAACAGAACTCCGGCTTTTTGCTGAGGCCGCAGCTAAAAGCCCCATTCTGTGGCTACGGCCCGGCCAAGAAACGCAGTGGTATCCGGCTTGGCATATCTGGCACGCTGATGCCGTGTGGGTGGTCACTGGCCCGGGAGAACAGACCCTGCCACTTTTGACCGACACCACTGATGTGCTGATTCGCAGTAAAGAGACCGGGATGGCATTGGTGTGTGCCACCACGACGACCAGGCGCATTCAGCTCACGAGGGTATCGGCGGCGGACCAGCCCACCCTCACAGATGAATGGGCCAGCGGGATTACTGTCTTAGCCAGCGCCCGACTCAATTCCGATGTGGCCCCAGACCAGCTCGTCACCCGATGGCACGAAGCAGGTAATGACGTTGCTCGGCTTACCCCTCTGACCGTCAATGGCCCACTCCGTGGGAACACCGATACCGGCAATGGCGCGACGCAAACCGTGACGACACCAGCCACCCCACGCGTGCGGCTGCCGTGGCATTGGGGAAGACGACGATAATCTGGCGCGGTGAGTGGCACCCCAACCAAAATTTTCATCGCCAGGCTGGCCGGCCTGGCTGTTTTCGACCCGCTTGGTGATCAAGTAGGTCGAGTTCGAGATGTCATTGTCGTACTTCGGACGGGGCGCCTTGCGCCACTCGTCGTTGGATTAGTTGTCGAAGTTCCTGGGCGGCGGCGGGTGTTCCTCCCGATGTCCCGCGTCACCAGCGTGAATGCCGGGCAAGTCATCACCACGGGCCTGGTCAACCTCCGACGCTTTGAGCAGCGAGCTCTGGAAACCCTCGTCCTAGGCGAACTGCTTGACCGCACTGTCCGACTCCGTGATGGTTCCGGTGAAGTCACCGTTGAAGATGCCGCAATCTCTCCGCAACGTAACCGGGACTGGGTGATCACTAAATTATTCGTCCGTCGGGTGGGGGCTTCTCTCAACCCGGAAAGCAGCCGGCGGCAAAGGATTGGCGGGCGACTCAGGCGACGCGGGGAGACACTTCTCGTGGAGACTGATCAGGTCTTTGGCTTGTCAGTTGACGCGGCCCGCCAGGGCGCAGCTGGGCTTCTGGCGACCTTCGCTTCTCTCAAAGCAGCCGACATCGCCGACACCATTCACGAGCTGTCCCCTAAACGTCGGGTAGAGGTCGCCGCCGCGCTCAGCGATGAAAAATTAGCTGACGTCCTCGAAGAGCTTCCCGAGGATGACCAAGTGCAAATTCTCACCCAACTCGCGACGGACCGAGCCGCTGACGTCCTCGAAGCCATGCAACCGGACGATGCGACGGACCTACTCGCTGAACTGCCCGCCGACAAAGCCGAGCAGCTGCTGCAACTCATGGAACCCGAAGAGGCCGCGCCATTGCGGCGCCTCCTCACTTACGCGGATGACACTGCGGGCGGACTCATGACGTCCAACCCGGTGATCTTGGCGCCCGACGCGACCGTCGCCCAAGCGCTCGCTGAAGTCCGCCGGGATGAACTCAGCCCGGCCTTAGCGGCCAGCGTCTTCGTCTGCCGCCCCCCGCTGGAAACCCCGACCGGTCGATACGTGGGGTTGGTGCACATCCAACGCCTGCTCCGGGAACCACCGCACGCCGCTGTTGGCGGATTCGTCGACACCGACATCGAACCGCTGGCTCCGGATAGCCCCCTCAGTCAGGTGACCCGCCTCCTCGCGACGTATAACCTCATTGGCGCTCCTGTTGTGGACTCCGATGGGCGCCTCCTCGGCGCGGTCACCGTGGACGATGTTCTGGATCACCTGCTGCCTGATGATTGGCGCGAAACCGACCACCACCCAGCCATTTCGGAGGGGCGTCATGGCTCGTGAAAATCGCTCGGCCCGCTTAGACCAGCCACGCCCGGCACGCAACCCGCTCCTAAACCGGCCCACGGTGGACCCAGAAGCATTCGGGCGGTGGTCCGAACGCTTCGCGCGTTTCCTTGGCACCGCCCGGTTCTTGGTATACATGACCGGTTTTATCGTGATCTGGCTGGTATGGAACGTACTGGCGCCCCCGTCGTGGCAGTTCGACCCCTACACCTTCACATTCCTTACCTTGTTGTTGTCTTTGCAAGCGTCCTACGCAGCACCGCTGATTCTGTTAGCGCAGAACCGACAGGTGGACCGGGACCGCGTGATCAGCGAACAGGATCGCGCCCGAGACGAACGTGGCCTTGCCGATACCGAGTACTTAACCCGAGAAGTAGCGGCACTGCGGATCGCCCTCAACGACGTGGCCACTCGGGATTTCGTCCGGTCAGAACTTCGTGCCTTGCTCGATGAGATCACCGCCCGTGACGAGCCAGACCCCGGCGCGGCACCTGCCGCGCAAGCGAACATCAACTAGGGCAGATTCGGTGCCGATACCGAACCATGCCTGCGCCCGTACCTAATCATACTCCACGTCATTCGGCGACCCTGGACGCCCGTCCGGTACCCCGGCAAGGCGACGGCGGACGGCGACGGCGCCTTGGCGAAGTGCTCATCGACGAACAACTCGTCACCGAGAGTGAACTGGAACAAGCACTTACCGCGCAAAAAATTGCCACCGGATCACGGCGGCGCCTGGGGCAGGTAGTTGCCGATCTTGGGTTCGCCACCGAGCGGGAAATAGCCGAAGCACTCGCCACCCATCTGGGCTTGGAATCGGTCGACCTGTCACGGATCGTCCCCGCCGCGGACATAGTCCGATTACTCCCCCGGGCGGTCGCCGACCGAACTGGCGTTCTGGTGTTAGAACGACACCCGGACGGCGGTCTGATCGTTGCCGCCGCAGACCCGACCAACGTCCTCGCCCTGGACGACGTTCGGATGTACACCAAAGCGGCTGAGCTGTACGTGGTGGTGGCCCCGGAAACTCAGATTCGGGATCACCTCACCCGGGCCTGGTCGCTCGGGTCCGGGGATGCCGGTGTCACCCAGATCGCTGAAGACGTCGACGACCGCCTCGAGGACCGCCTCGACGAGACCACCGCGAGTACTGACGAAGCACCCGTCGTTCGGCTAGTGAATCAAGTACTCGCGGACGCCGCGCGACTGCGAGCGTCCGACATCCACCTGGAAACTCAACGGGACGGACTACGAATCCGGTACCGGGTGGATGGCATGCTCCGGGATGTCATGACCGCCCCGAAGAAAATCGGGCCATCCCTGGTGAGTCGCATCAAAATCATGGCCGGTTTGGATATCGCGGAACGGCGAGTGCCCCAAGATGGCCGGACTCGCGTTGTCGTGGACGGCGAACAACTCGACACCCGGGTCAGCACTTTGCCGGCATTGCACGGGGAAAAAGTGGTGGTACGTCTTCTCACCCGTTCAACGAACGTGCCGGCGTTAGCTTCACTAGGTTTCGAACCCGCTCAGCTGGAGGTATTCCAGTCCGCGCTCGCGGTCCCACAAGGGTTGGTGCTGATCACTGGCCCGACTGGTTCCGGTAAAACGAACACGCTGTACGCGGCGATCAACGAGACGATGACTCCGGAGAAAAACATCGTCACCCTGGAAGATCCCGTTGAAGTGCAACTCCCGGGGATCACCCAGGTGCAGGTGAACGTTAAATCCGGGTTGACCTTCGACGCCGGTCTGCGGTCGATCCTGCGGCAAGACCCGGACATCGTGCTACTCGGTGAAGTTCGGGACGGTGAGACCGCCGAGTTGGCGTTGAAAGCGTCCCTGACTGGTCACTTGGTCCTCACGACACTGCACACGAATTCGGCGGTGGCCGCGCTCACCCGACTTGTGGACATGGGGGTGGAACCATTTCTCGTTGCGTCATCACTCACTGCAGCGGTAGCACAGCGGCTCGTCCGGGTACCGTGTGAATCCTGTGCCACCGGCTACATTCCGGATGAAACCACTTTGACGTTATTGGGTTTGCGGATCGATGACATCTTGGACGCCACCCCGTTACGCGGCACCGGGTGCCCGGATTGCGGCGGCACCGGCTACCGCGGGCGGACCGCCGTTTACGAAGTCCTCACCGTCGACGCCGCGATGCGCGCCACCCTGGTGAGCTCACCCACCGAGGGTGCGGTCGCAGCGCAAGCCCGCGCCGCCGGCATGATGACGTTGCGGGGCGCGGCGCTAGAGAAAGCGAAGCGAGGCGAGACCACGTTCGAGGAGGCGGTCCGAGTCACCCATTCCGACCACGCCGTTGGCCGGCACTGCCCGGCCTGCGAGCGAGGAGTCCAACACGACATGCTGGCTTGCCCGTGGTGCGGCACGAACTTAGACACCGGGTCCTGCCAATCATGCGCTCGACGTTTAGACCCAGACTGGCGACTATGCCCGTGGTGCCGTACCCCCGCTGACGCGTAAGGCCCGGCTAGCCCCGGTTAGGAAGTTTGGGGTGCTGCCTCAGCGAGCCGGTTACACAAATTGCCGAAAGTTTTGAGTTGGGTCGCCGTTAACCGGTCGATGAAGTACTCGGTGACCCCCCGCAAGTGAGAGGGCGTGGCAGCTTTGAGCGCGCGATACCCGTTATCGGTGACCACGGCGAACACGCCACGAGCGTCATCTGGGTTTGGTTCTCGGGTGACGAAACCGTCCCGGACCATGCGGTCCACTAAGCGGGTGAGCCCACTACGCGAGATCAACGCGGCGTCCGCGAGGTCGGTCATACGTAAGCGTCTTTTTGGTGCCTCAACTAAATGCACCAGGACGTCGTAGTAACCCAACGGCATCTGATGTTTGACGCGTAAATCAGTTTCCAATTGGGTGGCAATGGTGGCGTGGGCACGAAGGAAGGCACGCCAGGTCTGCAACTGCTCTGAAGTTAATCGGCGACTACTCACAAAAGCACCCTACGAGGAATGGGGCTGTTAGATGGGTAAGCGGCGCAAATAAATCTGACGGACTTAGGCTCGTGACATGAATGTTGCCACCGCAGACGATGTCCGTGAGGCGTTGAGCCGGGTCAACGACCCGGAGATCCGCCGCCCCATCACCGAACTGGGCATGGTTGAGGCTGTGGATGTTGCTCCTAACGGGGTGATCCGGGTGGCCATTTTGTTGACCATCGCGGGGTGCCCGATGAAAGAGACATTGACCCGAGACATCACCAACGAGGTGTCCGCGGTTCCCGGGGTCAGTGACGTGCGGGTGGAGTTGGGGACGATGAGCGCGGAGCAGCGCGCTCATTTGCGGGAGCAACTCCGTGGCGGGCAAGGCGAACGGTCGGTGCCCTTCGCCCGGGCGGACTCGCTCACCCAGGTGTACGCGGTGGCGTCCGGGAAAGGTGGGGTGGGCAAGTCGTCGGTCACCGTGAATCTTGCTACGGCAATGGCCGCGGATGGGCTTCGAGTGGGGGTAGTCGATGCCGACGTGTACGGGTTTTCCGTCCCTCGGATGCTTGGTGTGCAACACCGGCCAACCCAAGTAGACGACATGATCTTGCCGCCGGTTTCCCACGACGTGAAAGTCATGTCGATCGGCATGTTCGTCCCCGCTGGTCAACCAGTGGTGTGGCGCGGGCCCATGCTGCACCGGGCATTGGAGCAGTTCCTGGCGGACGTGTTCTGGGGTGACCTTGACGTGCTCTTACTTGACCTGCCCCCTGGCACCGGTGATATCGCAATCTCAGTGGCGCAGCTCATCCCATCAGCGCAGATTTTGGTGGTGACTACCCCGCAGCAGGCCGCGGCGGAAGTCGCTGAGCGCGCTGGCTCCATCGCGGTACAAACCCATCAACGGATCGTCGGTGTAGTGGAGAACATGTCGTGGTTGACTCAACCAGACGGCAGCCGGTTGGATCTGTTCGGGAGCGGCGGTGGGCAGCAGGTCGCGGATTCGTTAGCCCAGATCGTCGGCGCGGACGTTCCACTGCTGGGGCGGATCCCTCTCGACGTAAGACTCCGCACCGGTAGTGACACTGGTGAACCAGTAGTCCTCAGTGACCCGGATGCTCCGGCGGCGGCAGTCCTGTGGGATGTAGCGCATACGCTGGGTCGGGTGTCGCGTGGGTTGGCGGGCCGGCGGCTACCGGTCAGTCCAGTTCGCACCTGAGATCACCTGGGGCACATAAACTTTCTGGGTGCGGGGGCATGGGTAAGTCTGGGTTATAAAGCCGGTTCCTCACTTGGTAAACATCCAAAATGAGAGGGTCTGCGGCTCGCACCACCCCCAACGACAAGTCCTGCCAAGGTTGACCCGAATTAAACCGATACTGAGCGTCGTACACCACGCGCAACACCACGGTGACCTGACCGGTCTCACGGTAATCATGGATCAGCCGGTCATCTGGTTCATCCTCTTCGCTTCGCCGGTCCGCTTGACTCGCTAGATCTCGCGGCTCACCGGAAACCAACCCCGGATCAAAGCGGTACACCTCCCCATCACCCCAAGCCACCCGATATTCCCGCAGCACAGGCCGAACCTCAATCCCCCGACCAAGGACCCGTATCTTCCGCTCCCCTAAAGGTGGCACCCCATCAACAAAAAAAATATCGACCCACGTATCCAAATTCACTAAAGTCTCATTGCTCGGAAAAGGACCACTCCGAAGCGCCGGGTTCGCGAACTTTATTGCTTTAAACGCGGACCGAATCATTCCCAGTGTCACCACGTTCACTTCTTGTGGTTCACGGCAGTAAATCACCGGATTCTCTGAATCGTTAGCCCACTCACTACTACCGGCCTCACGCCGCCACTCCCGCATTCCCACCATATCCTCACCGCCCGGAAAATCAGAACAAATAGTCGCCGCGAAATCACACACCACCACCGAATCAGCAGACCTCCGATTCGGATTATTCTCCCCACACGACACCACCATCCGCGTCTCCCCCCGATCCAACTCTGGCCTCACCACCTTCACAGACCCTTGACCAACCACCCTCTCCCGCACCAAAAAACCCACACCATCAGCCCGAGTTCTTGACTCTAAGTCACCTGTGAGATCTGCCTGCGCGGGTAATCCTGGGACAATAATCGCAAGAGAAAAAACGGCTCCCGCGAGAATCTTCTTCATGAGTCACCACGAACCTCAGGGCCTTGTTTAATAGTTGCTATCACCCAGTGATTTTTACGCCATACAACTTCATATTGGGAAATAAATTTTTTCTTTTTATCTTGGCGGATAGTTTTTCCCGACTGATCAACAATTTTTTCCGGGTTTTGCCTAATGGAAAGCTGGATGAACATTCTACTTGGGTCGGAGTTTTCGGGATTTTTTGCTAAAACTTCAGCTGGTCCCTCTTCATATCGATAAGAACTTTTTTGTAATTCCTCCGCCAGATCAGTTAAAGAAGCGCAACTTTTGCAGGTGGGGAGGCCGAAGGGGCGGAGGAGTTCAGGGTCGGGCCGGGTCCAGGCTTCATTGATTCGGGAAACATAGAATTCCGCGAAGGCGGCCGCTCCCGCATCAGTTCGAGCACGTGCTTCCTTAGGGATCACACTTAACTCCAACGGACCGACCGTGGTCGTAGGAGCCGGGTATCTGGTGTCAGAGGAAGGAGACGAACCCGAGGACTGAGTGGACACTGCACTCGGTGACGGGGATGGCGCACCAGCGGAATCGACCACAAAGGACAACACCAAGGCAACCGCGAAGACCCCGAACCCCAACCCCACCCACAATGACGTCACGGGATCCTTACCAACAAACCGGCGAGCCCCTGCCCACAATGATCGAATCATCTAACGCTCCTTACCTGACCAATACCACAACCACGCGCACAATAATCGCTGTGAGCACAACAGTGGTTACTGTAATCAGATCACGCCAGAACCCAACGTCACCACTCACCAAACCTGTGGAAAACCTACGTCGCGTCAGCGTCGAAACTTTGCGCCCGCGACGAAGCACGGTCCGCCGGCAACGCAGAATCATGACCCGCGGTTCGCGAAGGAACCACCCCAGCCATCCCATCACCCAACATCCGAACCGGCCCCCCAGCAGATTGCACACCCAACTCGTCCTCATCTTTTAAACCCAAAGGGTCATCGCGTAATTGATGAAGCGGGTCATCATCACCATCGAGCAAAGCATCGCGGACTATCCGACGTGGGTCATACCGCCGTGGGTCGAGCGCTTGCCAATCAACGTCGTCGAACTCTTCACCCATTTCGGTCCGTACCTGCTCGCGCGCGCGCACCGAAAAAGCCCGAACATCACGGACGATCCTTGCCAGTTGCGCTGCGTACTTTGGAAGTCGCTCCGGCCCTAAAACCACCACTGCGACAACAAGCAAAATGAGGACTTCACTGAACTCGATAGATCCCACCCGACCTATCATCGCCTATGAGGCCAACCTACCGGCCTTGTGGTAAGCGAGGCGATGAAGGAAATGATGATGTACGCACCCACCGATCCGCGATCCATAATGTCGCATTCCGCAGAGAACGGCTCCCATCGGCAAAGGCCGCCCGCACCGATGCCGATCCGATCGCGTCTTGTGCGTCTAGCGGTGCGGGTTGCCGCGACGAAGATGGTGCGGATGGCGTAATCGAAAGTGCGCTGACTTGAGTTGATGGCGTAGCACTTGTCTGACTATCACGGACCAGGCTTGCGACCGGCGGAGGCTCGGCAGGGGCCAAAGCCTGACCAGCGCCCACCGTCGCGCCTAAGGCGATCGCAGCGGCGACCATCATCAACGGGCGCCGTGAGGACCGTGGAACCGGTGGCAAAGCGGCAAAAGAAACGGTCGGCGGCGTCATCCCTGGGCCAATCTGACGTTTAGGCGGGAGCAGCCCCCCTGGCCCAGCCATGGCAAGTAAGTCGTCCACCAAACGCGCTGACGGATCGGGAGATGGCGATCCCTGTAACGCTTGTCGCACTAACCGTTCGGCGGCCAGCGCTTGACGGCATCGAGAACACGCCAAGGTGTGTGCTAGCGCCCGGGCCTCGGCGTCGGGGGAAAGAGATCCATCCGCGAGCGCCGAAATGCGCGCGCCCAAGCATGGCGTCCGGTTCACCGCAAACCCTTCCCTACTGAGACGTATTCCTCATCCCATGCGGTGCTCGCATCATCGACTTGACGGATCGGGTGAGGATTACCGTTTCGCGTAGTGGGACTGCGATGAGCTAACGCTGCTCGTAGCTGGGCTCTACCCCGGTGGATTCGTGAGCGGACGGTGCCCAGTTTGATCCCCAACGTGGCGGCTACTTCTTCGTAACTGAACCCTTCAATGTCGCAGAGCACGACTGCCGCCCGGAACGTTGGCGGCAGCTCCCCAAGAGCGCGTTGCACATCGTCATCGAAATGGGTGCGGTCATACGCCTGCCACGGGTCAGGTTCGCGGCTTGGCAAACGGTCGTATGAGTCCGCGTCAAAAGAATCCAATCGGACTCGGCGGGAGCGCCGCACATTGTCTAAGAACAGGTTGGTGGTGATGCGATGCAACCAGCCTTCGAACGTTCCGGGCTGGTAGGACGACAAACTCCGAAATACTCGAACAAAAACCTCCTGGGTGAGGTCTTCTGCGTCGGGTGCGTTACCGGTAAGGCGATACGCCAGCCGGTACACGCGGGCTGAGTGTTCCCGCACTACCTCGTCCCACGTAGGTGGTTGCCACGTCTGCTCGGGGGCAGTTGCCATAACAGCCATTGTGCTGCGCTCACTCCTTGACCGCTCATGCACTGACGCGATTTCACCGCTTTGATCCCATCGCAGCAGGTGAGTTAGTAATAGCCGTAACGTTGCGGACCTCGTTGTCGTTCCCAGCCGCGCGACATGCCATTAAGCTGGGTTCAGCTCATTCACTGCTGTAAGGGAGCCCGCGATCAGCGCTCGCAAGCCCGCCAATTGGGCCTACACCGAATCCTTCATCCCGGAGGACGCCGTCTTAGACCGCGCCCGAGCTCGGGGGGAGGCTCTGGGGTGCACGCCAGTTCTTCCTGGGGTGGGTGCAGCCTTGCGGTTCTTGGCCGCGGTAGTCCCGGGAAATGCGGTCGTTGAAGTAGGCACCGGTGCTGGGGTGTCTGGCGTGTGGTTGCTGCGAGGGATGCCGGCCACCGGCGTCTTGACCACGATTGATGTGGCGCCTGAGCATCAGCGAGCCGCCCGGGAGGCATACGCCGAAGCGGGAATTGCCAGCAACCGTACTCGCGTGATCACTGGGCGTGCTTTGGATGTGCTCCCCCGGTTGTCTGACGGAGCTTACGACCTTGTCTTGTGTGACGCAGCGAAAATTGAATATGAGGACTACCTCGATCAAGCTATCCGCCTGCTCCGGCCTGGCGGGGTCGTCGCGTTTGATAACGCGCTGTGGCATGACCAAGTAGCAGACCCAGCGCAACGGGACGAAATAACCACGGCCATTCGTAGTCTGGGTAAACACGTCCGCGACGATGACCGCCTCGTCCCCACGCTGTTACCAAGCGGGGACGGCCTGCTGATCGCAGTGCGCCGATAAACCCGGCCAGGTTTACCGTGGTTGATGGAATACAGCGGTGAATCCGGCTGCCCCTTCGGTAACAGCGACCACCTCGAACGGTTCGATCACCACCGGGGCGGACCCAATCAACTCTGAACCGGGGTTCCCTGCACCGGTCGCTGCGAATTCAGCCGCGAAAGCATCCCGAGCGGCTTCATGAGACCAGAAGTACGTTCCCTCGAACCATTCCTCGGATCGCATCCGCCACACTTTGAATGCTAGATCGGGACGCCCAGCGAACCTGGCCACTGATGTTTCGACGACATACTCTCGCAACCGATCTGCGGTGCCTGGTGCAGAGTCAACCAGCGACCATCGAACTGTTAGACCAAACACTTTTCCTCCGATGCGCACTCCGGTGAACGTATTACCGTGGCCTCGCCGCGAGCCATGCCAGCAGCAGGCGAGCACCGAAACCCGTTCCGCCACGGCACGACCACCCGACGTCCTTATCGCTGCGGGCCGGGCCAGCGATATCCAGGTGCGCCCAGCGGCGAGCACCAATGAAACGGCGCAGGAACAGTGCCGCAGTGATCGCCCCGGCTTTATTGCCATCAGTGGCCACGTGGCACACGTCGGCGACGTCACTGCGCAATGCTGATTCGTAATCCGCGGCCAACGGCAACGGCCACACCTGTTCGCCGCTGGCCTGCCCCGCACGCCGAAGTCCGGTGATTAACCGTGAGTCGTCGCTGAATAGCGCAGCATGGCCTCGCCCCAATCCGGCGGTCGCAGCGCCGGTGAGCGTGGCGATGTCAATCATGATGTCCGGATCTAACATGGCGTCGGCATAGGCCAACGCGTCAGCGAGGACGAGCCTGCCCTCTGCGTCGGTGTTACGCACCTCAACGGACTGCCCGTCGTACATCGAAAGCACATCACCTGGCCGGTACGAAGACCCACTGATTGCGTTCTCCGCCAACGCCATCAGACCAGTCACCTGGACCGGTAAGCCTAACTGGGCGCACCCTAATAAAACTGCCAAGACCACCCCCGCGCCAGTCATGTCCGTTTTCATGGAAACCATGGCTTCCCGAGGCTTCAATGACAAACCGCCAGTGTCGAACGTAATGCCCTTCCCGACGAAAACAATGCGTGGGCCCACAGCGTGAGGCGGAGCATAGGAGAGCTGAACCAGCCGCGGTGGCGCGACCGCACCGGCACCCACCGCGAGTAAACCGCCAAAACTTTCCCGAGCAAGCTGCCGATGATCCAACACCCGCACCGCGAGGCCCGCCGCGGTTGCCCGCCGTCGTGCTTGACTGGCCAGCCACGCTGGTGTTTTCACCGACGCGGGAGTGTGCGCCAAATCTCGCACAAGTGTGGTGGCGTTAGCGAACCGGAGCCCCTTAGCCACCGCGTCTTCGGACACCGCGCCCACCAAGTCAACCTGCCGGACCGGATTCTTTGGCCCGCTACTCACCCCGCGACGCGGCGGACCGTACGACCCGAGGCGGATTCCCTCAACCAAAGCTTGAATTCCTGAAGCACCGACCCGCCCAGCACCCATCACACTGATCAATACCTGACGACGACCACGGCTCGCCCGAGCTAGTGCCGCTCCAGCTAACCGAAGACCATCCGGCCGACCATCCCCCACCCCCACCAACCACACTCGCCCCACTCCAGATACCCATGCGGCCACCCCTTCGTTCCTGGGGGGCGACCACGGCACTCGAACCAGTTCACCTTCAGACCCGCGAACCTTCTCGCGGGCCATCACGGCGTCAAGATCAAGTTTAAGAAAGCGGCACAACCGTTGATAATCCTGCGGAAAATCAACGCCGCGAAACATTTCGGTGTCATCGTCTACTGCCCGCTGGCATAGCGCGGATCGCACCAGCAGCGCCACGTCAACACCATCAGCCCCTACCTTGGCGGCGGAGATAGCGTCACTGAGCCGCCCAGGAATAACCCGAACACGCGACTCCTGCACTGATACCTCCCGGCTTAACACACTCTGATGTCATTGGGAACCCTAGCGAGGAAAGCACCCCGGATATGAATCGTGGAGCCACCCAGGTGGTGACTCCACGATCTGCGAACTCGCGGGACATTCAGACAACTGCGCCTTTCAGCGCATCCCCCAGCGCGGTGGCTTCATCCGGTGTCATTTCAACCACAAGACGACCACCACCATCCAGCGGCATCCGCATCACAATCTGGCGACCTTCTTTCGTCACCTCAAGCGGACCGTCGCCAGTCCTCGGCTTCATGGCGGCCATTCGCCGACCCCTTTCGCTCCTGTCATTTGGGCACTTGGCGCCCACGGACATGCATCCGGGCAGATGAACAGCCTTCAGTATCCCGCGTTAAGCCCCCAGGTGGAAATCCTGGTCGAATGTGCGCAAACATTCCGCTGACTGCGCAATCAGTTGCGGGGCCGATCTCAGGGTGTAGGGAAGATCACGGAGGGAAGTCAGCCGGCGGTGACAAGACCAACAAATGATGAACCCAGACTGTTTGACCCCACAACCCGATGAAAGCCAAGGCGACAACCACCACCCGAAATCGAACCACTATGGAAACAATCGCGAGGACGGGGAAGACCATGAGGAGATAACGAAATGTGCTCGTCCACGGCTCGGTAATAGCAACAAGGTAAAGCGGATACGCAAAAGACCACGCAGTGAGTTCTGGCCCCATGCGACGCCCCCAGGGTGACCACAGCAGAGCCATCAATGCCACTCCACCAGCTAACAACCACCACCCCCCATTCGGCCCCCATAAATACTCGGCGATTCCCACCGATTGGCGAAACGGACTCACTACGCCACCGGAGCGCCACGCCGCTTGGGTGCGTTCATACGCGTCAGTCGAACCAGCGAAAAATCCCGCCAGCATCGGCCACAACAGACTGGACGCCGCAGTGAAAAGGCCCAAACCGATGACGGTGAATTGATCCCGAGCAGAGAATAGTTCTCGCGGCCGGTCACCCCACTGCAGCACCCCGAACCAGGCGCGATACCGGACTAGCAGATGCATGAACATGACCAACGCCAATGGCGCCACAATCGGACGCGTTAACGCTAACGCCAACACGACCACCGCACACCACGCGTACCGTCGACGCGCTAAGGCTTCAAGAGCCAATGCCAGCAACAGCAACGCCAAACTCTCGCTGTACCCAATCTGGAAGGTGGGCGCCGCGGGCATCGCGCACAGCAACATGACGCACCCCAGCCCGGCCCGTCGGCCAGCGAAACGCCGCACTAGCCGCGCCACCACCACCATGGCGCACCCACCCAAGATGAGGTTGAGTACTACAGCCGCCGGCGCGAACGGCGATCCCGTTACCGCCATCAGGATCTTCACCGTGAAAGGGAAACCCGGGAAAAACGCCCACGGGTTTTGTTGCACCACTCCAAACTCGTCCACCGGCAACGGCAACGGGTAACCCGATTCGGCGATGATCTTGTACCACTGGGCGTCCCACATTTGTGCCATATCGTCATACGACGCATTGGGGCCAGTCCATACACTGGGCTGCTGCTCAGCAGCGGCCTTGAAGAGGAGATACACCCCCCAGACGCGGGTGAGAAAATACCACATCAGCACCAAAACGGCGTCCGGCAAACTGCGAATCCGTACCGTGACTCGACGAACTGGAGGCCGCATGGCTCCCTGATCTGCAGCCTCTTTCACCTGACTCATGGAATCACCACATGGCACTCGACCAAGTGGTCGTTGACGAGGCCACACGCTTGCATAGCGGCATACGCGGTGGTGGGCCCAACAAACCGAAAACCCTTGGCACGCAATGCCTTTGCCAAAGCGGTTGATTCAGCCGTGACCGTAGGGACATCTACCGAACCACGTGGCTGTGGCCGGCGAGGCGGCGCGAATGACCACACGAAATCGTCCAACCCGCCGGTGTCGCGAAGCTCAATCACGGCCTGTGCATTCGCGATAGCCGCTCGGATCTTCGCTTGATTGCGGACGATCCGCTGATCGGCAAGTAATCGAGCTACCTGGGATTCGTCGTACCGGGCCACCACGGCGGGATCAAAATGGGCGAACGCATCACGAAAGCCTTCGCGCTTACGCAAAATGGTCAACCAGGACAGCCCCGACTGGAATGCCTCCAACGTGAACCGTTCGAACAGGGCGCGCTCCCCCCGAACTTTCCGCCCCCACTCGGTGTCGTGATAAACCGTGTAAGCATCAGAAGCAGCCCAACCACACCGGGCCTTGCCGTCAGGACCCATCACGACGTCTAGCGCGGACATCACCGTTTCTCGCAGATCACTCGGGTGGGCTTTCCAGTTCGGTAGCAAGTAAGCGGATCACTCGTCCGAAAACCAGCCGGGTGGCAGCTCGGCTCACCGCGGCAGCGCCAGGCAGACGCCTAAGGGCCACCACCTCAACCCGTTCCGTCCACCGAACCGTAGATAAAGAACCGTGATCTACGACCTCGAACTCCGCCCCACCATGAACTACCCGTCCGGTCTTCACCACAACGCAGCGACCTGACTTTTCCGGACTGGGCTCCTGCCATTCGGTTATCGTCATCGAATCGTCAAACCCCAGCGGCCCGATGCCGGTCCGCGCGACAAAAGTGGCTCCCACCCCACCGGCGTGAGGTGAAGTGATCCGAACTGTTGTCCCCGGCACCCAGCGGCCATGGGCGGGCCAGTCGGTTAATGCCCGCCAGACCACCCCTGCTGGCGCCCGAATGTCACGGTGCAACGTGACTACTGCTTCGCTCATTGCTTACCTTTGGATTGTGAGTCGGGGTCGAACTCTGGGGCATTTGTCGTGGCCGGCACAACGCGAGGCTGGTGCTGGGACCCTTGTTCATGTCGGCGGAAAAGGGACTCACGGTGTAAAGCCAGTTCAGCATCCCGTTCCGCTAGTTCGGTGTCCCGACGGGCCAACTCCGTGGTGAGATGGTCTAGCACAGCGTCCACTTCAGTCATTCGGTAACCACGGAACGCCAATGAAAACCGAACTAACCGGATGTCGTCGGCGTTAACCGTGCCATCGGGTAACGGCGCGTAAGGAACAGCTGTAGGGGTGTCGTCGAGGCCACCGCGAATGAATCCCGCCGCGACGGCACCGACTCCAGCGATCACCGCCAACACCACGAGTATGTGCAGCAAAGTCACGCGCACATGCTGTCATGCTCGGCAATTCACGCGGCAGGGCGCGTCTTTCCATTTGCGGCGACTATAGCCGCCACCGCCTCAGCAGGGTCATCCGTCACTGTCAATAAGTCAAGGTCACCGGGGCTGATCGTGCCTGCACTGAGCAGGCTGGAGCGCAACCAATCCATCATGCCGCCCCAAAAACTCGTCCCAATGAGCACGATCGGGAAAGACGTCACCTTGCGGGTTTGCACCAATGTTAACGCTTCAAACAACTCGTCCAGCGTGCCAAAACCACCGGGTAACACAATGAAACCCTCGGCATACTTCACGAACATTGTTTTGCGAGCGAAGAAATAACGGAAGTTCACTCCAAGGTCTACGTATTCGTTGATGCCCTGTTCAAAAGGAAGTTCGATCCCCAACCCAATACTGACCCCACCGGCTTGTTGGGCGCCGCGGTTCGCTGCTTCCATCGCGCCGGGGCCACCACCGGTGATCACCGCGTACCCGGCCTCGGCAAGGAGCTGACCCACCTGGACACCCAGTCGGTAGGTCGGGTCATCGAGCGGAGTTCTGGCTGAACCGAAAACACTGACCGCTCGCCCAACCTCGGCTAGCGCACCGAAACCTTCCACGAACTCGCTTTGGATCCGCAGCACCCGCCACGGGTCAGTGTGCACCCAATCGCTGGGGCCACGTGTATCGAGGAGCCGCTGGTCTGTTGTGCTTCCAGGAACCAAGTCACCGCGAAGCGTGACCGGCCCTTGCCGATACCCGGTCGTCCACTCCGACTCAGAAGACGACGGAGAAACGCCATCGGAGTGCACATCAGATTGTGGTGAAGTCGTCATGACAACTCACGGTAGTGGGAACGAGGTAGAGAGCAGGAGCAGACCACCTCATGCAAGACCCGAACAAAGGGTAGTGCTCACTGCAACCACCGGCGCATCGCGGCTAAGCATTGACGGATTTGGACGATAGGAACTCGCTCATCATCGGCATGCGCCAACGCTGGATCTCCTGGGCCATAATTGACCGCTGGAATACCAAGCTCACTGAACCGGGCCACGTCCGTCCACCCTTCTTTGGCAGCCACACCGACGCCCAGCGCATCCACAAACGCTCGGGCCAATGGCCGACGTAAGCCGGGAAGCGCGCCGGGAGCTTGATCCACCACGATGACCTCATAACCGGGAAAAACTTCCTGTAGATGGGCGTGCGCCTCCGCTGGACTCCGGGTTGGGCCGAACCGGTAGTTAACCGTGACCACGCAGCGGTCCGGGATCACGTTGCCAGCGATCCCACCGACAATCCGCACCGCGTTCAGACCTTCTCGATAGCGCAAACCGTCCACTTCCACGACCCTCGGCTGGTAGGCATTGAGCCGAGCCAACACATCACTGGCAGCATGGATCGCGTTGCGGCCCATCCAAGCCCGAGCCGAATGTGCCGCCACACCAGTAAGCGTGATCTCCGCTCGCATGGTGCCGTTGCACCCACCCTCAACCTGCCCGTTTGTTGGTTCAAGGAGGACCGCGAAATCCGCGGCCAACAACTCCGGTGCGACACGAGCGATCCGGAGCAACCCGTTGTGCTCAGCTGCTACCTCCTCGCCGTCATAGAACACGTATGTAACGTCACGAGCTGGCTCTAAAACCGTTGCGGCTAAAGCTAATTGGACCGCCACCCCAGCTTTCATGTCACAGGTGCCACGGCCATAAAGAACGGCATTCTCCCCCGCTCCATGCAGCTGAGTGGGGAGATTTTTGGCCTGGGATAACGGAACCGTATCCAGATGCCCGGCAAGCAAAGCTCGTTCCGCCCGGCCATGATGAGTGCGCGCGACCACCGCGTCCCCCAGCCGGGTCACCTCTAGCTGCGGGATGAACTGCAACGCGCCTTCCACCGCATCAGCCAGTGCTTTTTCGTGGCCACTGACCGATTCGATATCGCAGATCGCGCGCGTCAAGTCAACGACATCGGCGGTTAAATCAAGTGCTTCCATCACAGGACGACCCTACGACTCATCCATTATCACCGGGTGCATAAGGATCGACGATTAACCGTAAACTCAGGCCATGACACGTGCGGCATGGGGCTTCGGCTTGGCGACCATCACCTCCGACAATTCGACCCTTGACACGTGGTACCCAGAGCCTTTTCTTGGCGCGTCTACGACAAACCCCACTCCGCCCGCCTTTCTCACCCCCTTAGAAAAGCACGACGCGGATCGAGATGTGCACACCACAATTGTGCAGACAAGTATCGACCTTGATGCGGCTCCGGTCGATGTGCCTGACGCTTACTTGCGCCTGCATTTACTATCGCATCGGCTGGTGCAACCGCACGATTTGAACCTCACCGGGCTTTTCGGTGTGCTCGCCAACGTGGTGTGGACTAGCGCCGGCCCGTGCGCGGTATACGGTTTTGAGGGCACCAGGGCTCGGTTATCCGCCCATGGACGGCTCACCGTCTACGGGGTAGACAAATTCCCGCGGATGGTGGATTACGTCATGCCGTCCGGGGTTCGAATCGCGGACGCGGATCGCGTCCGACTGGGTGCGCATCTGGCCCCCGGTACCACAGTGATGCATGAAGGGTTCGTGAACTTCAACGCTGGCACTCTCGGCACATCCATGGTGGAAGGCCGGATCTCCGCCGGCGTCCTCGTAGGGGACGGTTCGGATGTCGGTGGCGGCGCGTCCATCATGGGCACCCTGAGCGGCGGCGGCACCGAGGTCATTTCGGTTGGGCAGCGGTGTTTATTGGGGGCCAACTCCGGGTTGGGCATCAGCTTGGGCGATGACTGCGTGCTTGAGGCGGGCCTATACATTACCGCCGGGACAAAAGTGACACTCGTGGGGTCGGGGCCTGAGGACGCAGCGGACACCACCGTCAAGGCGCGTGAACTCTCTGGTGCGTCCAACATGTTACTCCGCCGGAACTCCACCACCGGGCGAGTTGAAATGGTGGCCCGCCCCGGTACGACCGTCGAGCTCAACACCGCACTCCATGCGAACTAACCTCTCCAACTAAGAGGATCCGATCATGGTCACCCGGCGCCTCGGGCGCTTTCTTATTGGCATTTTTCTGGTCGCGGCCCTGGTAGCTCTCGCCTGGTGGGGTTTGGTCGCGGCTTTCCCTGGCATTGATCGGTCGTGGCAACCAGTGCCGTCCTGCGAGGTGAAAGTCGGCGAGCGAACTTTTCAGGTAGACCCAGATCAAATGGCGAATGTAGCCACCATTACCGGTGTCGCGCTTCGCCGAAAGCTCCCGGCGAGGGCGGCCACTATCGCGCTCGCCACCGCCCGCCAGGAATCAAAGTTCCGCAATATTGATTATGGAGACCGCGACTCGCTTGGGTTGTTTCAACAACGCCCGACTCAAGGGTGGGGCACACCCAAGCAAATCATGGACCCGGTTTACGCGAGCAACGCCTTTTACGACGCGTTAGTCAAAATCGACGATTACGAATCTCAAGAGATCACCATGGTGGCACAGGAAGTGCAGCGGTCCGCTTACCCTCAGGCGTATGCGGACCACGAAGCTGAGGGGCGAGCCTTCGCCTCTGTTCTCGCCGGGTATTCACCTGCTGGGCTGACCTGCCAATTAGCACCACCAACAGGTGACGGGGAGGCTAGCCGCACACGCTACCGGGCGGCCCTGAAAAAAGAACAAGTCAACGTCCCCGCCAAGGAGATAGACGGTGGCGTGGTTGGCATCCGGCTCACCGCACCGGACCAACGAACCGCGTGGTCACTAGCTCAGTGGACTGTCGCCGGAGCAGAACGATTCGGCGTGACACGCGTCACCGTTGCTGGCCGGATGTGGGACCGAAAAGAGTCAGACGACGAATGGGTAACAGTCCCTACCAAGAACACCACGCAGATCGACGTGCTGTGGGAGACGCCATAATCGCTTAGGGTGGCGCCCGTAACTGAGCGCCCTTACCGGGAACTGAGAGGGACGTAATCCCGTTGCGCCGGGCCGGTGTAAAGCTGACGGGGGCGACAAATTTTGGTCTCGGGGTCGGAAATCATCTCTCGCCATTGTGCGATCCACCCGGGAAGGCGACCCAACGCAAAAAGCACGGTAAACATGCGCGTGGGGAAGCCCAGTGCCTTATAAATAAGCCCAGTGTAAAAGTCGATGTTGGGATAAAGCTTTCTTTCCACGAAATATTCATCGGCAAGCGCGATCTCTTCGAGCCGGATCGCGATGTCTAAAAGTTCATCCCCCCCAGAAAGTTGTTTCAGAAGGGCATCAACTGTGGTTTTAATAAATGCCGCACGAGGGTCGTAGTTCTTATACACCCGATGCCCGAAACCCATGAGCCGAACGCCGCGTTCTTTGTTTTTCACCCGGCGCATAAACGCATCAACGTCGTCATCTGAGTCGCGGATGCCCTGTAGCATTTCCAGGACAGCTTGGTTAGCTCCACCGTGTAAAGGACCAAATAAGGCGTTGATCCCCGCTGACACGGAAGCGAACAAGTTGGCGTGACTTGAGCCGACCATCCGAACCGTGGAGGTCGAACAATTCTGCTCGTGATCGGCGTGCAAAATCAGGAGCTGATCGAGCGCGCGCACCTTTAATGGATCCAGTTCGTAGGGTTCCGCCGGGAAACCAAATGTCATCCGCAAAAAATTCTCCACTAAACCAAGAGAATTGTCCGGGTACAACATGGGCTGGCCTACGCTCTTCTTATACGCATACGCCGCAATGGTCGGTAGTTTCGCCAGCAAACGTACCGTGGAAATTTCCACCTGGTGCGGGTCGAACGGGTTGAGGCTGTCTTGGTAGAACGTGGACAGCGCTGAAACCGCAGACGATAAGACCGGCATCGGGTGAGCATCCCGGGGAAAGCCATCGAAAAAACCTTTAAGTTCCTCATGCAGCAAGGTGTGCCGACGAAGACCAAGGTCGAATTCTTCTAACTGGTCAGCGGTGGGTAACTCACCATAAATCAGCAGATATGTGGTCTCCACGAAGGAAGAGCACTCCGCAAGCTGTTCAATAGGAATACCTCGATACCGCAAAATTCCCGCGTCACCGTCGATATAGGTGATCTCGGATCGGCATGATGCGGTATTCACAAAGCCTGGGTCGAAAGTGACCTTTCCAGTCCGCGCGAGTAGCGGTGAAATGTTGAACGCGTCATTACCTTCCCCCGCGGATTCCCCAGTCAGCGATAGATCTCCCCCCGGATATGTGAGGATTGCGTCATCAGCCATCGAGCTCTTCTCCGTCCTCGTTCGGGCATCCCACCCGATGTACTGTGGCAACGCGACCGATCTGAAGTCCGCCTCAAGCAGTGCATGAGTTAAGCCGTGAATCCATCACTCGCATCGAACAATCGACCCCGACGCTACCCCGCTGGGCAACAGCGGTTTCAGGCGGTCCCCCTCGCCGAGCATCGCCACACCGGAAACCTAGCCTAAGGCGAGTAACCGATCCCGTGCTTGATCAATCTGCCCATCAGCAGCGGTGAGAGCGACCCGAACGTGCCGAGCCCCGGCCTTCCCGTAGAAAGTCCCCGGCGCAACCAGGATGCCTTGGGCGGCAAGGAAATCAACGGTCTCAGCGGCAGATGCACCGCGCGTAACCCAGAGGTACAGCCCCGCGTCGGAGTGGTCGACAGTGAAGCCGCAACCGCGTAGCCCGGTGGTAAGGGACTCTCGCCGGCGGCGGTACCGCTCGCGTTGGATGACGACGTGCTCGGCGTCCCCCAGAGCAGCGAGCATAGCCCGCTGAATAGGCCACGGGACCATCATGCCGGCATGTCGGCGCACCGCCAATAACCGTTGCACCAGAACGGGATCACCTGCCGCGAAACCAGCCCGATACCCGGCCAGGTTGGACTGTTTGGACAACGAGTACACCACCAGCAGACCCTGATGTGAGCCACCACAGACTGCGGGGTCAAGGATGCTGGGCAGTGGTTCACCGGACCACCCCAGCTCGGCGTAACACTCGTCACTGGCGACAACCGCACCCACCTCCCGGGCGCCCGCCACGATGGCAGCTAACTCATCAGAGCGCCACACCCGCCCCGTCGGGTTGCTGGGTGAGTTCACCCAGACGAGCTTCGGCGGCGGCCCGGCGATGTTGAAGGGAACGTCCGTGGGCAGGGGGGTCGCCCCGGCGATCCGAGCCCCGACGTCATACGTCGGGTAGGCGATCTCGGGGTGGGCCACCACATCACCGGCCCCTAACCCGAGCATTGTTGGCAACCACGCGACGAACTCTTTAGAGCCGACGGTCGGCAGCACGCCGTCCGGGTCGAGCTCGGTGACTCTTCGACGGCTGGCGAACCACTGCGCGACAGCGGCACGAAGATCCGGAGTGCCCCACGCTTGCGGATACCCCGGCGCGTCCGCCGCACCTTGGAGCGCCTGCCGGATCACCTCGGGGGTGGGGTCAACAGGCGTCCCCACCGAAAGGTCAATCAAACCTCCAGGATGTTGCCGGGCGCGACTGGCAGCGCTGGCGAGGGAGTCCCAAGGGAAATCCGGCAGCCGCACCCTCTACTCGTTGTGCTCTTGTGGCGGCAGGGCAGCAATCACCGGGTGATCTTTCTCGATCAGGCCCAGTTTGGCCGCCCCCCCGGGGGAACCAAGGTCATCAAAGAACTCTACGTTTGCGGTGTAGTAGTCCTTCCACTGCTCCGGGACGTCATCTTCGTAGTAGATCGCCTCGACTGGGCAGACCGGTTCGCATGCGCCGCAATCAACGCACTCATCAGGGTGAATGTAAAGGGCACGCTCCCCCTCGTAAATGCAGTCGACAGGGCACTCTTCGATGCATGCCTTGTCTTTCAAATCGACGCATGGCTGCGCGATGACGTACGTCACGTCTGGTCCTCCTCGTGCGATGGGGCTGCGCCTATGAGTCGCCGCGTCGTCTCGCGCGCGAATCAGGATTTAGTATCGCCTGGTAATCAGAGCCCGCACGCACCGGGGAGGTGACCAATGGCAGGGCGTGCCTCAATCCGCCTCAGCGTCGCCAATGTGGGGCATCGTGTGGTGATCCGCCGCCGCTTACCCGATGGCCGCTTCGGTGATCTCCTCGGCGATTTACTGGCCTGGCCGGACGAAACGGGCGACCACGCCGCGGCCCGAATTCGCACCCCCCACGATGAAGTAGAAGTGCGTTTATCCGACATCGTGGCCGGCAAACGTATTCCCCCTCCCCCACCTAGACGAAAGAAACGGCGTCCATAGACGCTTGAGAAGTGTCAGGTGAGATCAAGATCAAGATCAAGATCAAGCGGGCACGATGTCGGTATGAGCGAAGTCGTCGCCCTTGAAAAGCAATGGGCGACCAGTGTCGTGCGCAAGTGCATATGAGTAACAGTCACCGAGGTTCAGTTGAGCCGGATGACCACTGCCCCGGCCAAAGTCGCGGTACGCCGCACGACCAATGGCGGCCTGTTCCGCAGTAAGAGGGATAACCGCAATGCGCAGCGTTGACAGGAGGTCATCAATGAGTCTGCTGATAACCGGATCTCGGCGACTATCTATCACCGCGCCAAGTTCGACGTAGGTAGCGGCAGAAATCGCCACTTGCCCGGCGTGCCGGATGACGTCGAGAAAAGCAGCGCGTTCATGTTCGGCACTAATGATGGCCACGAGCGCCGACGTGTCGACGATCACCGGGGTAATCCCGTGTTGTCGTAGAGGTCGGCAGAGCGGAAAGCTGCCCGGTCTTGATCAGTGAGGCGCGCATCCAAGGCATCAAGTATTTGGTCTACTCGCACCGCCGTCGCCGCGCGTTGGTTCTCGAGCTCGCGGAGATAATACTCAAGCGCATGCTCAACAGCACTCGTCTGGGTAATTCCAGCTAGTGCTGCCGCCTTTCGCGCTAACTCATGTGCACGAGAGCTCTTAATATTCATACTCACGGTATCAAGGTACCGTAAGTATGAATTCTTCTACCTACTTCCTTAGCCGTCACCAATTTCGTTGAAAGAGTGCCACCTGCCAAGACGGCGCGAGATGTCTGCACCGAACATTAAAAGTTTCAGCTGAGCCTAGAAATAGGCATAAGAACCACGGTGGTAGAGAAGTGGCGAGGCTGGGTTATCGGGAACCTCAAGGGAAATGACTCTCCCGACAACAATGGTGTGATCACCACCTGGGTATCGATGGACGGTGCGGCATTCAAGTGTGGCTAACGCGCCCGCCACAAGCGGGGCACCAGTGCGCGAGCCATGATGATGGGGAACTTGCGCTAATTGCCCTTGTAGTGAACGCCCAGGAGTTGCCAACCAATCTGCGATCCTCTGCTGACTCTCCGCGAGGACAGAAACCGTCCAGCCGGGGGCAGCCGTGATTGCCTCATGGAAGCGTGCGTCCCGCTCCACGCACACCAACACCAGCAAAGGGTCTAGCGACACCGACGTGAACGCGCTCGCCGTCATCGCATGGTCGAGACCATCAACCCTGGCGCCGATCACTGTTACTCCGGTCGCGAAGCGGCCCATCGCGCGGCGAAACGTTGCCTCGTCAACCGGTGTGTTCGGCGGGGAGTCGCTCACCCGGCGATTATGTCCTTCCCTGCCGGGGTCGCACTGCCGGCGGCGCGATCCACTGGGCGGTCAACGAAGTGGCTGGGCATTCCCTCCGGTGACCCGGGGCTGGGTTTCCACCGGATCCGCGTCAGCGAGTGTGGCGACATGCACGCGCGGACCATTCGCGTACGCGGCGCGCAGCACGTCGGTGATCTCGTGACCGATCAGCTCATGACGGTCCAAAAGTGCGTCACGTAACGCGGCGACTAAATGTTGGTGGTCTCGCATCAGATCGCGGACTAGTCGTCGTTGCTCCTGCAATAACTCCTCGACCATCCGTCGGCCTTCAGCATCCCCTAGGACACGGCCCACGATTCCCTGATCGGACCACGCCGAGCTTTGCACCGCCGCATACGACACGAGGGTGTCCACCATGCCGCTGGCGCCAACCATCTGCGCCGCCACCCCGGTGGCATATCGCAGATCACCGGCAGGACCGGTGGAGACGTCACCAAAGAACTGCTCCTCGGCGACTTGGCCACCGAGCGCAATCCGAATCAAATCCCGCAGTTCAGCGCGAGACCGAGTAAATACCTCGTCGGGGTCGCCGTGAGCCAGCAGACCAAGGGCATCACGCCGCTTGACAATGGTCAGCACCTCTAACCGCCGATGCGGCGCGACCAACCAGGCAATCGTCGCGTGACCGGCTTCATGGGTGGCAATGAGGCGGCGCTCATGGTCGGTGTATTCCACCGGCTGACCCAATCCCACCTCGGTGATGAGTCGGGCCTGCTCAACATCCGGCCAGGTCATCTCAGTGCGATCATCAGCGACAGCGCGAACCAATGCTTCATCCAGCAGCCCTTCGATCATGGCGGGGCTATACCCCTGGGTGATCCCAGCCAACGCGTCCCGGTATTCGCTGTCATCCAACATGGGTGAATGGGCTTTCCGAGTGAGGAAGTGATCGACCACCTGCCGACGGCCAGTCTTGTCGGGCAGGCCGAAATTGAGGCGCTGATCAAACCGACCCGGGCGGAGTAAAGCTGGATCCAAGCGTTCGGCGGTGTTCGTGGACGCCAGCAGCATGATGTTCGCTGGGGGAGTCACTGGAGCGCGTAGCTGCCGGTGACTAGGCAACACCAAGTTGGCCCAATCCACCAGGCGCCCTATCAGGCGCCGCCCAATAGTGGGCTGATCGAAGGATTGCAATTGCACCAAAAGCTCATTCACTGTCATCTGCGAATCACCGGCACCAGCAAACGGCGTGCTTACTGCCGCAACGGTTTCGGTGGTTGGGCCCGTCAAGCCTGCCATTGGGAGACCGGTCAAACCACCACAGCACATCACTCCCGGTGTAGCCAGCGGAGCGCCCGAGAAGGCAGTGCCACCGGTAGTAGCTGAACCCACGACGGGCCGGCGTAACGCGATGGCGTCGAATTCGTCGATGAAACCGATCGCCCCGCCGTACTGCCGGGCCGCTTTACGCAACGCACGGAAGTATGAGCGGATCTGGCGCTGGGACGCCCCCTGCCAACTGGACTGAAAAGACGTGGCCGTCGCCATCAAAAACGGCACCCCCGCTTCTCGCGCCAACGCTTTCGCGGTGTGCGTCTTCCCAGTACCGGGGGGGCCTTCGAACAAAATGCCGCGCCGAGGGCGCCCGCCCATGTGGGTGGCGTACGTCCGGTGGGCGAGGAATAAGTTCAGCGACCGCACCACCTCGGCTTTCACCACGTCGATCCCCACAACATCCGCCAAGGTGACGTCGATCTGTTCGGGACGAACCATCACATGCGGGGAACGCCCAGTCACGACCGTGGAGGCAACCAACACCACCAGGAGGACCGCGAGGAACAACCCGGTCATGAAATACAACGGATCGATGCTGGGCAACGACGGCCACCCCGCTGGGTCACCGGAAAGAAGGCGGTACCACAACCACCCGCAGACGACCCCACCTGGAAGAGCTAATCGGAGTAACCGGAGCCGGCGAGTCCGTTCCCGCGTCTGGGACACATCCACGCCCACGACTCGCTGTTCGCTGAGTTGGCTGGTCAACGATGGCTGTCCAATGAGGGGAACCGTCGGATCGGGTACCGCTGACGAAGAAGGGGAGCTCGTACCTGAAGTCATGCGGCAAAGCCTCATCGATCGCGGACGACGACGACGCTGACTCAGCAGAATTTCCCCCGTTAAGACCCCGTGCGATACCACCAGTTACGTCTGGTAGCGATCAGTCGTTGCAGCATGAGGTGCTGGAGTAAGCCTTAGAGCACTATCTTGACCGAAGTTCTTAAAGTCCATCGGCAAAAAGATCCGGCACAGGCTTACGGTCATCCGGGATTTGGGGGCCACTGACTCGTCGAAAACCCTCGCGTTGTTGGACTGGGTGGGGTGCGATGAGCTGAGTACGGTGCGCGGCCAGGGCAGCGGCGACTTTCTCTTGATCCTGGGGGGATCCAGTGATCACGATGTCCACCTCGTGATCGTCCACCACAGCAGACACGCCGGAAGGCGCCCACTGCCCTGGACCGGTCATCCCTGGTGGGCGTTGTGACCCACCAAGGCCAGCATCAGCGCGCTCTTCCTCAATGTGATCTTCAGCGTGCTCGGCATGGGCATCCTGCGCGTCGTCCACCCAGGATCTCGCGACGACGATCCAATGGACCAATGGGCGCTCCTCGGCCGGTATGAGCTCAACTGCCCGCATGGTGACTTGATGTGCCATCACGTGATCTGGGTGACCGTACCCACCCCCTGGGTCGTACGTCACCACGACGTGCGGACGAACCTCTGCGAGGATCGCGGCCAATGCGCGGGCCGGCTCATCAACCTCAGCGAAAGAGAACGCGTTCGGTGGTGCGTGCGGGTCCGCGTGAATCACGCCATTGACGACGGACATACCAGAGTCATGCCATCGACCGTCGCCCAAAAGGCGGTGGTCAGTGACACCAAGAGTGCGCATCGCGTCGGCGAGCTCCACCGCCCGACGCGGGCCGAGCAACCCACCATGCCGAGGGTCGAACTCACGAAGATCGTCCGCCACCACCTCGCCAAGCTCCCCGAGCGTGCACGTCACCAACGTCACCTGAACTCCATCGGCTACCGCACGCGCCATAGTCAGGCCAGTAGACAAAGTTTCGTCATCCGGGTGAGCATGAACAAGCATGAGCCGTCTACGCGAATCCATTGCCAGCTCCTTGTGATGACGACACACTGATCAGCGGCTCAACCGCACCCGCCTACCGTGCTTCCTGCCGGCCAGCTTGCGGCGCGAAACCTACCCGCGACGGGCGCGGGAACGGGACTTCTCGCGGTCATGCCCAGAAAGCACGGTCATCCGAATCCGGATCGCCTCCGGGGTGACCTCGACACATTCATCGTCGCGACAGAACTCTAAGGATTGTTCCAAAGACAACACTCGCGGCGGCACTAATCGCTCTAATTCATCTGCGTTAGAACGGACGTTAGTCATTTTCTTCTCTTTGGTGATGTTGACATCCATATCGTCGGCGCGCGAATTCTCCCCCACCACCATGCCCTCGTATACCTCTGTTCCGGGGCCGACGAATAACGTGCCGCGTTCTTGCAGGTTGGTGATCGCGTACCCGGTCGCCGCACCAGCACGGTCGGCCACGAGCGACCCGGACGGGCGGGTCTGTAACGGACCGAACCACGGTTCGTACCGTTCAAACACTTGGTGCGCGATCCCAGTACCCCGGGTTTGGGTGAGAAACTCCGTCCGGAAACCAATCAGGCCACGGGAGGGCACCAAAAAATCCATTCGAATCCACCCGGTGCCATGGTTGATCATCTGTTCCATCCGCCCTTTGCGGACGGCAAGCAACTGGGTGATCGCACCAAGGTGTTCCTCCGGGGCGTCAATGGTGAGTCGTTCCACGGGTTCGTGGGTTTTACCGTCGACCTCTCGCGTGACGACCTGGGGTTTCCCGATGGTCAGTTCAAAACCCTCTCGGCGCATCTGCTCAACCAGGATTGCCAACGCGAGTTCACCACGCCCCTGCACCTCCCAGGCATCGGGGCGTTCGGTGGGCAAAATCCGCATCGAGACGTTGCCGATGAGTTCGCGGTCCAAGCGGTCCTTCACCAACCGGGCCGTGACCTTCGCGCCTTTGACCCGCCCAGCCAAGGGAGACGTATTCGTGCCGATCGTCATCGAGATCGCCGGCTCATCCACGGTGATTGGCGGCAAAGGGCGTGGATCGTCCACATCCGTCAAGGTTTCGCCGATGGTGATCTCGGGGATGCCGGCGACCGCAATGATGTCCCCCGGACCGGCCTGCTCGGCGGGGTGCCGCTCCAATGCTTTCGTCATCAACAACTCGGTGATGCGGACCCGTTCTTGACTGCCATCGGCCCGGCACCACATGGCCTGCTGGCCTTTACGGATCGTGCCCTGATGCACGCGGCACAACGCGATCCGGCCCAGAAAAGGGGACGCGTCCAAGTTGGTGACATGGGCTTGCAAGGGGGCTTCGTCGTCATAGGCCGGCGGCGGGACATGCCCGAGGATGGCCTCAAACAGCGGCTCTAAGTCCGGGCTGTCTGGGAGACCACCATCGTCCGGACGAGTGATGGATGCGCGGCCAGCTCGGGCCGAGGCATACACAATCGGGAAATCGATTTGATCTTCAGCGGCATCCAGATCGAGGAACAATTCGTACGTCTCATCGACGACCTCAGCAATCCGGGCGTCTGAACGGTCTACCTTATTCACCACCAAAATGACCGGCAGGCGGGCCGCGAGTGCTTTCCGTAGGACGAATCTGGTCTGCGGCAAAGGGCCCTCACTGGCATCAATGAGTAGGCACACCGCATCCACCATGGATAAGCCACGCTCCACTTCACCACCAAAGTCAGCGTGCCCGGGGGTGTCGATGATGTTGATCGTGACGCCGTCGGTCAGCCCTGCGGCCATCGCAGCTGGGCCCCGGTAGGTGACACCGGTGTTCTTCGCCAGGATGGTGATGCCTTTTTCACGTTCCAAGTCACCGGAATCCATGGCTCGTTCGGCGACATGTTGGTGCTCACCAAAGGCACCTGATTGCCACAGCATGGCATCGACCAGCGTGGTTTTTCCGTGGTCTACGTGAGCGACGATGGCGACGTTACGCACGTCGTCCCGGGTACGTACGGGCATGAAAGTGTCCTACCTGCGAGAGAGTGAGCCATCGGTGAGTTTACGGAGGTCACTCAGCAGGAGTTTCAGCCAGGGCCCTTGCTCAAGGAGTAGCACTCGCGGCACAGTGAGTTGTCAGATTCACCCAAATGGGTGAACGTCTCTGTTACTCGCTCTTCACCGTCCGCCAAGGAGACCGCATGCGAGCGCGCCGCGCTGCTTTGCTTGACCCCACGCCCTCATTCCCACACGACCTTGCCCTGAAGTCTGCCGTGCGCGCGCCGCGCCCTCGACGAGTGATGACCGCAGCACTGGTGAGCGCCCTCACCAGTGGCGCCTTCGTGGCCCCCACAGTTGCGAACGCAACGTTACGAGTAGCGCCGGCCGCTGCCGAGTCGACTGAGGGGTATGGAGCCACCCGGATCGCCTGGGGCGCCTGCGAAGACCCACAGTTGCAAGCGGCACAAGCCGAATGTGGGTCATTGGCAGTACCCCTGGACTACACCAAGCCGACCGGCCAAAAGATTAGTCTCGCGGTGTCGCGAGTGCGGCATACAGTCTCAGCCGAGAACTACCAGGGCGTCATGCTCGTCAACCCTGGCGGCCCGGGGACATCAGGGTTGTGGTTCTCCGCTTTCGGTTCGTTCATTCCTGACGGCGCTGGGGCAGCGTATGACTGGATCGGGTTTGATCCTCGCGGGGTGGGCAGCAGTACACCTTCCGTGTCATGTGATCCCGAGTACCTCACTGAGACACGTCCCGACTATCGACCGTTGACCAAGAACACCAAGATCGCGTGGCGCACCCGGGCCAGTGAATACGCCGCAGACTGTGACCGCGGCGGCGAGCTACTCGATCATATGAAGACCACAGACACGGCTCGCGATATGGACCAGCTACGAAAAGCGTTGGGGCAGAGAAAAATTAATTACCTCGGCTTCTCTTATGGCACTTACCTGGGGCAGGTGTACGCCACGATGTACCCCCAACGCGTCCGCCGGATGGTGTTCGACAGCACGGTTGACCCCACCACGGTGTGGTACCAAGGGAACCTGAATCAGAACCTCGCTATTGAGAAAGTGCTGAACCGTTTTTTCGACTGGACTGCTCGCAACAACAACACCTACGGCCTGGGCACTACCGCATCCGCGGTCCGCAAACGCTGGTCTAGCGAACTGAACACCATCTCCGCTGCGCCTATTGGCACGGTCGGTCCGGCGGAATGGACTGACCTGTTCGTCCCAGCTGCGTACAGCCAGAGCACCTGGCCTGCCCTCGCGGACGGGTTATCCCGGTGGGTCAATGAGCGCGACGGGGAAACCGTGGAGGCTTTGTACGCCCAGTTCGCAAACAGCGACGAAAATGCATACGCGGCGTACCTTGCCACCTCATGCACGGATGCCACGTGGCCGGCGCAGTGGTCTACCTGGCAGGCGAATGCGCAGCGCAGTGCCACGCGAGCACCTTTCTTCACGTGGGCCAACACCTGGTTCAACGCTCCGTGCCAGGCGTGGCCGGCCAAAGCTGGAAAACCGGTCACGGTGAACGGCACGAAAGCGCCAGCAATTTTGATGATCGGCGAAACACTGGACGCTGCTACTCCATACTCCGGTAGCCTCACCGTGCGCGAGCTTTTTCCGAAAGCGCGACTTATCGAAGTCACCGGTGGCACTAACCATGCTGGTTCGTTGCGCGGGAACACCTGTGTTGATCACCGGATCGCGGATTACCTCGCTACGGGCGCGCTCCCACAACGCAGGAAAGGCGCCCGCGCGGATGTTCAATGCGCCCCCCTACCAGAACCTTCCGCGGCCACTGCCCAAACCACAGCGGTAGCGAAGTCGGCTGACCCTTTCTCTCTCCGTGAGCTGGTGGCGCCTCAGCAGTAGCGAGAAGCCTGGGCTGGGGGTCGCGACTCGCAAGGCCCGCGATCCCCAGCGCTAGGATTGGCACCATGACTACTCGCTTTCTTGACCTACTGCGGCAACAGATCCGGCATGAATTCACCGCATCTCAGCAGTACGTTGCGGTCGCGGTCTGGTTCGACGCATACGACATGCCGCAACTCGCGCGGCATTTTTACGCTCAAGCAGTCGAAGAGCGCAACCACGCGATGATGATGGTGCAGTACTTGCTTGATAGTGACGAGCAAGTCCGCATTCCTGGCATTGATGACATCACCACAGATTTCACGTCCGTGTTGGAACCGATTGAGCTCGCCCTCAGTCAAGAACGCGTCGTGACCGGGCAGATCGAGGCGCTAGCCAAAGCAGCCCGCGACGGCGGCGACTACCGTGGTGAGCAGTTCATGCAGTGGTTTCTTAAAGAGCAAGTCGAGGAAGTGTCCTCGATGGGTACCTTGATCGCGATCGCTCAGCGGGCCGGCGACAATCTTTTTGCGTTAGAAGATTTCGTCGCCCGAGAAATGAAAGGTGAGGCCAATGACCCCACCGCCCCTGCTGTTGCCGGCGGCGCTCTTTAAACGAGTACGCCATGACTGATCACCCCACCCATCCAGGGGAGGAGCACACCACCTCGATCGGGGGTCGGTTGAATTGGTTGCGGGCGAGCGTCCTCGGCGCCAACGATGGGATTGTGTCTACCGCCGGCCTGGTGGTTGGGGTGGCGGGAGCGACCATGGAGCGATCCGTCATTCTCATCGCTGGAATAGCCGGTCTTGTGGCGGGGGCCTTATCGATGGCGGTGGGCGAGTACATCTCCGTCAGCACGCAACGCGATACTGAGCAGGCACTGCTGGCAAAAGAACGCCGCGAGCTCGACGAACTTCCCGATGAGGAACTCGCCGAACTTACTGAGATTTACCGAGGGAAAGGGCTGTCTGCCACTCTTGCCCGTCAGGTTGCCGAAGAACTCACCGCTCATGACGCTTTCGCCGCTCATGTTGACGCAGAATTACACCTTGACCCCGATGACTTAGCTAATCCGTGGCAGGCCGCAGGTGCTTCAGCTGTAGCTTTTACGGCTGGAGCTCTCTTACCCCTGGTGGCCATTGTGTTCCCTGGGCCTACCGCGCGAGTGCCGATCACAGCAATAGCCGTCCTTGCCGCCCTTGGTTTAACTGGATGGCTTAGCGCGCACGTTGGCGACGCAAATAAACGCCAAGCGATCATCCGAACGATGTGTGGTGGGGCACTCGCGATGGCGGTGACATACAGCATCGGGCAAGCCATCGGAACGGTGGCTTAAGAAAGCGGAACGGTGGCTTAAGAAAGCGAAACGGTGGCTTGGTAAGGCGGCCGGTTGCTTGTCGTGGCAGGCATTCAAGAAATCTGCAATTGAACAGCATCAATCAAACCGTTGAACTGATCCGTTTCAGAACTCATCTTTCCGTCGTTGGTGAGTTTTCCGCCGATGGACAATGGCACTTCAGGGGCAGTGAAGTTGAGATCGCCAGTCGGAGCGATGATTTTTTTCGACCAAGGCTTTCCGGTTACCCCATCCGAACCGTGAGCGGTGACGTGGAAGATCACCGTTTCGGCGTCCCTAGTACAAGACAACCGATACCAGGAATTGGGGATCAGCGCGGGGCCGGTCACCAACGCTCGCCCGGCAGAACCAATGATCTGACATGACGGGCGACCGCGATCAACCTGAATTTTGTATTGAGCCCGCTTACCAGCGAGACCTCGCTGCACCACGTTGTCACCATCATCAGTGCTGGTGACACTTGCATCGCGGGTGGGCCCAGCGTCTAAAGAAACATCCGCGGCAATGGTAAATGGGCGCGTTCGAGGGCTGAGCGGGTCGATGCCGTCTGGGCTCGAGCGGCTAGTCACGCGGATGATCGCTCGTGGGCCATCCGCGTCAAATACCGGAGGGCGCAAAGCGCCACCCGCACCAGGACGGCCAGCCACAATCCGGGCTTCGCCCCCCCTGTCTGAGACGACATCAACGTTGACACTCCCCGGCCCTTGGGCTCTCAATGAAACGATCTCGCTCCCCAATGGTTGATCATCCATGGTGAACCACAAGACAGCCGATGAGTCCGTGGTCGAACTCGACGAGCCGGACACGATCGGTGCGCTCGGTTGGTCGCTGGGCTGCTCTGCGCACGCGGAGGTGGTCACAATGACAGCAAGGCAGAGGAATTTTGCGGTACCTCGGGGCACCGCAAAGCGTGGGTTGCGTGACATAGCGGCCATCCTCACAAGAATGAACTGAGAGTCAGAGCTTAATGGCCACCAAGATGATTGCTACGGCTTATCGTCGCCCTGCTGGGCTGAGTCGCGCCGCTGGGCTGAGAAGCGAAGATTCGATCTTGCGCCCGAAGTGCCTTTGTTAATGAGTTGGCGTAAGAACACGAAGAATGTCGCCAACGAGGTGAGGTTGTTCTACTGGATGGCGCAGCGGCACATCCTGATGAATGACGTAATGATTACGCCGTCCATCACGCGCGCGATCCACGTAGGCGCTGTCCACTAGGTCGGCCACGATCCGCTGTGCCGCACGTTCGGTGATGCCCACCAACTCCGCGAGATCGCGGATTCGGAGGTCAGGGTCACGGGCGAGGCAGATAAGCACGTGCGCGTGATTCGTCAGAAAAGTCCATTCAGCCACTCCCGGAGCCTACGCTGGGCATGTCAAATGTAACACGATTGTTAATACGGGATTTAAAATGCATGACTTACTTGACAGGTTTTGCGCTTCAGTTATCTACTGAGTCCATGGTCACCTTGCTGCCCGCCCTCGTCCTTCTCATCGGTGCTGCGCTTGTCTGGCCGCTATCTTCCACTCGGCGCGATCTGACCGCGCGTAGCGGTCGCCTCGCCGTGGCCGTGGCGGTGATCGCTTTCCTGACCGCGCTTGGGGTCACCATCATCACTACCCTGCCGACGCTGGCCGCGATGAGCTTGATTTTTGCGACCGCATTGGTGATCATCGTCGCGGCGTTCTCATCCCGACACCTCGACGGTGATCCTCACCGCGACCGCTACGACCGCTTATTGCTCGCTACTTCCGGGGCTGCCGTCCTCACATTGGCCACTCCCAACTTGGTCATCGCGGTCGGTGGATGGATCGCCGCCGGCGCAGGGGTCAGCGCACTCATCGCCCACCATCGCGACATTGCAGCGACCCATGTCGCTGTCCGCGAGGTTCGTCGCGCTCGCCTCATCGGCGACTCAGCTCTTGTAGCAGCGACGGCACTCATCGTCAGCGCGTCAGGGGCTACGTCATTTAATGCCATCAACGCCTGGGCCGTCACCGAATCTTCCTCCGCGGCAATACATGTCGCCGGGGTCTTGCTTGTCATTGCGATCGCGAGCCGTTGCGGTTTACTACCTTTTAGCCGCTGGGTTCCGCTGAGCGTAGTGGCACCAGCGCCAGTGTGCGCACTGTTGCACGCCGGTGTCGTGAACGCCCCCGTCATCCTTGTCCTAAATCTCATCCCGTTCATCAGTGCCAGCCAGTTCACTACCACCACCCTGCTTGTCACCGGGCTCACCACCGCGCTCGCCACATTCCCTCGATTACTCGTACGCGCCGACGCTAAGACGCGCCTCGCGTGGTCCACGACCGCCCAAATGGGTTTTATGGTGACCTTGGTCGCTGTCGGCGCCTACGCCGCGGCTGTGGTGCACTTGCTTGGTCACGGCATCTATAAGGCCATCGCGTTCCTTTGGGCCGGTGAGCAAATCAACGAAGCCCGTAAAGACCCACTGCCCCGCACCTCACGAAAAACTCAGCTCGCCGGTGGGGTCGGGGGTGGGCTTTTTGCCCTGACAGTGTTAGCGGCCGATTCAGGCTGGCAACACCCGGTCAGTGCAGTTGTGGTGCTGGTTGCCACTACGGCAGCGGGATACGCTCTCATGTCGTTGCGCGCCAAAGCATCTCACCGCATCGCAGCCGGGTTCATCGCTGCTATCGCAGTGGTGTCCGCACTCATGGCCGTTTGGGTGGTCGCTGATTTCACTGGCCTACCAAAGGATGCCGCCAACTTGGCGAGCTGGATCACGGCGGGGATCATCGCCGTCTTCGCTATTGCCATGTCAGCCCTGCGCGACGCGGCGCCGATCCGCGCCTGGGCCGTCCTGCATCGCCTGGCCGACCCCACCGTGACTATCCGGTCTCTGCGCGGCAAGGAAATCCCCGGCGAACTCCCCCCCCTGCCCCGCTCCGACGCGGATCGCGCCCAGCTCGATAAGGATGTACGACACGCCGCGCAGTCCGTGCCACCGGCTTGGGGGTGGCAAGCATTCGTCGCGGCTAACCCCTTCGAGGGGATGCGCCATCTCGGTTTCACCGAGGCAGTCCAGGAGGCCCAACGACGTGGACTCACCCCACTCCTAGGGCTTCCCAACTCCACTCTTGATTCAGCGGACGATAACCCTGAACGCCAGGTGGACTCTTTGATCTCCGGGTGGCTAGCAGCCTGGACGAACACCAGCAGCACTCCCTGGCCGGCACCCGATAAAGCACTTTCCTTTTGGGCGTGGTTCCGTCGCGTCGCCACTGCCGACCCCGTATTCACCGGCGCCGGCCGCAACCGCGTCGCCAAATTACCGGACGATGCTGCTGACGCTCTGCTTCACCTTCACCCCTGGACCTCCGACGGATCAGACGATAACTCCCGAACTCGTTGGGCCAGAACCGAATTACTACGGTTGCCAGGGTGGTCTGGTTACCTCAGCCGTCGTGAGGCCGCAGCTGGCGCAATCGACGCTGATGCACTCGTGCACCTTCTCGCGATTCGTGCGGCGACCCGCCACGCATTGGGCCTACCGACGCCGGTCATCAAACCCGCCACTGAAGTGGACGACTTGGTTGACGAAGCCGTCCTGGAGCTAGCGCTGTCCGATCTCCGGCGCGAAGAAGACACCGTAAGGTCGGGTTTAGCTGCCGAATTACGTGCCGATCAGACCCATCCCCGAGGACCAGGGCCTGACACTACAGAACGCCGCATTGCCGACCTGGTGTTCTGTATTGATGTCCGCAGCGAGCCGCTGCGACGGCACGTAGAACAACGAGGCGCCTACCACACGAAAGGTTTTGCCGGTTTTTTTGGCCTACCAGTAAGCCGCGTCTCCGGCACCGCACCAGCCAGCGATCGGTTCCCCGTCCTCATCGGTTCAGCAGCCCAAGTACGCGAAGCGGACCCTGCCGACGCCGGGATCATCGACTTGACCAAAGCCGCGTTAAGCAAAGCGCTCAGCACCCCCGGCGGTGGGTTCGCCGCTGTTGACGTCGCGGCCATCAAGGGACTGATAGGTGCTGCTCGGCTTCTCGTCCCAGGTGTGACCCGGGTGAACCCACCGTCCACCCGATGCCTCCCAGATGTCACCGACCCTGCTCTCGTGGCGGCAGCCGTGAGCTTCACCCGTGCTACTGGGATATCGGGGCCAGACCTACCCCGAGTAGTCGTCCTTGTGGGGCACGGCAGCACGTCCACCAATAACCCCGCGGCCTCCGCATTTGACTGCGGAGCATGCGGTGGCCACCGAGGGGCCTTCAACGCCCGGGTGGCCACTACCATCCTGAACTCCCCCACCGGCCGAAATGCTTTGCGCGAGAACAGTTTAGTCATTCCAGACGACACAGTATTTGTCGCCGGCGAACACGACACCGCTCTGGATACCGTGCAGCTTCTCGACCTGGTCGACGTTCCGCTGAGTCACCGCGATGCCCTCACCACAATCCGAGCTGACCTCGCAGCAGCCGGGGCAGCGTGCGCCGCGGAACGCTGCCGGACGCTCCCAGGCAGCAGAACGTACTCCCCACCAGCAAAACCCCGCACCCACGACCGGGCCGCCCTACGGCATGTGCGACGCCGCGCCCTGGACGCCAGCGAAGTCCGACATGAGTGGGGTTTGGCGGGGAATGCGTTCTTCATCGCCGGACCAAGGTCCATCACTGCCGGGCTCGATCTTGGCGGACGAGCGTTCCTCCACGACTATGACGCCGAGAACGACCCCAGCGGGGCCCTGTTGGAGACGATCATGACCGCCCCGATGGTGGTGGCTCATTGGATCAATTCTCAATACTTCTTCTCCACCGCCGACCCCCAACGCCTGGGATCCGGCAGTAAGACCGCTCACAACCCAGTCGGAGCTTTGGGTGTCCTCGCTGGCCCCGGCGGAGATCTGCGGGTTGGTTTAGCCGAACAATCCGTCCGCCACGGCGGGCAAGCCATCGCCCCCCCGGTGAGGTTACTGGCCGTCATCGCGGCCAGTCAGAGTGCGGTGGACGCCGTACTCGCCCAGCACCCACAAATCGCTGACCTCATCACTGGAGAGTGGCTGAGCCTTTGCGTCATCGATCCCACTACGGGAGAGATCAGCCAGCGAACGACCCACGACTGGGCCACCCCCTCGTGGGCCAAAGCGCCGCAACCGGCCGCGGAACCCGTTGCCACACAAGAAACCTACGCCCTCAGCAACTCACACTGAAAGGACACCACGATGCGATCACCACATCAAACCCCACCGGCCACCACTGCTAGCACCGAAGTAACCAACGGCACCACCCAGCTAGCACCGGCTGACCCATCCTCATGGACTCCACCTAACCGACCCGATCATGACGGCGACCCCAGCCCTACTGAAATTGCTGCCCAAGCCCGCCGGATCGCCCGAGAACTCTCCGCACTCCGTGAGTCGCTGGATAGCACCGACAGTGATGGTCGCCTCCGCGCATTGGCCTACCGCTTCGACGATGCGGCTCGTACCTGCACCCGCGCCGCCGACGATCTCACCCGCGCCGGTTAACAGGAAGTTTGTCGCGGGGAACAACAGCACGGCGGGAGGCATGGGGCCCCCTTCGAACTGCGGAAACGCACCGACTTAAACGTTGAAACGGAACTCCACCACGTCGCCGTCAGCCATGATGTAGTCCTTGCCTTCGATGCGGACCTGGCCGCGGGATTTGGCTTCGGCCATGGACCCGGCGGCAACTAACGCGTCGTAAGAAATCACTTCGGCTTTAATGAACCCGCGCTGGAAATCGGTGTGAATCACCCCCGCTGCTTGCGGGGCGGTCCAGCCTTGCCGGATCGTCCACGCGCGGGCTTCTTTAGGGCCGGCGGTGAGATAGGTCTGTAAACCGAGCGTTGCGAAACCAACCCGGGCCAACTGGTCTAAGCCAGCTTCGGTTTGACCGATGCCGGCAAGGAGTTCAGCGGCGTCATCTGCATCCAGCTCGGCGAGCTCGGCTTCTACTTTCGCGTCGAGGAAAACCGCATCCGCCGGGGCGACCAAATCCCGCAGCGCCGTTTTGCGGGCTTCATCCGTCAAGAGAGCTTCATCAAGGTTGAAAACATAGAGAAAGGGTTTGGTTGTCAAGAGCGATAACTCGCGTAAAACGGTGAGGTCCAGCTCAGCGGCGGTCGCCCCCGCGAACACGGTGACACCGTCTGCCAAAATCCCTTGCGCCGCAACGGCTGCCGCCAACAACGCTGGGTCGGCTTTCTTTGCTTTGACCTCTTTCTCCAACCGCGGGATCGCCTTTTCTAAGGTCTGTAGATCAGCCAAGATCAATTCGGTATTGATGGTTTCCAAGTCCGAAGCGGGATCCACCCGGCCCTCAACGTGAATGACATCTGGGTCATCGAAAGCGCGGATCACTTGGCAGATCGCGTCAGCTTCGCGAATGTTCGCGAGGAACGCATTTCCCAATCCCTCGCCCTGACTGGCACCGCGAACGATCCCAGCAATATCAACGAACGACACCGTGGCCGGCACGACCTTCACACTGGCGAAAAGCTCGGCTAACACCGTGAGCCGCTCGTCAGGTAATGGCACCACCCCAACGTTGGGTTCGATCGTCGCGAACGGGTAATTCGCGGCGAGCACATCGTTTTTAGTCAGTGCGTTAAACAACGTGGACTTGCCAACGTTAGGCAAGCCGACGATTCCAATGGTGAGAGCCACAAAAAGATAACCTACCGACCGACACACCCCGCAAGTACGCGGCACTGTCGGTGCTCCCTGGCACGGTGTGTTCATGGCGTTAACGACAATCCTCGTGATGACACTGATCGTGGCGTGCTGTCTTGCCCTGGGGTATGTGGCGGGTAAGACATCAGGCCGGGCGAAGGCCGAAGCCCAAGCCAGTGAAACAAGCCGAGAGCTCACCACTCAGCTGGCTGACATCACCATGCAGTTAGCTCATACGCGGGAACAGCTCGCCGCGGCTGGCGCTGAACGAGACGGTTTGCGCGCCCGCGTCCACGATTTGCAAAGCGACGCCAAAACTGACGGTGACCTCCTCGCGGCCCTGAGTCCGTTACGTGAAACGTTGACCCGAGTTGAACGCAACGTCGGCACATTAGAACGGGACCGTGTCGAGCAATACGCCAAACTCGGCGAACAGTTGGGCACGGTGGCGCAAGCCAGCGACCTACTCCGCGAGCAAACCGCGTCCCTTGCGGGGGCGCTGCGATCCTCTTCTACGCGGGGCACCTGGGGGGAGACCCAACTGCGTCGCGTTGTCGAATACGCCGGGCTGCTGAGCCGAGTGGACTTCACTGAGCAAGCCACCGCGACAACCGCCGAAGGGGCAACCGTGCGCCCCGACTTAGTAATTCACCTGCCCGGCGGTAAGCACCTGGTGATCGATGCCAAAGCCCCCCTGAGCGCGTTTCTTGATGCCGGGGCTACAGACGACGACACCGCAAGAAACAAACTGCTTGCCGCGCACGCGAAAGCACTTCGGGGGCACATGGATGTCCTCGCGGGGCGGGCCTACTGGGAGGCGTTCGCCCCCACCCCAGAAATGGTGGTGTGCTTCGTTCCCGGGGACGCCATTCTGACGGCAGCGTTAAGCGCCGACCCTGGCTTGCATGAACGCGCGATGGCACAACGGGTCGTTCTTGTCTCCCCGGCAACATTGCTTGCCCTCTTACGGACTGTTGCTTTCACCTGGCAACAGGACGCGCTGGCGGGTAACGCGCGCGAACTGTTTGAAGTAGGCCGCGAGTTGTACGGCAGATTGTCCACGCTCGGGGGCCACACCCGCAAGCTTGGTCGTACCTTGCACAGTGCCATCGAGGATTACAACAAGATGGTCGGCACCCTGGAGCGACGCGTCCTTGTGACCGCACGAAAGATGAATGATCTCGATCTCACCGACAACACGATTGATGAGCTGTCCGCGATCGATAACACCCCGCGAATCCTGACCGCCGTTGAACTCCTCGACGACATCGGACTCGTCAACGGTGACCCTCAGGGTGTCCAAACTGAGGAACGCGTCGCTGGGTAGGCGTGAGAGGGGCGAGTCCAAACCTCCTCGGCAGTCAAGCGGGTGAGGGTGATTGGTCTTGGCTGCGTTAAGG